>NZ_JAKVPU010000009.1:0-209675 GCF_022487605.1 Bacillus sp. ES1-5 | reverse complement strand
GAATGGTTGGAAATCATTCGTAGAGTGCAAAGGCATAAGGGAGCTTGACTGCGAGACCTACAAGTCGAGCAGGGACGAAAGTCGGGCTTAGTGATCCGGTGGTTCCGCATGGAAGGGCCATCGCTCAACGGATAAAAGCTACCCCGGGGATAACAGGCTTATCTCCCCCAAGAGTCCACATCGACGGGGAGGTTTGGCACCTCGATGTCGGCTCATCGCATCCTGGGGCTGTAGTCGGTCCCAAGGGTTGGGCTGTTCGCCCATTAAAGCGGTACGCGAGCTGGGTTCAGAACGTCGTGAGACAGTTCGGTCCCTATCCGTCGTGGGCGTAGGAAATTTGAGAGGAGCTGTCCTTAGTACGAGAGGACCGGGATGGACGCACCGCTGGTGTACCAGTTGTTCTGCCAAGGGCATAGCTGGGTAGCTATGTGCGGAAGGGATAAGTGCTGAAAGCATCTAAGCATGAAGCCCCCCTCAAGATGAGATTTCCCATAGCGTAAGCTAGTAAGATCCCTGAAAGATGATCAGGTTGATAGGTTCGAGGTGGAAGCATGGTGACATGTGGAGCTGACGAATACTAATAGATCGAGGACTTAACCATATAATATGAAGCAAATGTTATCTAGTTTTGAGAGAACATAAAAAACTTGTTGACTTTTAAAGTGAATAAGTTATAATAATGATTGTCTCAAAATAATAATGTCTGGTAATGATGGCAGAGAGGTCACACCCGTTCCCATACCGAACACGGAAGTTAAGCTCTCTAGCGCCGATGGTAGTTGGGACCTTGTCCCTGTGAGAGTAGGACGTTGCCAGGCAATATTATTCCGCAGTAGCTCAGCGGTAGAGCTATCGGCTGTTAACCGATCGGTCGTAGGTTCGATTCCTACCTGCGGAGCCATTATGCTTCCATAGCTCAGCTGGTAGAGTACTTCCATGGTAAGGAAGAGGTCACCGGTTCAAGCCCGGTTGGAAGCTTGGAAAAAGTTTTTAAATTTTTGGCCCGTTGGTCAAGTGGTTAAGACACCGCCCTTTCACGGCGGTAACACGGGTTCGAATCCCGTACGGGTCACCACTTTGGAGGATTAGCTCAGCTGGGAGAGCACCTGCCTTACAAGCAGGGGGTCGGCGGTTCGATCCCGTCATCCTCCACCATATAAAATATATAAGTAATATCATCGCGGGGTGGAGCAGCACGGTAGCTCGTCGGGCTCATAACCCGAAGGTCGCAGGTTCAAATCCTGTCCCCGCAACCAAATGGTCCCGTGGTGTAGTGGTTAACATGCCTGCCTGTCACGCAGGAGATCGCCGGTTCGACCCCGGTCGGGACCGCCATTTTAATAAGGCTCGGTAGCTCAGTCGGTAGAGCAGAGGACTGAAAATCCTCGTGTCGGCGGTTCGATTCCGTCCCGAGCCACCATTTACTTTAATAAAATACGCCGGCTTAGCTCAATTGGTAGAGCAACTGACTTGTAATCAGTAGGTTGGGGGTTCAAGTCCTCTAGCCGGCACCATGTAAGTTTCGGAGGGGTAGCGAAGTGGCTAAACGCGGCGGACTGTAAATCCGCTCCTTCGGGTTCGGCAGTTCGAATCTGCCCCCCTCCACCATTTACATAGGGGCATAGTTTAAAGGTAGAACTGAGGTCTCCAAAACCTCCAGTGTGGGTTCGATTCCTACTGCCCCTGCCAAATATATTTACACAACATGGCGGTTGTGGCGAAGTGGTTAACGCACCGGATTGTGGCTCCGGCATTCGTGGGTTCGATTCCCATCAGTCGCCCCATTTTTATTTTTAAAATTACAAATAATCTAATGGATACTTACATATAATTAAGTAAGAATTCGGTGGGCTATAGCCAAGCGGTAAGGCAACGGACTTTGACTCCGTCATGCGCTGGTTCGAATCCAGCTAGCCCAGCCATTTTTGCGGAAGTAGTTCAGTGGTAGAATACAACCTTGCCAAGGTTGGGGTCGCGGGTTCGAATCCCGTCTTCCGCTCCAATATAATTTAATATGGCGGCATAGCCAAGTGGTAAGGCAGAGGTCTGCAAAACCTTTACCACCGGTTCAAATCCGGTTGCCGCCTTTCTTTTGTGCCGATGTGGCGGAATTGGCAGACGCGCACGACTCAAAATCGTGTTCCTTCGGGAGTGTCGGTTCGACCCCGACCATCGGTATCACGAACGGCGTAACAAAAAAACTCTATACTAATTGTATAGAGTTTTTTTGTGTTTTCTTCGCGCGACAAAATAAGCATAAAAAGTGTGCGGTGAGTAAACGTAGAATATTATAATCGGAAGCTGAATGAAAATATTCTATACTGATTGCCAACTTCGAAATTTAAGACCCATACAATAAAATAAAACGTTTGCTTGAACGACTGAACGTTAAAAATCGATCCACCTTATTTACTTTTAAAAATTTTTCTCTATCAAAGCCCATACGATACAGTTCAGTTGGAGTAAATTGCGAAACACTAAAAGGATAAAAACGAATATTCATTTTTATCCTTTTAGTTCTATTTTATAGAGAATTTCTCCACCCCGGTGACATGAAGTTAAATCCGGCACCACCAGTAGATATTAGTACATTATCAACTGTTAATTTTGTAATTTCTAAAAACTTCTTTTCAAACTCTTCTCTGTTGTATTTGTACATAGTTGAGTGGCACGCCCACATTTGTGTTGAAGTACTCAACCAGTCTCGTAATTCCTTTAATTCAGGAAACGATTCAAATTGAATTGGTTCATCTAATTTCATGAATCTCACTTGATAGATAGTTGGGTTTAGCTTTTCTCCTATCCCTTTAAGACCATGTGCTTTTTTCTCATTTGAATGTGTCATAATTACTTCCCCTTATGTTTTCTTCAAATTTTTTCCTATTTTAATTATACAGCAATAGAAAGTAATTAAGGAAATATTATGGGAATCGGTGATGTAAAAAGACTCTAACAAAAATGTTAGAGTCTTTTTTGTTAAATTATGTTACCTGATTCTAAAATTCGTAATAAACGTAGGAATTCATGTATAATATAACTTGTCGAAAGAACAAAATGATAGTAATTTATATTATGTCTGTAATATGAATCAAAAATGAACTTTTTATATTTCTTTTAAAAATGTGTTGAATACACATTATATTTCATATTAATATTTTTATGTAGATTTAAAATGGGAAAGAGAGTGGAAAGTATGGGTCGTAAATGGAATAATATTAAAGAAAAAAAAGCATCAAAAGATGCAAATACAAGCCGTATATACGCGAAATTTGGACGTGAGATTTATGTGGCAGCAAAACAAGGCGAGCCAGATCCAGAATCAAACCAAGCGCTTAGAGTTGTATTAGAACGTGCGAAAACATACAACGTACCAAGAGCAATTATTGATCGTGCAGTTGAAAAGGCAAAAGGCGGTTCAGAAGAAAATTATGATGAGCTTCGTTATGAAGGATTCGGACCAAACGGATCTATGGTAATTGTAGATACACTTACAAATAACGTAAACCGTACTGCAGCAGATGTACGAGCTGCATTTAGCAAAAACAGTGGTAACATGGGTGTAAACGGTTCTGTAGCTTACATGTTTGATGCGACAGCTGTTATCGGTCTTGAAGGTAAAACATCAGATGAAGTTCTTGAAATTTTAATGGAAGCAGATGTTGATGCACGTGACATTCTAGAAGAAGAAGATTCTGTTATCGTGTATGCTGAACCTGATCAATTCCATTCCGTACAATCTGCACTTAAAGATGCTGGTGTTGAAGAATTCACAGTTGCAGAATTAACAATGCTTGCACAAAGTGATGTAGAACTTCCTGAAGATGCTCAAGTACAATTTGAAAAAATGGTTGATGCATTAGAAGATTTAGAAGATGTGCAACAAGTTTACCACAACGTAGACTTAGGAGAATAATACGATAGAAGCCCTGTCCGTTTAACGGATAGGGGCTTTTTTTATGAAGTTAATTAAGTTGATGAATTAGTAAAGGTATTTTGTTGTAGACAGGGAATATGCTTATAGGGATATATGAAATAATCATTATTTCTAGGAGGTTTAATATGGAACATAAAACACCAAAGCATATCGTTGCTGTAGCAGGCTATTTAACAAATGAAACAGGTGAAGTGTTATTGGCTAAAGTACATTGGCGAGCAGATACGTGGGAGTTGCCAGGTGGACAGGTGGAAGAAGGAGAAGCGCTTGATTAAGCAGTTTGTAGGGAAATGTTTGAGGAGACGGGTTTAACTGTGAAGCCGCTTGGAGTTACAGGTGTTTACTATAATGCTTCTATGCATATTTTATCTGTTGTTTTTAAAGTCGCATATGTGAGCGGTGAAATACAAATTCAGCCTGAAGAAATACAAGAGGCTAAATTTGTTGCTTTAAATGAAGAGAACATAGATGAGTACATAACGCGTCCTCATATGAAATCCAGAACGCTTGATGCGATGAGAGCAACACATTTTATTCCATACGAAACGTGGGAAGTGCAGCCGTATAATTTAATAGGTAGATTGTAAAGAAAAGAGTAGCTGGTTTGAGATACAATCAAATCACTACTCTTTTTTGTATACTGTTTAAGAAAAAGGTCAAAATAATAATAGTGCTAGTATTGATTTTGAGAACGTTTGTTCTGTATAATATATGATATATTGTATACATTTAGATTACTAGATACTTACAAATATATATATTTGTAGATGATATAATGAAAATAGGATGTTTTAATAGGGAAGTATAGGATTAAGGTATACTCTGTTATTGGTTTAGCATAATCTATATTCAATATTTCAGATGAATAGTAGATAAAAAAAGACTGTGATACAATACTTTTTTATACCTTACAATGATGTAAGGTACGTGTAAGAGAAATCGATGGGATGTTTTTTTACAACAAGGTATTCTTAAAGTAAGAGTTATACGCTGTGTGGAAAAGAGGTGTTCAAGATGAAAGAACGAGTATTATCTAGGGTGAACTATCATCAAAAAGTTGCATTAAATCCAATGACTAAATTCTTTTATAAAGCCATTATTTTATTATTATTGTTAAGTTGTACGTTATTATTCGTTGGAAATGTGATGATCGAGCAAAGTGATATTAGTAAATTACATGTACCGGCTAAGTTAGAGGTGCCAGAATCATTAACACATGCATTTATTGCGACAGAAGATAAAAGGTTTTATCATCATAACGGTTTAGATTATATAGCGATTGTCAGAGCGTCTGTTGAGAATATAAAAGCTGGTGGTGTTGTGCAAGGTGGAAGCACAATTACACAACAGTTATCCAAAAATGCTTTTTTAACGAATGAACGTACATTTTCTCGTAAGTGGAAAGAGATTTTCTATACGAAAAAGATTGAACGTACATTTACGAAGGATGAAATTTTAAAATTGTATGTAAGCAATATTTATTACGGAGAAGGAGCATGGGGAATTGAAAAAGCGGCAAACCTTTACTTCGGTAAAAAGGTGAGTCAATTAACGCTGGCTGAAAGTGCGATGATGGCTGCTGTAGTAAAAGCACCTGCTTATTACTCACCTGCACAAAATTATGATAAGGCCGTAGAGAGACGAAATGTCGTTTTGAGATTGATGGAGAAAGAAGGCTATATCAATCATGATGAGTATGTGCAAGCAGTTAGTGAGAAATTAGTAATTCGTCATGATATAAAAACAGAGCAATCGATGTTAAATAATGCACGTGAAAAAGCAGTAAGCTAAAGGAAGTTCCTACATAGGAGCTTCTTTTTTTGAATAAATTGTGACAAATTGTGACACAATATCGTCACAAATATTGTATTTTTGTAATTTATGTGAGCGTGTTCATTGCGTGACGTATATAAGTGTTGATATTATGTGTATTGTGTACAATGCTGTATACAGAATATGAATTTAAAGAGGAATGTATATGAAATCAAATAAACTCATGGCTCTTGGTATAGTTTTTTCTATCGCAGTGTTGATTGTAATTGGAACAATTGCGTATAGCATCATGAATGACAAAAAAGATAAAGGGAATGAGATGTTTGCTTATTCCACACAACAATCTTTAGGGAAAGATGATGCACCAGTTAAGGTAGTTGAATTTGGAGACTTCAAATGTCCTGCGTGTCGTACTTGGGATGTAACAGTATTACCACGATTAAAAGAAGAGTATATCGATAAAGGTAAAGTGCAGTTATACTTTATTAATTTCCCATTCATCGGAAAAGACTCTGATTTAGGCGCAGCAGCTGGTGAAGCAATTTATAAACAAGATAAAGATTCATTCTGGACTTTCTATGATGAGATTTATCAAAGTCAAAAGAAAGATACGGAAGAGTGGATTACAGAAGAATTACTTCTTAACATTGTGAAAGAGAAGCTTCCGAAAGTTGATGTAGAACAATTTAAGAAAGATTTACACAGTAAAGAAATGAAAGAAAAGGTACGTAAAGATTCAGATCGTGCTCAAAAATTAAAAGTTCAAGGTGCTCCTTCAGTATATGTCAACGGAAATCTTGCAAACCCTGATTTCGATAGTATGAAGAAGGCGATTGATAAAGAATTGAAAAAGTGATGAGCTACTCATCACTTTTTCGACTTTTTTCGATAAAATTCTTGCTTCCGTTTTTTTTACATGCTATACTACTTTACATAAGTTATTCTAATATCTTATGTTTATTTCATATTTGCGGGTGTAGTTTAGTGGTAAAACAAGAGCCTTCCAAGCTCTGGTCGAGAGTTCGATTCTCTTCACCCGCTCCAAATTTTATTAAATGTTTTTCTATAAATTGTGATCAACGCAGTGTTTCGTTTCTAAGATAAACGAGGCATTGCGTTTTTTAATGTTTGAAAAATATAATTGTATGCGAAAATAGAAGTAAAGAATAGTATTCCAAAAGTGAATTGCTAACCAATATAGTCGTTACATATGGGATGGTTTCATCTGAGGAGGCGATTAGGAATGGATTTTGAACAATTAAAGCAAGATGTAATTGCGTATAGTAAAACAATTGGTATAGATAAAATAGGCTTTGCTAGTGCTTCACCATTTGAGGAATTAAAGCAGCGCTTAATCCAGCAACAACAATTAAATTATCAATCGGGATTTGAAGAGTCTGATATAGAAAAGAGAACGAACCCACAGCTTCTACTACCTGGTGCAAAATCAATTATTGCGATTGCATTAGCGTATCCTTCAAAATTAAAAAATGCACCATTAAGTAAGCGCGGAGAACGCCGCGGTATTTTTTGTCGTGCCTCTTGGGGACAAGATTATCATCTTGTTTTACGAGATCGTTTGCAAAAATTAGAAACATATTTAATCGAAAAACTTCCCGATATAGAAGTTAAGTCAATGGTCGATACGGGTGAGTTAAGTGATCGAGCTGTTTCGGAGCGTGCCGGTATTGGATGGAGTGGTAAGAATTGCGCTATTATTACACCTGAATTTGGTTCATATGTATATTTAGGAGAAATAATTACAAACGTTCCATTCCCACCAGACCAGCCAATAGAAGATCAATGTGGAAGCTGTACGAAATGTATTGATATTTGTCCTACAGGTGCTTTAATACAAGGAGGACAGTTAGACTCGAAGAAATGTATTGCATTTTTAACACAGACGAAAGGGTTCCTACCGGAGGAATATCGCGAAAAAATAGGGAATCGTATTTATGGATGTGATACATGTCAGACTGTTTGTCCGAAAAATAAAGGAATGGATTTTCATAACCACCCTGAGATGGAACCAGATCCTGAGTTAGTTAAGCCGTTATTAACACCACTTTTAACAATTAGTAATCGTGATTTTAAAGAGAAATATGGAATTATGTCTGGTTCATGGAGAGGTAAAAAGCCGTTGCAAAGGAATGCAATTTTGGCACTTGCGCATTTTAAAGAGGCATCAGCAATTCCTGATTTAATTGGTGTTATGAAAGACGATCCAAGACCAGTACTTCGCGGAACAGCAGCATGGGCACTTGGGAAAATTGGTGGAGATGGTGTGGGCGAAGCCATTGAAAAAGCGATGCAACGTGAGAAAGATGAAGAGGTTCTTCATGAAATGAATCGTGGACTTGAATTGTTAGCGCAGAAAAAAGAGTAGATAATATTTCCCTTTTTCATATTGTAATATGGGAGGGAGACGAAATGGTTGTAAAAATAAATATTGAAAAGCAAGTACAACAATTTTTAGCATATATAACAGAAAAACGAACAAATGTAGATGGTATTGCTGAAGATTTATTACAAATAGCACAGAGAAAGAAAAAATTGTTTCAAAAGCGTAATGCAGATATAGTGAAAGCAACTGCGGACGTTTCTTTCATGAGACAATTAAATAATAGCAATCATCAAGAAATTGATTATCAAATACATTTTAAATATTTAATTAAGCATAAAGAATTATTTTATATCGAAGAGGAACAACTAAAACGAAGAGTTTGTTTAAATAATAGTCGGGTAATAGGTGATTATGCTATTGAAGTGCCAGAAGCAGTTGGAATGAGTGAGACGTTAGAAAGGGAAGTTACAAAAGAGAAGTACGGTTCTTATCAGTATAACCGTTTAGAGGCAGTTAAATATGCAGAGCGTTGGTGGGATGATCGAAACCCTGTATATCGTAATTTCCCTGATAATTGTACGAATTTTATTTCTCAATGTCTTCATACTGGAGAAGTACCAATGAATGGATATCCTAATATTCGTAAAGGGTGGTGGCAAAGGGAGAATCAGTGGAGTTGGAGCTGGGCTGTCGCACACTCTTTTTATTGGTATTTGTCAGGTGCTACAACAGGGCTTCGAGCAGAAGCAGTAGAAAGGCCAGAGGACCTTATTCTTGGTGATGTCATCGCTTATGATTTCGAGGATGATGGTAGGTGGAATCATACGACGATTGTAGTAGCCAAAGACGCAGATGGTATGCCACTTGTAAATGCACATTCAGCGAATAGCCGTCGGCGTTATTGGAACTATGAAGATTCTAGTAAATATACACCACAAATGAAATATAAATTCTTTCACATTATTAATGGGTAGAGATTTTTCGCTCAAGTGGTATAATACGTAGTAGACAAAAAACAGAGGTGAATATCGCGTGGGAGTACATGTTGTTTTATATCAACCAGAAATTCCAGCAAATACAGGGAATATTGCTCGTACTTGTGCAGCAACTGGAACAGAATTGCATTTGATTAGACCGCTTGGATTTTCAACGGATGATAAAATGTTAAAGCGTGCAGGATTAGATTATTGGCAGCACGTGAAAGTTACGTATTATGATTCAATTGAAGAATTTTATGAGAAAAATAAAGACGGTGAATTCTTCTATTTAACAAAGTATGGCGAGAAAGCTCATACAGCATTTGATTATAGCAAACGTGAGAAGGATTACTATTTTGTATTTGGAAGAGAAACAAACGGCTTACCAGCTAATGTAATCGAAGAAAATTTCGATCATTGTTTACGTATTCCAATGACTGATAAAGTGCGCTCATTAAATTTATCTAATACAGCAGCTATTTTAATTTATGAAGCATTCCGTCAACAAAATTATCCGGGATTAGATTTAGAAATTGTTTATTAAAAGTCGCCATATGGCGACTTTTTTTCTAAAAATAAAATAATATGTAATCATACATTTAAAAAAGGGTACATATTCATATAGAATGGGGTATATGAATAAAAATAGATTAGACGGGTTGAGATAAATATGAAGGAACAATATAATAATCAAAATACCTTTTTAAGTATGATAGATATGGATTTAATAAGAAGAGGACTATTACATGCTATTCAAGATTTAGTATTTATTGTGAAAGTTATTGATGATGAAACCTTTAAATATATTTATGTAAATAAGATAGGTATGGATTATGCGAAGCTAAGCGAAGAATGTTACGGAAAAACGTTTGCTGAAGTATTATCAGAAGATACTGCGGAAATATTGCAAGTGCAATATGCAAAAGTAGCGAGCGAAGCGAAAGCACATACCTTTTGTGATGTAGTTAGTTTACCAAAGGGTGAGTTACATTATGAATCTTCACTTAATCCTGTATTCGACGAAGAAGGAGTATGTCAGTTTATTATTTGTATTACGAGGGATATCACAGCTCAGATTGAGGAAAAGGCAGAGATAGAGGAAAAACAAATGTTGTTTAAGTCGTTATTAGAATATAATAATGACTCCATTATATCTATGGATTCTATAGGTAGAATTACATATGTAAATCCAGCAACGTATGAAATATTTGGATACCGATATGAAGAATTACATAATAAATTTATTTTTGAATTTATTAATAAAGAATATGAAAAAGATTTTCAAATTATATTTAAAGGAGCCCTGCAAGGAAGAGCAAAACAAATTGTTTCAAAAAAATATGTTCACAAGGAAGGGTACGAGCTCTATATTTCTTTGAGAACTATTCCGATTATTGTGAACGGCGAAATTGTTGGGGTATATATTGTTACGAGGGATGTTACAAGACAAATATTGAATGAAATGCGAACAGAATATTTAGCTTATTATGACCAATTAACAGGATTAATGAATAGAATTTCATGTACAAATAAGTTAAATGTTTTTTTAAATGATAATACAGAGTTTGCGCTGGTTTTTATAGATTTAGATGAATTTCACCTTATTAATGATACTTTTGGTCATAAAGAAGGAGATAAAGTATTACAAAAAGTTACAGAATGTTTAAGCAGTCTTCAAATAGACGGTATGCACTTGTTTAGAGAACACGATGATCAATTTGTTATGTTAATAGAAAATATAGCGAAAGAACATGTAGAGATAGTTGCAAAAGGCATACTAAAAAAGATTAGTGAACATTTTGTAATCGAAGAAGAGGACGTTTATTTAAGTGCATCAATCGGAATTGTAATGGCTCCAACAGATGGAGAGGATGAAAAAATATTATTCCAAAGAGTTGATGCTGCTTTGGAAAAAGCAAAAGAAAAAGGAAAAGGGCATTATCATTTTTATTGCAGTGGATTAGATTGTGAGCGTGAACAAAGATTTATAATAGAAAACCAATTGCATCGTGCTATAGAAAAAAATGAATTCTGCTTGTATTATCAGCCACAAATGAATATTGAAACGAAAAAAATAGTGAGTATGGAAGCTTTAATAAGGTGGGAGAATAAAGAATTGGGATTTGTCTCTCCCAATCAATTTATTCCGCTAGCAGAAAGAACAGGATTTATTATTAAGCTTGATGAATGGGTAGTAAATGAAGTGTGTCGGCAAATACGTGAATGGTTAAATAAAGGATATGAAGTTGTCCCGATTGCAGTTAATATTTCAGCCAGGCACTTTCGCTCGATTACATTAATAGAGATGATTACACGGGCTTTACATAAGTACAATGTACCAGCTCACCTATTAGCGATAGAGGTTACAGAAGGAGCCCTTATGCATAAAGACATATCGAAAAGGGTATTGCTACAATTAAAAGAACAAAATTTAAAGATTCATTTAGATGATTTTGGGACGGGATATTCATCTTTAAGTTATTTAAAAACGTATCCAATTGATACGTTGAAAATCGATCGTTCTTTTATGGAAGGTATACATGTGGATGAACGTGATACGAATATTACAGCTGCAATTATTCATTTAGCTCATACTTTGGAATTGAATGTAATTGCAGAAGGAGTAGAAAAAGCGGAACAAATACAATTTTTGAAGGAAAAGAATGTGAAATTTGTGCAAGGTTACTATTATAGCCGACCTTTATCAAAATATGATGTGGAAAATGTGTATTATAAATGATTGATAAAAAAAGTGATGTGCTAAGAAGCACATCACTTTTTATGTGTACCGGGTTTATCATTGTAACCAGATGTAAAAATAGCTGTAAGAAATGTGAGTGATACACCTAAAATTAATAATAATTTCATACTAATATCCTCCTATTTTTTCAGTTTATGAGTCTTAAATATGAATCAAAATGTATGTAAGGTTCTTGGAAGAAAAGAATTTATTTAAAATGAATAGAGGTGTAAAAACTTTAATACCTATATTATACAGAATTTTCTTTGAATTTTGGAGAGAATTTTATAGCACTACTGTATATTTCATTTTGATTTAAAGAATGTTTAAGGACATCCTAGCATACCTTTTATAATAATCCGATTGAACAAGGAGATGGGGGAGGAGCTATAATGGATATTCTAAAAAAGATTGAACAGCATCGAGCAGCAGAAGAACGGTTACAATGGGAAGGTACGTTTGCGGAGTATTTAGAGCTTGTAAAGGAAAGACCATGGGTGGCTCAAACAGCACACTCTCGCATTTACAATATGATAAAAGATGCTGGAATCGAAGAAGTAGATGGTAGAAGAAAGTATAACTTCTTTAGTAATCAGCTATTTGGATTAGAGGATGCTTTAGAACGTCTTGTGGAGGAATATTTTCATCCATCTGCAAAACGATTAGATGTTAGAAAACGTATTTTATTATTAATGGGTCCTGTTAGTGGAGGGAAATCAACATTAGTCACGATGTTGAAAAGAGGATTAGAAACATATTCACGAACAGATCGAGGAGCAATTTTTGCAATTAAAGGTTGCCCAATGCATGAAGATCCACTTCATTTAATTCCGCATCATTTACGGGATGATTTCTTTGGTGAGTATGGAGTTAGAATTGAAGGGAATTTATCGCCACTAAACGTAATGCGTCTAGAGCAAGAATATGGTTCAAGAATTGAGGATGTAGTTGTAGAGCGTATTTTCTTCTCGGAAGATCGCCGTACAGGGATTGGTACATTTAGCCCGTCTGATCCTAAATCACAAGATATCGCCGATTTAACAGGTAGTCTGGACTTTTCAACAATCGCAGAATATGGTTCAGAATCAGATCCACGAGCGTATCGCTTCGATGGAGAATTGAATAAGGCAAACCGTGGGATGATGGAATTCCAAGAGATGCTAAAATGCGACGAGAAGTTTTTATGGCATTTATTATCGCTTACGCAAGAAGGGAATTTCAAAGCGGGAAGATTTGCGCTTATTTCAGCAGATGAATTAATTGTAGCGCATACGAATGAAACGGAGTATCGTTCCTTCATAGCAAACAAGAAAAATGAAGCATTGCACTCGAGAATTATTGTAATGCCAGTTCCATACAATTTACGAGTGAGTGAAGAAGAACATATTTATGAAAAAATGATTCGTGAAAGTGATGTATCCAATGTTCATATTGCACCACACACACTTCGCGTTGCAGCAATGTTTACGATTTTAACTCGTTTAAAAGATCCGAAGCGTCCAGATATTGATTTAATCAAAAAGATGCGTTTATATGATGGAGAAACGGTAGAAGGTTATAATGCGATTGATGTAGAGGAGCTGCAACGTGAATATCAAGATGAAGGTATGAGAGGTATTGATCCTCGTTATGTTATTAATCGAATTTCCTCTACAATTATTCGAAAAGAGGTACCATCTATTAACGCATTAGATGTACTTAGATCGCTCAAAGACGGGTTGGATCAGCATCCGTCAATTAGTAATGAAGATCGAGAGCGTTATATGAATTTCATCTCATTAGCGAGAAAAGAATATGATGAAATTGCGAAGAAAGAAGTACAAAAAGCATTTGTGTATTCATATGAAGAGTCAGCGAAGACACTTATGGATAATTACTTAGATAACGTTGAAGCATATTGCAATAAATCGAAATTACGTGATCCATTAACAGGTGAAGAAATGAGTCCAGATGAAAAGCTAATGCGCTCAATTGAGGAGCAAATTGGAATTTCAGAAAATGCTAAGAAAGCATTCCGTGAAGAAATTTTAATTCGCATTTCTGCTTATGCGCGTAAAGGAAAACGCTTTGATTATAATTCACATGAGCGTCTTCGTGAAGCAATTCAGAAAAAACTATTCGCTGATTTAAAAGATATAGTGAAAATTACAACATCAACGAAAACGCCAGACGAAAATCAGCTTAAGAAAATCAATGATGTTGTTGCACGCTTAATTGATGAGCACGGCTATAATTCTTCATCTGCGAATGAATTATTACGCTATGTAGGTAGTCTGCTAAACCGATAGTTTGATAACAAAACGCTGTCTCTTGTATTTTGCGGGACAGCGTTTTATTATCCATTTATATGTGTAAAGTGTCATACCTTGTCCAAATGTAATAAATTAAGATGCAATTTCATGAATTTATTGTCAATTATTTTTACAATATGCATATGATAGAGTAACCAACCATTCATACGAAAAAAGCCAACACAATACAATATGTTGCAAAGTGTAAATGTGTGCAACTATGCATTGTGTTTCTTTCTTATCAACGGCTGAATATTTCTTTCTAGTATGTGAGTGGCAAAATTTTGTTTAGGATGCTCGGAGTATTATATGAAAAACGTTATATATGTTTATGGGATGAATTTCGATGGGCAGTTATCTTTCATTCTAGCTTGCACAGTATAAAACAAAATTTCTAGCTTACTGTTCATAGGGGAAGACAATTACAGTAAGGAGGGAAAGAAATGGGTGAAGAAAACCAACCAAATTATACGATTTCACAGGAAAACTGGTCCCTCCATCGCAAAGGATATGACGACCAACAACGCCATCAAGAAAAAGTACAAGAGGCAATTAAGAATAATTTACCCGATCTTGTAACAGAAGAAAGCATAGTTATGTCTAATGGTAAGGATGTTGTAAAAATACCGATTCGTTCTTTAGATGAATATAAGATTAGGTACAATTATGATAAAAACAAACACGTTGGGCAAGGAAATGGTGACAGCAAAGTTGGTGATGTCGTTGCGAGAGATGGATCAGGTGGTCAAAAGCAAAAAGGACCAGGAAAAGGGCAAGGAGCAGGGGATGCGGCTGGAGAAGATTATTATGAAGCTGAAGTCTCTATTCTAGAATTAGAGCAAGCGTTTTTCAAAGAGTTAGAGCTGCCTAATTTAAAGAGAAAAGAAATGGATGAAAACCGGATTGAACATGTTGAATTTAATGATATTAGAAAAACAGGATTATGGGGAAATATCGATAAGAAACGAACGATGATATCCGCATATAAACGAAATGCGATGCGTGGTAAAGCATCTTTTCATCCGATTCACCAAGAAGATTTAAAGTTCCGCACTTGGAATGAAGTATTAAAGCCAGATTCAAAAGCTGTTGTATTAGCGATGATGGATACGAGTGGATCGATGGGAATATGGGAGAAATATATGGCACGTAGCTTCTTTTTCTGGATGACAAGATTTCTACGAACGAAGTATGAAACGGTAGATATTGAGTTTATTGCCCATCATACGGAGGCGAAAGTCGTTACAGAGGAAGAGTTCTTTTCAAAAGGAGAAAGTGGCGGAACGATCTGTTCTTCTGTATACAAAAAAGCACTCGAGCTAATTGATAATAAATACTCACCAGACCGCTATAATATTTATCCATTCCATTTTTCAGACGGTGATAATTTAACATCAGATAATGCTAGATGTGTAAAGCTTGTCGAGGAGTTAATGAAGAAGTGTAATATGTTTGGATATGGGGAAGTGAACCAGTACAACCGCCATAGTACCCTCATGTCAGCCTATAAAAATATTAAAGATGAGAATTTTAGATATTATATTTTAAAGCAAAAAGCAGACGTATTCCATGCGATGAAGAGCTTTTTTAAAGAAGAATCCGGAGAAAAAATGGCATAACCCCCTTAAAAGGGGTTATTTTTTTGTTAACTTTTTATTTTTTTAGTTGACAATGATAATGAAAATCATTATCATTTATTCGAGAAATGATTACATTTCGAACTATATATTTCGGAGGAGATGTCAAGTTGAAAAAAATAAAAGAAAACATATAAATGCAATGGTTATAGCGGCGGCGTTATCACTTCCGTTTGCTGTGTATTCAACACCTGCTTTAGCAGCAGTGGCAATTGAGGCTAATAAAAAGGGCTATGCTTTAGAAGATGGTACATATGATGCTGTTATGAAAGCATATAAAGATAAAACGAATGAGGAGTCTATGGCAGCTGTTTATATAAAGGATCCTAAGTTAACGATTGAGAATGGAAAGAAAATTGTAACGGCAACGTTAAGTGATAGTGATTTCTTCAAATATTTGAAAACAGAAGATATTCATACTCCTGGTGTGTTTCATGATGTAAAAGTAATATCAGAAGATAAAAAGAAAAATGGAACGAAAGTGATTCAGTTTGAAGTAGGAGAATTAGGAAAAAGATATAATATGCAAATGCATATTTATATTCCGACAATGGCCTATGATAATAAATATCAAGTGCAGTTTGAAGTAAATGCTTTAAATTTAGAAAATAATGTTCCAGAAAAGCAAAAGGAAAATAAAGAAGAACAAAAGGAAAATAAAGAAGAAGCAAAAAATATAGTAGTGGATAAAAAGTTACAACAATACATTAATAAAAATGCTTTAGGTCGAAAAGATATAGATGCACCAATAGCGAAAGACGATGTATTACAAATTAAAGAACTAGTGGTATATGGTGGGAAAGGGATTAATAATTTAGCCGGTTTAGAGTATATGGTAAATTTGGAAACTATCAGATTGAATGAGTCTGAAGTGAGTGATTTATCGCCAATTGCTAATTTAAATAATTTGAAGTTTTTAGATCTTTCCTCTAATCAAATTGAAAATATTGAGCCAATTACTGGGCTGAATAAAATTCAAGATCTTTCTTTAAGAGATAATAAAATTATTGATTTGGAGCCATTAAGTAACTTGAAAAAAATTAGAGTATTAGATTTAGTCGGTAATAAAATTGAAAACATTAAGCCACTATTTACAATGCCATCTCTAGGTAAGTTGTATGTATCTAATAATAATGTTAGTGATGTAACAGGAATTGAACAGTTAAATAAGGTAAAGGAATTATGGATTGGAAATAATAATATTAATAATCTTGAATCTATTAGTAAAATGGAGAGTCTTATTAAACTGGAAGTGAGAGACGCAGAAATTAGAGATATTACACCGCTAGCTAAAATGAAAAACTTACAATCACTTGATTTAGAGGAAAATTATATTTCTGATGTATCACCACTTAGTGAACTAACTAATTTATACGAACTTAATTTAAATACCAATGAAATTTCTGATGTAAGACCTATTCAAGATTTTGGAAAGCGTTTTGTAGTGAAAGTTCATAGACAAAAAATCTTTTTAAGTGAAGGAATAGCAAATGAAGATATCAAAATGCCTATATACGATTTAAATGGCAAACCTCTTCAAAATATTAAATGGGTAAGTGAGGGTGGAACATATAATAATGGTTTTGTAAAATGGAACAGTCCTGGAGAGAAAGCATATGAGTTCAATTTAGAAACAGGTCCTTCGGAGAATAAAGTACGTTTTAATGGAACAGTTATTCAAAAAATAGTTGCAGGGCAAACAGATTTAAGTGTTATTCCAGATAAAAAACTACGAGAGAATATTAATAAACATAGTTTAGGTAGAACGGATTTGAGTAAACCTATCACGAAAGGAGATTTATTAAAGGTTAAAACATTAAAGATTACTGAAGGAGAGAAGAGTGGAATAAAAGATTTATCTGGATTAGAGCATATGGAAAATTTAGAGAATATAACGTTAGAAAAATTCGGGTTAAAAAACATAGATTTTATCTCGAATTTGAAAAACTTGAAGTCCGTTAATTTAGCAAATAATAAAATAGAAAATTTAGAGCCATTAGCTAAGTTAGGAAAGGTTGAGACATTAAATATAAGCAACAACAATATCCAAAATATAAAACCATTATTTACATTAAATTCGCTGAAAAAGTTAAATGCTTCAGCTAATAAAATTAATAATGAATCTCTTCAAGGAATTCAGCAACTGAAGAACTTAGATTCATTAATAGTAAACAATAATGATATTAGTAATTTAGATGAAATTAGTAACATCCCTAAGTTATTCGAACTGGAGATTAAAGGAAATAAAATAGTAGATGTAATGCCATTAACTAAAGCTAAAGAATTAAGATTTTTAGATTTGTCAGATAATAAAATTAAAGATATAACAATTTTTAGCTCGATGCTAGATCTTATTAAATTAAAGTTGCCTGGGAATGAAATTCGTGATGTAAAACCAATTATTCAATTATCTCAGTGGAGTACAATTGATCTTAGAAGACAAAAAATTATGTTAGAAGATGCTCAAGTGAATCAAGTGGTGAAAATTCCTGTTCATGATGTGGAAGATAATCCTCTTGAGGATATTACACTGAAAAGTGAAGGCGGAACAATCAATGACGAAGAGGGTACAATTGTGTGGAGTACTCCAGGAGAGAAAAAATATGAGTTTGCTTTCGATGGAACGAGTTATTATGGGCTTGGCATATGGTTCAGCGGTGAAGTAACTCAAAATATTGTAGAAAACATTGAGTCGCCAGAAAAAGAAGAAGAAAATAAACCAGAGGCAGAAGTAGAGAAGCCGAAAGAAGAAAGTAAACCAGAGGCAGAAGTAGAGAAGCCGAAAGAAGAAAGTAAACCAGAGGCAGAAGTAGAGAAGCCGAAAGAAGAAAGTAAACCAGAGGCAGAAGTAGAGAAGCCAAAAGAAGAGGCAAGTGAACTTGTAACAGAGGATGAAAACATAAACAAACCAGAAGCAAACGTTAAGAAACAAACAGAGGGCTCAAATGAATTAGGAACAGCTACTGTTCAGAAGAATGAAGCGGTGCAAGCACAGGAAATAGTGAAGCAGGCAGCGAAAGAAAATGTGTCAGATAAACAAGTTAGCAGGAAGAAAGAAGAAAGTGAAAAATCTTTAGCAGCAACAGGTGGACAAGAAAATAATGTATCTTTATTTGGTGGCCTGGCATTAGTTTTATCTGCACTTAGTATGTTTGTGTTTAGAAGAAATATATTTAAAAAATAAATAACGTTTTATCTTATTATACGATTATTCAAAAGACGTTATCATAGCAATTTTATTTTGAAATGTGCTTATGATAACGTCTTTTTTATATTAGAAGGGATATGAATAGAAAAAGTGTAAATATATTAGAGAAGGAGGAGAGGGTATGTATATTAGTTCTACTTTAAAGATTGAAGAGAAAGCATGTTTACAGTACTATTTAATAGAGTATAAACCCCATTCGTATGAAATATATATTTCATACGAATGGGGTTTATTAATTTACTTTTCCACCTTCAGTAATAACGGATGCAGGACTAATTTGAGGACCGAACTCTTCTTTTAGATGTTTGTCATATAGTGTATGTAGGTAGTTTTCTTTTCCTAGTTTTTCAAGCTCTTTATTTACCCAATCATGAACTTCTTTGTTGCCTTTTTTTACTGCTATAGCAATTAATTCATCTCCACCTAATTTTTCTTTTAATAAGTGGAATCCAGGATTTTTGTTTGCCCAAGATAGAAGGACAAGGTTATCTTGAGCATATGCATCAGCACGGCCATCTTTTAGTGCTTGTAAAGCTTCTGTATTCTTATCGAATTTAATCAATTCTACGTTTTTCATATTCTTTGTTAAATAAATATCGGCAGTTGTACCCTTTGTTACAATTACTTTTTTACCTTCTAAATCTTTTACTGATTGAATTGGACTACCATCTTTAACGAGCACTTGCACAGCTACTTTTAAATGTGGATTTGTGAAATCAACTACCTTTTTTCGCTCATCTGTTGCAGTCATATTTGCTAATACGAAATCTACTTTATCAGATTGTAAATACGGAATACGGCTTGCTGCTTCAACGGGAACAAATTTCACTTTTGATTCATCACCTAATAAGTCTTTCGCAAACCGTTTTGCCATATCAATTTCAAATCCAATATTTTTACCATCTTTGTCAACGTAACCGAACGGTGGTTTATCTGTAAAAACAGCAACGACTAGTTCACCGCGCTCTTTTATTTGTTCAATTTTCCCACTTGGTTTTGCCGAGGTTTTTTCTGTTTTTTTTTCATTTGAACCGCATGCAACAACTAAAATAGAAAGCAGTCCGATAATAATAAATGTTAGTAACTTTTTCATATAATATCTCTTCCTTTCACCGTTTCAATATAGAAAAATTGATTTAAGAAATGTTGTGCGCGTTCTGTTTGTGGAGAGGTGAAAAAAGTAGTTGGATCTCCAATTTCACAAATTTCTCCTTCATCCATAAAAATAACTCGATCAGCTACAGCTTTTGCAAATCCCATTTCATGAGTGACGATTAACATTGTCATACCTTGTTTAGCTAAATTCATAATGACTTCTAATACTTCTTTTACCATTTCAGGATCTAATGCAGCTGTTACTTCATCAAATAAAATGACTTCAGGATTCATACAGAGAGTGCGAACAATTGCAATACGCTGTTGTTGCCCACCAGATAACTCTCTTGGATAGGCATCTTTTTTCTCTAGTAAACCTACTTTTAGTAATAATTGTTCCGCTTGCTTCAATACTTCATTTTTATTTCGCTTTTGTACTTTTAGAGGACCGAGTAAAATGTTTTCTAAAACAGTCATATGTGGAAATAAATGATAGCTTTGAAAGACCATTCCGATTTTTTGACGAAGTTTTTGCCAGTTAACATCGTTTTTCGGAAGGGGACTGTTATGAAAAAGCATTTGCCCACTTTGTATGTCCTCAAGACCATTTAAGCACCTCAATAATGTACTTTTTCCGCAGCCACTTGGTCCTAAAATAACGATGACTTCTCCGGAAGATACTTGTAAGCTCACGTCTCTTAAAACGGGGTTCTCACCGTATGACTTATAGATGTTTTGTAATTGTAACAATGGAGCAGTCATATTTCTTCTCCTCTCAAACTATTGAATTGTCTATATCCATCTTGTTTCTAGTTTTCTTGAACAAATAGATAATGGATAGCAAAGTAAGAAGTAAAAAATAAATAAGCAACCGTATATGAGAAATGCTTCTCCTGTTCGTTCCACAATTTGTTGCCCAGCTTTTATGACTTCAGTTACGCCAATTAAAACGGTCAAAGATGTCGTTTGAATAATACGAATAAAGATGTTTATTGTAGCTGGAATCATTCGCCGGATTGCCTGAGGAATGAGTACATATTGATATAATTGCTTCTTATTCATTCCGATAGATTTTCCAGCTTCTACTTGGCCCTTTGGTAAGGACTGGAGTGCTCCTCTTACAATTTCTCCAATTTCTGTGATTCCCCATAGTGATAGAGCTGTAATAGCGGCTACTGTACTAGAAACATCTATCCCTAGAGCGATTGGAAGACCAAAAAAGAAAAGAAACAACCAAACAAGAATTGGGATAGAACGAAATAATTCAATATAAGTTCTTGAAATGAATCTCAAAATAGTAATATTTGATGTACGAATAATTCCAAATAGAATTCCCAAAATTGTACTAATGATGATTGTAAATAATGCAATTAATAATGTTTGTTCTAGTCCCTTTAGCAATTGCGGGAGTGATTCTATTAGTAGATTAATGCCCGAATTGCCCATAACGATTTCTCCTTTCTAACCAAGATAGTAGAAATGATAGTGGTACAAAAAGAAAGATATAGGAAGCTGTTAACATAATGAGCATCTCAGATGTTTTGTAATAAATTGAAATCAAACTTGTTGTTGTATACAACAATTCAGGAACGGCGATGGCAGAAACGATAGATGTTTCTTTTAATAAAAAGATAAAATTTGCAAATAAGGCTGGTGCAGAAATAGTGGCAGCTTGCGGTAAAACTACAAATCTAAATAGTTGCCATTTATTTAATCCAATGGCATATCCAGATTCCACTTGGCTTTTTGATATTGAATCGAGACCAGATCGAATGACCTCTGTCATATATCCACCACCTAAAAAACACATTGCAAGTAATACGATTGAAAAATTAGATAATGTAATACCTAATGATGGTAAACCGAAATATAAGAAAAATAATTGAATGAGTAAAGGTGTATTTCGGGCTACTTCCACATAAGCGCGAACGAATGTATGTAGAATGCGAACTCGGAAGAACAAAATTAAACCATTTATACTCGCAATAAGTAATGAAATGATAATGGCGATACATGCGATTTTTAAAGTTAATAGTGCACTATCTAGGAATAGCGGGATTTGTTCCTCCATAAAATCAATGTCTATTTCCACATGGACAAACTCCTTTCATTTGGATATGAAGAAAGAAAGATTAAAAGTTAGTTAAAATATGTAAAAAGTTTCAATTTATTTCCTTTATAATAACATACAATTCCTATAAAACAAGTAGGTTTTATTTGTTTTCGGAAAATAAATGAAATGAATGGGGAAAAGTATCTCTCTTAAACGTAGAGGTCGTTCACGATATGTACAAAATATAGGAAGAAATAATATGAAATATTGCATTTTATATTGTTGTATCTAGATTTTATGTTAAATTCTTCAAGGGAATATATAAATAGGGGGCAATGATATGAACAAGAAATCAAAGATCAATAAAGTTATGCTTAGTATTAGTACAATGGCTCTATCGTTAGGGGCGCTTCAAGCTTCTGTATCAGCAGAAGAAAAAGTACCATATAATGTGCTGAAAACGAAACCGGTTGGAATTGAAAAACCAGTAGATGAGATTGGACACGTTTCTAAAGCCGAGGAAACATTATCGTTTCAAGAACGTTTAAAAGTAGGAGACTTTTCACAGCGACCAGCATCTATTATGAAGAGCTCAGAAGTAAAGCAAATTAAAGAAAGCTATTCAATGGCTGATTTAAACAAAATGAATGATCAAGAATTAGTTGAAACGTTAGGAAGTATTAAGTGGAACCAAATTACAGACTTATTCCAGTTCAATGAAGATGCAAAGGCTTTTTATAAAGACAAAGGGAAAATGCAAGCAGTTATAGATGAATTAGCTCATCGAGGTAGTACATTTACGAAAGAT
Source organism: Bacillus sp. ES1-5 (assembly GCF_022487605.1). NCBI lineage: Bacteria > Bacillati > Bacillota > Bacilli > Caryophanales > Bacillaceae > Bacillus > Bacillus sp. ES1-5. Next base: position 186,815 of record NZ_JAKVPU010000009.1, on the reverse strand, counting down.
GATTCAAAAGGAATTCAAACGTTTACGGAAGTGCTACGTTCAGCTTTTTATCTTGCATTTTACAATAGTGAATTAAGCGGTTTAAATGAGAGAAGCTTCCAGGATAAATGTTTACCTGCTCTAAAGGCAATCGCAGCAAATCCAAACTTTAAGCTCGGTACAGATGAGCAAGATGCAGTCGTATCTGCATACGGTAAATTAATTAGTAATGCTTCAAGTGATGTGGAAACGGTTCAATACGCATCGAATATTTTAAAACAATACAATGATAATCTTCATACGTATGTAGACGATCGTATGAAAGGACAAGCTGTATACGATATGATGCAAGGTATTGATTATGATATGCAATCTTATTTATTTGAAACTCGTAAAGAAGCAAAAGATACAATGTGGTACGGGAAAATAGATGGATTTATTAATGAAATAAATCGTATTGCTCTTTTAAATGAAGTAACACCAGAAAATAAGTGGCTCGTTAATAATGGAATTTATTTTGCTAGTCGTTTAGGGAAGTTTCATAGTAATCCAAATAAAGGTTTAGAGGTTGTTACACAAGCGATGCATATGTATCCGCGTTTAAGTGAGCCGTATTTTGTTGCAGTAGAACAAATTACGACAAATTATAACGGAAAAGATTATAGCGGTAATACGGTAGATTTAGAGACGATACGTAAAGAAGGAAAAGAACAGTACTTACCAAAAACGTATACATTCGACGATGGATCTATCGTATTTAAAACAGGAGATAAAGTATCAGAAGAAAAAATTAAGAGACTATACTGGGCTGCAAAGGAAGTAAAAGCACAGTATCATCGTGTAATTGGGAATGACAAAGCATTAGAGCCAGGTAATGCAGACGACGTATTAACGATAGTAATCTATAATACTCCAGACGAATATCAGTTAAACAGACAACTGTATGGATATGAAACAAACAACGGTGGCATTTATATAGAAGAAACAGGTACATTCTTTACATATGAGCGTACACCAGAGCAAAGTATTTATAGCTTAGAAGAGTTATTCCGTCATGAGTTTACTCATTATCTTCAAGGTAGATTTGAAGTGCCGGGTTTATTTGGAAGAGGAGATATGTATCAAAATGAGAGATTAACTTGGTTCCAAGAAGGAAATGCAGAATTTTTCGCAGGATCTACTCGTACAAATAATGTAGTACCTAGAAAGAGCATCATTAGTGGATTATCATCTGATCCAGCAAGCCGTTATACAGCAGAGCGAACATTATTTGCTAAATATGGTTCTTGGGATTTCTATAATTACTCGTTTGCATTGCAATCTTATTTATATACACATCAATTTGAAACATTTGATAAAATTCAAGATTTAATTCGTGCAAATGACGTGAAAAATTATGATGCCTATCGTGAGAATTTAAGTAAAGATTCTAAACTAAATAAAGAGTATCAAGAGTATATGCAACAGCTAATTGATAATCAGGATAAATATAATGTACCGGAAGTAGCAGATGATTATTTAGCTGAACATGCACCAAAATCGTTAACAGCAGTAGAGAAAGAAATTAGTGGTACGTTGCCAATGAAAGAGGCAAAAATGACAAAGCATAACTCCCAATTCTTTAATACATTTACATTAGAAGGCACATTTACAGGTAGTGTAACAAAAGGTGAATCAGAGGACTGGAACGAAATGAGTAAACGAGTAAATGAAGCACTAGAACAACTGGCGCAAAAAGAATGGAGTGGCTACAAAACTGTTACAGCATACTTCGTTAATTATCGTGTGAATAGTTTAAATGAATTTGAATATGATGTAGTCTTCCACGGTATCGCAAAAGATGATGGAGAAAATAAAGCTCCAACGGTTCATATAAATGGACCTTATAATGGGCTTGTAAAAGAAGGAATTCAATTTAAAAGTGATGGCTCAAATGATGAAGATGGAAAAATTGTTTCTTATTTATGGGAATTTGGAGATGGCAGCACAAGTGCAGAAGTTAATCCAATACATGCATATGAAAGAGAAGGCATTTATAAAGTAGCGTTAAGAGTAAAAGATGATAAAGGTAAAGAGAGCAGAAACGAAACCACTGTTACGATTAAAGATGGAAGTTTAACAGAATTAGAACCAAATAATCGTCCAGAGGAAGCAAATCGTATTGGGCTAAACACTACTATAAAAGGTAGCCTTATCGGCGGAGATCACACCGATGTTTATACATTTAATGTAGCATCAACGAAAAATATCGATATTTCTGTTTTAAATGAGTATGGAATCGGGATGACATGGGTACTTCACCATGAATCAGATATGCAAAATTATACAGCTTACGGTCAAGCTAATGGAAATCATATAGAGGCAAAATTTAATGCAAAACCAGGTAAGTATTATTTGTATGTGTATAAATATGATAATGGCGATGGAACGTACGAATTATCAGTAAAATAAGTGCTTTTCCAATGTATGTTTAACTTTACTTTTTGTGGAAAATAGTATATTATATAGATATATAATATATCGGTTATTTACTAGGAGGAGCCTGTCACAATAGGTTTCTCCTGTTCTTTTTTAGAGGCCTGTCTTACAGGCTTTTCTTTAAAGGGTAAATAACTGAAAATTAAGAACTATAATCTTTGAAAGAGGTGGGGCATACACATAACAAAAAAGGGATTGTTTAAGAGAGGGGGATAAGAAATGGCTTTGTTTGGTTATCCACTTGAAACAATTTATTTATACGGATTTATTATTGCTACTATACTCACTGTGATTTATATCTTTTTTGGAGATATATTTGAATCAATATTTAGTTTTGGAGGCGGATCGGTATCCGTTGTTACTTTATTACTTAGTTTTTTCGCCATGTTATGTGGACTTAGTTATATAGGAGAATATTTATTTTCCTTTAATAGCATTCTTATTTTCGGGGCTGCATTTGCTATATCCTTTATTGGTGTTTTCATAATGAAAATATTAATTTTAAAGCCGATTGCAGAAGCAGAACAAAACACTGTGCAGCGTATGGATGAATTCATTGGTTGTAAGGGAGAGGTCATTACGACTATTCCTACAGAAGGGTTTGGTGAAGTATTAATTTCCTCCCAATTTGGAAACAATGCAATCCTAGCTAAAACAGTTGGAAAGAAAGATATTTCACAAGGAACTGAAGTTATTATTGAGGGAGTCCAAGATGGTGTTTTACTTGTACAGAACATCGCTTATTCTTTAAAGAAACCAAAATTATAAGGGGGAATTTACATGACGATTCCATTAATTATCGGTGGAGTATTACTCGCAATTTTAATTCTACTTATTTTAGTATTCATTACAAAGTATCGAACAGTTGGACCAGATGAAGCATTAATTGTTACTGGAAACTGGCTTGGTGGCGGGAAAAATGTAGTTACCACTGATGATGGAAAGAAGATTAAGATTATTCGTGGTGGCGGTACTTTCGTAGTTCCGATTATGCAAAGAGCAGAGCCTTTAAGTCTATTAAACTACAAATTAGAAGTGGGAACACGTGATACGTATACGAAACAAGGTGTACCGATTACAGTAAACGGTGTTTCTATTATTAAAGTAGGATCTACCATTGAAGAAGTTTCTACAGCAGCTGAACAATATTTAGGAAAAGAAACAGAAGAGTTGAAAATAGAAGCAAAAGAAGTTTTAGAAGGGCATCTACGTGCTATTTTATCTTCTATGACAGTAGAAGATGCCTATAGTAATAGAGAGCAATTTGCTCAAAAGGTACATGAAGTAGCTTCTACAGATTTAAAGAAGATGGGACTTCGCATCGTTTCCTTTACAATTAAAGAAATCATGGATAAGAACGGGTACTTAGATGCACTTGGTCAGCCACAAATTGCAATGGTTAAACGTGATGCAACAGTTGCGAATGCAGAGCGTGAAAAAGAGGCACGTATTGAAAAAGCGCGTGCTGAGAAAGAAGCGAAAGAAGCTGAGTATCAACGTGATGCACAAATCGCTGAAGCTGAAAAACATAAAGAATTAAAAGTACAATCTTATAAGAGGGACCAAGAACAAGCTCGTGCAGATGCGGATCTTTCTTACGAATTACAACAGGCGAAAGCGCAACAAGGTGTTACAGAAGAGCAAATGCGAGTTAAAATCATTGAGCGTGAAAAGCAAATTGAATTAGAAGAAAAAGAGATTGCGCGTCGTGAAAAGCAATATGATGCAGAAGTAAAGAAAAAGGCAGATGCAGATCGCTATGCTGTTGAACAATCAGCAGAAGCGGAAAAAGTAAAACAAATGAAAAAAGCAGATGCAGATCAATATAAAATTGAAGCAGAAGCAAGAGCACGTGCAGAAGAAGTGCGTGTAGAAGGTTTAGCGAAGGCAGAAATCGAAAAAGCGCAAGGTCAAGCAAAAGCAGAAGTACAAAAAGCACAAGGTACAGCGGAAGCAGATGTTATCAGATTAAAAGGTTTAGCGGAAGCAGAAGCGAAACAAAAAATTGCAGAGGCATTTGAGTTATATGGCCAAGCGGCAATTATGGATATGGTGCTTAAAATGCTTCCAAGTTATGCGAAAGAAATTGCAAGCCCACTTAGCAATATTGATAAAATTACAGTTGTTGATACAGGCGGCGGTGGTAAAAATAGCGGCGCTGGAAAAGTTGCAGGTTATGCGACTGATTTAATGGCGACGATGCAAGAAACATTAAAAGCTTCTTCGGGCATTGACTTAAAAGAGTTATTAGAAGGATTTGCAGGAAAAGGAGCGGTGCAACAATTATCAAATGATAAACCTGTTGTATCTGTAGTAGAAGATGAGAAAAAAGAAGTAGATAAAGAATAGTAAAGTGGGAAGGACCTCTAGTAGGTGAAATACTAGAGGTCCTTCTGTGAATTATAATATTTCGAATAATATACATTTTTATACATTGTTTTAATTATTTAATTTATATAGAATGAAAAAGGTATGTATCAATTCTTTAAATGTAGAAAAAGATGAGAAAAAGAGATAGAGAGTCTCATTGATACATTTGAATCGTATGATTTATATAAAGAAATTAATTGTAAAACGGTATGGAGGGGTAGAAATATGTTTCAAGGGAAATTAAGGAGTAGTAGTTTAAAAACAAAGTTACTTGTATCATTTATCATCATTTTAATTCTTCCAAGTATTGTAATTGGTTTGACGTCTTATCAGCAGGCAAAGACGAATTTTAATGAAACGATTGTAAACTCAGCGAAAGATAATATAAAAATTTTGGATAATGTAATTAATAAGGAATTGGATAGTAAAAAAGTAGATGCAACTTATTTTACAAAATTATTCACGCAATCAAGTTACCAAGCAGACCAAATTCAAAACATCCAAAATAAGCTAGAAGAATACAATAAATTACATCCAGAAATGGAAGCGATCTATACAGGATCTAGTAATGGACAATTTATTCAATCGCCAGCTATTCAGATGCCAGACGGATATAATCCTGCAGAAAGAGATTGGTATAAAGAGGCAGTGAAGAAAAGCGGAGAGGTAATTGTAACTGCTCCATATAAGTCACAAACGACAGGAAATATTGTTATTACATTAGCGAAACAAAATGAGGATAAAAGTGGCGTCCTTGGGATTGACTTAATTATTAATGATATTGTTACTACTTCCAAGATGGTTAATATCGGTAAGGAAGGCTATGTAGCAATATTTGATCAAGATAAAAATGTAGTAGCACATCCGAAAATGAAGCCAGGAGAGAAATTAGAAGAGAAACTTAGCAAGGAATTTTATAAACAGGAAGCTGGTGATTTTCATTATTCATTAGATGGTGAAGATCGTAATGTTACTTTTAAAACGAATAAGAAAACTGGATGGAAAATAGCAGGAATTATGCCTTCAAAAGAAATTATTAAAGCTGCTGAACCTATTTTCTATAAAACGATAACTGTTATTGGTATTTCATTAATAATCGGCGGTGTTTTAATTTACTTCATAATTGCTTCTATTATTAAACCGTTGAAACAACTTGTTATATCATCGAAAAAGATTAGTGAAGGTGATTTAACAGAATCAATTACAGTTCATTCTAAAGATGAAATTGGACAGCTAGGAGAAAGCTTTAACGAGATGGCAGCATCATTACAGAATGTTATTTCCAATATAAATACTTCAGCAAGTCATGTAGCGGCATCTTCAGAGGAATTAACAGCTAGTATGAAGCAGACAAGTGAAGCAACCGAACAGATTACACAAGCAATAGAGCAAGTGTCGAGCGGAGCGGAAATACAAACGAAAGAAGTTGAAGAAGGGGCAACATTATTAGAAGAAGTTACAGAAGGAATTCAGCGTGTTGCAGATAGTTCTTCATTAGTATCCACAGCATCTATGTATACGAAGAAAAAGGCTGAAGATGGTGGAAAGTTAGTTGAACAAACAGTGAATCAAATGCAATTAATCCATGAGTCTGTTTCACAATCAGATAAAGTGATTGTTTTGTTAGATGATAAGTCGAAACAAATTGGAGCAATCCTTGAGGTGATTCAACATATTGCAGAGCAGACAAATTTATTAGCATTAAATGCTGCAATTGAGGCTGCAAGAGCTGGAGAGCAAGGAAGAGGATTTGCAATTGTAGCAGATGAAGTGCGAAAGTTAGCAGAACAATCAGGACGGTCTTCTACGGAAATTGGAAACCTAGTAAAAGAGATACAATTTGACATAAAAGAAACAGTAAACTCTATGAAGCAAGTTGGGACAGAAGTACAATCAGGACTTGTAGTTGCAAATGAAACGAAGCAAAGCTTTGCTGAAATATTGAAGTCTACAGATGATACAGTTGTACAAATTGATAGTATGGTAGAAGTAGCGAAACAAATGACAGTAGATGCAAAACAAGTTAGTGCATCCATTAATGAAATTGCAGCTACGATTGAAGAAAATGCAGCAAGCGTTCAAAATATTGCTGGCTCTTCTGAAGAACAATTAGCTTCAGTAGATGAAATCAATGCAGCAGCAGTTCATTTATCGCAAATGGCAGAAGAATTACAAGTGATGATTGGGAAATTTAAAGTGTAACAAAAAATGTTAAGAAACGAGGTAGTAATTGTACTTCGTTTCTTTTTTTTATGAAGAGAAAAATAAAGAAATATAGAGTAACCGTGTTATGATTAGGTGTAATTATAAAAGACTGTATTTTCGTTAAATTCTATCTTTAATCATGTTAGGGGAATGGTTTTGAAATTTAAAAAATTAAAACTACAACCGAGAATTACATTAACAATTAGTACACTTATTTTAGTTGTACTTCTGTTAACGAGTTATTTATTTTATTACATATTGTCTGAAACGGTAGAAGAGCAGATTGGGAAACGGGCTTTGCATGTTGCGAAAACAGTTGCTGCTATACCAGAAATCCAGGAAGCTTTTCAAAAAGAAAATCCTGCTTCTATTATTCAGCCAATTGCAGAAAAAATTCGAAATGATACAGATGCTGATTTTATTGTAGTTGGAAATAAAGAAGGAATTCGTTATGCACATCCTCAGAAAGAGAAAATAGGAGAAGCGATGGTTGGTGGAGATAACGAAGGAGTGTTATTAGAAGGAAAATCTTATGTTTCGAAAGCGACCGGATCATTGGGCCCTTCATTACGCGGAAAAGTTCCAATCCGTAATCAGGAAAACGAAATTATTGGCGTAGTGTCTGTTGGATTTTCAATGGATGATATTCATGGAGCCGTAGAAGTGTATGGAAAGCGTGTGTTTTGGATTACAATAGCAGGTCTTTTAATGGGGATAATCGGTTCTATATATTTAGCGAGAAGTATAAAAAGAATGATGTTTGGGATGGAGCCAGAAGAAATTTCATCTTTATATGAAGAGCATAGTACAGTGATTCAATCTGTACGCGAAGGGATTATTGTCATTGATCAAAATGGAATGATTAGTTTAGTTAATCAAGCAGCTTATGATATTCTTTCGCTAGATAAACAACGAAATATTATTGGAGAATTTATTTTAAATGTAATTCCTAATTCAACGATACTAGATGTACTTCAAACTGGTGAAGAACAGTTTGATCGTCAATTAAATATAAAAGGGCAAGCTGTGATTGCGAATCGTCTACCTATTAAAGTAAAGAGTAAAGTAACGGGCGTTGTATCGAGCTTACGTTTGAAATCTGAAATGGATCAGTTAACAGCAGAATTATCTCAGACGAAGCAATATACAGAGGCATTACGAGCGCAAACGCATGAATATAACAATTTGTTGTATACGCTTTCAGGTCTTATCCAGTTAGAATCATATGAAGATGCTTTAGAGCTTATTCATAAGGAAACAGCGGTATATCAAGATTTTGTTCAATTTATTATGAAGCGAATTCAAAATCCATGGTTAGGTGGAATTTTAATTGGATTCTATAATAGAGCACGAGAGTTGAAGATTGATTTTATGCTAGATCGAGAAAGTAGCTTAGACAAATTAAGCCCGCACATTGAGAGTAATTATGTCGTTTCTATTTTAGGAAATTTAATTACGAATGCATTTGAAGCGATTGAAAGAAATGAAGAGAATGATAAGAAAGTAAGAATGTTTGTAACTGATATCGGTGAAGAAATAGTAATTGAAGTGGAAGATTCAGGACAAGGGATTCATGATGAAGTCATTACTAGCATATTCTATAAAGGCTTTTCGACGAAAGAAGGCGGGAAGCGAGGATATGGATTAGCAAAAGTGAAAGAGTTAGTAGAAGATTTAAATGGAAGTATTGCAATCGAAAAAGGGGATTTAGGTGGAGCATTATTTATTATTGCATTACCAAAAGAGAGAGGCGAATTGTAATGGGTGAGGAGATTGAAGTATTGATTGTAGAAGATGATATTCGAATTGCGGACATTCATCGTCGTTTTACTGAAAAGATTGAGGGATTTAAAGTAATTGGAACAGCAACGACTGGAGAACAAGCGAAAGAATGGCTAGAGTTTGTGAAGCCACAACTCGTTTTATTAGACGTGTACTTACCTGATATGCAAGGAACAGAACTTGTCACATATATTAGGCATAATTTGCATGATACAGATATTATTATGATTACAGCTGCATCGGAAACAGATGTGGTAAGGCACGCTCTACGAGGCGGAGTAACAGATTATATCGTAAAGCCACTTATGTTTGATCGATTTAGGGCGAGTTTGGAAAGTTACCAAAAAAAGATTGTGCAGTTAAAGAAAACTAATCAATTATCTACAGAACAAATAGAACATTTATGGTCTCAAAGAGGCGTAAAGGGAAATGAAATAGAATATGCTCCAAAAGGGATAGACCCCTTAACTTTAGCAAAAATAAAAAAGCATATGTTAACAGTGAATGAAGAAGGAATTACAGCAGAAGCGTTAAGTACAATGGTAGGAGTAAGCCGATCAACAGCGAGGCGTTATTTAGAGTATTTAATATCTGGAAAGAAAGTTCATGCGGAGCTTATATATGGGAGTGTAGGGAGACCAGAAAGAAGGTATTTTCTTGTTTCTTCATAACAAAAAAACAGTAGAGAATTACATTTCTTCTACTGTTTTTTTACGTCTTATATTGGAATAATTCCGATTACAATTCCCGTAATTAACATCACCATTGTCGTTCCAACAGCCCAAAGTAACGTAAAGCGTTGATGTTCACCAAAATCAACTTTGGCCATTCCGACTAATAAATAAGTGGAAGCGACAAGAGGACTTAATAAGTGAACAGGTTGCCCGAGTAATGAAGCGCGTCCCATTTCAGCTGCACTAATTCCGTAAGCAGCTGCAGCTTTCGTTAAAATAGGTAATACTCCGAAGTAAAATGCATCATTGGACATGAAAAATGTGAACGGCATACTAAGAAGAGCTGTAATAATCGGTAGTTGTGGTCCAAGAGCGTCAGGTATAAGAGTAACTACACTTTGAGCCATTGCATCTACCATTTTTGTTCCTGATAGAATACCAGTGAAAACGCCAGCAGCAAATACGAGAGAAACAACCGCCAATACGTTTCCTGCGTGAGAAGCAATACGTTCTTTCTGTTGTTCTAAGTTCGGATAGTTAAGCATAACAGCAATAGCGAAAGCGATTGTAAATAAAACAGGTAACGGCATAACTTCTAGTATGAGAAAGACAAGTAAGGTAACAGTTAATAAAAAGTTAATCCATAGAAGTTTAGGGCGTTTATGAACGGCAGCTTCCACTGTTGCAGCTTGCTCATCTATCGTTTGCATTTGTTTTAAATATTGTACATCCATAATTCCTAATCGTTTTCTTTCTTTTTTTCCAAGATAGTAAGCAACGAAAACGACCCAAAATGCACCAGCGATCATTCCTGGTATAAGTGGTGTAAAGAGCTCTGATGCGTCTAGTCCAAGAGCACTCATAACCCGAGCTGTCGGTCCGCCCCACGGTGTAAGATTTGTCACTCCTGCTCCTAACATAACTACCCCAGCTAATATAAGTGGATTCATTCCAAGGCGTTTATATAGTGGGTACATTGCGGAAACAGTAATCATATACGTTGTTGTTCCATCGCCATCTAATGAAACGATAATCGTAAGAATAGCCGTACCAACAACAATTTTTAAAGGATCCCCTTTTACAAATTTCAAAATTCTACTAATGACAGGATCGAATAAACCGCTATCAATCATAATTCCAAAATATAAAATAGCAAACATAAGCATAATACCAGTAGGTGCTAGTTTTTGAATTCCTTCTAACATCATAGGTCCCATATCTGCATAAAAACCGCCAATTAATGCGAAAGTAATTGGAATTAATATTAATGCTACTAATGCTGACATACGTTTCGTCATAATTAAAAACATAAAGACAAATACCATCGCAAATCCAAGTAGTGCTAACATGTAATCTCCCCCTCAAAAATGATTGCGCTTTCAAAATGTAATGAAAATTCAGAAAAAATGTTTTTTTTATTTATCATAAAAGCATTCATTCAAATGGTAAATAATTTGAAAAATAACATCATTAGAAGCATAATTTTTATTTTGGTCATTTTGTTCACGCTAGTTAATTTGAATTTTTAAAAAGTAAGCTGCTCTCCGTAAGAATGGTAGAATAAGATGAAAATATTGAAGTGTGAAATAGGGAGTAGATTTTATATGAAAACGAGAATTGAAGAGATTTATAGTTCTTATGAAGGAAAAGTAGAAGAGATTTTTGTTAATGAATCTTCTTACGTATATGAGTGGGAAAATTTAATGATGATCCGAAAAAATAACGGTGAGCTTGAAAAAGTTGCGATCGGTATTAGTGGAAATATAAGATTAGTAAATGTAGTTGCTGGGCAGCAAATTAATACAGATACATTATTAGTTAAGTTAGAAGACGATTTATTAATTACAGGTTGTGAATGATGAGAGATGTGTAGAAATGGCTACACATCTTTTTTTGTCTTTATATTACAAAAAGTACATTGTTGTTTCACAAATCTCACACAACTTTTTGATATGCTCCTTGTGGAAGATACGGTTAGGGAGGAAATAAAATGAAAAAAAAGTATGTGACACTTGCTATATGCTTATTCTTTGTCTTTACAATAGTAGGATGTGGTAAGAAACAAGCAGAGGCTGTAGCAATTGATGAGAAACATGATAAGTGTGATATTTGCCAAATTGGGGTAATGGATAATCAATTTGCAACAGAAGTCATTTTAGAAAATGGAAAAGCGTTAAAGTTTGATGATATCGGTTGTATGTATAAATGGATGGAGATTAATCCAGGAGAAAAGACGAAAGAAAAATTTGTTCGAGATTATGATTCGAAAGAGTGGATTTCATTAGAAGATGCGACTTACGTATATGATAAAACAATAACGACACCGATGGCTTATAATGTCATTTCATTTGAAAATAAAAAGGATGCAGAGAGTTTTGTGTCTAACTATAAAGGGAAAGTTCTTTCATATAAAGAGCTAGCACAGCATAAATGGGAAATGAATAAAGAGATGATGGGGAACCCAAAAAAGGGAAATCACGGTGGACATCATTAATAATAGAAAAAGACAACTATATAGTTGTCTTTTTTTAGTATTACTCAGGTGCAAATATAGAAAAGGTGTAAAATTTTTAGAAGAACGGTTACAATGGAATATAGTAACCTAAAGCAATCATTTATGTACTTTTTAGAAATGTATACAAATGCGGTAAAATCGTGCTAAACTAATTGCTTCATAATGTTAATGATGATGCCATCAGGCGCATCATTCCAATAGGTTGAGAAACATAGTATAGGTTTTAAGATAATCCGATTAAAGAAGGAATATAAAGGGCTTATGGATAAATGTACTCAAGAAGAGTTATTGTATGTGATGGAGGAATGGTTAAGAAAACATTATCTTTCATAGGAGCTGTAGTTGTGAGAAAACAAAAAATTTTATTATGTATGTTATTAGGACTTTTAATGACGGTAGTGGCTTGCGATAAGCAAGAGGAGCCAGAATCGAAACCGGTTCATGTGAAAAACGAAAAGCAAAAAGAAAAGCAAAAAGAACAGGAAGAATCTAAAGAAGAAAAAAGTATAAATTTAATGGACAAACAGTTGCTACTTTCTGCGACTCTTGGAGACACAGAAACAGCTATGAAGCTGATTCAAGATGGAGCCAATATAAACGTAGAAGGTGACAACGGAGAAACTCCTATCCTTGCAGCCACGTACCAAAATCATGTAGAGACAGTTAAGGCATTAATTGGTGCAGGTGCTAATATTGAAAGGAAAGATGAGAAACAAAGTAATCCATTTCTTTATGCAAGTAAAGAAGGATATACAGACATTGTAAAGCTACTAATTAATGCAGGGGTTAATACGAAAGAAATTACTAAATCAGGTGGAACAGCACTCATTTCTGCATCTGAACGTGGCCATGTAGAGGTTGTAAAAGAATTGTTAGAGCATACAGATATTGATGTGAATTATAGAAATGCTCGTGGTGGAACGGCTTTAGTAGAAGCAATCGTATTAGGAAATGGTAGTGAAAATCATAAGAAAGTAATTCAAATGCTTATTGACCACGGGGCAGATGTAAATATGGCCAATAAGGAAAATATTACGCCACTGCAATATGCTGAAAAAAGAGGTTTTAAAGATATTGCAAATATGTTGAGGTTAGCTGGAGCGAATGAAGTCGTACAGCCACAACCACAACCGGTGGAATAACAAGATAAAGAAATAAAAAGTACGAAATAATCTCATTTAGATAGACAGAATGAAGAAGTCATTTAGTATGATGGATTCAGTAATGTGTATTTGAATGGGATTTTTATTTTGGGCATGAAAAATAGATTATGAATGGTATATGGAGTAACTAAGGAGGATATAAATGCGATTTTCAGAACTTGAGTTAATAGCAATTCAGGTAGAGGTTTTATTTGTTCACAATCAAGTAGGGAAAATGAAATGTGTAAATGAACAGGGAAATCCGAAAGCACCACGTTTTTTTCTTGGCAGAACTCGTGAAGGGAGTATAACGAGATATCATTGTGATCTGGATGATGAAACGGTAAATAAGATTGAGAAATTAATTCGAGAACCTTCAAATCATATAGAGATAGCAAAGGTTATTGGTGTATTAAATGAAGAAAGAACAGTGGAAAATATTTGGATGGGCCCTGCTTTCATGTTCTCTAATAATTTACATAAGCCAACTAGAACAATACAAATAACAGAGAAGAATAAAGAGCTTTTGCGAGAAAATTTTCCTAATCTAATAGAACAGATGGAGTGGAGGCAACCTTACTTTGCAATTGTAGAAAATGAAAGGGTAGTTTCTATATGTTGCAGTGCTAGGAGTACGCCTATAGCTGCTGAGGCGAGTGTGGAAACTTTAGCGGAATTTCAAGGGAATGGATATGGTACTGATGTTGTTACAGCCTGGGCGATATCAATACAAGAAGAAAAACGCATTCCACTTTATAGTACTTCTTGGGATAATTATGCTTCACAAGCAGTTGCGAGAAAACTAAAACTGATTAACTATGGAATGAATTTGCATATTACTTAAATTTTAAAAATAGTTGTTTGTTGTTGGGATTCATTCGTATATTTAGATTATCGTTAAAAAATATGGTGAATATTAACATTCGATTAACACCTAATTAACAATCTATCAAAACTGACTTAATAAATGCGTAATATAGTAAAGGTAACAGAATAACTAGGGTAGAGAACATTTGAGAACACCCGCTTACATATAACGTGCCACTTTCTTAGGTGTGCTCTATTTCCTAGAGTTCAAATAAGGAGAAAGGTGTTCTATGTAAGTAGGTGTTTTTAGTTTGGATAAAAATAGAAAAGCTAGGTGGAACTAATGTTTAAAGAACCTTATATTGCGATGATAAAAGATTGGAAAGGGTACAAAACTTACAAAAAATTACCGAAAACAGTTTTTCTTATGACTGGTTCAATGCTGGAGTTACCAGAGCGTGTATATGAATTACAGAAGCATGGACATGATGTATTTCTTCATTGTGATTTTATACAAGGTTTAAATACAAATACAGAGGAAGCTCTTTTGTATATTCAAGATGTTATCGGGGCGCAAGGTATTATTTCAACAAAAGGTTCGACAATTCGGAATGCTAATAAAATTGGATTAAAGACGATTCAACGCATTTTTATTGTTGATACTTTGTCTCTTACAAAATCAATTGAGAATTGTAAAACGACTAAACCGAATGCGGTAGAGATCATGCCTGGTATTATGCCTTCCATTATTAAGCAGTTAGCAGAGGAAATAGAATTTCCTATTATTGCAGGCGGACTGATTCAAACACGAGAAGATGCGGAAATTGCTATTCGTGCAGGAGCAAGTGCAATTTCAACGAGTCATTATGAAGTATGGATACACGAAGAAAAAAGGAGTGCAATCTTGTGATTGAATTGAAAAATGTTTCAAAGGTGTATAAAAATGCGGAAGAGACAGCGGTGAAAGGTGTATCGGTTCACATTAAAAAGGGCGAGTTTTTTGTTTTAGTTGGACCTTCAGGATGTGGGAAAAGTACACTATTACGAATGATTGCTGGCTTAGAAGAGATTTCTTCGGGGGATTTAATTATTAATGAACATGTTGCAAATGATTTAGAGCCGAAAGACCGTAATCTATCAATGGTATTTCAAAATTATGCGCTATATCCACACTTATCTGTAGAAGAAAACATTTTATTCGGACTTAAGGTAAGAAAAGTACAAAAAGAAGAGCGACAAAAGCGATTAATGGAAGCAATTGAAATGGTAGGACTGAAAGAGTATGTAAAAATGAAGCCAGGACAATTATCAGGGGGACAAAGACAGCGTGTTGCGCTTGCTAGGGCGATCGTGAGTCAAGCACCAATTTGTTTAATGGATGAACCACTTTCGAATTTAGATGCGAAATTACGTGCGCAAATGAGGATTGAAATTAGAGAAATTCAGCAACGGTTAGGAATTACAATGATTTACGTTACTCACGATCAAATAGAAGCGATGACTATGGGAGATCGTATCATGGTCTTAAATAAAGGAAGCATACAGCAAGTTGGAACACCGCTTGATATATATAACGAACCAGCGAATGAATTTGTTGCAAGCTTTATAGGGTCTCCTTCGATGAATATAAATGATGGAGAAATGGACAAAGAAAAAGGCGTATTACATATAGGGCAATTGCAAATTCCATTATCTAATGGACTGTTAAAGCAATTACCAGAAGGAACAATTCGAATAGGCATGCGTCCTGAACATATTAAACTGTCTGAGGAAGGGCAAGAAGTCACGTTACAATCTGTAGAAGTATTAGGGAACGAATCTATATTAAATTTCGCGGTAAATGGAATAACTTGGAGTGCAAAAGTCATTGGACAGCTACTCCTGAAAAAAGGTGACAAAGTAAAATTATTATTCTCGCAAGATAAGTTATGCTTCTTTCACCAAAATACGAATGAACGATTAAAAGTGGTAGCTGAAGAAGAGTTGAAAGTGGTGGCGAAATAATGATTGAGGTAGGCAAGTTACCAGCACAAACAAAAGTGTCAAAAAAGAAGAATTTATGGAGTAAAACGAAAGATTTAAGAATAGGATTATTATTTTTGGCGCCATCTATTTTGCTATTTTCGATTTTTCTTTTTTATCCATTATTTAGGACGATTTACTATAGCTTTTATTTAACAGATATACACGGAGAAGCTAATCTTTTTGTTGGCTTAGAAAATTATCAATACTTATTTTCTGATCCTGCTTTCTACAAAAGCATAAAGTCAACTTTATTATTTGTTGTATATACAGTGCCTACGAGTATTATATTCGCTTTATTTCTTGCATTGATTGCAAATGGAAAAGTAAGAGGTATTGGGTTATTCCGTGTGTTATTTTCTTCCACTATGGGAATATCAGTAGCTGCTAGTGCGGTGATTTGGCTATTTTTATTTCATCCAAGTGTCGGGTTATTTAATAATATATTAGCCTCTATGAATCTACCTGCAATCGCATGGTTAACGAGTCCAGATTGGGCATTGTTCTCTGTATCGGTTACAACGGTTTGGGTGAATACAGGATTTGCATTTTTAGTTATATTAGGTGGTTTACAAAATATTGATACGTCTTTATATGAGAGTGCATCTATAGATGGCGCTAGCTATTTATATAAGCTTCGCCGTGTTACATTACCGATGCTATCACCAACTTTATTCTTTATCGTGACAGTAACGTTAATTAGTGCGTTCCAAAGCTTTGGACAAATTGACATTTTAACGCACGGTGGACCAAATGATGCAACGAATTTAATTGTATATTCGATTTATAAAGAGGCGTTTGTGAATCATCAATTTGGAACAGCAAGTGCACAAGCGATGATATTATTTGTTTTCATTTTCATTGCTACATTACTTCAATTCAAGTTTGCTGAGAGAAAGGTGCATTATAAATGATCGTTAAACAGTGGAAACAAAATTTCCTATTATACATGCTGCTCATTATTAGTGCAGTAATGGTGTTTTTTCCTGTACTCTATGCGTTTTTAATAAGCTTTATGACACCAGATGATATTCAAATGAGAAGGCTATTTCCGACCCAATTTACTTTCGATAATTTTATTAATATTTTTCAAAAAGTACCGCTTTTGACATACTTGTACAACAGTTTAGTTGTATCGACAGTCGTTATGATTGGACAACTTATCGTATCAAGCTTAGCGGCTTATGCTTTTGTCTTTCTACAGTTTAAAGGAAGAAACCTTATTTTCTTCCTGTTTATTTCAACGATGCTTATTCCGTGGGAAGCAACGATGGTACCGAACTTTTTAACGATTCAAAACTTCGGTTGGATCAATAGCTTTGCTGGGATGACAGTGCCGTTTTTTGCAACAGCTTTCGGTATTTTCTTGTTACGTCAACATTTTATGACGCTTCCGAATGAACTGAAAGAAGCAGCCTTTATTGAAGGGATTGGAAATGTAAGGTTTTTATTTAGCGTCGTAATTCCGTATTGTAAAACGAGTTTTATTACGCTTGGAGTATATAGTTTTTTAACAACATGGAATATGTACTTATGGCCACTCTTAGTGACCACTGATGAAAAAGTAAGAACAGTTCAAATTGGTGTAAAGCAGCTTCAGTCTCAAGAAGTTGCAACTGATTGGGGAAGCGTAATGGCCGGTGTTACGGTTATTGTCATTCCAACACTGATTTTACTATTTGTAGGGCAAAAGCAATTACAACAAGGATTAACAAAAGGTGCAATTAAATAACTAAGAGAAGGTGAGATTAAAATGAGTTTAGTTAAAAAAGGTGCTGCTCTATTAATGGCAGCAACAATGGCATTATCTAGTGCCGCTTGTTCAAGTAGTAAAACGGAGGGGAAATCTGAAGCGCAGGCAAAAGTAGCACCAGTTGAAAAAAATGGTGATAAGACTGTAATTCGTTTTTGGCATGCGATGGGTGGAAAAACACAAGGCGTACTAGATGGGCTTGTTGCAGACTATAATAAGTCACAGAATAAATACGAGATAAAGGCAGAGTTCCAAGGGACATATGAAGAGTCTTTAACGAAATTTAGAACGATGTCTGCTACGAAAGAAGCGCCAGCTCTTGTTCAGTCGAGTGAAATTACAACAAAATATATGATTGATAGCAAAAAGATTACGCCAATTGATAGTTGGATAAAAAAAGATAAGTACGATACCTCAAAGTTGGAAAAAGCAATTACAAATTATTATTCAGTTGATGGAAAAATGTATTCTATGCCATTTAATTCATCTACACCAGTATTAATTTATAATAAAGATGCTTTTGCAAAGGCGGGCTTAGATCCAGAGAAAGCCCCACAAACATATGCGGAATTACAAGAAGCAGCGAAAAAGTTAACGATCAAAGAAGGCGGAAATGTAAAACAATATGGATTCTCCATGCTGAATTATGGTTGGTTCTTTGAAGAATTGTTAGCGACACAAGGTGCTTTATATGTAGATAACGAAAACGGCCGCAAAGATGCTGCAAAGAAGGCGGTATTTAACGGTAAAGAAGGACAAAAAGTATTTGGAATGTTAGATGATTTAAATAAAGCTGGCGCACTTGGAAAGTATGGAGCAAGTTGGGATGATATTCGTGCCGCGTTCCAATCTGGACAAGTTGCTATGTATTTAGATTCTTCAGCTGGTGTTCGCGACTTAATTGATGCATCTAAGTTTAATGTAGGCGTGTCATATATTCCATATCCAGAGGATTCGAAACAAAATGGTGTTGTTATTGGCGGAGCATCATTATGGATGACGAATATGGTTTCAGAAGAAACGCAACAAGGTGCTTGGGACTTTATGAAATATTTAACGAAGCCAGACGTACAAGCAAAATGGCATACTGCAACAGGCTATTTCTCTATTAATCCAGATGCATACAATGAACCATTAGTAAAAGAGCAATATGAAAAATATCCACAGCTAAAAGTAACAGTGGAACAATTACAAGCGACGAAGCAATCTCCAGCAACTCAAGGAGCATTAATTAGTGTATTCCCAGAATCACGAGATGCAGTTGTAAGAGCATTAGAAGCAATGTATGACGGAAAGAATAGTAAAGAAGCGTTAGATGAAGCTGCAAAAGCAACTGATAGAGCAATTAGTATTTCAGCTCGTACGAGTCAAAAATAAAAGAAAACCGCATCCTTTTTCAGGATGCGGTTTTCTTTACAAGGAGATAAGGGATCAAAAAAATGAAGAAGTCTTATCCCTTTTATATGAGTAAAGGGTCTAGAATGAATCTTGTCCTTTTCATTATTTGTTTAACTCCATTGCAACTTGTTTGCCGTTTACGAAAACCTCTGCCACCGCTACTACAACTTCCATCACTTTTTTCATGTCTCATCTCTCCTTGTTTTTTGTTTCATTTCTTACTTTTAGTATAAGGAAATATAGCACTTGCAACTATCGAATTGGATGACAAGAGACTTACATTGTT
The DNA here is from genome assembly GCF_022487605.1 of Bacillus sp. ES1-5. NCBI lineage: Bacteria > Bacillati > Bacillota > Bacilli > Caryophanales > Bacillaceae > Bacillus > Bacillus sp. ES1-5. Next base: position 167,404 of record NZ_JAKVPU010000009.1, on the reverse strand, counting down.
GTAAGGACAATCGTTTTATTTGTAATAAATGTGATTTTGAATGTGGATTCAGAAATTTCTGTTGTTTTGAACTATAATTAGAAAGAGAGTGGTTTAGAAAGAAGGGGATAATATGAAAAGAATTCTTGTTATTAGTGATATTCATGGAGAGATAGAAAAGTTCGAACGGTTATTGGAAGAAGCTCAATATGATGTAAGACAGGATCAATTAATTTTACTGGGAGATTATGTAGATCGTGGTCCAAATGCGCGTGCTGTAATTGAAAAGGTAAAAGAGTTAAAAGAAGAGGGAGCCTTCGTTCTAAAGGGCAATCATGAAGATATGATGATTAAAGCGTTAACGACAGATGAGGAACGTTCATGGAATCATTGGGTAAAAAGGAATGGTGGAGATAAGACTTTATACAGCTATGGCTTTGTAGAAGAAGATATTGTAGTTAATGAAGAAGCCTTCCAAAAACCCATTTTACAATCGCATGTTTTAGAGGAACATGTAAAGTTTATTCAAAAATTAGCTCATTATGTTGAAACAGAAGAGTATATATTTGTACATGCCGGTATTGAGCCATTGAAGCGAGTTTCGGAATGTGAACCATATACGTTAATATGGATACGTAATGAGTTTCATAGTGGGTATAGTGGTGAAAAGGTTGTTGTATTTGGTCATACGGAAACAAAAACGCTTCATGGTAGTGAGAATTGCGGCGTGTATTTTGGGAGTAATCGTATTATAGGGATTGATGGCGGTGCTGTATATGGTGGCCAGTTAAATTGTTTAGAATTGCCGAGTAAAAAGGTATACGTAGTAAAAAGTTGAAAGAGATAAGGGGAATCTTATTTCTTTCAATTTTTTATTAAGAAAAATTTAAGAAAGAATTTTTATAATAAATCTTTCAAATTTTATATTGAGAAAAACGTTAAAATGTAATTATAAATAGGATTGAACAATATGGTGGAAGGTGAGAATATGCGCTTACTCGTAGTAGAAGATAATGCTTCTTTATTAGAGTCTATTGTCCAAATATTACGCGATGAATTTGAAGTAGATACAGCATTGAATGGGGAAGATGGATTATTTCTAGCATTACAAAATATATATGACGCCATTTTGCTTGATGTGATGATGCCAGAAATGGATGGTTTTGAAGTAATTCAAAAAATACGTGATGAAAAGATTGAAACACCAGTCCTATTTTTGACAGCGAGAGACTCTCTAGAAGATCGCGTGAAAGGCTTAGATTTTGGTGGAGATGACTATATCGTTAAGCCGTTTCAGGCTCCAGAATTAAAAGCGAGAATTCGTGCGTTGTTACGAAGAAGTGGTAGTTTAACAACAAAGCAGACCATTCGCTATAAAGGGATTGAACTGTTCGGAAAAGATAAAGATGTTCAAGTAGATGGACAAAGTATGAAGCTAACATTAAAACAATATGAGCTTTTAGAGTACCTTGTTCAAAATAGCGGAAAGATTTTAATGCGTGAACAAATTTTTGATCGTGTTTGGGGATTTGATTCAGATACGACAGTAGCAATTGTAGAAGTGTATGTACATCATTTACGTAAAAAATTAGAGCCATTCGGTTATCAGAAAGATATTCAAACTGTTCGAGGTATTGGATATATATTAAAAGAACAATGAAAAAGGGAAGCATGTTTCAGAAAACACGCATTCGATTGACTATATTGAATTCATTAGTATTTATTATCTTGATAGGTGTATTAGGCAGTATCATTTATTCATACACATATAATCGCATTTATAATGAAGTAGATAAATCAATAGGAAAATCCGTTCAGCATAGAAAGAATTCAGATGATAAAAAACTACCTAAAAAAATTAGGGGATATCCTCCGATTGGGGATCCAAGGATAACGGAGTTAACTTGGCTTGGAAACACAGTGGAGATAGGTATTGAAAACGGCAAACGCCGTATTATCTTTGAAGATAATTTGGAAAAGTTTTCTCCAAAGAAATTAGGAACTTTGCAAGATATAGAAGTGCAAGGGCAATATTTTAGAACGTTTGCATTTCAACAAGATACAAAAATAGTTCAAATTGTACGCGATATAACAGCTGAAAAAGAAATGGTAAATACTTTATTTTTAATTCTTGTTATTGGTTGTAGTGTAGGAAGTTTATGTGCAATAGGCATCGGCTTTTTCTTAGCCGGCAGGGCACTCATACCCATTCAAAATTCGTGGGAAAAACAGCAGCAATTCGTTTCGGATGCATCGCATGAATTAAGGACACCACTTGCGGTTATTCAATCAAAAACGGATGTGTTATTCCAGTCACCATCTGCGACAATAGAAGAAAAAGCGATGGATATTTCTACGATTTCAAAGGAGTGTAGACGGTTATCTAAGCTTGTAACTAACTTATTATTGTTAGCACGTTCGGATTCTAATCAAATTGAGATGGATAAGAAAACATTTGAAATGGATAAATTGTTAGAAGAAATAGTAGATCCGTATAAGGAAATTGCTTCATATCAAGAAAAAGAGATGATATTGAAAGTAGAACATGACATATCATTTATGGGTGATAGAGAGAGAATTCATCAAATGATGGTCATATTGTTAGATAATGCGATGAAGTATACGAATGGGGGCGGACATATTCAAATCGATTGTACGCAAACGAGCAGCTCAATTCATATACGAGTGAAAGATGACGGGATAGGGGTGAAAGATGAGGACATCCCAAAATTATTTGACCGTTTTTATCAAGGTGATAAAGCGAGAAGTGCGTCAGAAGGAGCGGGATTAGGCCTTTCAATCGCAAATTGGATTGTAGAAAAGCATTATGGGAAAATATCAGTAGAGAGCAAATGGGGAGAGGGTACTTGTTTTGAAGTGAATTTCCCTAAAAACCAAAGAATATAAGTGAGAAGACGATCTTGTTTTTACAAGTTCGTCTTTTTTTTAAGGGAAAGTTAAGAAACTATTTATAACATGTATGATATACAGAAAGTTCGTCGCATAAAGAAGCGATTATAAAAAGGTATTTGAGCAGATTATATCGATCATAATGTTATTTCGATTATGTATAGGGAATGATGGAAAAGAAAGTGTAAGAGGGAGGAATTAATTTTGAAAAAGAAAATGATGACGGTATTCACTATTGGAGTAATGAGCTTAAGCATATTAGGGGGTGCCTCTCCTTCTGAAACATCACAAGGAAAGACAAATTACACGCAGCGCAGTAAAGAACAATTAAATAATGGGAAGATACATGCGGTGCATACAGAAGAAAAGGCGGAGAATCTAGGTATTGAAACGGAAGGGAAAGAACAAATTACGCTAGAAAAAGAAATCCATGAAACAGAAGTAGGAAGAGAAGCTGAACAGCTAGGAATTTCGATTGAAGGAAAAGACGTTGGAACTCTTTCAGAAGAAATCTATGAAACAAAAGTGAAGCAAGAAGCATTAAAGCTAGGCATATCTATAGAGAATACAACGATTGTAAATTTAATTAATCAAATTAATACGATTAAAATTAATGATGAAGCGGATAAATTAGGCATTTCGACAAATGGAAAAGAAATAGAGGACATTGCGGAAGAAATCTATGGAACGAAGGTAAGAGAGGAAGCGGGGAAGTTAGGTATTTCACAAAAAGGAAAAGAGATAGAAACGTTAGCGCAAGAAGTGTACGAACAAAAAGTGCAGGAAGAAGCAAAAAAATATCATATTGATTTGTATGGTAAAGATATATATCAAGTATTAAGCGAAATTAATGAACAAAAAGTGTTACAAATGGCAAATGAGCTTAATATGGATAAAACGAATATGAATGTTCAAGAATTAGCAGAAAAAATTAAAAAAGATCAGCCTGAAAAAGGAAAAGAACTAAATTTTGTACCGGTGATTCGCACGGATGCTGACGCGTTTTATTCTTATTTAACGAACTAAAAAGGGCGTGAGAGTGATACGGAGATGGAAGTGGTATATATGTATGGCTTTACTAGCTATAGCAGTATGGAATGTATATACAAATGGAATTACAAAGTATGTGGAGAAGTTAACATTCTTTAATATACAAAGCGGAAAAGAGACAGAGTTTAGTAATAATGATGAAAAGGTCATCTTATCGAATGTACCTTTAATTCAGCAATTACCAGAGCTAGATAGAGGCTGTGAAGTGACTAGCTTAGCGATGATGTTACAATATGCAGGCATTACAGTGGATAAGATGAAATTAGCAAATGAAATAAAGAAAGTTGATTTTATGAATGATGGTGTACGTGGGAATCCGAATGAAGGATTTGTAGGAAATATTTATACCTTTTCTGAATCTGGATATGGTGTATATCATGAGCCACTTTTTCAATTAGCGAAAAAGTATTTACCTAATAAAGCTGTGGACTTAACAGGGAAGAGTATAGAAGAACTTTATAAGAGTGTAAAATCAGGACAACCGGTAGTTATGATTACGAATGCAACATTTGCGCCATTAGATGAAGATGAATTTACTACATGGGAAACAAATAGCGGAGATGTTTCTATTACGTATAATGAACATTGTGTAGTGCTGATTGGATACGATGAAGAGTTTGTATATATTCGGGATCCTCTCGAGGATAGCCTAGATGTAAAAGTGCCGAGAGGAAAATTTGAAAAGGCATGGATGCAAATGGGGAGTCAGGCGATTAGTTACGTGAAAAGCAATTAGTAAGGAAAGAGATGTAAGGAATTGTAAGAGGAGTTTTTGTTAAGAAATAAGAGAACTTCAGCTTATTATATAAGCTGAAGTTCTCTTATTTTTTATGATTAAATCTTTAGAAGTAGTGAATATGTAAAAATGCATAATTGACAAAAAAATTACATGTTATCATTATATATTGTTTTATATATGTTAATTGTATAAAATTACACAAGTATTCACATTACATAAAGGAGGCTTATTATGCAAAAAATATTTAACTGGGTTAAATGTATGAGTATCAAGAAAAAATTAATCATTTCATTTTTTCTTATTTTAACTATACCAGGACTTATTATCGGTGGTGTTTCATATCAAACTGCTAAAACAAATTTTGAACAACAAATCACAGGTAAAGCAAAGGAAAACATTTCGATTTTAAATACTGTTATTTCTCAAAATATAGAAGAGAAATTTGTTGATGCAGCATACTTTGCAGACATTTTAACAGAGGATACATATCCAAACGGGCAAGAAGAAATAGTAAGAACGAAGTTAGCACAATATATAAAACTTCATCCAGAAGTAGAAGGCATTTATATTGGAACGCAGACGGGAAAGTTTATAAGAGAACCATTTATCCAAATGGCTGATGGATATAATCCAACAGATAGATCTTGGTATAAAGAAGCGCATGAAAATAAAGGGAAAGTAATTGTTACTGCACCATATCAATCAGCATCTACTAAAAATATGGTAGTGACAATTGCTAAAGAAGTAAAAGATGGTAAAGGTGTTATAGGAATTAACTTAAATTTAGATAACATCTTAAAAATTTCCAAAATGATTAATATTGGTGAAAAAGGTTATGCAGTTATTTTAGATCAAAATAAGCAAATTGTTAGTCATCCATCTAGAAAATCAGGTGCAAAAGTTACTGATCCTTGGATTAAACCAATTTATGAAGATAAACAAGGAAATGTGTCTTATACAGAACAAGGTGATAAAAAGAATTTAATCTTTGCAACAAATGAAAAAACAGGATGGAAAGTAGTTGGAGTTATGTTCGACGAAGAAATTACCCAAGCTGCGAATCCAGTGTTTTATAAGACTTTGATTGTCATTGCTATCGCTATTGTATTTGGTAGTGTATTAATTTATTTCATTACAAAGTCTATTACAAGACCATTAAGAAAAATAGCTGACTCGGCACATAAAATTAGTAAGGGAGATTTGACAGAGAAAATTACAATCGATTCCAAGGATGATATAGGGAAATTAGGGAATTCATTTAATGAAATGTCTGCCTCTTTACAAGATGTGATTACTCAAATTAGTTTTTCAGCAGAGCATGTCGCTGCATCGGCTGAAGAGTTAACAGCGAGCGTACAGCAAGCAAATGATGCGACAGATCAAATTACAATTGCAATGGAACAAGTATCAGGTGGGGCTGAATCACAAAGTCAAGGTGTTGAAGAAGGTGCGGCTACATTACAACAGGTAAATACAGCAATTCAAGATGTAACTGGAAGCGCGGAATCAATTTCTATCTCCTCATTACATGCGAGAGAAAGAGCTGAAGAAGGGGAAGAATTGGTTGAACAAACAGCAAAACAAATGCAGTCTATTTCTAGATCGGTATCCGAGTCAGATGCTATTATTAAACTTCTTGATGAGAAATCAAAGCAGGTAGGAGCTATTTCTGAAGCGATTCAAAACATCGCTACTCAAACGAACTTATTAGCTTTAAATGCGGCTATTGAAGCGGCAAGAGCAGGTGAACAGGGCCGAGGGTTTGCTATTGTAGCTGATGAGGTTAGAAAATTAGCGGAGCAATCAGGAGAATCATCTGGAGAGATTGCAAATTTAATCGCAGAAATTAAGGCGGATATTGAACATACTGTTAAGGCGATGGATAATGTGAATGGAGAAGTTCAACAAGGCCTTGATGTTGTAACAAAAACGAAAGCAAGTTTTACGGAAATTTTAAGTTCTACTACACATATTGTTTCTCAAGTTAATCAAATGGTAGAAACAACGAAGAGAATTGCTGGAGATGCAAATGAAGTGACAAATGCTATTGATGAAATTGCAGCGGCTGCAGAAGAAAATACAGCTAGTATGCAAAGTGTTGCTGCTTCAACAGAAGAACAAGTGAATTCAATGGAAGAAATTAGTTCAGCTTCGCAAAACTTAGCTGGGATGGCCGAAGAACTACAAGCGATGACTAGTAAATTTAAAGTATAATAACAGCAGATAAGTAAGGTGATATTATTTTCACCTTACTTATTTTTCTATTCAGCAATTAGGGGAGTCATTAACGGGATGAAAAAAAGAAAAAGACTATGGAATTTATGGAAAACGATTACATTATTAGTTTGTACAGTTGTAATTTTTTCTTTACTTGTGACAGATATATTAATTAGTCATAATGTAGAACGGACGACGGAGGATAGCCAAGCAGAGAAAGCAAAAACAATTGCACACATTGTGGCGAATGATTCAATTGTAATCGATGGTTTGATTGGGAAGGCAGATACTTCTGCAATCCAAACGCATACAAATAGAATATTAAAAAACACAGGTGTTCAATTTATTGTAGTTATGGACATGAATGGAATAAGAAAATCACATCCAAATCCTCAAAAAATAGGCCATCATTTTATTGGGGGAGATGAAGGGCCTGCACTGAAAGGAAAGGAACATGTATCGCTGGCAGAAGGAACTTTAGGTATTTCAATGCGAGTGTTTGTACCTGTATTTTCTGAAACAGGTGAACAACTTGGAGCGGTGGCCGTTGGTATTTCAGCAGATAATGTAAAAGAGAGAGTTAAGGAAAGTAGACATATCATTTATATTGGTGTCGGAGTTGGAGTACTAGTCGGAATTATAGGAGCAATATTGCTAGCTAGACATATAAAGAAAAGTTTATTCGGTCTTGAACCTCACAGGATAGCGAAAATTCTTGAAGAAAGAAATACGATGCTACAATCTGTAAAGGAAGGTATTATTGCTGTAGATAAAGAAGCAAATGTAACTTTAATAAATAATGAGGCAAAACGATTGTTTAAGAAAAGTGGTCTTGAAGAAGATTTTATCGGTAAAGATGTTGAGTTGTATATGCCTAATTCACGTATAAAAGAAGTATTACAAACGGGAGAGGTACAATTAAACGAAGAACAAAATATTTATGGAATTACGATTGTGACGAATCGTGTTCCTTTATATGTAAAAGGAGAAATAGTTGGTGCAATTGCAACATTTCGTGATAAAACAGAGATTAGAAAATTAGCAGAAGAATTAACTGGTATTAGGCTATATGCGGAAGCATTACGGGCACAATCGCATGAATTTATGAATAAAATGCATGTCGTATTAGGGCTTACACATATGAAGCAGTATGAAGAATTACAGAAGTATATAAGCGGTATGGTATCAGAGCATCAATATGAAATTGGTGGGGTTATGAAAAGAATAAAAAGTCCAGTATTTGCTGGCTTTTTACTTGGAAAGCTTAGCTATGCTAGAGAAAAAAATATAAAATTAATCATAAGTGAAGACTCTTACATGCCGGAAATGGATGATGAAAGTATTACTCATGAACTGATTACGATTGTCGGAAATTTAATTGATAATGCATTTGAGGCAGTGACGAATTGTGAAAAGAAGCAAGTTGAAGTTGAGATACAATATGGGGATACATTAACCATTACAGTACAAGATACGGGAAAAGGTATACAAGAAGAAATAGGGGTATTATTTACGAAAGGTTATTCCACAAAGGGAGATAACCGCGGTTATGGTTTGTATCTTGTAAAAGAAAGTATACAGCGAATAAATGGGGAAATTCATATGCATTCATTAGTAGGAAAGGGAACAACGATAACAATTGAAATACCTAAAGGTAGGGATGAGAGGCAAATATGATTAAAGTTTTAATTGTAGAAGATGACCCGATGGTAGCAATGTTAAATACGCATTATTTAGAGCAAGTAGGAGGATTTGAACTTGTTCAAGCAGTTAACTCCGTTAAAGAAGCTATAGAAGTATTAGAGGAATCACGAGTAGATTTAGTATTACTTGATATTTTTATGCCTGAAGAGACTGGGTTTGAGCTTTTAATGTATATTCGGAATCAAGAAAAAGAAATCGATATTATGATGATTTCAGCTGTACATGATATGGGGAGTATTAAAAAAGCATTACAATATGGCGTAGTAGATTATTTAATTAAACCATTTACATTTGAACGATTTAAAGATGCATTAACTATATATCGAGAAAAACTTACTTTCATGAAAGAACAACAAAAAATTAGTCAATCGGAATTAGATTCGTTAATTTTACAAAAAGAAAAAAGAGAGCCTACTGTCACTAAAGAGCTCCCGAAAGGATTAACGAAGCAAACGTTGCAATTAATTTGGCAGAAGATCGAGTCGCTGAATGGACGAGCGTTTACAACAGATGAAATGGCACAATTAGTAGGAATTTCAAGAGTTTCTATTCGAAAGTATGTAATGTTTTTGACTGAAATTGGAGTGTTAGAAAACGAAATGGTGTATCAGCATGTGGGAAGACCTGTAAGTAAATTAAGATGTGTTGATCAAAATAAAATAGGTTTTTACGTATAAGCGACTTATTATAAGTCGCTTATACTTTTTTTAATTACAAAACCAATTACAAAACTTACAAAAACTATTTTTACTATTGAAAGCGTTTTAATATTGTTATTAAGAAAACAAGGGGGTGCCATATGGGAATTCAAAAGAATGTGGAAGCGGTATCATTCGCTGAAGGAAATGAATTGAAAAGTGAATCTTTCGCTTCTAAAATTATGAACGTTAAAATCGGTGTTATACCTTTACCGTTATATGTAGTATTGGCTGCTATTATTTATGGGGCATCTGTATATAATAAATTACCAGCAGATATGATTGGTGGTTTTGCAGTTATTATGATCATGGGTATTTTCTTAGGTGACATTGGAATGAGAATTCCAATTTTAAAAAATATCGGTGGTCCAGCAATTCTCTCATTATTTATTCCATCATTACTTGTATTTTTTAACTGGATGAATCCAGCTTCAATGGAAGCTGCGACTATGTTAATGAAAAAATCGAACTTTTTATATTTATATATTTCTTGTTTAGTAGTCGGAAGTATTTTAGGAATGAACCGTAAAGTGTTAGTACAAGGTTTCGTTCGTATGTTTATTCCTTTAGTAGTAGGGACGTTAGCTTCTGTAGCAGTAGGATTATTGGTCGGTTCACTATTCGGGTTTGAAATGAAGCATACATTCTTCTTTATTATCGTACCAATTGTAAGCGGTGGTATTGGAGAAGGGATTTTACCATTGTCACTAGCGTACAGTGACATTTTAAATGAATCATCAGCAACATTCGTATCACAGCTTATTCCAGCAGCTATTATTGGGAATATGTTTGCAATCGTGAGTGCAGGGTATATGAAGCGTTTAGGTGAGAAGAGACCTGAGCTTAGTGGTAATGGTGTATTAGTGAAAACAGACAATCAAGCAGAATTATTAAAAGAACAAAATACAGAGAAGCCAATTGATTTCTCATTAATGGGAGCAGGTTTATTAATCGCATGTACGTTCTTCATCTTCGGAGGATTTGCTTCTAAGTTCATCGGTATTCCTGGGGCAATCATTATGATTTTCTCAGCAGCACTTGTGAAATACTTTAAACTAATGCCAGCAAAAATGGAGCAAGGAGCATTCCATTTATATAAATTTATTTCAAAGAACTTAACTTGGCCGTTAATGGTCGGATTAGGATTGCTATATATTCCGTTAAAAGACGTAGCAGCAGTTCTTTCTGTAGGATATGTTGTTGTTTGTGCATCGGTTGTTCTTACAATGGTAGCATCAGGTTTTCTTATAGGAAAAGTGATGAAAATGTATCCAGTTGAATCAGCGATTGTAACTGGATGTCATAGTGGTTTAGGTGGTACTGGAGATGTTGCTATTTTATCAGCTTCAAATCGTATGGAATTAATGCCTTTCGCACAAATTTCGACGCGTTTAGGCGGGGCAGCAATGGTTGTAACAGCGACAATCTTATTAACAATGTTTTCATGATCAAACAAGCTAGCTATATTCATATAGCTAGCTTGTCAAATTAAGGGGAGATTATAAGTATGTTAGAAAATCAAATTAATGAAAGATCATTGTTATTGCATAAAGAGTTGGTAGGGAAAATTGAGATTACAAGTAAGGTAGAAGTTAATACAGCGGATGATTTAAGCCTGACTTATACACCAGGTGTAGCGGAGTCTTGCAAAGCAATTGCAGCAGATGAAGAAACAGCGTATGACTATACAGCGAGAGGGAATATGGTTGCAGTTGTTTCAGATGGAACAGCAGTACTTGGTTTAGGGAATATTGGACCGAAAGCGGCTATGCCTGTTATGGAAGGGAAAAGTATTTTATTTAAAAAGTTTGCGAATGTAGATGCTTTCCCGTTATGTTTAGGTACGACTGATGTGGATGAAATCGTTACCCTTGTGAAAAATTTAGAGCCTACGTTTGCAGGTATTAATTTAGAAGATATTGCAGCACCACGTTGCTTTGAAATTGAAAAACGATTAAATGAAGAAACGAATATCCCTGTATTCCATGATGATCAACATGGAACAGCTATTGTCGTCTTAGCAGCTGTTATTAATGCATTAAAAGTTGTAAGTAAACAAATGGATAATGTGAAAATTGTTATTAACGGTGCGGGTTCGGCAGGAATTGCAATTGGAAAATTATTATTAAAAGCTGGTGCAAAACACATTACGTTAGTTAGCTTAGAAGGTATTGTTTGTGAAGGTGAAACATGGATGAACGAAGCGCAAATTGAAGTTTCAAAGAAGACAAATCGAGAATATGTGCGTGGAACGTTAAAAGAAGCGATTCATCAGGCTGATATCTTTATTGGCGTATCTGCGCCTAACGTATTAACGAAAGAACTTGTAAAGACGATGAATGAGAAAGCAATTGTGTTTGCAATGGCAAATCCAATTCCAGAAATTTTCCCAGAGGATGCATTAGAGGCTGGGGCAGCTGTAGTAGGAACCGGGCGCTCGGATTATGTGAATCAAGTAAATAATGTATTGGCGTTCCCAGGGATATTCCGTGGTGCGTTAGATGTGCGTGCGACTGATATTACAGAAGAGATGAAATTAGCGGCAGCATATGGAATCGCTAACATCATTACGGACGAAGAACGTAATGCGAATTATGTAATCCCGAATCCGTTAGATAAAAGAGTTGTTCCAAGTGTTGCGGAAGCTGTAGCGAAAGCAGCCATTGATTCAGGTGTGGCGCAAATTATGAAAATACCAAGTTATTAATAGCTAAAAGCAGTGCCTAAAAAGGCACTGCTTTTTTGAGATAAGAAATCAAAATAATGAAGAAGTGTAAAATTATTTATTTGTGTGTCTTCACTATTTATTTAATTCCATTGCAACTTGTTTACCATTTACTAAAACCTCAGTTACTGCTACGATCACTTCTATCATTTTTTTCATCTCTCATCTCTCCTCGTGTCATTTCTTACTTTAAGTATAAGAGAAGAGAGATACTTACACTATCGAAGTATATGACGTAGAAATTACATTGTTGTAAGAAAGTGTTTTAGTTTTGTCACTTTACTCAGCGGTAATTACAAACTGATCATAATATTTTTCATTCACATATATATTTAATACCCATAATCCAGATGAAGGTAGTGACATAGTGAGAGGGAGTTCGTTTGTAGTAGAATCAATTGTATTTGAAGTAGTCCAAGTTGGTTTGGAAGTTTTTTGTTGAAAGAGTACGGGTGTTGGAGTTATTGATCCTTGTTTTAGTGCAATAATAGATAGTTTTCCAGTTGGCATTTCAGGATCTAAAAAGTACCACATCATTTCACTTTTTTCATTTGCGATAATAGGACTATCAGCCATTGCGATTTTTTCTTCGATGCCTTTTAAAGGTATTTTTTCTTGTATGAAGGAGGGTGTTTCTTCCCAATTTACATCTTTTAAAACGCTAAGATGAAAGAAGGAAGGTGCATTAACTTGAGTGGATGACGTTGCGATGGCTTCTTTTTTAGGTGCTTCTGAATCAGGTTGCGCTTGTGTGCATCCAGCGATGAGAAAAGAGAAAAGTAGCATAGTTCCAATTTTTTTCATGGTGTCACACTCCTAATTTTTATTGTTAGTGTAATTGTATTTGCTAGAAAGCGGGACAATTCCTTTAAAGTATAAAAAGGGGTCGTAAGTTTTGTACGACCTCTTTTGACATTTTCTATCATGCCTTTCGAGAGGACTCCCACCTCTAAACGTAAGTGAAGGTGGTGAGGTGAATCGAAAGAAATATTTTATTTTCAAGAATGTTGTCATAACGCTAAGAATATGTACAACACCACAAACTTTTATATACGCCAGGTGTACACTGGATTAACACAAGAAAAAGAGTTGCAGCCTTTGCAAAAAGAAGTTCTGGATAATATTCATAAAAATATTGGTAAGATGAATGAAACACAACTTCTTGCCTATCGGAAGAAATTAGAAAAAGAGAAATTAAAGCCTAAAGAAGAACAGAAAGAGATTAAATGTAATTTGTTTTCAGAACCTAATTTTGAAAAACCTTATGTAGATTACAACTTTCTAGATGCACTATTTAAGGCTATGATTCAAAATGATTATCGAGCTTTGCCTACGCAATGTAGCCAGTCAATCATGAAAGGTTTGTTCCAAAATTGGAAATCTTTTTTTGCTAGTTTAAAAGACTATAAAAAGAATCCAAACAAATATGCTGGAACGCCTAGGATTCCAAAGTATATTCGTTCTTCTGAAAAAGAGATTCTGTATACAAACCAAGATTGCATCATTAAAAACGGTAGATTTTTAAAGTTTCCAAAGACGAAATTGCAATTAAATATTGGGAAACTAGGTTTCACTGAAGGTAAACTGAAACAAGTTCGTGTGATTCCAAAATACAATGAATATGTAGTGGAATTGGTAATTGATGTTCCTTCTGAACAACAAATTATTGAAGAGAATGCTCGTTATATGAGTATTGATTTAGGTATTGATAACCTTGCAACCATCGTAACAAACACAGGTATGAAACCTGTCCTTGTTAAGGGCAAACATGTCAAAAGCATAAATCAATATTACAACAAAATGAAGAGTCATTTTACAAGCATTCTTAGAAATGGAAAACAAACTAATGAAGGACCTTTTAATTCTAAAAGGATAGAAAAACTTCATCAAAAACGTTACTTGAAAATAAAAGACATCTTCCATAAAGTTAGTCACCATATCGTAAAACTAGCTCAAGAAGAAGTTTGTAAAATTGTTATTGGTCAAAACAAAAGTTGGAAACAAGAAACGAATATGGGAAAAAGAAATAACCAATCGTTTTGTCATATCCCACATAGTTTACTGATTCAAATGATTACATACAAAGCAAATGCTGTAGGCATTCAAGTTGTTGTAACTGAAGAATCATATACATCGAAAGCAAGTTTTCTGGATAACGACTTCATTCCAACGTATGGAGAAAATGACCAAAATACAACTTTTTCAGGAAAACGAATAGAGCGCGGCATATATCGTTCAGCAAATAAAACTTTAATTAATGCAGATGTAAATGCTGCGGCTAACATTTTACGAAAAGTAATCCCAAATGCATGGACAAATGGGATAGAGGGGTTAGGCGTGAAACAGCTCGCTAATGTGTTAACTCCCCTGACGTTAATCGTCCGTTAGGTCGAAACGTTAGAAACCCCCACTTCAAGCTTTGCTAAGTGGGGGAGTGTTCATATTTGTTCAGTTGTAAAAGTCGGTTCGTTCTCTTTTTGTGGCATCGTTAAGAAAATAACAGAAAGAACGATACATACGCCGCCTAATAATTGATATGCTCCAAAGGATTCATTTAGCCAAGCGATTGAAACGATGGCAGCTACAAGTGGTTCAATGCTAGATAAAATGCTCGTTTCTGTTGCTGCTAAATATTTCAGACTACCGATATAAAGGAGGAAAGAAAGAGTGCCACTTATGATGATAAGAATAAGCATAGAAAAAGTTTTTGGTGTAAAAGTTTGTGAAAGCTGATTCCATTCAAACGAGCGATTACAAATAAGTAGGGCAATGCCACCGATTAACATCCCCCAGCCAATTACTACAGTTGTTCCGCATTCTTTAATAAGAGAAGCTGGATGAAGGGTATAAAATGCAAAGCCAATTGCTGTTAATAGGCCGAAAATAATGGCTTCTTTCGATAAAACAATATTTTCAATTGAACCGTTTGTAATAATAAAGTACGTTCCCGTTAGGGCAGTTATAATTGCGAGTAGTTGCATAGAAGCAGGGAATTTTCTTTGTCCAAATGCGACATAAATGGTAATAAGAACAGGACCTAGAAATTGAAATAATGTCGCTGTGACCGCATTACTAATATGAACTGTTTCGATAAAGGCATATTGCGCACCGAGCATGCCGAGAATAGAGAAAATAATAAGTTGTATAGAATGTCTAGGATGTTTCCAAATTTGAAATATGTTTTGTTTCTTTATAAGCAAGAAAGATAAAATAAATATTCCCGCAAGCAACAAGCGAATTGTTAAAAAATCAATTGATGATACGTTAGTATGTTGAAATAGCCACTGAATCATCGGGCCAGATAATCCCCATAAGGTAGCTCCTGAAATAATCATAATGAGTCCAATCCGTCTATTGTTGTTCATAATCATGCATCCCCTCTCGAGTATTTGATTTTTTATGTGTGACATGATACAAGGAATTATATATAACTTCTGGTACTGTAAAAAGTATCAGATTTTAGTTTTTTTAAGGGGTCAGATATTATGTTAGAATTAACGCCTAATTTAAATACGAAAAGTAAAATAGCATTGTATGTGCAATTGTATGAGTATATAAAAAAAGAGATTAAAGATGGAACGATTCCGGCTTTTACAAAATTACCTGCTAAAAGAAAGCTGGCGAGCTATTTACAAGTGAGTAAGAACACAGTAGAAGCGGCTTACGAGCAATTACTTGCAGAAGGTTATATTGAATCGGCATCGAGAAAAGGTTATTTTGTATGCAAAATTGAACAAATGATTTATGTAGAAGGAAGCGAAGCGAAAGTAGAAGAAGTATCGTTTCGGGAGGAGAACTATAAATTTGATTTCACCCAAACAGGGGTTGATACGGATACTTTTCCGTTCACTATGTACCGCAAGCTTATAAATGATGTATGGCAGCCACATAATAATGAGTTGCTTTTTCTTGGACACCCTCAAGGAGAATTGAGCTTAAGGGAGGAAATTACGAGCTATTTGTATGAATCTAGAGGTGTGCGTTGTTCAGCTAGTCAAATTGTATTAGGGGCGGGAACACAAATATTAGTGAAGTTACTTTTTCAGTTGTTGAAGGGAAGTAATTATGCAGTTGAAAACCCAGGTTATCATAGGAAAATGGTCGTTTTTGAACAGGGAGAAAAGAAGGTTCAAATGTTGTCTTTAGATAGGGACGGAATTTGTATGGCAGATTTAGAAAATAGCGATGCAAATGTTGTATTTGTAACTCCTTCTCATCAGTTCCCATATGGAATGATTATGCCTATTACGAGAAGGACGCAGCTTTTACAATGGGCAAAGAAAGAAGAAGACAGGTATATTATTGAAGATGATTACGATAGTGAATTTCGTTATTCAGGAAAGCCAATTCCGGCACTGCAAGGGTTGGATACAGATGGGAAAGTTATTTATATGGGGACGCTATCAAAAGCTTTGTTACCCTCATTACGGATGAGTTATATAGTATTACCGAAGAATGTAATTGAAAAGTATCAAAAGGAATATTTATTTTATACGCAAAGTGTTTCAAGAATGGACCAAGAAGTGATAAGAAGGTTTTTAAATGAAGGCTATTGGGAAAAACATATTCATAAAATGCGTGTCGTTTACCGAAAAAAGAGGGATCGACTTGTTTTTGAAATAGAGAAGTATTTCTCTAATCGTGTTGAAGTGATAGGAGAAGATTCTGGATTACACATTTTATTACAAGTGCATAATGGAATGCGAGAAGAAGAACTAATTAAAGAAGCTGCAAAATATAGTATTAAAATATATCCTGTTTCTACGTACTATAAAGACGGTACTGCGCCTGAAAATGTAGTTTTACTTGGGTTTGCGATTTTATCAGAAGACGAAATTGCGAAAGCGATTCAATTATTACATAAGGCATGGTATACAAGAAAGTAAAAAACATCCTCCAAGCATGAGGATGTTTTTTATTATTTATTTTCATCTAAGAATAAGACCATATGCTCTTCGTCCCAATACTGTCCGTTATATTTCAGTGAACGTTCTTGTACACCGAATGTTTTAAAACCTAATGATTCATAAAGTTTCTTCGCACCATCGTTGCCAACAACAACATCAAGCATAACTTGTTCTACTTCTAAAGATTTAGCAAGTTCAAGACATTCTTTAATAAGTGCTTTTCCTGCTCCAAGTCCGCGTGCTTTTGGAGACACATATACAGAACCGATTTTAGCTTTATGTTCTTGTTTTACATATGGTTTCGTTTCCAGCGTTGCAACTCCGATTAATTGTCCATCTTTAAATGCACCTAGCGTATAGTTTTCATCTTGTGCTAATTTTTGTGCTTTATATTCAATCGCACACTCTTTATTAATAATATCTTCATAAGAAGAGCTGAAAGCTTCAGGGTTTTGCTTTAATCCTTCTACACGAAGTTCTAAGTAAATTTCTGCTTCGTCTTTTGTTAATACATGGATATCCAATTATATCACCCTCCAAATCTTTGCAAATGTACCTTTATTTTATATTGAAATAAGAATAATTTCAAAAGCTTAGCTTATATTAGCTGATTTTATGAACAAAATAACACCAGTAGTGTTTACTACTACTGGTGTTTTCACACGCATCTTATTCAAAAGGTAGCTCGATTCTAAAGTTTGTTCCTACTCCTAATTGGCTTGTTACTAGGATGGAAC
Source organism: Bacillus sp. ES1-5 (assembly GCF_022487605.1). Lineage (NCBI taxonomy): Bacteria > Bacillati > Bacillota > Bacilli > Caryophanales > Bacillaceae > Bacillus > Bacillus sp. ES1-5. The sequence goes on along the minus strand of NZ_JAKVPU010000009.1, from coordinate 149,738 downwards.
CGTTATGCAATTCTACAATTTCTTTTGCAACAGCTAGCCCGATACCTTTTCCTCCAGTAGCTCTCGTTCTGGATTTATCAACACGATAAAAACGATCAAAAATATGCGGGATATCTTCTTCAGGAATACCTTCTCCCTCATCGTCTACATTTATTGTAAAAGAATCTGTTTCCGTGAGTACACGTATCGTAATAGATGTGTTTTCTGGCGAATGTTGATAAGCATTGTGTAATAAATTTAACATAACTTGTTCCATACGTCTTTCGTCTATGCAAACTTCTAAATCATCTTTGCAATATACATGGAGTTGCATTTGTTTGTTAGTTAATGTTGTTTTTGTTTTTTCAACCATTCGTTCTAAAAATGGTTTAAGGATCACTTTTTGTTTTTTTATAACAAACTGATGTTGTTCTAATTGCACTAGCATAAATAAATCTTGGACGAGATCGGTTACACTATCTGTTTCATCTTCAATGATTTGTAAGTATTCTTCACGCTCTTCTTTCGTTAAAGAGTCCCTCTTTGCTACCTTCGCATAACCTTTCATATAGGTCAATGGAGTTAATAGTTCATGGGCAACACTAGCGAGAAATTCATTTCGTTCTTTTTTCATATAAGTCAGTTCACTAGATAAATCTTCAATCGTTTTTGCTAAGCTGCCAAGCTCATCGTTCCGTTTAATACCTAATTGAATGGGTGTATTTAATTTTGACATTTTTTCTGTTGCCCTCTTCATTTTTATAAGCGGCTCTGTAATAACACGAGAAAAAACAAAGACAGAAATAGTCGTTAAAATAATTGTCACAACACTAATGATAAGAAATTGATTCATAAGTTTAAGTAACATATTTTCTAAGAAAGATGTTTTTAATAACATATATAACTTTCCTTGAAACTCTTCTGTGTTAAGTGGGCTTACCGTTGTGATGAATTTTGATTTTTTCCAGTTCTTTTCGACAACTAATCCGTTTGCTGGAATAGGTTCTGTTTTACAAGTAAGCTGTTTTTGCATTGCTTTTGTTACAGGTTCTGAAGTGGAAATAATTTTGCCATTATCGTCCGTTATAATGATAGCTATATCAGAGTTAGCAATTGCTTCTGATTCGACTAAGTGTTCAGCTTCAGTGTTGATATCAAACTCGGGGTATACAGCACGTTTAGGCCGTTTACTGTGTTCAGCGCTTTCTGTGAGTTTCTTTTCTTTAGAATATGTATTCCACTTGGCGCGGTTTTTAATCATGCTACTATAGCGATTACCCTTTTCTAAAAGAGCAAGTGTTTCCTCCTCAATGCGCATGTTTGAAATGCTTTTGTAAAAAGATACGAAAGCAATTGTTTCAATACATAAAGCTAGTATTAAAAAGTATGTCCCAATTTTAAGTGAAAGTTTACTCATTTTCTCACCATACCTTATTTCATATAAAGGGTCAGTGGTATACTATTGTCCACTGACCGAAGTAATTATTCACTTTTCCATTTATATCCGACTTTATAAACAGTTTCTAAGTAATTTTCAACTGGAAATCCTTTTTTACGTAATTTATCGCGGATATTGCGAATATGTGAATCGATTGTTCTATATTCAATGTCTGTTTCATAACCCCAAATTTTTTCAATCAAATCATCTCGGCTATAAGCACGGTTTGTATTTAGTAAAAATAGTCCAAGTAACGAAAACTCGATAGGCGTTAGTGAGATTTTTTCATCATATACTGTGACAGTATGTTTCGTTTTATCCCACTCGATACCATTGAAGCTAACAAATCCATCTTTCTTTGTACGGCGTAATATAGCCTCAATGCGTGCGACTAATACATGCTCATCAAAGGGTTTTGTAATATAGTCATCCGCGCCCATAGTGAGGCCTTTCACCATATCGTAATTTTGATTACGAGCTGTTAGCATAATAATTGGAACGTTGGAAATTTGACGGATTTGATAGCAAGTATCCCATCCATCCATGTTCGGCATCATAACATCTAATAAAATAATATCGAAGTCTTTTTGTTCTACTAACTTTAGTGCTTCAAGACCAGAGGTAGCTTTCATACAAAAATAGCCACGAGGACTTAAGAACAAATCTAATAATCGTAACATGCGTTCTTCATCGTCTACTAATAAAATTTTAACCATAATCTTGTGCACCCCAAACTTTTCATTCTACTTGTATAGTTTACATGAAAATAATAAAAAACTCTTTTTATGTGATTGAGTCGAAGAGTTATTTTTCGCTTAGAGTAATTGACATAAAAAATGCACTAGTTTTGCACAACTATTTTTTATAATAGAAAACGTAGCGACACAAAATACCCTATGTTGCGACATAACGTCATGTCATTTTATTTATAAAATGACAATTCCATTCTATTGTGTATGTGAGATAGAGAGGGTTTTCGTATTCACCTCGCATCGGATAAGAAAAATTTCCTATCTCACACTTTTTTTAAAAGGAGATCATACACATGAATCCAAAAGAAGAAATTTCAAAAAAAGAAAAGCAAGATCGTAATACGGTTGTCATGTGCATTGCCGTATCTATGGTTATTATTATAAGTTGTGTAAATAAAATTTTGGGGATTTTATAATATAAAAAAGCTTATTGCTTCTTAAGAAGCAATAAGCTTTTTTCGTTATTAAGGGAATAGTTCTATATAATAAACCAAGGTAAAATTGCTAACCCAGAAGTTACAATCGCTGTAGTAAATATTAAAAGCATAGCTCGTTTGTTTTGTTTCATGTCACATTCTCCTCTATCTATCAATTGAATGCTATACGTTCATTTCATAATTGGTGCCTCACTAATTAAAGTGTCACTTTATACTTTTAGTATAAGGAATGGAAAGGTTTGGTACGATCGATAAAGGTGACATGAAGATTACATTGTTGTAATGAAAAAAGCACCTTCCTTAATAAGAAGATGCTTTTAAAAAACTATATTGAAGTATTAATCATTTAAGAACAGAACCATATGTTCCTCGTCCCAATATTGACCGTTATGTTTTAATGAACGTTCTTGTACGCCGTAAGTTTGGAAACCTAATGACTCATATAATTTTTTTGCCGCATCGTTACCAACTACAACATCGAGCATAAGTTGTTCTACATTTAATTTATCGGCATTTTCAATAATTGCTTTAATTAGAGCTCGTCCTGCTCCAAGGCCACGCGCTTTTGGGGAAACAAAAACGGAACCGATTTTTGCTTTATGTTCTTGTTTAATGAAAGGCTTTGTTTCTAAAGTAGAAATGCCGATTAAATCGTTATCTTTGAAGACCCCTAGAGTATACTTATCCGGATTGCTTAATCGTTTTGCCATAGCAGCTACAGGATCCTCATGTTTAAGAACATCTTCATAAGAAGAGCTAAAAGCTTCCGGGTTCTTCGTTAAACCTTCCATACAAACTTTTAAATATATTTCTGCGTCCTCTGTCGTTAATAAGCGAATTTCCATAGTTATAACCTCCTTGGTCGATTTCAAATCAAATAAATCCATTACTTCTATAAGATTGTGTATGCGTTTTGTTAACAGTCTCTTTTAATTTGTAAAAGAATGAAAAGATATATGCTACAATGTTTTGTTTTTAATATGTAATGAAATTATATATTAACTTCATTAACTATTCAAGCGTTTAATATATTACATTTTTATAACTAAAATAACTCCTCAACCGAGGAGTTATTTTAGTTATTCGATTGATAACCATCAATTCGATGTGGATGTGTGTAAATATTGCAAGATTCATTTCTAATAAATCCTACGACTGTAATGCCTAAATCATGAGCGAGTTGTAATGCTAATTTTGTTGGAGCGGATTTAGATAGAACCATTTCACATCCGATTTTTGAAACTTTGAGTAAAATTTCGGATGAAATACGCCCACTAAATGCAATGATTTTTCCTTTAACAGATATATCGTTGCGCAAACAATGGCCATATATTTTATCTAATGCATTATGTCTTCCGATATCCATTCTTGATAGGAGGATATTGTTTCGATCACATAGCGCGGTATTGTGAACCCCGCCGGTTTGGCGAAAGGTAGTGGAAGATTGTTGTAAAGTATTCATTAAGTAAAAGCATTCTTCAGGAGTAATTTTTACATGTATATCATGTAAATCTTTTGCTTTTGCTGCATCGTTAACGAAAATAAAACCTTGTCTACCTTTTCCGCAGCAAGAAGTGATGTATCGTTTATTATATAAAGTTTGATAGAGTGGATTTACTTTTGATGATGTTACATGGACAATTCCGTTATCTTTTTGCATCCATAGTTTTTCAACATCTTTATAGGAAGCAATAATTCCTTCAGAAATTAAAAAACCAATTACCATATCTTCAATATAATTTGGTGTGCATACGACTGTTACATATTCTTCACCATTTAATTTAATAGTAATAGGAGATTCTGTAACAATCTCATCCAGTTGTTTTGAAAATGTACCAGATTGATAGCGTACAATTGTATAAGTCTCTTGCGTAGGCCCCATATTTAATTCCCCTTTTATATGTATTTCTCTCCCATATTTATCATAAAACAATGGGGAAATAAAAACACCTATTAGCAAGGAAATCACAGATTATTTTGGTTATTATTGTATATGTACGATATAATAGAACCGTAGAATAGTGATATTTTCAAGCTTTCGTAGTTATACCTTATAACATCTAGAATCGACTTCATAAGAAAAGTATTCGGGCAGAGCGTTTCAAAAATATGTACAGTAATGCGATTTTGAAAACGGATTCATAATTGTGTTGTACAGTTGGTTGTAAGGAGAGGGGAAACTATGGCAGAACAGACAGTCCGTGTAACCGTGGATGGTAAAGAATTTTCCACATCGGGTGAAAAGACGATACTACAATTATTTAACGAGAGTAATTTGGAACATCCTCAAATTTGTCATGTACCAGAAGTAGATCCAATTCAAACTTGTGATACGTGTATTGTAGAAGTAAATGGGAAGTTATTGCGTGCTTGTTCAACGAAATTAGAGAACGGTATGCATATCGAAAGACAGTCCCAGCGTGCAAAAGAGGCACAGACTGAGGCAATGGATCGAATATTAGAGAATCATTTATTGTATTGTACCGTTTGTGATAACAATAATGGTAACTGTAAAGTCCATAACACGGTACATATGATGGGAATCGAAGAACAGAAATATCCGTATGAGCCGAAAGTAAGTGCTTGTGAAGTGGATATGTCACATCCGTTTTATCGGTATGATCCAAATCAATGTATTGCTTGTGGACAGTGTGTAGAAGTATGTCAAAACTTACAGGTTAATGAAACTATATCGATAGACTGGAACTTAGATCGTCCACGTGTTATATGGGATCATGGTGTAAGCATAAATGACTCATCTTGTGTGAGTTGTGGGCAATGTGTAACAGTATGTCCATGTAATGCGTTAATGGAAAAATCAATGTTAGGTGAAGCTGGATTCATGACAGGATTAAAACCAGATGTGTTAGATCCGATGATTGATTTTGTAAAGGATGTAGAGCCTGGATATAGTAGTATTTTGGCAGTTTCAGAAGTAGAGGCTGCGATGCGTAAGACGAAAGTTAATAAAACAAAAACAGTTTGTACATTTTGTGGTGTCGGTTGTTCCTTTGAAGTATGGACAAAAGATCGTCATATATTAAAAGTACAACCTGTTTCAGATGCACCTGTTAATGGTATTTCCACATGTGTAAAAGGTAAATTTGGATGGGACTTTGTAAATAGTGAAGATCGAATTACGAAGCCATTACTTCGCCAAGGAGATATGTTTGTTGAAGCTTCATGGGAAGAAGCATTAGAAGTTGTTGCTTCTAACATGCAGCATATTAAATCTCAATATGGCAGCGATGCATTTGGATTCATTTCTTCATCGAAAGTAACGAATGAAGAAAATTACCTTATGCAAAAACTAGCTCGACAAATATATGGAACGAATAATGTAGACAACTGTTCTCGTTACTGTCAGTCGCCAGCGACAGATGGTTTATTTAAAACTGTCGGTATGGGCGGGGATGCTGGAACAGTGAAAGATATAGCTGAAGCAGGACTTGTCATTATCGTTGGTGCGAATCCAACAGAAGGACATCCTGTACTTGCGACGCGTGTAAAACGTGCTCATAAATTACACGAACAAAAACTAATTGTAGCAGACCTCCGTAAACATGAAATGGCAGAGCGTGCGGATTTATTTGTTCATCCGAGCCAAGGAACGGATTACGTATGGCTTGCTGGTATTACGAAATATATTATTGATCAAGATTGGCATGATAAAAAGTTCATAGCTGAAAACGTAAAGAATTTTGATGAATATAGCAAAATGGTAGAGAAATATACGCTGGACTATACAGAGAAAATTACAGGGATTTCGAAAGAAAATCTGAAAGAAATGGCTCGTATGGTATATGAAGCAGATGGTACTTGTATACTTTGGGGAATGGGCGTAACTCAAAATACAGGAGGAAGTACGACGTCCGCTGCAATTTCAAATTTACTACTTGTTACGGGTAACTACCGTCGTCCTGGTGCAGGTGCATATCCATTACGAGGACATAATAACGTACAAGGTGCTTGTGATATGGCAACATTACCAAACTGGCTTCCAGGTTATCAAGCAGTATCAGATGATACGCTTCGTGCTAAGTTTGAAAAAGCATATGGTACAACTATTCCGAAAGCGCCAGGATTAAATAATATTGCAATGTTACTTGCGGCAGAAGAAGGAAAACTACGTGGTATGTATGTCATGGGTGAAGAAATGGCTTTAGTCGATTCAAATGCGAACCATGTACAACATATTTTATCGAATTTAGACTTCCTCGTTGTTCAAGATATGTTCTTATCAAAAACAGCTCGTTTTGCTGATGTTATTTTACCGGCAGCACCAAGCTTAGAAAAAGAAGGAACGTTTACGAATACAGAGCGCCGTATTCAAAGATTATATGAAGTATTGAAACCGCTTGGTGATTCCAAACCAGATTGGTGGATTTTGCAAAAAGTTGCTCGTGCACTGGGCGGGAATTGGAATTACGAAAGTCCGAGTGAAATTATGGACGAAATCGCATCACTTGCACCGTTATACTCTCAAGCGACGTATGACCGTCTAGAAGGATGGAATAGTTTATGTTGGGGTAGTCATGATGGTAGCGATACACCGTTATTATATGTAGACGGATTTAACTTCTCAGATAAACTTGCTCGTTTATCATTAGATGAATGGGTACCACCGGTTGTAGCACCAGATGAGTATGATTTACTTTTAAATAATGGACGCATACTTGAGCATTTCCATGAAGGGAATATGACGAATAAGTCGGCTGGTATTTTATCTAAAGTATCTGAAGTATTCGTTGAAATTTCACCGGAACTTGCTATAGAGCGCAATGTGAAAGATGGTGGTCTTGTGGAATTAGCATCACCATTTGGGAAAATTAAAGTACAAGCGCTTATTACAGATCGTGTAACGGGGAAAGAGCTATATTTACCGATGCATGCAACGATAAATGAAGAAGCGATTAATATTTTAACTGGGACGGCAACAGACATTTATACGTGTACACCGGCGTATAAACAAACGATGGTGAAAATGCGTGTATTACGTGAAAAAGGAAACCGCCCGTTACCATCTTCGAACCCGCGAGATAAAAAGCGTAATCCGCAAAATGGTGTTGAAATCGAGCAAAAGTGGCAAAGAAAACAATACGTATCACTTGTGGACTAGGGGGCGGAGATAGTGGCGAAAGAAATTACGTTAATAAAAAAGAAAGTTGTAACAGAGGAAGAACAGAAACAGCAATTAGCAGATGAACTTCTAAATGAGCTATCTAATAATCGTGAAGCAGTAGAAGAAACGATGCAGCTTTTAGCACAGTTGCAGAAGGCTGGGATATTAGATGCAGCGATTAGTTTACTTGCTGCGAAGGAAGATGTTTCAAAAATCGCTGTGGAGCAATTAAATCGTGAACCAGTTAAAAATGCACTCAACAATATGATGGGAGCGGGGGAAGCGCTATCTGCAGTTGACCCAGAAGTAACAAAGCAAATCACATCGAGTTTAGTTACTGGATTGCAATTTGCTACAGAGGAATTAAATAGTGGTAAAAAAACAAAAGTGATGGATTTCTTTAAAGTGTTAAAAGATCCAGATATCAATAGAGCTATTACATTCGGTTTTAGCTTCTTGAAAGCATTTGGGCAAGGATTAGAGAAAAAATAGAGTAAATGAAAAAAGTGATGGGAAGTAGCCATCACTTTTTTCATTGTATGTATAAGAGTGTTCATGTTAGGCGGAATATATTATTATTAAAAAGATGGATTAGAAATGGAAATATGGAATCCATCTCAAATATCGTTTTAGAATGTGGAGGAATATATGCAACACCGTAAAAGACTATCTATACCAGGAGTAATGAGACATTCCTTTCAAACTGTTAGATTTGCTTTTTGGAATGTGTTAACATTCCAACTTGCTTATAAATTGTTAGCAGCGATTGTGTTTATCCCACTTTTCGGTATTATTTTCAATAAGTTGTTGTACTTTGGTGGGTATGCAAATGCAACAAATGATGAGTTATTAGCATTTTTGAAAACACCATACGGGATTTTGGCGATTGTAATTTTATCTATATTGGCATTGTTTCTTATCTTTACAGAGTTTGCAGTACTTATTATCATTTCGTACTTCGCTCATAAAAGGCAAAAAGTGAGATTACGTCCAATTTTGTATAAAACAGTAACGTATTTACCTTCCCTGTTTACATATTGCTTACCTGGATTTGTTTTGTATGCAGTTGTACTATTACCACTATTAAGTATGGGGTATAAATCTGCATTGATTCCTGAAATTCAAATTCCTAATTTTATTACAGGTGAACTATTTAAGACAACAATGGGGCAAGTTGGATATTATACTTTCTTTGCTGTAGTTGCCTATTTGAATCTTCGTTGGATTTTTGTTTTACCTATTATAGTTTTAGAGGAAAAGCCGTTCCGTACGGCAGCACGAAAAAGTGCGAACTTAGTAAAAGAAAGCTTTTTTAAAGTATTGTTCTTTTTAGTAGGTTTTTTCATATCTGTAGGAATTGTCTTTCTTTTATGTGTAGGAATTTATCTACTTTGTCTGTGGGGAGTATATGAATTTACAAACCCCGAAGGGACATTTGCACTACTAGCAGAGTCAACTATTTCAGTCTTCCTAACAAGTACATTGTATCTATTTAGCTTTATTATGACGCCGTTTTATATTATGGCGTTAACAAGATTGTATTTACAAAAGGTTCCGGTTGAAGATGTTTTATTAGAAGAAGGATTAGATTATTCGAAAACGAAAGCAGATAAATGTTTCTTCCAAAAACATCGTTGGAAATTTATTGGCGTATATATTGTAGGAATTATTACTGCGGGAATGGTTGTTGCTTTCATTGTGACCTTTATTACAAACACATATAAAGAACCAATTATTATGGCGCATCGTGGTTATATTTCAAAAGGTGTAGAGAATACGAAAGAAGCTGTGCAGGGGGCTATTGATGCGAAAGCAGACTACGCTGAAATTGATGTACTGCAAACGAAAGACGGTGAACTAGCAGTTATACATGATTTGAAGCTCAAACGTCTTGCTAATGCTAATGTTCATGTGTCAGATTTAACGATGGATGAGTTAAGGCAGCTTACTCTTAGTCAAGACGGATTGTCAGGACAAATAAGTACGCTGGATGAAATCATTAAGCTGTCAAAGGACAAAATTAAACTTAATATTGAAGTGAAGCTTCATGGTGGCGAAAAAGATTTCGTAAACAAAGTATTAAAAGCGATTAAAGATAATGAATTTGAGAAGCAATGTGTCATTCAAACGCTACACTATCCGCTTATTAAAGAGTTTAAACGTGCAAATCCAAATATAAAAGTAGGATATATACTGTATGCAAGTAGAGCCAACTTAAAGAATGTGAAAGCTGATTTTTATGTAGCGGAAGAATACATGTTAAATAAGAAATTAGTAAAAGAAGCAAGGAAGTTAAATAAGCCAATTTACGTATGGACGGTAAACGATATGGAAAGTTTAAAGGGATATTATAAGTTAAACGTAGATGGTATCATTACCGATTATCCTGAAGATGCACGTGAAACAATTAAGATGTTAAAAGAACAAGAAGCGGAAGAAAGTGATCTGTTTGATAAAATTAGTGAAACAACAGATGATTTATTTTCCAAGTTATTTATAAGTTATCCAGCTGCTGGCTAAATGCCCGCAGCTGTTTTTTGTATGACAAGAATATATCCCTAAAGTATTGTGTAAATTAATAACTGTATATGTATACGGCATCCTTGGGGTTTCTTACATTGTTACATTATTGTCGAATAATAAATGATTGCTACTTATTTTTAAGGAGTATAATAAAAATAGAGTTATAGATAATGGGATGTAACGAAGAGGCTAATAGAATCAATGTTCCATATATTTACACTATTCTAAATATATAAACTTTAAAAAAATGATATGTTAGCGTTTTCATAATTTTTAAGTTATGCTAGAATAAGGACATAAGTTATTAATTATTACAAAAAGAAAAAAGACTTTCTTTTTTCTGTTAATTATAAGGGGGCATTTCATTATGCGTATTGGGGTACCAGCAGAAATTAAAAACAACGAAAACCGTGTGGCAATGACACCAGCAGGTGTTGTACATTTAATTCGTAACAATCACGAAGTATTCATTCAAAAGGGTGCAGGTCTAGGATCTGGTTTCACAGATGCTCAGTATGTTGAAGCAGGAGCGAAAATTGTTGATACGGCTGAAGAAGCTTGGAACATGGAAATGGTTATGAAAGTTAAGGAACCAGTTGAAAGCGAATACAAACACTTCAGCGAAGGTTTAATCTTATTCACATACTTACACTTAGCTCCAGAACCAGAATTAACAAAAGCGTTAATTGAGAAGAAAGTTGTTGCGATTGCATACGAAACAGTACAATTAGAAAACCGTTCTCTACCATTACTTGCACCTATGAGTGAAGTAGCTGGTCGTATGGCTGCACAAATTGGTGCACAATTCCTTGAGAAAAACAAAGGCGGTAAAGGTATCTTACTTGCAGGTGTTCCAGGGGTTAAACGTGGTAAAGTAACAATCATCGGTGGTGGACAAGCTGGTACAAATGCTGCTAAAATTGCAGTTGGACTAGGTGCGGATGTAACAATCATCGACTTAAGTGCAGAACGTCTTCGTCAATTAGATGACATTTTCGGAAACCAAGTAAAAACTTTAATGTCTAATCCTTACAATATTGCAGAAGCTGTAAAAGAGTCTGATCTTGTAATCGGTGCAGTATTAATTCCAGGTGCAAAAGCGCCAAAACTTGTAACAGAAGAAATGATTCAATCAATGGAACCAGGTTCTGTTGTTGTAGATATCGCGATTGACCAAGGTGGTATTTTCGAAACAACTGACCGTATTACAACTCATGATAACCCAACTTACGAAAAACACGGCGTTGTTCATTATGCAGTTGCAAACATGCCAGGTGCGGTTCCACGTACATCAACTCTTGCATTAACAAACGTAACAGTACCATATGCAGTGCAAATTGCTAACAAAGGCTACAAAGAAGCTTGCCTAGGCAACTCTGCATTACTAAAAGGTATTAACACATTAGACGGCTATGTAACATTCGAAGCAGTTGCAGAAGCTCACGGTGTAGAGTACAAAGGTGCTAAAGAATTATTAGAAGCAGAAACAGTATCTTGCTAATAGAAGCATTATACAAAACAAAATCGAACAATATATAAACCAACATGATAAGAGCTAAGAGTGAAGATCTCTTAGCTCTTCTTGGCAAAAGGGGGCATACATCGTGGCCAACCTATTTAAAAAGAAATCCGTTACGCAATTGTTAGGGGAAAGTAAAAGTAAAACTTTAACGAAAACGCTAGGGGCATTCGACCTAACAATGCTAGGGATTGGTGCGATAATCGGTACAGGAGTTCTAGTATTAACAGGATTAGTAGCAGCAAGAGATGCTGGTCCAGCAGTTATTTTTTCATTTATGATTGCAGCAATTGTTTGTGGATTTGCAGCTTTATGTTATGCAGAGGTTGCATCTACACTTCCGGTTTCAGGTAGTGTGTACACATATTCATATGCAACAATTGGTGAGTTTGTTGCCCATTTAATGGGATGGACATTGTTATCCGTATATGTCGTAACAACTGCCGCAGTAGCTGGCGGATGGACGGGTTATTTCAATAACTTAGTTAGTGGATTAGGACTTGAAATTCCTAAAGCCTTGTTAACGATTCCGTCGCAAGGTGGTATGGTGAACTTACCCGCAATTATCGTTACGTTGGTGATAACTTGGTTATTATCACGAGGTACAAAAGAAAGTAAGCGTGTGAATAACATAATGGTATTAATTAAAATTGGTATTGTTGTTTTATTCATTGCAGTTGGTGTATTCTACGTAAAACCAGAAAACTGGATACCATTTGCACCGTACGGCATAAGTGGAGTCTTTGCCGGAGGAGCAGCAGTATTCTTCGCTTTCTTAGGGTTTGATGCATTAGCAACTTCTGCTGAAGAAGTAAAAAATCCGCAACGTGATCTGCCGATTGGTATTATTGCTTCATTAGTCATTTGTACAATCATTTATGTTGTAGTTTGTCTCGTTATGACAGGTATGGTTTCTTATAAAGAATTAGATGTACCAGAAGCTATGGCATATGTGTTAGAAGTTGTAGGACAAGACAAAGTAGCAGGTATAATCGCAATTGGAGCTGTAATTGGTATTATGGCTGTAATTTTTGCTTACATTTATGCAACAACACGTGTATTCTTCGCGATGAGCCGTGACGGTTTATTACCAAAATCATTTGCAAAAATTAATAAGAAGACAGAAGCACCAACATTTTCAGTTTGGTTAACAGGAATTGGTAGTGCATTAATTGCTGGATTTATCGATTTAAAGGAATTGTCAAATTTAGCGAATATTGGAGCGTTATTAACATTCGCCATGGTTGGTGTAACTGTTATCATTCTTCGTAAAACGCATCCGAAATTACAACGTGGATTTATGGTACCACTTGTACCGATCTTACCGATTATTTCAGTTGCATGTTGTCTATTCTTAATGGTAAATTTACCGTTAAAAACATGGATATACTTCGGTGTTTGGTTAGCAATTGGAGTAGTTGTATACTTTGTTTATTCGAAAAAACATAGTCATTTAAAAGACGATGGAAGTTCGCAGGATAATTTAGAACAAGCTAATTAAAAGCTTAATTAAAAGGGATATAAGTATAGTAAGCCTTGTGCGTCTAGGGAACGCGCAAGGCTTTTTTCTTTTGTGCAAAATGCACATCCTTTTTTGTATGAGAATGTAATGGATGCGGAAAATATGTATACGTCTTATTAAAATGTTCGAAAAAATGTATGAGATTTCATTGACACATATGAATAGACGCTCATATAATAAAAGTATAAGATATATGAATGATTGTTCATATGTTCAAATGAAGAGGTGAGCTATAATGGCTGTAAATAAAGTAGAAACACCACAAGAGACATGCTCTCAAACGATAATTCATGAAGAAGTTGTTGATCAAGTAAAACAAACAATTCCAACTGATGAAAGTTTAAGTAAAGTAGCAGAATTATTTAAAGTATTAGGCGATCGTACACGGACGAGAATATTACATGCATTATTTGAAGCTGAAATGTGTGTTTGTGATTTAGCTTATTTATTAGGAATGACACAATCATCTATTTCGCATCAGCTTCGTGTGTTAAAGCAAGCGAAACTTGTAAAGAATCGTAAAGAAGGAAAGGTCGTTTATTATTCGTTAGCTGACCAGCACGTAATTCATATCTTCGAGCAAGCGTTTGAACACGTAAACGAGGAAGAATAAAAAGAACGCGAGGAGGGAGAACGATGGCTGAAGCATTAGTGAAAAAGAAACTGGTGTTAGAAGGTTTAGATTGTGCGAACTGTGCAATGAAAATTGAAAAAGGCGTTGGGAATATAGAAGGAGTAAATTCTTGCTCTGTAAATTTCGCGACAAAAACAATGGTTTTAGAAACAGCACAAAATAAAGAAAGTGAAGTTGTTACAGAAGCAAAACAACTCGTTACAAAATTAGAACCGCATATTAAAGTACAAGAAGAACAAAAAAATAAAGTTGCAAAAGAAGTATTTATATTAGAAGGTTTAGATTGCGCGAACTGTGCGATGAAGATTGAAAATAAAGTGAAGGAAATGCCGGCTATTTCAGCAGCAACTGTTGATTTCGTATCAAAGAAATTAAGAGTTGAAGTAGCGAATAAAAGAGAATTAGAAGCGACTGTAGCAAATATAACAAATGTCGTACAAAAGTTAGAACCAGATGTGAAAGTTGTTCGTGAAGAAAAAGGTGGTCATGACCACGGACATAGTCACGACCATGGTGAAGCAAATGTGAAAAAGATGGTAGGACGATTAGTGGTCGGCGGAATTTTGACAGCAATTGCTGCATTAGCTGGCTTACCACAAATGATAACAATTCCGTTATTCGTCCTTGCGTATTTATTAATAGGCGGAGATATCGTTTGGAGAGCGGTAAGAAACATAACTCGCGGCCAAGTGTTCGATGAGAACTTCTTAATGGCAATTGCAACACTAGGAGCTTTTGCGATTCAACAATATTCAGAAGCTGTTGCGGTAATGCTATTCTATCAAGTAGGAGAACTATTCCAAAGTATTGCGGTCAATCGCTCCCGAAAGTCAATTACTTCATTAATGGATATCCGTCCTGATTATGCGAATGTGAAGGTTGGAAATGAAACGAAACAAGTATCACCAGAAGATGTACAAATCGGCGATTATATTATCGTGAAGCCTGGTGAGAAAGTACCATTAGACGGAAAAGTAGTTGAAGGAACATCAATGGTAGATACTTCAGCATTGACTGGTGAATCTGTACCACGTGAAGTCGAAGTTGGAAATGATGTATTAAGTGGTTTTGTGAATCAAAATGGTGTATTAACAATTGAAGTGACAAAAGAATTTGGTGAATCAACTGTATCAAAAATTTTAGATTTAGTTCAAAATGCAAGTAGTAAAAAAGCGCCAACAGAAAACTTTATTACGAAGTTCGCGCGTTACTACACTCCAGTTGTAGTTATTACAGCAGCGATCATGGCGTTTATTCCACCACTTATTTTAGAAGGAGCTACATTCTCAGAATGGATTTATAGAGCTTTAGTGTTCTTAGTAATCTCTTGTCCATGTGCGTTAGTTGTATCTATTCCTCTTGGATTCTTTGGAGGAATTGGTGGTGCATCTAAAAGTGGTGTGTTAATAAAAGGAAGTAACTATTTAGAAGCTTTAAATGATGTGAAATATATTGTTTTTGATAAAACAGGAACATTAACAAAAGGTGTCTTCAAAGTTACAAAAATGGAACCAAGCGAAGGTATTGCAAATGAAGAATTATTAGAGTATGCAGCATTTGCTGAAGTGTATTCTAATCATCCAATTGCACAATCTATTCGAAAGGCATATGGAAAATCAATTGATGAAAAAATAATCGATGATTATAACGAAATTTCTGGTCACGGTACAGTCGTAAAAGTACAAGGAAAAGAAATTTTTGCAGGTAATGCTAAATTAATGAGAAAAGAAAACATTACATTTAAGCAACCAGAAACGGTAGGTACATTAGTTCACGTTGCTGTAGATGGGGAATATGCAGGTTATATCGTTATCTCTGATGAGGTAAAAGAAGATTCAAAACAAGCAATTCAAAAATTAAAAGAACTAGGTATTAAGAAGACAGTCATGTTAACGGGTGATGCAAAATCAGTTGGTGAGGCTGTTGGTAAAGAATTAGGTTTAGATGAAGTTCACGCAGAACTATTACCGCAACAAAAAGTCGAAGAGATTGAAAAAATTGATGCGGCGAAGAACGGAAAAGAAAAAGTTGCTTTCGTTGGTGATGGTATTAATGACACACCGGTATTAGCAAGAGCAGACGTTGGTATTGCGATGGGTGGTTTAGGATCAGATGCAGCGATTGAGGCGGCAGACATTGTTATTATGACTGATGAGCCTTCAAAAATTGCGACAGCCTTAAATATTGCAAAACGCACACGACGCATTGTATGGCAGAATATCATCTTTGCATTAGGGGTAAAAGGATTAGTTTTATTACTTGGTGCTTTTGGTATTGCAACAATGTGGGAAGCTGTCTTCTCAGATGTTGGTGTGACACTACTTGCAGTGTTAAATGCAATGCGTGTACTACGGGTGAAAGATTTATAAAAAAGAGGACGCAACCTGCGTCCCCTTTTTTAGGTTATTTTGTTGAAATTGACTCAATAAAATAATAACAAATATTATTTTACAAATAAATAACGTAATATTAAAATTTACAAATAAAAAATATTTGTCTTACTATTTTAATATATTTTTCACAAAGATACATATCGTATTGAAAAACAGAGAAGGAGAAGCTTCTCTGTTTTATTTTTGTATATTTTTTTCAACTTGCTCTCGAACAGTTTGAATGTAATTCATTTTATGATCCCAGCATTCTTGACTTAAATCGACAGGGTACTCTTCGGGATTTAAAGTTCGCATATATTCTTCCCAAAATAGTGCGAGACTCTGTTCATTATATTTTTGAATATCTAATATGTTTGGTAGTTCATATGTTCTTTCGCCGTTAACGAAAATGTCTTTATGCAGTTCGCGAGCTTCAAAGTTTGTTACAAATTTACTTATATACGTGTGAACAGGATGAAACATTTTTAAACGTTCTTCTTTTCCTGGTTCTTCAGAATCTAATGCAATATAATCGCCTTCTGCATGATCGTTAACTCGATTGATAATGCGATAAATTCGTTTCAGTCCTGGAGTTGTAATTTTTTCAGGGTTAGATGAAATTTTAATTGTATCATTTAACTTTCCATCAGTATCTTCAATCGCAACTAGTTTATAAACGGCCCCTAACGCTGGTTGTTCAAAGGACGTAATTAATTTTGTTCCAACGCCCCATACATCAATTTTTGCGCCTTGAGATTTCAAATGCATAATTGTGTATTCATCTAAATCGCTAGAAGCAATAATTTTTGTATGTGTAAATCCAGCTTCATCTAGTAGTTTTCTTGCCTTTTTAGATAAATAAGCCATATCACCACTATCAAGGCGAATGCCGTAAAAATCGATACGATCTCCAAACTCTTTCGCGACGCGAATTGCATTTGGAACACCTGATTTTAAAGTATCGTATGTATCAACGAGAAAGACGCATTTTTTATGAGTTTCAGCGTATTTCTTAAACGCGACATATTCATCGCGATAAGCTTGAACGAAAGAGTGAGCGTGTGTGCCGGCTACAGGTATTCCGAAGCGTTTTCCAGCACGAACGTTACTCGTAGATGAGAAACCACCAATAAAGGCAGCTCGTGTGCCCCAAAGAGCTGCATCGAACTCGTGGGCACGTCTTGTACCGAATTCTAAAAGTTCATCATTATTTGCAGCGTGCTTCATACGAGCAGCTTTTGTCGCAATTAAT
This sequence comes from Bacillus sp. ES1-5, assembly GCF_022487605.1. Taxonomy (NCBI): domain Bacteria; kingdom Bacillati; phylum Bacillota; class Bacilli; order Caryophanales; family Bacillaceae; genus Bacillus; species Bacillus sp. ES1-5. The sequence continues at coordinate 132,188 of NZ_JAKVPU010000009.1, read as the reverse complement.
GTTTGGTAATTCACGATGTTTAACAGGGCAGTTTCAATAATTTGTGCTTCACCGAGCGGTGCATCAACACGTAATAAAGGCTCGTTATTAAATACCACTTCACCTTCTTGCATACTTCGAACGGTCCCAGTGAATTTCATATTTTGTAAATACTGAAGGAATTCTTCTTCAAATTGTAATTCTGCTAAATAAGCGATATCGCTTTCCGTAAAGCTGAAGTTTTCTATGTACTCTACAATCTTTTCAAGGCCAGCAAAAACAGCATAACCGTTCTCGAATGGAAGTTTTCGAAAGTATAAATCAAACACCGAGCGGCGATTATGAATGCCATCTTTCCAATATGTATAGGCCATATTAATTTGATATAAATCTGTATGTAAGGCATAGCTATCGTCTTTATAATAAGTCATCGCGAAAACACCTCCATAATTTGGTTATAGTATACCAATTTTTCACCGCTCGTAGCAAAGAAAGGATATGAAGGTAGAGTCAAGAGGGAAAAAAATGAAATAATGCATATTTTTTAGAAAATTAACATTTATCAATTTATATTTCTCAAGATTTTATGTATTATTAGAGTAATGGGGGTAATGAGAATGGAGGAGGACAATGCAACAAACATTAGAAAAAATAGGCAAACAAGTCTTTTATAAACGGCTACAGCAAAAAATGACACAAGAAGAATTATGTCAGGGCATTTGTTCTGTCTCATACTTAAGTAAGATCGAAAATGGGAAAATCGAAGCATCAGAAGAAATTCTACAATTGCTCTGCACAAGGTTAGAAATTGCCGTGACGGATTTGAGAGATGTAGAAGAAGATGTGAAGGGGAAGCTAGATGAATGGTTGAATGCACTAGTTCATTTGGACAAGCCACAAGTAGAGCGCATATATGAAGAATTACAAGGTGAAATGAAGCATGTTTTGGATTTTGAAATTATAAATTATTATAAACTGCTGTATACACGTTATTTAATGATGAAGCGGGATCTCCCTGCTGTTGAAGAAGAATTGGACGGATTGAAGAAAGTGTATAAGAAATACTCGCCTTTTCAGAAGATGTTATATACGTATAATAAGGCATTATTATATTCTGTGCAGTACAAATATACGCAAGCATTAGAGTATTTGTTAAAAACAGAATCGATGGCGAAAGAGTTAGGATATTATGAAACAGGAATATATTATAATTTAGCATTGACATATAGTCAGATGGAAATAGATCATATGACATTATACTTTGCTAATGTGGCATTAGAAGGTTTTAAAAGCGAATATAAATTTAGAAATATAATTAATTGTAAGTTTTTAATTGCGTTTAGTTATACTAGAAAAAAACAATATAATGAAGCTATGGAAATCTATAATCATATCATAAGAGAAGCAACTTCTTTTGCTGATAAAGATAATATTCTTTCTATTGCTTTAAATAATATTGGTTATCTGTACTACCGACAAAAAAATTATGCCAAGGCGAAAGAGTATTATATAGAATGCTTAAAATATAAAAAAGAAGAGGATATGAACTATATTGATGCTATGTATGAGCTTTCGTTACAGTGTATTCAATTAGGAGAAATCGAGGAAGCGGCTAAATGGATTGAAAAAGGCATCATTGCCGCAAGGAAAGATGATAGATATAAAGGGATGCTATATTTATTATTAAGTTTACGATATAAGTATTTTGAAGAAAGAGATGTTTATAAAAAATTTCTAGAAATAGAAGTAGTTCCTTTCTTTAAAGCAGAGGAAAATATAAAAGATTTAAAGAAAATATACTTAGAACTAGCTGAATACTTAGAAGAATGTTCAGATTTTAAAGAAAGTAATCGCTACTATAAGTTAGCGATAAATTTATTAGAAGAATAAGGAGGAGAAATAGTATGAAAAAGTTAATTGCAGGAACATTTGTAGTTATGGCGATTGCGGCGGTGGTATTGGATATTCAGTATGCGTGGAAGCCAGATACTCTTGGTCAAGAAGCTAAAACAGTTCAACAAATTAATTCATAATTGAAAACCCCTTTCCAATCGGAAAGGGGTTTTTTCAATATTTGTTCCTCAAAATTCTACAAAACTTGAGAAAAAAATTATTTGAATTTTTAGTATATTATTAGTGGAAACATAGTGCTACGATAAAACTACTCTTTTTCAAAAAAATTTTTATTAGGGGGAAGGTTCATGAAAAAGAAAAGTTTAGCATTAGTGTTAGCGGCAGGAATGGCAGTTACAACGTTTGGAGGGACAGGCTCTGCGTTTGCAGATTCTAAAAATGTGCTCTCTACGAAGAAGTACAATGAGACAGTACAGTCACCGGAGTTTATTTCTGGTGATCTAACTGGAGCGACTGGTAAGAAAGCGGAATCTGTTGTGTTTGATTACTTAAACGCAGCAAAAGGTGATTATAAGTTAGGGGAAAAGAGTGCGCAAGATTCTTTCAAAGTAAAACAAGTGAAAAAAGATGCTGTAACTGATTCAACAGTAGTACGTATGCAACAAGTATACGAAGGAGTACCTGTATGGGGCTCTACGCAAGTAGCTCACGTAAGTAAAGATGGTTCTTTAAAAGTATTGTCTGGAACAGTTGCGCCTGATTTAGACAAAAAGGAAAAGCTGAAAAATAAAAATAAGATTGAAGGCGCAAAAGCAATTGAAATCGCGCAGCAAGATTTAGGTGTAACACCGAAATATGAGGTAGAACCAAAAGCGGACTTATATGTATATCAAAATGGTGAAGAAACAACATATGCATACGTTGTAAATCTAAACTTCTTAGATCCAAGCCCAGGAAACTACTACTATTTCATTGAAGCAGAAAGCGGTAAAGTATTAAATAAGTTTAATACAATCGATCATGTGACGAATGATGATAAGTCACCAGTTAAACAAGAGGCTCCTAAGCAAGATGCAAAAGCAGTTGTAAAGCCTGTAACAGGAACAAATAAAGTAGGAACTGGTAAAGGGGTATTAGGAGATACGAAATCGCTTAATACAACGTTATCTGGATCATCATACTACTTACAAGATAATACACGTGGGGCAACAATTTTCACATATGATGCGAAAAATCGTTCAACATTACCAGGAACATTATGGGCAGATGCAGATAATGTTTTCAATGCAGCGTATGATGCAGCGGCGGTAGATGCTCATTACTATGCAGGTAAAACATATGATTATTATAAAGCTACATTTAATAGAAATTCTATTAATGATGCAGGAGCGCCGTTAAAATCAACAGTTCATTACGGAAGTAATTATAATAATGCATTCTGGAACGGATCACAAATGGTATACGGAGATGGTGATGGTGTAACGTTTACTTCATTATCTGGTGGAATTGATGTAATTGGTCATGAATTAACGCATGCTGTTACGGAAAATAGCTCGAATTTAATTTATCAAAATGAATCAGGAGCATTAAATGAAGCAATTTCTGATATCTTTGGTACATTAGTAGAGTTCTATGATAACCGTAATCCAGATTGGGAGATTGGTGAAGATATTTACACACCTGGTAAAGCAGGAGACGCGCTTCGCTCTATGAGTGATCCGACGAAATATGGTGACCCAGACCATTATTCTAAGCGTTACACTGGTTCAAGTGATAACGGTGGAGTTCATACAAACAGTGGTATCATTAACAAACAAGCGTATTTATTAGCAAATGGTGGTACACATTCTGGTGTAACTGTAACTGGTATTGGTAAAGATAAGTTAGGTGCAATTTATTACCGTGCAAATACACAATATTTCACGCAATCTACTACATTTAGCCAAGCTCGTGCTGGTGCAGTACAAGCTGCAGCTGATTTATATGGTGCGACTTCTGCGGAAGTAGCAGCAGTGAAGCAATCATTTAGTGCTGTTGGTGTAAACTAAGGGTTTAAGAGAGTATTATTAATAAAATACTTCAAAAATAAAGAAGGAGCCTATGCTCCTTCTTTATTTTTTTCTCCATTTTTTCCACAAATAAAACAATCCAACACACCCCGCTATTGTTACAATCCACTTCGCTTCATTCGTTCCATTCATGACATGATAGGCAGAATATACTTCGATTAACAAAGCCGGTATTTTCCCTATTGTGCTGGCAATACTGAAAGAGAGTAGTGACATTTTGCCTAGAGCGGCAAATAAAGTAACGATACTTGATGGGATGAAAGGTATGAATCGAAACGATAGAACGAGTAGAAAGGCTTCTCTACCTTCTACATAAAGTAGGCGTTCTACCTTTGGATACTTATTTACTTTGTTGTGAGTGAATTTCTGAAGGCCTATACGATAAATATAAAACGCGATAATAGCCCCTAATGCCTCACCAGCGATCGAAATAATAGTTCCGTTTGTTACACCAAAGAGCTGTATGTTAATAGCGGTCAAAAAAATACTAGGGATAAAACCTAGAAGACTGATGATGACGTTAATTAAGATACTAAGTGGAATTGCGATTGAATAATAGTCTGTTAAGAAGTTTTGAATTGTTTCAGCCATTGTTTAAAATCCTTTATCTTTTTTTGCATTACACCATATTTCTATTGTGTAGGCAAGTGCAAATTTACATAATGTAGGAAACTGTTGATAAAACACCGTTTATATACCTTATTAGGGTATTGGGTATATAAAATGAGGGGTATATTTTTATGGTTTGAAAAACACCGAACGAACCCCGTAATTACAGGGTTCGTTCGGTGTTTTAAGTGGTGTTTTAAGTCGGGAAATAATCAGTAAAATACAGGGGTATATTTCGGAGGGGATCCAAAATAGTAGTTTGATGAAACTAGGGTGGTAATATGGCAAAATTGATGAGGAATTTAAAAAGTGTATATGTTTTTTCGTTGTGAAATTGACTTTTAGTGAAGTTACGATAATAATCATGGAAGAGGTGATATGATGAAACGAATAAGTAGTCTTCTCTTGAGTAGTTTATTGGCATTAATGCTGATCTTAAGTGGATGTGCAGGAAAAGAACAAAAAACAGAGAAACAAACAGGGAATCAATCGACATCAGTAGAAAAAATTAGTGATAATATTTTAGATGAAATGGAAGGGCCACCTAAAAATGGTCATACGATTGAAAGACATGTAGGAAAATCAGAAGAGGATTTGAAGAATCGCTTGAAGACAGATAAAGTATCAGCGGCAAGTACATACTATGATAAGGAAACAGCGACGAAAGCTGTAAAAGATAGTTTGAAGCAGCATGAGAAGGAAATTCAAGATTGGTTAAAAAATTCTAAAGAGGCTCGTCTCGTATTAAATACAACTCATTCATTCCCAGTTGGAAAAACGGTAATAAAGAAAAATATGAATGTAAAAGACAAGTTAGTAAAAACTGTTACTGTTTTGGCGAGAGATAAGTCAGGAGATTTAGGATATAAGATCATTACTTCTTATCCATCTGATAAATAAGAAGGGGGAGTAAATATGTATACGACATTACAATATTTTCTCAAATCGTATTGTACGTTAAGTATCCATGAGGATGAAATAGTAGGCGTGATGGAAGAGTTTATAGAGCAAGAAGATGAAGAAATTGTTTTGAAATTACGCGATGAATTATTATATATGAAGAAAAAGAACGCTTGGGAAGAGGCGTGCGTATTAGCTGCGAAGCAAGGAAATCGCATGTGGTCTTTAGAAGAAACGAAAGACCATCTTGAAGCTTTTTTACTATTATTGCAAAAGAAAAAGGCGTGAATAGATCACGCCTTTTTTGTTTGCAAATTTGATAGTGTCTCATTGTGTTGGGGCACTTTTATATACGCTTTTTGAAATTTGTCTATTTGATACTACTTCACCGTTTTGTGTTACTTTTTTATACGTAACCGCTGTTATTTTATCACCAGTTCTACTAATTACTTGAGAAGAAACTTCAACATTTTTACCAGTATTTGTACCAAAAATGCGAGTAGTAATACTACCGCCATTTGAAAATGCTTGAATATAAATATGATTGCCTGTATTGTTTTTAAATTTTAAATCCGGACCATAATCTGCCACTGCTGCATCTTGCCCAAGTGGTAAATAATTTACGGGCATAGAATGATTGCTTCGAGAAACAATTCCTAAATCTGCTCTTAAAGCTGCGCTATATAAAGTGCTACTAACTTGGCAAACGCCTCCGCCTGCACTTTGTATAACTTTACCTTGTGAAAATACTGCTGCGGATTTATAACCATGGGCAGCATCCGTTACGCCAACACGGCCATTAAAACTAAACGTTTCATCAGGTGCGACAATAACTCCACTTAAAGTATTAGCTGACTTATTTACGTTATAGGACTGGTTTCCATTCCGACCAGCCATTGGAGTTGAATATTCAGCAATTACTTCTTTAATCCCCATTTTCTGTATATCTTCTGTAGAACGCTCAGGTTTTAAGAGTGTAACTGGTAATGTAACGTCCGATGAGCCAGAAGTAATGGCTTGCTGCGTTAAATCAGTTAGTTTTCCTTTATCAATTTTTTCTCCATTTTGACTTTGGCTAATATTTACTGTAGAGCCTTCAACACTTAATTCTGCATTAACAGGATTTTTTAATGTGTCATTATATTTATCCTTCATAAAGCTTTCATAAGCAGTTGTATTTAATTGAGCTGTTAATTTATAGTCACGTTTTAATTCACCGTTTTCGGCCTGCTTCCGCATTTGGTAACGATTCATTGCGCTTCCTTCTTGTTCTTTAAAGATTTTGTCGATAATATCTTTTTCTTTATAATTTATACCTAAATCTTTCCATGTGTACGTTTGTTTATCATTTTGGAATATGTATGTAAGAGATTTTTGATCTAATTCAGTTACCTTTTGATTTATAATTGCTTGAATATCTTTTTTATTTTTTCCATCGAGAGAAATACCTTCAAATGTAGTATTTGGTAATGCAGTAGTATCTAATTGATTATTTAGTTTGGATACATATTGATATCCACCAACACCGCCTACACAAAGTAATATGCCTCCAGTAATTGCAGAACCGATCAGTATTTTACTTAGCTTCATTTATTTCCCCCCAGAAATTTTTGTATAAATATATGTATTACATTTTTTGTATAAAAATGATGAAAATAACATTATGTACGTACTAGTATACTATTATTTCCACTATGTGTGTAATGTTTTTATAAAAAACGTTACACTGTTGTAATAATTGTCTCTTTTTGTCACAATATGTACGAGAAATATGTTGAAAATTATAATAAAAAGGCTGTCTAGAAAGATCTAGCAGCCTTTTTATTATAATTTTTTATGTTCATTTTTATTCGTAACACCGAGATGTTCTTGTAGTGTTGTCGAAATATTATTGACGCTTTTTTCATTTGGAACGTAATAATAAATACCACCTATATATTTATCAGTACCTTCTACTTGCATTTTGTCCATTTTTAAATTGGAATCCATTGAATTTTTGGCAATTGTCATCATATCATCAAAAGTTAAATTTGTTTTTAAGTCTTTATCGACAGCGTCTAATAGACCACCGATTTTATTAATGGAATTAAGAGATAGTGCTTTTGCAGCAATAGCTTCTAGAACAAGCTGTTGTCGTTGACCGCGCATATAATCACTATCGATATGACGAGTTCTAGCTAGTGCTAATGCCTCTTCTCCATTTAAATGTTGACGTCCTTTTTTCAGATGAATAGCACCTGCTTCGTCTTTACTATTTTGTTCTGTAAACTCAACTGGAACATCGACAGTAATACCACCAAGAGAATCGACAATTTTGATAAATGATTTAAAGTTGAATTTTACATAGTAATCAACTGGAACATCTAAAAAGTTCTCTACTGTATCAATTGTGCTATCCACACCACCGAATACGTGCGCATGTGTAATTTTATCGTATTTATCACGTGATTTAATGTAGACACGTGAGTCACGTGGAATACTCACAAGTTTAACAGATTTATCGTTTTTATTAATTGTTGCAAGTAATAGCGCATCCGTACGAGTTGCTTTTCCATAATTCTTATCCCTAATCTCACTTTCATCAACACCCATAATAAGTACGGAAATGTTGTCAGTCATAGGTTTCACGGCTTTTTCACGTTTGCTGGATTTATCCCCGCGGCCCAGTTCAGAATAAGCATTACTTAATACAGACTTTGCTTTACTGTATATATGGAAGGAGTAACCTCCTGCTCCAAGTGCTATAATCAGTAATGGAATAAGAAGGAACCAGAGTAGGCGTTTTTTCTTTGAGTGTCCTTTTTTGGCTCGGGTATCTTTGTTCATATCGGATTTCATCATTTTTCTCCTTTAAAACTATCAAAGTGTATACATCTAGAAGCGCATTCAAACACATAAAAAATATTGTACGCTAAATAAAAGCGATTGTACATGTATAAAAAATAGATGTCTTGATTATTTATAAGACATCTATTCGTTATTGTATACAAAAGATAGGGATAAGAAAATGATAAAATTTTACCTAATTACAACATAATGCTTACGATAATTGCAGATAAAATGCTAACGAGAGTAGCTCCATATAGTAATTTAAGGCCAAATCTGGCAACGACGTTTCCTTGTTCTTCGTTTAACCCTTTTACTGCACCTGAAATAATACCGATAGAAGAAAAATTGGCAAAAGAAACGAGGAAAACAGAAATGATACCTACTGTACGGGGAGAAAGGCTATTAGAAATTTTATTAAGGTCCATCATTGCTACAAATTCATTCGTTACAAGCTTCGTTGCCATAATGCTACCAGCTGTGACAATTTCGGAACTTGGTACACCGATAAGGAATGCAACAGGCGCAAATACGTAGCCGATTAATTGCTGGAAAGTAATGCCGAATATAATGAGAAATAGGTCATTAATGCAGCTAATTAATGCGACGAATCCGATGAGCATAGCACCGACAACAATAGCTACGCGAAAGCCATCTAGAATGTATTCTCCAAGCATTTCAAAAAAGCTTTGCTTTTCGCCTTTAATTTCTAAAATATCTTCGTCATCTTTAACGTCGTAAGGATTGATGATGAGTACGATAATAAAACCACTAAATAAATTGAGAACGAGTGCGGTTACTACATATTTAGGCTCGATCATTGTCATATAGGCACCTACGATAGACATAGATACGGTTGACATGGCAGAAGCACAAAGTGTATAAAGACGGTGTTTTGGAATTTGAGCTAATTGCTTTTTAACTGTAATAAAAACTTCTGATTGGCCGACAATGGCAGAGGCGATAGCGTTGTAAGATTCTAATTTCCCAAGACCATTTATTTTGCTAAGGAAGTAACCGATCCAATGAATAAAAAATGGAAGTATTTTGAAATGTTGTAGTATACCAATTAAGACAGAAATGAAGACAATTGGTAATAATACAGTAAGGAAAAATGACATTTCACCTTTATTGGCAAGACCGCCAAATACAAAGTTTATACCATCAGCAGCATACTCGAGTAGCTTTGTAAACAGACTGGAAATGACCCGAATAAGTATGAGGCCAATTTCTGTATTTAATAATAAATAGGTTAAAATCAACTGTATAATAAGCATGATGAAAATGGGTTTAAATTTAATATGTTTCTTATTGTTGCTAGCAATATAAGCAAAGAAGAAAACAACGATAAGTCCCACGAAAAAAGTAATAAATTTCATAGTAAGCCTCCTAAAAGAGATATTCTGCTATATATGTTTTTCATTTCAAGGGAGAATATGCATCTTTGGTAAAGAAAGGAATAGAGAGAGCATGAATATAAGTAGAGTGCACCACGTTGCAATTATTTGTTCGAATTATGAACTGTCAAAGGATTTTTATACTCGGATATTAGGTTTTAAAGCGATAAATGAAGTATATAGAAAAGAACGAGATTCTTATAAGTTAGATTTATGTGTAGGGGAAGAGTATCAAATTGAATTATTTTCATTTCCTAGTCCGCCTGAGCGACCAAGTTTTCCAGAAGCAGCTGGACTTAGACATTTAGCATTTGCTGTTACAAATATAGAAGAAGCTGTAAACCATTTAAAACAATGCGGTGTGGAGACTGAATCGATACGTATAGATGAAATAACCGGAAAGAAATTCGTCTTTTTCCAAGATCCTGATGGCTTGCCTTTAGAATTGTATGAGGCTTGAAATTGGTGAATTTTATATAGGGTTGCTTTCAAATAAATGAAGAAACTAAAGTGAAACTTCTTTTTTAAAGGAGGTGTAACTTTAGCTAAGAAAGCTAAAGGACATATGTGGATATTTTAAAATTACTGATGGTAGCCATCCTTATTGCGTTAACAGCATTTTTTGTGGCTGTTGAGTTTGCAATTATTAAGGTGCGTAGCAGTCGTATTGATCAACTCGTTAGTGAGAAACGACGAGGAGCATTGGCAGCAAAAAAAGTAACTTCGAATTTAGATGAGTATTTATCAGCATGTCAGTTAGGTATTACAATTACTGCTTTAGGGCTTGGGTGGTTAGGCGAGCCGACTATAAAACATTTACTCGAGCCGTTGTTTTTAAAACTACACCTATCTCCTGCAATTGCAAGTACAGTTTCATTTATTATTGCCTTTGCATTGATTACGTTTTTACATGTTGTTATTGGTGAACTTGCTCCGAAGACGTTAGCTATACAAAGAGCAGAGCAAGTTAGCTTATTATTATCGAAGCCAATTATTTACTTTTACCGAGTAATGTATCCGTTTATTTGGGCTTTAAATGGTTCTGCGAGGCTTGTAACAGGGTTATTCGGATTACATCCGGCTTCTGAACATGAAGTAGCTCATTCGGAGGAAGAATTACGATTAATCTTATCTGAGAGTTATGAGAGCGGAGAGATCAATCAAAGGGAATTTAAATATGTAAATAATATTTTTGAATTCGATAATAGAGTCGCAAAGGAAATTATGGTACCTCGTACAGAAGTTGTAGGTTTATATGAGGACGAACCATTTGAAACACATATTAAAATAATCGCACAAGAAAAATATACGAGGTATCCCGTATTTGGTGAAGATAAAGATGAAATTATTGGGATGGTTAATGTAAAAGATTTATTTATTCGTTATATGGATGGTAATCGAGATGAGGAGTGCTCGATTACACCGTATACAAGGCCAGTTATTGAAGTACTAGAAAATATTCCTATACATGATTTGCTATTACAAATGCAAAGAAAACGAATCCCATTAGCTGTATTATATGACGAATATGGTGGTACAGCGGGGATTGTTACACTAGAAGATATTTTAGAAGAAATTGTTGGAGAAATCCGAGATGAATACGATGAAGATGAACACCCGCCTATAGAGCATATAAGTGAAGGCTATAAAATCGTAGAGGGAAAAGTGCTTATTAGTGAAGTAAATGATTTATTTGGCATACACTTAATCGCTGATGATGTAGATACAATCGGTGGCTGGATTATGGTACAAAAGCAAATCGTTGCTGAAGGAGATATTATTGAAAAAAACGGCTTTTCTTTTAAAGTTCTTGAAAAGGATATGCATCAAATTAAACGAGTGGAAATAAAGAAGATAGAAGAATGATTTTCTATAAATTTTTATCCCGCATTAACGGGCAGTAAGACCCCCACCTCAAAATTCAGCGAAAGCGAAAAAGTTAGGTGGGGGATCAACTGCCTGTAAAAGCTCGATTGGTTCAACTAATAATCAGTGGGGGATGAACAAAATTCCCACTGATTAAGGTTTCGCTTTATAAAAGATATATATATATAAATAAATGTTTGCGCTTTCAAAATAGGTGCTATATAGTGAAGGTGGATACTGAAAAATTCTTCTGAATGATACTCGTATTTTTAGATGGCGAATTTTTTAGATAAGGATTTAGAATGAAAAGCATAGGTGATGAAAATGATAGCAACGAAGGATATACGTATAGAAAAAGATTTTTTAGGTGAAAAGGAAGTACCGAGTGTAGCTTATTATGGTGTACAAACATTACGTGCTGTTGAAAACTTCCCGATTACAGGATATCGCATTCATCCGTCACTCATTACGGCAATGGCAATTGTGAAAAAAGCGGCGGCACTTGCAAATATGGATACTGGTTACTTAGCTAAAGATATTGGACGTGAAATTGCAGAAGCAGCGCAAGAAATTGTTGATGGAAAATTCCATGATCAATTTATCGTGGATCCGATCCAAGGCGGTGCTGGAACTTCTATTAATATGAATACAAATGAAGTAATCGCTAATCGAGCGTTAGAACGTATGGGATATGAAAAAGGTGAGTATGCGAAAATTAGTCCAAACACGCATGTGAACATGGCTCAATCAACGAATGATGCGTTTCCAACAGGAATTCATATTGCAACTCTTATGATGTTAGAAGAACTTCTTATTACAATGGAAGAACTTCATGCTGCTTTCCGTGCAAAAGCAAAAGAGTTTGATCACGTCATTAAAATGGGACGTACACATTTACAAGATGCTGTTCCGATTCGTCTTGGGCAAGAATTTGAAGCGTATAGCCGCGTGCTTGAGCGTGATATAAAAAGAATTAAACAGTCTCGCCAACATTTATATGAAGTGAACATGGGGGCGACAGCTGTTGGTACGGGATTAAATGCAAACCCTACGTACATTGAACAAGTGGTTAAACATTTACGAACATTTAGCGGATTCCCACTTGTTGGTGCAGAGCATTTAGTTGATGCAACGCAAAATACAGATGCATACACAGAAGTATCTGCGGCATTAAAAGTATGTATGATGAATATGTCTAAAATTGCGAATGACCTTCGTATTATGGCATCTGGTCCACGTGTTGGATTGGCAGAAATTCAATTACCAGCTCGTCAACCAGGTTCATCTATTATGCCAGGGAAAGTAAATCCTGTTATGGCAGAAGTAATTAATCAAGTTGCTTTCCAAGTAATTGGTAATGATCATACAATTTGCTTAGCATCAGAAGCAGGCCAATTAGAGTTAAACGTAATGGAGCCTGTACTCGTATTTAATTTAATTCAATCTATTAGTATTATGAATAACGGATTCCGTGTATTCCGTGAATATTGCATTAAAGGAATTACAGCAAATGAAGAATTGTTGAAGCAATATGTTGAGAAAAGTGTTGGGATTATTACAGCAGTTAATCCTCATATTGGGTATGAAGCAGCATCTCGTATTGCACGTGAAGCAATTGAAACAGGAAAATCTGTTAGGGAGTTATGTTTAGAACATGGTGTACTGACAGAAGAAGAATTGGATATTATTTTAGATCCATTCGAAATGACGCATCCTGAAATTGCTGGAGCTTCTTTATTAAAGAACAAGAAAATGTAATGTGAAAAAACACCGATCCATTTGGATCGGTGTTTTATTTTTAAAAGATATTAAATACAGCGTTTAATTGAAGTAAGCTAATAACAGCTAAGAAGATTAAACTGTATTTCATTGCTGTTTTAAATAAGGCAGATTCTTGACCAACTAGTCCAACTGCTGCACAAGCAACTGCTACAGATTGTGGTGAAACCATTTTCGCCATTGTACCACCTACTACGTTTAAAGCAACGAGTGTAGAAGGAACGATGTTTAATTGATCTGCAGTTACTGCTTGAAGTGGTGCGAATAATGAACCACTTGATACTACTGATCCTGTAATGAATACGCCAATCCATCCTAAGATTGGAGAAAGAACTGGGAATGCATTACCAGTAGAAGAGAATGCAAGTCCAAGTGTAGATGACATACCAGAGTAGTTCTCTACGTAAGCTAAAGCGATAACGCTACAAATTGTATATACTGGAGCTTTTAGTTCCTTCATTGTTTCAACTATTAGTTCTTTAATCATTTTACCCTTTACGCGGTAAACGATAAGTGAAACGATAATTGCTAATACGATTGCAGTAGTTGTAGAAGAGAATACATCAAACTTGAAAACAGCTGCGAAAGGTGTATCAGCTTTTGTAATTGGTGTAGTTTTCATAACAGCATTATGAAGACCAGGGAACTGAATGTTAAATACTAAGTTTGCTAGTGCGCCATCTGGAGCAAATAAAGCTTTAATTGGTTTTAAATTAAAGATTGTTACGAATGCAGTTAAGAATACGAATGGAGACCAAGCATATAAAATTTGGTTGAATGTATGAGATCCTTTTTCTTCTTGTTTTTCTTCTTTAGTAGAAGATTTTGGCTGCCAAACACGTAAGAATAATGCAAGAGAGACCATACTTACAACAGCTGCGAAAATATTAGTAAGTTCTGCACCTAAGAAGTAAGTTACAAGGAACTGAGTAATGGCGAAAGAAAAACCACTTACAAGAATACCTTGCCAAGTTTCTTTAATACCTTTAATTCCATCGACCATTGAAACAAGTAAGAAAGGTAAAATAATGCTAATGAAAGGTAAAATAAGAACAGTTTGACGACCGATAGTTAATGCATCCAGTTCAGTTAATTGTGCTGGTACTGTAACTGGGATACCCATAGCCCCCATAGCACCACCAGCGATGTTAGCTACTAAACAAATACCTGCTGCTTTTAATGGATTAAAGCCCATACCTACAAGTAGTGCAGCTGTAATAGCAACTGGAACCCCTAGACCAGCTGCGCCTTCTAAGAAAGCACCGAAAGAATAAGCAATTAATAATACTTGTAAACGTTGATCATTTGTAATGCTTGAAATACTATCACGAATGATGTTGAATTGCTCTGTTTTAACAGTTAATTTGTAAAGGAAAATTGCTGCGATAACGATAGTACAAATTGGATAAAATCCAGATAAAACACCGAATCCGGCAGATGCTACAGCTACAGTTGCTGGCATTTTATAAACAAATATAGCAAGAATAATAGCGACAATCACACTGTAAAGACCAGCGATATAACTTTTCATTTTCAGTCCCATTAAACAAATGATGAAGCAGAAAATTGGAAGTGCTGCGATTAGTGCAGATAACCAAATATTGTTTAATGGGTCATAAATTTGTGTCCAAGTACTCATAATAATGACAACTCCTATCTATTTTATGTGAAGAAATTCACATTATTTGTGAAACAATTCACAATCAACTTACATGCTTAGTATATTCTCCTTCAACACTATTGTCAACGTAAAAAAGTATAATTATTCCATAATAGTGTTAAAAGGAATACTTTGTTCATAAAGTAGACAAAAAGCGCACTCGAATAGATTTGAGTGCGCTTTTTGAAGTTATTTCCATATTGTTTTATTTGTTCGTATATCATTAATCCTATATGTTAGATGACGTCTTTGCATTAAGTATATAGGATGTTGAAATTTGATAGGTGTCACATGCTGGTCTGAGTTGATCTAGTAAGAAAGAGAAAGTAAATGCATTTAATAGGAAGTTTTGAATAACAGTCTGAGCAAGTACAATACGAATTAAAACAACAATAAGTTAATTTTTAATATTACATTATCTTTTTTACTGAAAATTCCTTTTAGCATAACAAAGAGGTTAAATATGGTTCAACTACGTTACGAGAGGTTATCAATTATGGACGGTATTTTACAATATCATTACTGTACGTTTCAATGAGGTGAAAATATAACAAAAAGCTTGATAAAACAACGTTTGCAAGCAAAGTATTTGCAGCCTGTTGTTTTGCTTTTTCGTTATATCATATAGTATAATATTCAAAATCAGCAAGGATTTATTCCTGAGTTCTTTGCTGGTTAAGATGGAAAAAATTTTCGGCTTTATAAGTTGATAAAGTTATGTCGTAACAGGAAATATAAGAACAGATATATAAATAAATAAAAAGAAAATAAAAACGAAAATGAGGGGAACTTTATGAGCCAAAATCAATTCGAATGTCGTATTTCAGAAGAAGATGTACAAATGTTAAGAGCGTTAGCGCATCCGTTGCGTCTACGCCTAGTAATGGAACTAATGCAACGTGGAACATGTAATGTAACACAATTACAGGAAGTATTAGAAATTCCGCAATCAACAGTTTCACAACATTTAACGAAATTAAAACAAAATAAAGTAGTGCGCTTTGAACGACGAGGATTAGAAGTGTATTATCAAATTCATAATGATAAAGTAAGTGAAGTTGTAAAAACATTATTTTCTTAAAATTTGAATATTATGGAAAAAGACGTGTAGGATATACGTCTTTTTTTATTTGTCAGAAAGGTGATATAAGAGTAAATGTTAGTATGTAAGGAAGAAAAGGCTATCAATTAACATGTTGCTATATGGAATATATTCTAAAGGGAAAAGAAAAGATAGAAAGGAGTGTAGTAAGGAAAAGGAGGAATAGTAGTATGGATGTAAAACGTGCGAAACAGATTTTATCTTCTTCAAGTAGAATTGACGTTACATATGAGGGCGTACCAGTATGGATTGAGAGCTGTGACGAGCAGAGTGGAGTTGCTCAAGTGTATGATGTATCTAATCCTGGAGAAAGCGTTCACGTGAACGTGACGGCCTTAGAGGAGAAGTAATAGAAAAGACGCTTCTAAATGTTTAGAAGCGTCTTTTTTGTGTTATTCCATCATACTTGCAACTTTTTTAGAGCAGAGAAGAAGTACAAATCCTAGGACGATAACGATAATACCAATACTTGCAAATACTTCAAGATAGCCTAATGATTGTGTAAAGGAAGCAAGCTTACCAGCTAACCAGTTAGCCATACCTGAACCAGCTAACCATACCCCCATTAGTAATGATGCTAATTTAACAGGTGCAATTGCACTTACCATTGATAGACCGATTGGTGATAAGAATAGTTCGCCAATTGTATGGAACATATAAGTGATAACGATGAATAATAAGTTTGCTTTAACAGTTATATCAGCTTCACTACTTCCAGTTTTTAGAACCGCTAATGTTAAAACAAGGTAACCTATACCTAGTAAAATCATACCAAATGCCATTTTTGTTGGTATTTTTAAATCGCCACGCTTTGATTTAGAAAGTTTTAACCATAACATAGATACGAATGGTGCAAGTAGTACGATGAACGCTGGATTAACGGATTGGAACCAAGATGTTGGAACTTCCCATCCGAAAATTGTACGATCAACAAATTTATCTGTATAAAGTGTTAAAGAACTACCAGCTTGTTCAAAGCCTGCCCAGAAGAATACTACGAAACAAGTTAAAATTACAATTGCCCAAGTGCGATTTTTTTCTTGTTTTGTTAAAGGTTTCTTTTCGATTGCAGGTTGATTTTTTGTTTTTTTACCAACAACTGTTGTTCCTGCTGTACCAAGATAGCGAGGAGCTAATAAGTTGAAAACAATTTGTCCAATAATCATACCGATACAAGCTGCTAAGAATCCGTATTTATATCCCATAACCATAACGCCATCAACGCTTGTTTTAAAGAAATCTTCTGCTAAAAATCCACAAATAAGTGGAGCGAAGAAAGCACCTACGTTAATACCCATATAGAAGATAGTAAATGCACTGTCACGACGTGAATCATTTTCTTTATACAATTCACCTAACAGTGTAGAAATATTTGGTTTGAAGAATCCATTACCAATAACTAATAGTACTAATCCAAGGAATAGTCCTGTTTTTGTATTCATGGAGAATAGTACAAAGTTACCAATCGCCATAATAATTCCGCCGAGAGTAATGGCATGACGTCTCGTAATATAATGATCAGTTAGCCATCCGCCTATAATTGGCATGAAATATACTGCCGCTGTAAAAGTACCATATAATTGCACTGCGAATGCCTTATCAAATCCTAATCCGCCACTAACGGCAGCTGTTGTTAAATAAAGAACTAAAAGGCCACGCATTCCATAATAACTAAATCTTTCCCACATTTCTGTTAAGAACAACAAATATAATCCTGGTGGATGTTTTTTTGGTGATTGTTGTTCCCCAGCTTTTTCTAATTTTAAAGCTGCATCCATTTTTGTTTCCCCCTAATCCTGTATAACGGATATTTATGTAATTATTTTAATTCACAAAATATTTAGAAGTCAATAGAATTATATGGAAATAGAAAGAAAATTTCTAAAAAAGTTCTATTTTTCTTCAACCGTTACTGTATTTTTCCCTGAAAACCATATAATAAGCGTTTTCAAATGTAATAATTGAATTCTAAAAGAAAATAAAATAATGATTAATCAGAAAATTTAGATTAAAATATTTATTCTGATATAGAGAAAATATATTTTATTTACTTTTTTAATATAACATATTGGGAATAAAAATACAAAACGAAATAATATGACATTTACGTGAAATAGAAAATAACCAGCTCCATAGAAGGGGAGCTGGTTAGAAACATATTATTTAACAAAGCGTTTTTCGATATCATCTAATAGTAGGTTAGCGGCCATTACACCACCAGCTGTATTCCAAATAACGTCGTCAACTTTGTATGCTTTACCATTTTTTACTGCATTTAAATTTCTAAATAGAGGATCATTGATATATTCTTTTTCTAATTCAGAGCCTTTTTTCTCGTTTCCTTTGTCGAATGTGAAGTAGAATAATACATCGCCATCCATTGCTGAAATACGTTCTTTAGAAACGTTACGTTCTGCAAAGTCATCTTTATTTTGATCACCAGGACGTTTAAATCCAAGTTCTTTTAAAATAACACCAGAGAATGTATCGCCATGATAAATACGAACATCACCAGGCATGAAGCGAACCATAGAGATTTCTTGATTTACTTTATCGCCTAGTTTTCCTTGTAATTCTTTTGTACGTTTTTCGTAATCAGTTAAAACTTTTTGACCTTCTTTTTCTTTATTTAATGCTTTTGCATAAAATTTGAAGTTATCTTTCCATTCACCACGTAGCGTCTCAGAGAACACAGTAGGTGCAATTGCTGTTAGTTGCTCGTACACTTTTTCGTGACGCATTTTGTTACCGATAATTAAGTCTGGTTTTAAAGAAGCGATTGTTTCCACGTTCACTTGTCCTTCATCACCAACAACTTTTACATCTTTCATTTTATCTTTAATATGTGGATACCATGGATCCCCAGTCCAAGATTTTACAGCCCCAACTGGTTTCACACCTAGTTCAAGTAAAGCTTCAGTTCCTTCATTTGTTAAAATGACTACACGTTTTGGATTAGCAGGAACTTCTGTTTTTCCCATTGCTTGTTCCACCGTAATCATTTCTTTTTTCGTATCTTCTTTTGTTTCCTCTTTCGTATTTGATTTTCCACAAGCACTTAAAAGTAATGAAAAGGCTAGTAAAAATACAAATACTGTAAACGATTTCTTGCGTGTTAAATTCATTATGTACCCCCTACATACTGAGAAGTTTTTTCAATAGCAAGCATGATAATAATACTTCATGGTCCAATTGTCAATGAAAATAATTCTCATTATCGTTGACAATGAGAATTAAGTTGAAATACACTTACAACGTATCATTATACATTGAAGGGGAAACGCTGCATGTTATTAAAAACAAATCAAGCAAAATGGATTGGATTATTTGTTGGAATCATTGCAGTCATTATTTGTATTTGGGGAAGTATTATTTTCGGATATACAAATACGAGCTGGAAATTAGCGTTAGATGCTTTTTTTCATTTTAATGGTTCCAATGAACATATTATTATTCAAAATGTGCGTCTACCAAGGGCATTAATTGCAGCTAGTGTTGGTGCTAGTTTAGCCATTGCAGGTTGTCTTATGCAAACTTTAACGAAGAATCCACTTGCTTCTCCAGATTTTATTGGATTAAATTCAGGTGCTGCTTTCTTCATAGTTGTAGCAATTGTGATTTTTTCCGTGACATCATTATCAGCTTTCACGTGGATTGCCTTTTTAGGGGCAGCAATTGCAGCGGTGCTTGTATTTGCTTCTAGTTCTTTAGGAAAAGAAGGGACAACGCCTCTGAAGTTAACATTAGCAGGGGTCGCAATTAGTGCGTTATTTTCATCATTAACACAAGGATTACTTGTTTTAAATGAAAAGGCGCTTGAAGAAGTATTATTTTGGCTTGCCGGATCTGTGCAAGGAAGAAAGTTAGAGATTTTACAATCTGTATTCCCATATTTATTAATAGGCTGGATTGCATCTATTATGATGGCAGGGAAAGTAAATACATTGATGATGGGGGAAGACGTCGCGAAAGGGCTTGGACAACGAACAATTTTAATGAAATCATTCGTGTTACTTATTATTGTCCTGTTGTCTGGTGGTTCAGTTGCGGTTGCTGGTCCAATTGGATTTGTTGGAATTATTATCCCGCATTTTGCCAGATTCCTTGTTGGGGTCGATCACAGATGGAGAGTACCATATAGCGGCTTATTAGGTGCAATACTACTAATCTTGGCTGATATAGTAGCAAGATATGTCATTATGCCACAAGAAGTACCAGTAGGAGTTATGACAGCATTTATTGGTGCACCGTTCTTTATTTATATCGCACGTAAGAGAGGGCTTAGCAAATGAAGAAGTATATTCCGTTTCGTATAGGAAAAGGCGGGCTCTCGTTTTTAATGTATAAACGAGCTTGTCTCGTCTTATTCAGTTTACTAGTTGTTTTAATAGGATTATTTTTTGCGAGTGCAGGCATGGGGGATATGAAAATTGCTCCTTATGATGTATGGCAAGCGATTACTGGAAATGGCGATGCGATGTCAAATATGGTTGTAAATAAATTTCGTATGCCACGTATTTTAATTGCCATCCTTGTAGGAATCGCACTTGCTGTAGCAGGATGTATTTTACAAGGTCTCGTTCGAAATCCACTGGCTTCTCCTGATATCATCGGGATTACAGGTGGTGCAAGTGTTGCAGTTGTATTATTTCTAGCTATATTTAGTGATAAAAATAATGCGCTAACCGTAAGCATTCATTATATGCCGTTAGCAGCCTTCGCTGGGGCAACGATTGTAGCGCTTTTTGTATATTTATTTGCATGGAGAAATGACGGATTATCACCGATTAGTCTTGTTTTAATTGGTGTTGGTTTTTGGGCATTAACGAAAGCGGCAACGACTTTGTTTATGTTGTTAGCGCCAATTTATCAAGCGAGTCAAGCGAATGTATGGATTACAGGTACTGTTTACGGTTCTTCATGGCAAAACGTTATGGTGTTTGCGCCGTGGGTTCTCATTTTAACGGTAATATCATTTATAGCTGCTAGACATTTAAATGCGCAAGAGCTAGGGGATGATATTGCAGTAGGACTTGGTGTTCCTTTAACGAAGTCACGCGTATTCATGTTATTACTGAGTACAGCTTTAATTGGTGGCGCAGTTGCCTTCGCCGGAGGAATTGGGTTTGTCGGTTTAATGGCACCTCATATTTCACGAAGACTAGTTGGTTCTTTATACGGTGCATTACTCCCAGTTGCGGCTATTGTTGGTGCAATTTTAGTACTTGCTGCAGATTTAATCGGGCGTACAGTTTTCACACCACTTGAAATTCCAGCAGGGGTATTTACATCAGCAATTGGTGCACCTTATTTTATTTATTTACTTTATAAAAGTCGGAATTCATAAAGGGAGATGAATATGCAAAAAGCATTGGAGACGAAACGTTTGACTCTGTCTTATGGTGAAGCAATTATTATTGATGAGTTGAATTTAGAAATTCCAAAAGGCGAAATTACAATCTTTATCGGTTCTAACGGTTGTGGAAAATCAACGTTATTACGTTCACTAGCTAGATTATTAAAGCCAACAACTGGTGATATTTTGTTAGATAATCAAGCCATTCAAAGTATGCAAACGAAGCAAATTGCGCGTCAAATGGCAATTTTACCGCAAGGACCGCAAGCGCCAGAAGGGCTTACAGTATTGCAACTTGTAAAGCAAGGACGTTATCCATATCAAACGTGGCTGAAGCAATGGTCAGAAAAAGATGAGGAAATGGTACAAAAAGCACTTGCAGCAACAGGTATGACAGAATTTGCTGAGCGTGATGTGCATGCTCTTTCAGGTGGACAACGTCAACGTGCTTGGATTGCAATGACGCTTGCACAAGATACAGATATTATTTTACTGGATGAGCCTACTACATATTTAGATATGACTCACCAAATTGAAGTGCTAGATTTATTATTCGAATTAAATGAAACAGAACAAAGAACAATTGTTATGGTATTACACGATTTAAATTTAGCATGCCGTTATGCAGACAATATTGTAGCCATTCAAGATAAACAAATATATGCACAAGGTAAGCCGGAAGAAGTAGTAGATGAGAAGCTAGTACGTGATGTATTCCGGATGGAGTGTCAAATCAGTACAGATCCATTGTTTGGGACGCCACTTTGTATCCCGCATGGAAAAGGAAGACGTGTACGTAAAGAGGTTGTTCAGGCAATGAGATAATGAAAAAAGACGATGAAGATTCATCGTCTTTTTTATTTTCTACAAGAAAATAAGAGGAAGAGGGGAATACGTAACCGACGTTCATATTCTTCGTCACTCTGAAAATAGGTTGGATTGGGTGTAGCTTCTTTTATGTTTGTAATTGTAAATCCAGCTTGTTGTAATAATGTGAAATATTCTTCCGTTGTACGATGATATTTAATAACCTCTTGATCAATCCACGGTTCAACGCGTTTTCCCATTTTAAAATAATCATCGACGAGCCAGCTCGTTCTTTTTCCGCTCGTTTGCAAGCTTTCAAAGGAAGAAGTAATAACAGGGTGTTGAACACTAAAAGTAAAGAATCCATTTGTTTTTAAAGCTTCGTACACATTTTGAAAAATGATAGGAAGATGTTCAATATAATGTAAGGCGAGTCTAGACGTTACTAAATCAAAAGTAGAAGGAGGGTATGTGTAGTCTTTGAGGTTTAAACAATGGACGGTTCCATTTTTATTTTCTAGTTGTTTTGTAGCTTTTTCGTACATAAGCTGGGAGCCTTCGATACCAGTATAAGAGTGGCAGCCATTGTCTAATAATTCTTCGCCAAACTTGGCGTCACCGCAGCCTAAATCGAGAATTTGTTTTCCTTTTACATCACCAATGAGTTGAAAGAAAGCTGGTTTTTCAAGTGATTCATTTGGGCTATTTTCTCGGTATCTTCGTTTCATATATTGTTCCAAAAATGCTTCGTTATTATATACATCCGATTCAGTAAATGCCATTATTGAAGCCCCCTTAAATATTTTTTTTATTCTACCAAATATGAAAAGTAAATGATAGATTTCTTGTAATGAATCATATATAATCTAGAATTGTAAGCGGTTACTTTAAACTATTTTTCTATAATAAATTCTGAAAACGTGTTAAGCTAGTAGAGGGATTATTAGAACTATTAAGACAATAATCCGCTTACATGAACGATGGGAGGCTTCACAATGTCTAGTAAAACACTTGCGAAATTTTTAGAAGAAAATTTAGAGGATTTAAAATCAAAGGGGCTTTATAACGTAATTGATCCGCTTGAGAGTTCAAATGGACCGATCATTACAATTGGCGGAAAAGAATATATTAACTTATCTTCAAACAACTATCTTGGATTAGCAACAGATAGCCGTTTGCAAGAAGCAGCAATTGGTGCAATTCATAAGTACGGCGTTGGAGCAGGAGCTGTTCGTACAATTAACGGTACTTTAGATTTGCATATTAAATTAGAAGAGACAATTGCAAAGTTTAAACATACAGAAGCAGCAATTGCTTACCAATCAGGATTTAACTGTAATATGGCAGCGATTTCAGCCGTTATGGATAAAAATGATGCGATTCTTTCAGACGAATTAAACCATGCTTCTATCATTGATGGTAGTCGTCTATCAAGAGCGAAAATTATTGTTTATAAACATTCTGATATGGAAGATTTACGCCAAAAAGCAATCGCAGCGAAAGAATCAGGTCTTTACAATAAATTAATGGTAATTACAGATGGTGTCTTCTCAATGGATGGAGATGTTGCAAAATTACCAGAAATTGTTGAGATTGCAGAAGAATTAGATTTAATGACATATGTAGACGATGCACACGGTTCAGGTGTACTTGGAAAAGGTGCAGGAACTGTAAAGCACTTCGGTCTATCTGATAAAGTTGATTTCCAAATTGGTACATTATCAAAAGCAATTGGGGTAATTGGTGGATATGTAGCAGGGAAACAAAACTTAATTGACTGGTTAAAAGTTCGTTCACGTCCATTCTTATTCTCTACAGCATTAACACCAGCTGATGCAGCTGCATGTATGCGATCAATTGAAATTTTAATGGAAAGCACAGAGTTACATGATCGTTTATGGGAAAATGGCCGCTATTTAAAACAAGGGTTAAAAGAACTTGGCTTTAACATTGGAGAAAGTGAAACGCCAATTACACCTTGTATTATTGGTGACGAAGTATTAACACAAGAATTTAGTAAACGTCTAAATGAAGAAGGCGTATATGCAAAATCTATCGTGTTCCCAACTGTAGCAAAAGGAACAGGACGCGTTCGTAATATGCCTACAGCAGCTCATACGAAAGAAATGTTAGATGAAGCAATTCGTAAGTATGAAAAAGTAGGGAAAGAAATGGGCATCATTTAAGTAACGACATCTTTTGAATAGCTTGCAAATGAGGAGTGGGGAAAATGAAAAAAATTCTAGTAACCGGTTCTTTAGGGCAAATTGGTTCTGAACTAGTAATGAAACTTCGTGATGTATACGGTGCATCAAATGTTATTGCAACAGATATTCGTGAAACAGATAGTGAAGTAGTAACGTCTGGTCCATTTGAAACGTTAGATGTAACAGATGGACAAAAACTACATGATATCGCAAAGCGTAATGAAGTAGATACAATTATTCATTTAGCAGCGTTACTTTCAGCAACAGCAGAAAAAAATCCGTTATTTGCTTGGAATTTAAATATGGGTGGACTTGTAAATGCATTAGAAGCAGCTCGTGAATTAAACTGTAAGTTTTTCACGCCAAGTTCTATCGGTGCATTCGGTCCATCAACGCCAAAAGATAATACGCCACAAGATACAATTCAGCGTCCTACTACGATGTATGGGGTAAACAAAGTAGCAGGAGAGTTACTATGTGATTATTATCATCAAAAGTTTGGCGTTGATACGCGCGGTGTACGTTTCCCAGGTTTAATTTCTTACGTAGCTCCTCCAGGAGGCGGAACAACTGACTATGCAGTTGAAATTTATTATGAGGCGATTAAAAAAGGCACATACACCTCATACATTGCAGAAGGAACATACATGGATATGATGTATATGCCAGATGCTTTACAAGCGATCATTTCATTAATGGAAGCTGATCCAAGTAAACTTGTGCATAGAAACGCATTTAATATTACAGCAATGAGCTTTGAGCCAGAGCAAATCGCAGCATCAATTCGTAAACACATCCCGACGTTTACAATGGATTACGCTGTAGATCCTGCTCGTCAAACAATCGCTGATAGCTGGCCAAACTCTATTGATGCAACAGCAGCAATGAAAGAGTGGGGCTTTAAAGCAGAATACGATTTAGACAAAATGACAACGGACATGTTGGCTAAGTTAAAAAAAAAGTTCACAGCTGAGTTAGTGATGAATTAATAGGAAGAGCTGATTCTTAGGAATTGGCTCTTCCTTATTTTTTGAGGGAGAGAAGTCTTATGCAAAGAGTTGATGTCGTATATGCACTAATACATAATGAAGAAACGGATAAAGTATTAATGGTACATAATGTAGAACAAAATGTTTGGTCATTGCCAGGCGGGGCTGTGGAAAAAGGTGAAATATTAGAGGAAGCACTAATAAGAGAAGTAAAAGAAGAGACAGGTTTAACTGCTGTGGCAGGTGGACTTGTTGCGATCAATGAAAAATTCTTTGAAGAATCAGGGAATCATGCGCTATTTTTTACATTCCGAGCAAATGTAGTGACAGGTGAACTTATTGCAGAAGATGAAGATGAAATTTCCGCAATAGAGTGGGTGGATCGAACGATCGCAAATGAACGATTCCCATTCTACGATGGCGGATTCGAGGCATTATTAGAAGTAGCCATTCCATACAAGTTTCAACCAGAAACAAAGTGATTGAAAGAAAAAAAGGAGCACAAGGCTCCTTTTTTTCTATTCAATCGTCTTCAGTAATAACTTTTTCAATAGTGGTTTAATCTTCAGACGTAAATCTTCAGCGTGATTTGCAACTAAGAAGTGATGGTTATAAATATTCTTCATTAATTGATAAGTTGCTTCTTTCGCTTCGCCTTCTTCGATGAAGATTCCGATTACTTCCATACCACTTTTACGAGCAAGTTTGACAGCTTCATGCGTATCTAAAATACCGTCTTGTTGATAGTCTAGCGCAGAAGGCTCACCGTCTGTAAAGACAAGTAAGAATTTATGTTTTTCTGGCCTTTTTGCAAGCTTTTCAGAAACGATACGAATAATATATCCGTCGCGGTTATCTTCTTCTTCGCGAAGCTGCATAATTTCTGGACCGACGTTTGGTAACGTTGAGTTTTTATACGTTACAACTTCATGGATAACGTTTGGCTTATCTTCAGGCTTAGCACTAGAAGCATCTTCCCAAAATCCGCTAATAGCGTGCGGGATTTTTAAAGATTTCAATGCCTCATGGAATAGTACAACACTCTTTTTCGTTTCTTCCATTTTGTTATACATAGAACCAGAGCAGTCCACTAGTAGTTGGAATGCAACGTCGAGCTCTTGTGATTCTTGTCCTTTTTTATAAAACATGCGCGGCTGCTTTTCAGTATAAATACGAAGGAATTTCTTACGAAGCCTTCCGTAATATTTATCACTGTTTGCATTCGTTTTATTTTCAATTGTTTTTTCGATAATTTTCTTTAATTCTTTTACATCTTTATTAACGACTGATTTGATAGCTTGGTAATCTTTTTTCTCATCAGGATTTGATTTGCGAGCTTCTTTAAATGTATGAGAAGCTCCCACATTATACTTGCCGTATGCACCGTCGTTTTGGCTAGAAGCATGAGACGCTCTTGCTTCCTCTGTATCAGCACCATCAAAGTTAGATTGTGTACTTTTTTGGGAAGTACCTTGTACAGAACCAAGTGCTTGGTCACCATCTTCTGATTCACGAGCAGTATCACCCATCATATTTGTTTTTGTTCCGCTTTCTAAATCAAAGCGTAAAAAGTTCTCGTTTTCATTGTTTTTATTTTCACGGTGCCATGTCGAGAAGCTTTCATCCATTTTGTTTTTGTTATCATCGTCATCTATGAGCTGCGTATCATCATTTGCTAATTTTTCAGCGCGACTGTCTTTCTCATCTGTAATAACAGATAAATAAAGCGGTGCATGTCCGAAATAATTATTAAGCATGTCACTTTCAAGCAGTCCTTCTAAACGATAGCGAATTTTTTCAACGATATACATAATGTCTTCTGTATTACGAGCTTGGAACGTTTCATGCAAAATTGATTCAATTTGCTCGAAATATTCATTATTAAACATTTCATATTTATCGCTCGTTAATGAAAGATAGCAGAGACAAAATAGACGATCACCGTGATAGTTACGAACACGATTGATTTCATTTTGTGAACTAAAGTAATTGCGATACATTTCTTTTCTTCTTTTAAAAACATGCTTTGTGCCAGGGCGTAAGTTTTTTACGATTTCCTCAACACGTAAATCTTCTAATAGAACAAATAATTGTGTTAAAAACTTTTTTAAGGGTGATTCTTGTAATTCAATCGCATAAGAACGAATTAAAGTCATGTCCGAGTAATGTTTATTACCAAGTGCTTTTAAAAACACTTCGCTTTTTAATCCGATTACTGTATCCTCTTCTTTTCGATCATCCCAAAAGTGACTAATGACAACCTTTTTTTCAATTTCGTCGTAGTATGCTTTATAGCCATACTCAAGGTAGGCATCGTCTTCTTTTAGAAGAGCATACATTAAGTTTTCCATTTGTAGAAACAGCGACGCATCAATTTTTTTGTCACTAAAAATTTGTCTCATGAATTATCCCTCAAAGAAATAACTTTCTGCTAATTCACGGACAGTCATTTGTTCTGTTTCATCGTTTAATTTTGCGATAATACTACGTTCAATTGCACGCATAACAGGAATATATACACCTAAATCACATGCGTCGATAATGCCGCGAATACTTGCTGCTTCTTCACTTACACGTCCATCACGAGCTAAAGGCATAAGGTCGCTTGCAAATGCAACGAACTTTTCAATTGTTGCAACATCATTTAATTTTGATTCAGATAGTAATAGTTCTTTTAATGTGTCACCTTGAATGTATGGAACTTCAATAATAACGAAACGGTTTTTTAATGCTTCGTTTAGTTCACTTGTTCCAACGTAACCTTCATTAATTGCTGCAATTACACGATACTCGTCATCGCCATATACAACCTCTTGTGTAAATGGATTTGTAATCATTTTACGGTAATCTAATGCACCGTGAAGAAGTGGTAACGTTTCAGGTTTTGCCATATTGATTTCATCAATATATAGGAAATGACCGTTCTTCATTGCTTTCATAAGAGGGCCGTTAACGAATGTAACTTCAGATGCGCCATCTTTCGTTTGTAGTGTGTTGTATCCTAAAATACCTTCTACATCTAGGTCAACAGAACAGTTAATGCTATGCATTGGTTTTTGGAATAAAGAAGAAAGAGTTTCAGCTAGTACTGTTTTACCACTACCAGTCGGCCCTTTTAATAGAATGTTTTTGCCAAGAAGAAGCGCTGTAATAGCATCTTCAATAATGCTGTTATCAGATGCTTTATATATTTTCTTTCCAATTAAATGTGCATTTTCACCAGCTTCTCGTTTATTTTTTTCGTGAATGGTTGAGAGCTGTTGTTTTAAATCAGCATGTATATGAAATTGTTCTAACATGTATTTCCCACCTAACATTATTTTCATAAAGTAATACATCTTATGATAACTTGTTTTAATATGGTATGCAAAGAAAAGGAGAGAGGGGAAATGGAAAAGAAAAAGCAATCAATATTACATTGATTGCTTACAGTAAAGGAGAAATGAGTCGCATGAAAGACTCTAGTATTCGTTTTTTGATACTTCTTTTTTGGAATGCGTTCCATTTAATTTCAGTGGAATGCTTAAAGTCGTCTTCAAAATCATGTTTAATATCATGAACGGTTTCTGATTCATATAGTACGCTAATAAGTTCATAATTTAATTCAAAGCTGCGTACGTCCATATTTGCCGTTCCAATTGTCGCGATTTTATCATCAACGAGTACAATTTTTGCATGCATAAAACCATCTTTATAACTATAAATGGAAGCACCAGCTTTTAAAAGCGGAGTGAAGTAGGACTGAGATGCCTGATCACTAATAATACTATCACTTTTACCAGGATATAAAATGCGTACATCTATGCCAGATATTGCACTTAAACGTAATAATGTTAAAGTTTCTTGATCTGGAATAAAGTAAGGTGTAGCGATCCAAATCGATTTTTTTGCAGATCCCATAACAGCTAATAATGTATTGCGAATGCTTTTATCATCTGAGCTAGGCCCGCTGGCTACAATTTGCACAGCACCTTCTGCACTTGAAATTTCTTTACCTGGGAAGTATTGTCTATTCATAAATTGATCCCAAGAATAAGTATTCAATCCACTAGAGGCATAGAGCCAATCTTCTAGAAAAATTGCTTGTAATTTATATAACGCTTTTCCTTCTATTTTTAAATGACTATCACGCCAAATGGGAAATTTTTTTGAACGGCCAAGATATTCATCACCGACGTTGAGTCCACCAGTAAAACCGATTTCTCCATCTACAATAACGATTTTTCGATGGTTACGATAATTGACAGTTTCAAGTAACCAAGCTGAAAAAATAGGGTCAAATTCAACAATTTCAATTCCAGCTTCTTTCATAGGTTTTAAAAAGCGTCTTCTTAACGTATTACTTCCGAGTCCATCATAAAGGAAGCGTACAATAACACCAGATTTTGCTTTGTTTATTAACGCATCCCGAACTTTTGTACCAATTTCATCAGATTTATAAATATAGTATTGAATATGTATGTGATGTTTTGCTTGCTCGATAGCTTGCAAAATTTCTGAAAAGGTTTGATCGCCATTTGTTAAAAGTTTTGTAGTTGTTTTATCTGCGGCAGGTCCGCCTCCAAATTTTTGTACGACTTTTGTTAAATGCGTAGAACGTTCATGTAAGGGGACTGTGAGTGACAATTCTACTCGTCTTCCTTCTAATATTTCACGGAATAATTTTCTTTGCTCTTCTGAACGATGTAGATGTTTTTTTCTTCTCCAACGGCTACGTCCGAAAAGCGCATATAAAAGCACACCAACAACAGGGAGAAGTGCTAATACTAAAAACCATGCTAAAGTGCTTTGTGGGGATCTATTTTCAATAAAAATAACGAAAGATATCCCTATGATTGTAAGAGACCATAATGCACCGACAAAGGTATATAGTGAGAGGATAGACGTATCTAAAAGTAAGAGTACGATAGATATAATTGTAAATACCAATAATAATTGAACGATAGGCTTCTTCATTTCTATAAAATTCCTCTAATCTTTCTTAAATATAGACTTCTTATATAAAAAGGTATAATCCGACATTCTTATTATAAAGTGTTTTGTTTTTTTTACAAAATATAGACATTTTCCCCATGCTTTCCGCATTTGTCCTACATACAGTATATTGTTACGTTATTATCCTGCTATTTGCTGGTTAATAATCAGTGTAGGGGGGACAAAACATTTGTCCTTTATATAGGAACGGGGATAACCATATCATGAATTTGTAACAGGTGCATGATGAAGCCGAGGATATGGTTATTCGTATTATACGGATTCTTCTTATTATATAGGTTACTAACAAGGTCCGTACTATTCATACAATACCTATTAAGATAAGAAAATGGAAAAGGAGAGGGGAAACATGAATTATATAGAAAATAACGGATTGTATTATCGTAATCATCATCCTCATGGAGGGCACAACCATAACGGCGGACATCACCACCACGGAGGGCACAATCACCATGATCATCACCACCATCACGGAGGTGGATGGGGCTGGGGTGGCGGCTCATGGGGCGGTGGATTTTTCCCAGGAAGTTTTGCTGGAGGCGTGTTAGGTGGACTTACAGCTGGCGCATTAACGGGTGCAGCAAGTGGAGGTTACTATCCAGCACCGTACCCAGTAACTTATCCAGCGCCATACCCAGCACCATATCCAACTCCATATCCGGGGTATCAGCAAATACCATATCCGTATTAAACTAAAAAAAGAGGCTTTCCTCTTTTTTTAGTTTAATAAAGTATTTATAAAATATTTCCAAAACAAAGGTGAAAATATGTTAATATTTTATTATTGTAATTCAAAAACATATAGACTAATTTTAACTTTTATATTATTATCCGTGAATAGTTGTATAGTGTGCTCGAAATTCTATTTCGCTAGTAAAGTAAAGAGGTTAGATATGAGCGGGATTAATAGGGAATAGGCGTTGTATGGAGCTAGTTATAAAGGAATGTAAGAGTATAATAAAGTAAGCTAATTATAGCGATAAGAAACTACTATTTATAATTGAAACGGTATTATATTGCTTTTTATTACAAATAATATTATGTTATTTTAATCGGCATATTTCAAAATATGATGAATGCAAATAGCCATTATTAAGAAATGAAATATCTCTATTTCTATGAAGAGAAACAAGTTGTGTTTTAGTCAGATAGGAAGCAAGGAGAGATGCGCATGCTAGAACAAAGAGGTCATGCATTATATGACTCTTCATTGCGAGATTTAAAGTTAGCATTAGATGAGTCTTCAATTGTTGCGATTACAGACCGAAATGGTCTTATTACATATGTAAATGATAAGTTTTGTGAAATCTCCAAATATACACGAGAAGAGTTAATAGGGAAAGATCATCGTATTTTAAATTCAGGATATCACCCGAAAACATTTTTTCAAATTCTATGGAAGCGCATTTTGAACGGAAAAGTATGGAGAGGTGAGATTCGAAATCAAGCAAAAGATGGGACGTATTATTGGGTTAAAACAACAATTGTTCCGTTTTTAAATGAAAAAGGAGAGCCGTATCAATTTATCGCGATCCGAAATGATATTAGTAGTAGGAAAGAAGCAGAACAGAGGTTGCGGTTAAGTGAAAGTCGTTATAGGGAGCTTGCGTATCATGATGCTTTAACGAGTTTACCGAACCGATTGCAGCTAATAACGACTGTAAACGAGATGATTGCAGGAAAAAAAGAATTTGGTATGATTTACTTTGATTTGGATCGTTTTAAATTAGTAAACGATACGCTAGGTCATATGATAGGGGATTTACTTTTAAGCGAAGTTGCTTCACGGTTGCATTATGTGCTAGGAGAGAAAGACGTTCTGGCTAGGCTGGGTGGCGACGAATTTGTGCTGTTAACAAAAAATCATAAACAAGATGAAATGAGGCAGTTAGCGACATCTGTGTTGTCGTGTTTTCAGGCACCATTTATGCTTGAAGGTCATGAAGTATACATTTCAGCTAGTCTAGGACTGTGCTCATATCCGCAAGACGGACAAGATGTAGAAACACTATTGAAAAATTCGGATTTAGCTATGTATAGTGCGAAAGAACAAGGCAGAAATGCCGCGTGTTTCTTTACAGATGAGTTACGTGCGAAAATAAATCGTAGAATGAAAATTGAATTCGCTTTGCAAAAGGCAATTCGTGATGAAGAATTAGATGTGGTACTGCAGCCTATTATTGATTTGAAAACGAAGAAATATACTGGTATTGAGGCTTTAGCACGTTGTTCGACAGAAGAAGGGCCTATTTCGCCAGGCGAATTTATTCCAGTAGCTGAAGAATCTGGACTTATTATAAAATTAGGAGACTGGGTATTAGAAAAGTCATGTCGCTTGTTTAAAACATTGCCAGATTACGAAGAAGGACTAAGGTTATCTGTTAATTTATCCATACAACAATTAATGCAAAAGCGTTTTATTTTATCTGTACGTAGCATTTTAAGGAGAACTGGATTTCCACCGAATCGCTTAATTTTGGAAGTAACGGAAAGTATCGCTGTTCGCCATTTTGATTATATTATTGCTACATTACAAGAATTAAGAAATATGGGTATTTTAATTGCTTTAGATGACTTTGGAACGGGTTATTCTTCCTTATATTATTTAAAGCAACTGCCACTGGATATAGTGAAAATTGATCGTAACTTTATTCGTGAATTTCATTATGATCACGCACAGCCAGAGCGAACGATTGTAAAATCTGTTATTGAAATTGCCCATAGCTTAAATTTAGCAGTAGTTGCTGAAGGAGTAGAAACAGTAGAGCAAGAAAGTTTATTACAATCTATGGGCTGTGATTACGTCCAAGGATTTTATTATGCGAAACCTTTATCTGTAGGAGAGTTAAAAGAAAAGTTAATTACAGATTTTTAATAAAAAAGAGAAGCCGGTAGCTTCTCTTTTTTTAATTCGTTTTTTGTGAGTTTTTCATTAGTACTGGATAAAGAATAAGACCTAATACGAACAATCCAATTCCTAAGAAGAACGTTTTTAAATCAGCAGTTCCTGTTTTAATAACCCAAATAGAGTAGACAAATGCTAATGTAGTAATGATCCCATCTTTTATTCGAGAGCCAGGCATTATATCATACGTTTCTCCTGTAATAACCAATTTAAATTGGTACAGCGTAGAAACAAGGTATGGAATTAAATAAGCTAATGTTGCTACAACGATAGCGAAATTATAAGCTTCTGATACGGTACCAGAAATCGTCGAGAATAAGAAAATTTGCGTCATCACATTTGTAATAAATAATGATTTTGAAGGACTACCTTTTTTATTTGTTTTCGCGAAAAACTTAGGGAAAAGTCCATTCTTGGCTGCCTGGTAAGGTACTTCTGAACTAACAACAATCCAGCCAACTGTAGAGCCAAATAAAGATACAAGTGCAAGTAAAGCCATGATATAGGCACCTTTATTGCCAATTGCTAAATTTAATGCGTCTACTAATGGTTTTTGAGACTCTTTTAAAGCATCTTGCGAGAGAGCTCCCATTGTAAGTAAAGTAATTGACATGTAAATAAGAAGAGCGATAATTAATCCGAAAATGGTAGCTTTTTTTACATCGCGCTGAGATTTAGCACGGTTAGAAAGCATTACAGCAGATTCAATACCGATAAACGCCCAAAGTGTTGCAATAGCAGCTGAATTGATTTGTCCACCTAACGAAATTGATTGTCCTGCTTCATTCATAAATGTTTGACCGTCTCCAAAATTAGAGGCATTGAAAATGAATAATGTGATTACAATAAACATTGTAAATCCGATAATTTTTGCAATGGTAGCAAGCAGATTCATATTTCCAGCCTGGTCAATATTTTGAGAAAGAATATATTGAATTCCCCATAGCATAAGGCTACATACGAGGAAAGTTAGTCCTTTTCCGAGTTCTAGTGAAAATCCGTTCGTAGAAAAGAGAATTTGCTTACTTTGTAACACTGGAAAGAATGTTGATAAATATCCAGCAAAGGAAATAATAACAGATGCGGTTGCAGCCCAGTTCGCAGCCCAATATCCCCATGCCATACTATATCCTGCAACTTTACCCGCTTTTTTTGAAGGGAACATTGCTTGGGCGTAACTTTGTGGTCCAGCCTTTAATTCTGGCTTGCGAATTGCTAAATTTCCAAATACGAGTGCAATCATAAATACGCCAAGGCCTGTAATACTCCATGCGAGTGTAGAACCCATTGGACCTGATACGTGTGCTAAATTTGCTGGGAGCATAAATACGCCACCGCCAACCATATTTCCGATTACAAAAGCCGTTAAAATCCATAATCCCCATTTTTTCGTTTCCATTTTTGTTAACTCCTTTGTAGTAAGTTTTGCTTAAACATCATTTTTTACTAGCTTTTTGACAATAAAAAAAGAGCCATGTAGATAAAAAATACCTACATGGCTCTTCACCTAACGTAGGTACAACGGGAATAACCCTTGTACCTACGCGTAATTTTTCCGCTAGGTTTCAAGGGTTACGTATGATGATGATGTTTTTGTGCAAATGTAACTACAATTGTTGTATAAGTAAGCATAGTTCTTTGCTCCCTTTCTCCTCTGATTTTGAAGTTAGTATACTACATGTTTTTTTGAATGAAAAGAAAAATATAAAAATTTTTATAAAAATACGTTTTAGAGATTAAATATTTACCTGTATTTTTCCTATACTGGAAAATAAGTGAGAGATTGGCAGAAGAGTGTAGCATGGTATAATACATATAGAATTAGAAGGTGACAAGGGGCTATTGTAGATGATGAGTAAGTATGAACAAATTTATACAGCAATCAGCAAGTCTATTGATAATAAACAATTAAAAGAGGGATGCAAAATCCCATCAGAAACTGAATTAATGAAGCAATATGAAGCGAGCCGAGGTACGGTAAGAAAAGCTGTAGATTTATTACAAGAGCGTGGATATGTTCAAAAAATACATGGAAAAGGTGTCTTTGTTTTAAAGCGAAAAAACATTGAATTCAACTTTGGTGGTATTGTAAGCTTCCAGGAAGAAAATGAACGTTTAGGACGCCATTGTATTACAGAAGTCGTGGAAATAGAGAAAGTAAAAGCGACAAAAGAGGTTGCAAAGCTATTAAATGTGAAAGAGAATACAGAAATAGATCATATTAAACGTGTACGAAATATTGATGGAGAAAAAGTAATTTTGGATATCAATCATTTTGTATCGGAATATATTCCTGGATTAACGAGCGAAATTGCAGCGGAGTCCATTTATAAATACATTGAGAAGAAATTAGGTCTTCATATTAGTTACTCACAGAGGGTAATTGAAGTACAGCCATGTACAGAGGACGATAGAAAGTATTTAGATTTAAATGGAACAGACTATGTTGTCGTTGTGAAAAACTTTACGCATTTTTATGATGGAAGTCAGTTCGAATATACAGAGTCACGCCATCGTTTAGATATTTTTCATTTTTCGGATGTGGCGCGGAGAAAATAAGGAGATGGAACGAAAAAACGTTTCATCTCTTTTTTTTATCCCTGCTATTTGTGGAGGCGTGCTGTCCGTAAACGCCCGATTGGTGAGGGCTGATAATCAGTGCGGGATGAACAAAACCCCCACTGATTACAATTTCAATTTATAAAAAAA
Source organism: Bacillus sp. ES1-5 (assembly GCF_022487605.1). NCBI lineage: Bacteria > Bacillati > Bacillota > Bacilli > Caryophanales > Bacillaceae > Bacillus > Bacillus sp. ES1-5. The sequence continues at coordinate 96,179 of NZ_JAKVPU010000009.1, read as the reverse complement.
TACAAACTCGTATATACGAGTGTTGACTAACTTATATATACGAGTTAATATGTAATTGTAAACGGTATCAAAAAAAGAAAAGAGGGACGGGAATATGGGGAAAGACTATCGTCAAACAGCAGAGGAAGTGTTGCAGTATATTGGTGGGAGAGACAATATTGAACAAGCTGCGCACTGTGTAACGAGGCTCCGTATCGCTTTAAAAGATGAAAGTAAAATAGATAACGATAAATTGCAGTCTGTTTCATTAGTGAAGGGAGCGTTTCATAACGCTGGAGTATTTCAAATTGTAATTGGTCCAGGAGATGTTGATCGAGTATATGCGGAATTGATAACGCTCGCAGGTATGAAGGAAGCGACAGTAGCTGACGTGAAAGACTCTGGAAACCAAAAGTTAAACCCAGTTCAAAAGTTTGTAAAAGTATTTTCAGATGTATTTATGCCGATATTACCAGCGATCGTAACAGCTGGTTTACTAATGGGAATTAACAATCTATTAGGAGCGAAGGACTTATTTTTTGAAGGTAAAAATTTATTAGATGTATATCCAAACTTAAGTGGGCTTTGGGATTTAATTAATATGATGGCGAATACAGCATTCGTATTCTTACCAGCACTTGTCGGTTGGTCAGCAACGAAGCGTTTTGGTGGTAGTCCGATATTAGGGATCGTTATGGGATTAATGCTTGTGCATCCAGCCTTATTAAACGCGTGGGATTATGGTAAAGCAGCAACTGGTTTAGATGGACAAAAGATTGAGTACTTCGATATTTTAGGATTATTTCAAATTGAAAAGGTAGGATATCAAGGTCAAATTCTACCGGTTTTAGTAGCAGCATTTGTATTAAGTAAAGTGGAAATTTTCTTGAAGAAACATGTACCAAATGCAATTCAATTATTAGTTGTACCCATTACAACGATTGTCGTAACAGGTGTGTTAGCATTAGGAATTATTGGTCCAGTTACACGTCATATTGGAGATTTATTAACAGCTGGATTAGTAGGTGTATATGAAACAGTACCAGTAGTTGGAGCAGTATTGTTTGGAGCATTATATGCACCGCTTGTAATTACAGGTATGCATCATATGTTTATTGCTATCGACTTACAATTAATTGCACAGCACGGTGGTACATTCATTTGGCCAATGATTGCTCTTTCTAACATTGCGCAAGGTAGTGCGGCACTTGCAATGTTCTGGATTTCTAAAAATCAAAATGATAAAAGCATGGCATCTACATCAGCAATTTCAGCATATTTCGGTATTACAGAGCCAGCTATGTTTGGTGTAAACTTACGAAATAAATTCCCGTTCTATGCAGCAATTATAGGATCGGCTATTGCAGCTATATTTATTACGTTAAATGGTGTATTAGCACCTGCTATCGGAATTGGCGGATTACCAGCATTTATTTCTATCATTCCGAAATCGATTCCAATATTTATTGTAGGAATGATTATCGCAGTTGTAATCCCATTTACGTTAACATGTTTATTTGCAAAACGAGCAAAACAGAAGTAGGAGGAAGTTAAACATGAAGGATTGGCATAAAAGTGTAGTTTATCAAATTTATCCGAAGAGCTTTAATAGCTATTACAATAAAGAAACAGGTGATATAAAAGGGGTTACAGAGAAACTAGATTATTTAAAAGAACTCGGGGTAGATTATATTTGGTTAACACCGATATACCAATCACCACAAAATGATAATGGATACGATGTAAGTGATTACTACAGTATTGATCCATCTTACGGAACGATGGAAGAGTTTGAAGAGCTTTTAGAAGAAGCAAAGGCACGTAATATTGAAATTATGCTTGATATCGTTGTAAATCATAGTTCGACGGAGCATAAGTGGTTTAAAGAAGCGAAGGAAGATAAAAATAGTCCATATCGTAATTACTATATTTGGCGTGATGAAAAAAATAATTGGCAATCTAAGTTTGGCGGGTCTGCTTGGAAATATGATGAGAAGACAGAGCAATATTTTTTACATCTATTTGATGAGACGCAAGCGGATTTAAATTGGGAAAATGAAAAACTTCGTGAAGAAGTATATGATATGATGCGTTTTTGGCTTGATAAAGGGGTAACTGGATTCCGATTAGATGTTATTAATTTAATTTCAAAAGATCAACAGTTCTTAAATGATGATGGAAGTACGGCGACAAGCGATGGGCGTAAATATTATACAGATGGCCCGCGCGTTCATGAATATTTACAAGAGATGAACCGAAATGTTTTTGAAGGGAAAGATGTAATTACAGTTGGAGAAATGTCATCTACGACAATTGATAATTGTATTAAATATTCAAACCCTGAGCGTAATGAATTAAGTATGACGTTTAGTTTCCATCATTTAAAAGTAGATTATCCGAATGGAGATAAGTGGACGAAGGCTAATTTTGATTTCATTAAATTAAAAGAGATTATGTCTAATTGGCAAATTGAAATGCAAAAGGGCGGAGGATGGAATGCGTTATTCTGGTGTAATCATGACCAACCTCGCATAGTGTCACGCTTCGGTGATGATAGAAAGTACCGAAATGAATCTGCGAAAATGTTAGCGACAGCTATGCATATGTTGCAAGGAACACCTTACATTTATCAAGGCGAAGAAATCGGTATGACGAATCCTAAATTCGAGTCCATCGAGCAATATCGCGATGTGGAATCGTTAAATATACACGATATAAAGCTAGAAGAAGGATTATCAAAAGAAGAGATTATCGGGATTTTAAAACAAAAATCTCGTGACAACTCTCGTACTCCGATGCAGTGGAATGAAGAGATGAACAGTGGTTTTACAACAAGTACACCTTGGATTTCAGTGGCTGAAAACTTTACAGAAATAAACGTAGAGAAGGCATTAGAAGATAAAGAGTCTGTATTTTATCATTATAAAAAGTTAATAGAACTTAGAAAAACGTATGATGTAATTACAGAAGGAGAATATGCTATTTTAGATGAAAATCATCTTAAGGTTTGGGCATATACACGTACTATAAATGACGAGGTATTACTTGTTATCAATAACTTCTATGGAGAAGAAATAACGTACTCTGTACCAGCTCATGTTCAATTAGATGGAATGAAACAAGAAATACTACTGTCGAATTATAAAGATTCCAGCAAGGATATTACAAAACTTAACTTAAGACCATATGAATCAATTGTCTATCGCTATACGAAATAAAAAGGTTGTATGCCCACGCGGCATACAGCCTTTTTATTTTAAGACACCGCTATACAAAATGCTTACTTCTACCTCAGGTTTGAATTTTACTTTTGCATAATCTTTATTCCAATTTTTTTTCTTCCACAAATCAGGATGATAAGCGATAAGATGTCTTCCAATACCGAAAGCATCACAATTTGCTTTTTGTAACTTTTTCGTTATCTTTTTAGCTTCTTTCGTCAGCTGTTTAGATAATTCCTTATTTAGTTTTTTTCTTTCATCCATTTTGTAAAGATTATCTCTCGGAGCTTCAAGAGCGATAACTTTTAATTGAAGCTTAATGTGAGCATAAACATTTCCTTTTTTATCTGTTGTTATTTTTAAGTCTCTTTCTAACTTTCGATTGCTAATTTCCATTGTTAAATAATCAGATGTCTTCTCTGATTCATCGCTAGTAAGTTTCTGGGTTATACGGGCACTTGTTCCCATTTTTCCGGTTAATAATACGAATAAAACAGAGTGTTTCAAAGATAAATGCCCAGTTAATTTATCTTTGTTAAATAAAGCTAACCCGTTTGTAACTACTTCTTTTCCTTTTATTTTTATAGAAGGGAGGGTGAAGTCTTTACCAGGATCTAACATTTTTGTAGCAGCTGTTTCTAAAGTTTCTTTTGGAAATACACTCATATCTTCTAAGCTTTTCACTTTTTTCTTTAGAAAATCTCCAATTAGTAAATTTCCTACTTTCTTTTTTTCTAGTATCTCGGACGTTTCACCATCTACTGCAATAAGTTTTACTAAAGCAGTTGGGTTTGTTGGATCCCGAAAGCTGACATCTAAATAGGGTAGTATACCTTTTTTTAGAATTTTGGTTCCTAGTAATTGAACACCATATTTGAAATAGCGAATGTTCCCAGTCACATTTTTTTTTAGGGCATCGCTTGTATCCCTTATGTTATGCCCGGTTGCAGAATGTATCTCATTCTCAAATGAAGACTGCTCGCCGCTAGAACTCTTTACGAGTTCGATCGTTTGCTGAAGTTTATTCTCTTCGGTAATATCATATCCAATACTATAAGCTAATCTCGCTTCTCTTAATGGTTCTTGATCCCAACAGCCAGAAAGGAGGGAACTAGTACATAATATAAAAAGTAATTTAACTCTTTTTTTGAACATACTGTTCTCCTTTCTTCTTTCTTATTACTGCATAAAGTAGAAATAAAAGAGGGAGGACAACGATAAAAATATAGGTGAACTTATCAGTGAAAGTTGAAATTACTTTTAATTCTTCAGGTGTATCTATAAATAAGGCTACACTAAAAGCAATAATACCAACGATTGGAACAGCTTTTTTATGATTAGCAAGATTGAATATATGTCCAATTCCGATTGAAGCAGCACAATAATAACTAGCAATAGAAGCCACAACTGTTATCATCCATATTGGTATGAATAGTAAATCAGTCCGGTCTATAATCCCGATATGTAGAGAACGCAATAAGTAAGCAACTGGCTCTGGAATAAGTTCAATTTGCTTTGGACTAAATACGATAAAGCAAATCCAAACAGTAAAAGCATAAAAGAGAGTCACAAATCCGTTAGCGATAGAAATTGCCTTTAGTTTTGCCACAGCAGTCCCATTTACTTTTGGGAAAGCGATAAGAATAATTTCAAAACCATACATAGCTGTAATTGTTTCTTTCGATGCTTGAATAATATTCCACCATCCAGCCTCTGTAATGGGAAAAATATAAGAAAAATCAGCCCGTGAGAGCCCAAGTCCAATTAAAAGCGCCATAGGTAAAATGAGAATAGAGGCCATGACATAAAATCGTACGATGACTTTAAACGTATTATAAGCTACATAACAACAAGCTATTGTAAATAGCATGAGAATGGCAGACCAAGGAGTGGCTTGTAATATCCAAACTTTAATGACATTACAAGCGCTTAACATAACCGTCATACCAATAAGGGTGAAATAAAAAACATAAGCAAAACCTAATAGTTTTCCAAACTTGTTACCAAATAGCATACAAACACTTTCATACATATCTGCATCCGGAAATCGTTTTAAGAAAAGCCACATAAGTAAAATAATAAGCTGAATTACAAGTCCAGCGATGAGAGCAGAAATCCACCCACCACCTTTCGCTATTGGGTGAAGGCGGTTCGGTAGAGAAAGTATGCCCACTCCGATTTGGCATTGAATAACGAAAAAGGTAAATTGAACTAGCGAGATGTTACTTTGCGTGTTTGTCACCGTCCTCATCCTCTCTCGTTACATGTTGTCGTTGCATTGTTTTCGGCTTTGGATCATGAGGCCGTTCCCAAAACGACCAAATTGGGAGTCTTACGAAAGAATCTTTCATATCTTTTATCCGCATTGGTGCAAGAGGAGAAAGATATGGTGTATGAAAAGAATGAAGCTGACATAAGTGAACGAAAGTTATAATCAAGCCAAATGAAATTCCTACATATCCGAATAGGGCAGCAAGAATCATTAATGGAAAACGAAGAATTCGAACTGCTGAACTCATATCATTTGATGGAACGAGAAAAGATGAGATTGCAGTTAAAGCTACAACGATGATCATTGTGTAAGAAACGAGTCCGGCTTTTACAATTGCATCACCAATTACTAAACCGCCTACAATACCGATTGTTTGTCCAACTCGGCTCGGCAGACGAATACCAGCTTCCCGTAATAATTCGAAAATTAATTCCATTAAGAGAGCTTCAAAAATAGGGGGGAGCGGTACTTTCTCTAATGAAGCTTTAATTGTATACACAAGTTCGAGCGGCAACACATCAGGGTGAAAAGCGACAGTTGCAATATAGAAAGCTGGTAAGAGAAAGGCAATTAAAAAACTTACTAAACGAATCATTCGGACGAAAGAACCGACAATCCAGCGGTTATTATAATCATCTGGTGATTGATAGAAAGCGAATAACGTAACAGGTACGATGAGCGCTGTTGGATCTCCGTCAGATAAAATAGCAACTCGTCCTTCCATTAAATTTGCTGCGACTCTATCTGGACGCTCTGTATTTAATTGCTGCGGGAAGGGTGAGAAAGACGTATCCTCTATAAATTCTTGTATGTATCCTGGAGGCATAAGTGCGTCCGTTTTAATTGTTTCTAATCTTCTTTTCACTTCTGCAACGAGATCTTCATTCGCTATATTTTGCATATAAGCAATTGCCACTTTCGTGTGCATTTCTTCACCAAGTGTGAAATATTTAACGACGACATTTGGACTTTTTATGAGCTTACGAATAGAAGCTAAATTGGTTGCTAAATCTTCTACAAAACCAGTATGCGGTCCACGTACAATGCCTTCATTATCAGGTTCTGTTATATCTCTCTTTAAAGATAAAGCCGTTTCGAATATACAAAAACTGTCGACATGTTCATGAAAATATAACGATTTACCTTGTAATAAAAGTTGTACCCCATAATTTAAATTCGTTTCTTTTTTCATATTTAACGTAGAAAAAGCTTTATCTAAAGACAAATCAGACCGCGTTAATAATGGCTCAAGAGCTAATTGATGAATTAAATTTGGATCTGATAAAGATTCGATATATAAGATCGTTCCTTTTCCGTTTTGAAAAGGGAGATCTAATTTTTTTATATCATCAGAATGGAAAAGTTTATTTTCAATGTAATTAATGTTCTCCGGAAGTGATGGAAACATATGCTTTTTGTTATTATCTTGTTGTGAACTCTTCTGTTCGGTCATACTTTCCATCTCCTTTATATTGGAATTATTTCTGTTAATTTTTGCTTTTTGTGAGAAAATTATGCTTGGATTATTTGGGGAAAATAAGCTTGAAAGTTACGTTACGTCATCTTTTATACTTAAAGAAACAGAGAGTAGGGGGATGGTGTATATGATTTTGAAAAGTATGTGGGGATGGAAAGAAATCTTATATTTATTTATGTTTGTATTCATTATTGTTCCAGTAACAGTTGAATCTCTTTTTTATGACTATGCTTTAAAAGTAATAGGGAACGCATTGTATGCGGGAGTATTAATGGGATTTATAATGGCAGTGATATTTACTACTGTAGTTTATCTTTTTTGTATAAAAAGATATAAATTGTCGTGGAAAGACATTGGAATTCGGAAGCTTTCATGGAGAGATTTCCTATGGACAGTTGTAGCGCTAATTTTCTTAATTATAGTTAGTATTGCTGTATTAATGATAATGGAGAAAATGGGTATTTCTTTTGAAAATAGTAAAACGGAAACGGTTCAAAATGATAAATCAATATACGCGTTCTGTATCGCGGTAATTGGAGCAGCAGTTATATCACCAATCTATGAAGAAGTTTTATATCGAGGTGTTTTTTATACGTTTTTTCGTGATAGATATGGCATATGGGGCGGGGTGCTCATAAGTTCCATAATATTTACTGTTGTTCATATTCCAACATATAACACATTACCAGTGAATTTTTTAAGTGGAGTAGTATTTGCGTGGTTATATGAGAAAACAAATTCTATTTTATCAGCTATGATTGCCCACGCACTATTCAATTTCATAGCAGTACTTCTCACTTTTGTGTCGAATTAAGAAGATATATAGGAGGGATACAGATGGAAATAGCAGTAGAACGAGTTTTTACGAAAGAAATTTTAGCAAGAGCAGCAAAGGCATTTCATGTAATAGTGGAAGAAAAGCCACTTGGAGATTTTGAAAATTATATTTTTAAGGCAAAGGGTGATAGTGGTGAAGATTACGTATTACGTTTAACGCACTCTTCTCATCGTTCTAAAAAAGAAGTTGAAGCTGAACTAGATTTTTTACGATATGTTGCGGAGCATGGGGCAAAGGTAGCAGGCCCTCTGTATTCAAAGTCTCAAAATCTTGTAGAAGAGATCAGAGCAGAGGATGAAACTTTCTTTTTCGCTTCTTTATTTACATATGCAAAAGGTGAACAAGTAAAAGGAGAAGAATCGCCTTATTGGGGAGATGCTTATTTTGAAGCATGGGGAAAAGCGATTGGTCAACTGCACCGCTTAACAATGAACTACCCTAAAACAGATTATCGTGATACGTGGGAAGAAGACGAAAGTGGGATTGTTAATGAATTAGAAGATGATCAAGTGAAAAAGATTGCAGCGGTATTAATGGATGAAATAAAGGCTCTTCCCATTGAAAGAGAAACGTTCGGCCTTATGCACGGTGATATCCATCCCGGTAATTTTCATTATGATGGTAAAGAGCTAACAATCTTTGATTTTGATGATGCGGCTTATAATTACTTTATACATGATTTAGCGATGGTTCTCTATTACTCTGTTCTATTTACACCGTGGATAGCAGAAGAGAAGACAGACTTTGCTCGTAAACAGCTACAAGTGTTACGAAAAGGCTATGAGTATGAGCACAGACTAGCGGATAGTTGGTACGAATCGTTACCGTTGTTTTTACGTCTACGTGATGTTGGTTTATACGGTACACTTCAAAAGAAGTTTAAGGGGAAAGATATGCCAGATAACTTCCGAGAATTATCAGAAGAGCTATATGAAAGAATTATAAAAAGAGAAGCAATTGTGAATATATAATACATTTTTGTGAAAACAAAGTATACAAAATAAATGTATGCTTTGTTTTTTTATACAAAAATATGTTTGTTTTATTAAAATAATATTGTTATAGATTCGGTATACACTTATAATTTTATATATATTCTGAATATTCTTTATAAAGAAGGAGGGGGAATGTTGGAAGCTTTCGTAAATTGGTTAAATAATATTGTTTGGAGTCCAGCACTTGTTTATTTATGTTTAGGAGTAGGTTTATATTTTTCCATTCGAACGAGGTTTTTACAAGTAAGGCATGTAGGCGAAATGGTGAAGCTGACATTTCAAGGAGAAAAATCAGAGGCTGGTGTTTCTTCATTCCAAGCGTTAGCACTTTCGTTATCAGGACGCGTTGGGACAGGGAATATAGCTGGGGTAGCAACAGCGGTTGCATTCGGTGGACCAGGAGCTGTATTTTGGATGTGGGCAGTAGCCTTTTTAGGAGCAGGATCAGCTTATGTGGAATCAACACTCGCGCAAATATATAAAACGAAACATCAAGGACAGTTTCGTGGTGGACCTGCTTATTACATTGAAAAAGGTTTAGGTGTGAAATGGTATGCATTAGTATTCGTTGCAGCGACAATTATTGCAACGGGGCTTTTATTGCCAGGTGTGCAAGCAAATAGTATTGCCGTAAGTTTAGAAACAGCTTTTGGAATTAACACTACCGTATCAGGGGCTTTATTAGTTGTTGTATTAGCTATTATCATCTTCGGTGGCGTAAAGCGAATCGTGAACGTTGCACAAGTTGTCGTACCGTTTATGGCAGTTGGTTATATTTTAGTAGCTTGCGTTATTGTTGCTATGAATATTGAAAAATTACCAGAAGCATTTATGCTAATTATAAGAAGTGCTTTTGCATTAGAAGCGGCTTTCGGTGGTATTATCGGTTTAGCAATTTCTTGGGGAGTAAAACGTGGTATTTATTCCAATGAAGCAGGGCAAGGAACTGGACCACATGCAGCAGCAGCAGCTGAAGTATCACATCCAGCTAAACAAGGTTTAGTGCAAGCATTTTCCGTTTACATTGATACATTATTTGTTTGTTCAGCAACAGCATTTATGATGATTATTACAGGCATGTATAACGTATTTGATGCAAGCGGAAAAAACTTTATTGTAAATAAATTAAATGGTGCTCAGCCAGGACCAGGATATACACAGGCAGCGGTAGAATCTGTTTTCCCTGGATTTGGAAACGGTTTCGTTGCAATCTCGTTACTATTCTTTGCATTTACAACAATTATGGCGTATTACTACATTGCAGAAACGAATATCGCGTACTTAAATCGTGATAAAGACCGTCCTTGGCTGTCTATGATACTAAAGTTTGTATTTTTAGGAGCTGTATTCTATGGCTGTATAAAAACAGCAGCAACAGCTTGGGCTTTAGGTGACATCGGTGTAGGAATTATGGCATGGGTAAATATCATTGCGATTTTATTATTACAAAAACCTGCATTAGTTGCATTAAAGGATTATGAAAAGCAGAAAAAAGAAGGAAAAGATCCAGTATTTGATCCAGGGCCATTAGGAATTAAAAATGCTGATTTCTGGGAGCATGAATACGGCAAAGATAAGAAAGAAGAAGTATCTTAATGGAATAGAAATGAAAAAGCAAAGGGAAAATCCCTTTGCTTTTTTTTATGGGCAAAATGAGGCAGGCAGTTATTTTTTTGCCTATTTTTGAATATAAAAAGAATGTACATGCTTTGTTAAGGGAAGGGGGGAGTATGTTGATAGAGTTTCGTAATGTAAATAAATATTATGGTACCTTTCAAGTTTTAAAAGATATTAATGTACAAGTGAAAAAAGGTGAAGTGGTAGTAGTTGTTGGGCCGTCTGGATCAGGAAAAAGTACGTTGCTACGGTGTATAAATCAGTTAGAGACAATTACAGATGGAGCGTTAATTGTACAAGATACGGAAGTACACAATGCAAAAACAGATATGAATGAATTACGCCGAAATATTGGAATGGTCTTTCAACATTTTTATTTATATCCACATAAAACGGTTCTTCAAAATATTACACTAGCACCGATTAAAGTAAATAAAGTTTCAAAAGAGGAAGCTGAGCAAACAGCGATGTTTTATTTAGAGAAAGTAGGCATCCCGGAGAAGGCTAATGTATACCCGCATCAATTATCTGGAGGACAGCAGCAAAGGGTAGCAATTGCTAGGGGGCTCGCAATGCAGCCGGAAATTATGCTATTCGATGAGCCTACGTCTGCTCTTGATCCGGAGATGATCGGGGAAGTACTTGATGTTATGAAAACGCTAGCTAAAGAAGGGATGACAATGGTCGTTGTCACGCATGAAATGGGATTTGCGCGAGAAGTAGCAGATCGGATTTTGTTTATGGATGATGGTCAAATTATTGAAGATACAACACCGGCGCAATTTTTTGCAAGTCCTGAACAAGAAAGAGCTCGTCTATTTTTAAGAAGAGTGTTAAATCATTAAAGGGGGAGTTTCATGCTTAAAATGAAAAAGTTGTTTACGTTAATCGTATTTTCATGTTTATTCGTACTTGTCGTTGCTGGATGCGGAAGTAAAAAAGATGAGGCGAAAGAAACGAATACGAAACAAGGCGGGGCTGTTGAGCAAATTAAAAAGCGTGGGAAACTAGTAGTTGGGGTGAAGAATGATACGAACTTATTTGGCTTGAAAAATCCTTCGACAGGACAGGTAGAAGGGTTTGATGTTGATATCGCAAAGGCGCTTGCGAAAAAAATCCTTGGAGATGAAAAGAAATTAGAATTAAAAGAAGTAACGTCTAAAACGCGTATTCCACTACTGAAAAATGGTGATATTGATGCAATCATCGCGACAATGACAATTACGGAAGAACGTAAAAAAGAAGTAGATTTTTCAGATGTATATTTTAAAGCAGGGCAATCGTTACTTGTGAAAAAAGGAAGCGATATTAAAAGTATTGATGATGTGAAAAAGGGTGTGAAAGTGTTAGCTGTAAAAGGTTCAACGTCTACAAATAATATTCGTCAAAAATCACCAGAATCGACTGTATTAGAATTTGAAAATTACAGTGAGGCATTTACAGCGTTAAAAGCAGGGAAAGGCGATGTATTAACGACAGATAATGCAATTCTTTACGGCATGGCAAAACAAGATTCGAATTATGAAGTTGTAGGGAAAATTTTCACGGATGAGCCGTACGGAATTGCAGTGCAAAAAGGTGCAGATGATTTAACGAAAGAGATTAATAGCTTGCTAAAAGATATGAAGGCGAACGGGGAGTACGACAAATTGTATGAGAAATGGATTGGGCAAAAACAAGAGAAGTAACGTGATAGTTTCATTAATGGAGCTTTATTCTCATTGATAAATAGTAAGAGGATGAGGGATGCTCATCCTCTTCTTGTAAAGAAAGAGGGGAGAATATGTGCCTGATTTTTCTATATTGACGAATAACATTGATATGTATTTAGAGGGCTTTAAGTATACAGTTATGTCTAGTGTAATTGCGTTAATAGGCAGCTTTATTTTAGGAGTAATTTTGGCTGTAATGCGCATTGCACCTATTCGTATTTTAAATTGGTTGGGAACGGCTTTTGTAGAGTTTGTAAGAAATATTCCACTCGTATTAATTGCATTTATATTTTATTTCGCTTTACCTGTAATAGGAATTACTTTAAATGGTTTTGTAGCAGGAACAGTTACGCTTACCGTATATACTGCAGCGTTTATTGCGGAAGTCATTCGCGCTGGTATTTTATCAGTTGCAAAAGGTCAAATGGAAGCAGCGCGTTCCTCAGGATTAACGTATGTACAGGCGATGTATTATGTTGTTTTACCCCAGGCGATGAAAATCGTAATCCCTCCTCTAGGAAATCAATTTCTCAATTTAGTAAAAAACTCTTCCATACTCGGAATTATCGCTGGTACCGATTTGATGTATCAAGGAGATTTAATTTCAACGAAGACATTTGTTACGTTCGACGTTTATATATTTGTCGGGATGTTTTATTTAATATTAACAATTCCGCTCAGTATGCTAGTGCGTTATTTAGAAAAACGCTTAGCAAAGGAGGCGGTGTAAATGGATTTTAAGGGAGCAATTACAGGAGATCATATTCTGTTTTTATTAAAAGGATTACTTATAACGTTAGAGGTAGCGCTCGTAGCAATTGTACTCAGCTTTATTATTGGTAGTATAATAGGGATATTGCGCTACATGAAAATCCCTGTCGTCTCACAAGTATTAGGAATTATCGTTGAAGTGATTCGAAACTTACCACTACTTTTAATTATATTTTTCACATATTTTGCGCTTCCAGAAGTAGGCTTGAAATTAGAGATTATAACAGCTGTAATTGTTGCTTTAACAGTATTTGAAGCAGCAATGATATCTGAAATTGTTCGAAGTGGTCTATTATCGATTGAAAAAGGACAGATTGAGGCCGCAAGATCTTCAGGATTAACGTATGTTCAAGCACTGTGGCATATCACCTTACCACAAGCATTAAGAAGAATGGTCCCGCCGCTTGTGAGTCAGTTTATTTCATTGCTGAAAGATACATCATTAGCAGTTGGTATATCACTGCCAGAGCTTATGCATAATGCTCAAATTATTAGCGGGCAGAATGTAAATTATATGATTCCAACGTTTATAGTAGTAGCTTGTATGTACTTTATCGTAAATTATAGTTTATCAATTTTATCGAGAAGATTAGAACTTCGTTAACCTTTACAATATATGTAAAGGTTTTTCCTTGTTTCCCCTTATTTTCCTCTAATTAGAATCTAAATCTCACAATAATTCGGTTTTTTATATTGTTTTATCAGAAAAGTTTTAATTTTATATAGAAATTGTAATCGCTTTCGTGTATATTTTTATTATCAGAAAATTTTAACAAGATATAGGGGTATCGGTAGGGGGAGGATTTAGATGCAGCAACCAACGAATGAGAAATTACATCGTACGATGAAGAGTAGGCATTTATTTATGATCGCACTAGGTGGTGTAATCGGGACTGGTTTTTTCTTAGGTTCAGGTTACACCATTAATCAGGCTGGACCAGGGGGAGCCATCCTTTCCTATTTAGTGGGCGGATTTATTATGTATTTAACAATGCTTTGTCTCGGAGAGTTAACGGTAGCAATGCCGGTTTCAGGTTCTTTCCAAAAGTATGCGACGAAGTTTATTGGGCCAGGAACGGGCTTTATGATTGGCTGGCTATATTGGCTTGGCTGGGCAGTGACAGTAGGACTAGAATTAACGTCAATCGGTTTAATGATGAAAAGATGGTTTCCGAATGTTGATGTTTGGGTATGGTGTCTCGTATTCGGCGTTATTTTATATGCTTCAAATGCTATCTCAGCGAAGAGTTATGCTGAATTAGAGTTTTGGTTCTCTAGTATTAAAGTAGTTACAATTCTTGCATTTGTTGTTCTTGGTGGTAGTGCATTATTAGGGTTTATATCATATGACGGAAAAGAAGCGGCACCTCTTTTCTCTAACTTTGTAAGCGATGGTGGATTATTCCCGAATGGACTAGCTGCCGTATTACTCACAATGATTACAGTTAACTTCTCGTTCCAAGGAACAGAGTTAATCGGGATTGCAGCAGGAGAAAGTAAAGACCCTGAAAAAACAATCCCGCGTGCAATTCGTAATACAGTATGGCGCATTATGCTATTCTTCATTTTAACAATGACGATTTTGGTAGGATTAATTTCTTGGAAAGAAGCTGGCATAATTGAAAGTCCATTCGTAGTCGTATTTGATAAAATCGGTATTCCATACGCAGCTGATATTATGAACTTCGTTATTATTACAGCGTTACTATCTGTAGCGAATTCAGGATTATATGCGGCAACTCGTATATTATGGTCACTTGCAAATGAAGGAATGGCACCAACATCTTTCAAGAAAGTAAATAAACGAGGTATTCCAATTACAGCGCTAGTCGTAACGATTGCGGTAGCAGGGTTATCTTTATTCACAAGCTTCCTTGCAGAAGATACAGTATACATGTACTTATTATCTATAGCTGGTTTATCGGCTGTTTCAAGTTGGATCATTATTGCTTTATCGCAACTTCGCTTTAGAAGTCAGTATATAAAAGGCGGAGGAAAGTTAGAGGACTTAAAGTATAGAACACCACTATACCCAATTGTTCCAATTTTAGCTTTAATTACGAATAGTATCGTTGTTATTAGTTTAGCGTTTATTCCCGAACAAAGAATGGCGTTATATTGTGGTATTCCATTTATCATTTTCTGCTACATATATTATTATATAAATAAGAAACGGCAGAAACCGATGAAAGTGGAGATGGAGACACCAAATGAAACTAACAATCAAACACGATGATATACAGGCAGATTTATCGTATGGTCAATTAGCGATTGGAAAAGAAAATGGGTATTCACCGTTACAATTACTCGTTTCTTCTATCGCAGGATGTAGTGCAATTGTTTTTCGAACAATTTTAGAAAAGAAACGTATTACATACGATACGTTTACAATTGAAACGGAAATTGGTAGAAGTGAAGCTTTATCACAACCAGTTGAAAGTGTTCATCTGCACTATAAAATTAAAGCACAAAACATTACAGAAGAGCAATTGGACAAGGCACTACAACTTGCAGTGAAAAATTGCACGATTGTTCAATCTGTAAAAGATAGTATAAAAGTTACGGAAACAATTGAACTAATAAAGTGAAATATAAAAACGTGAGAATACGGTTCTCACGTTTTTATGTTTTAGAGAGAGGGGAAAGTGTAATGGATTGTTTAGGTTGTAAATTAGCAAACGAAGAAGAAAAAATATATAAAGTATATGAAGATGATTATGTAACTTGCTTTTTAGATCATGCGCCTTTCTACCCAGGACATACTTTAATTGTGCCAAAGCAGCATGTTGTAGAAGTAGACGAATTAGATGACGTTGTAGCGAAATCGATTATGGATGCTTCTAAGCTTATTGTAAAAGCGATTAAGGCATTATATAAACCGGACGGAATTACAATTTGTCAGAATGGTGGAATCTTTAACGAACTCACGCACTATCATATGCATGTTGTCCCGAGATATAAAGAGCGCTCATTTGCTGATTTTTATACGGTACAACCGGGAGAAAAACAGAATCATAACCTTGAAGAGACAAAGCATTTGTTACGAGAATCAATAGAGAAAATATTACTTACTAAAAAGGCATAAGAGGGATGTTCTTAATGGAACAGTCAGGAAAATTCTAATATAAAAAAGCCCAATTTCTCAGTTAGAATAGAGGAATTGGGCTTTTTATATTCTATTATTAAATTTTATCTATAAAAAGATTTTATAGTGTCACAAAGTATAGCGCTCATTCGTTATATAGAGTGAGAGGAGGAATTATATGAAAGTTACAAACAACGATTATGAAAAGATGGAAGAGCTATATGAGTTGTATGAACAAAAAATTTATTATGTAGCGTATTCTATTTTAAATAATATTCAGCAGGCTGAAGATGCGGTTCAAGAGACGTTTATTACTCTTTATAAGAACTTGGAAAAGCTCCATAGCTTGAGCACTGAAGAGCTTAAACGCTACATTTTGAGGGTCGCGAAAAACAAGGCGATTGATAGTTACCGGAAAAATAAACGACATGAAACATTTTTAGAAGAATATGAAAGAGAATCAACAGAAGCAGTAGATGAAAATATTGAAGAGTGGGAAAAACGTAAAATGTCTGAGGTTCAAATTGATACATTGCTAAAAGAGTTAAATGAATCTAATAGACAGGTATTTAAGTACAAAGTCTTCTATAACTTAACGTATCAAGAAATTTCAAGTGTCATGGGGATAACGGAGGCTAATGTCCGTAAGCAGTTTGAGCGTGCTCGAAAACGAGTTCAAAATATTATAGGAGGTATACAACATGACGAATTCAAAGAACTCCAAAGAAATGTATGACCTTGCTGAAAAAATTGCTTTAGATGATTTTGATAAACTCGAAGAACAACATGAATTTTCACATACATATACGCGCAAAAAGAAATTGTTTATGGAAGAAATGAAGCTGAAGGGCGAGCGACCACAGAAAAAGCGTAAAAGACATCGTATGTTAATTGCTGCTGCCTGTTTATTAATTGGTATGCCGACAACTGTTTTTGGTGCAGTGAAAGTCTATAATATGATTGTTCAAAAACAAAATTACGAAGTAAATGTTTCCTTAACAAATAAGGATTCGAAAAAGAGTGATCAGTGGTATAAGTTGAAGGTTGGTAAATTGCCAGAAAATATGGAAGCAATTGATGACACTGCTATGAAATATTCATTTAAAGATAACGACGCAAATGGAGGCTTTTCATTTAGTCTTTGGAGAGTAGGGGAAAATGCGGACTTTCAAACTTTATATTCAAAAAGCTACGAAGAAAAAGAGATAGGTGGCAAGAAAGCAGTAATTGTTCATAAAGAAACTGGAAACAACAATGTAATGTTTGATAGGAAGGTCTTTCTCTTTTTTGAGAAAGAAGGGATTATGTTAGAAAGTTTTATTGGATCAGATATAAATGAAGAACAAATGATAGATGTCTTAGGGAATATTTCACTTGAGTCCACGTCAAAAGAAAAGGCATCACATATATCAAATTATGATAAAAAGTATTTTAGCCAAGCAGATGAACCTAAAAAACCTAAAGTGATTCCTTTGAAAAAAGATAGCAAACGACTATTTCATATAGGGCAAAAGGTTCCAGTAACGATATCTATGGATAACAGCCAAATTGAATATGTGATAGAAAAAGTTGAAGTTTTTAATTCGATTAAAGATTTTAAACAAGAGAACTTTAATGAACTTGGCCTAGGGATATTAAGCAAGAAGAAGGCTTTAGATCAGACGGGAAAACTGCTATCGTACAGACGTGATGTATATAAATTAGGGAATGGTAAAGATTCAATTGATACATTAGTAGATTCGCAATTAGTTAATGTTAAATTTGTCTACTTGACAACAACAGTGAGAAATATTGGTAAACAGGCGACAGAAGAAATCTATATGCATCCATCCATAAAGCAGCTTAAATTTGAAGGGAATGCATGGAAATACGCTAAAGAAGAGGGAATGGAAGCAACGCGTATTATGACGGGAGAAGTTGATTATTTAGAGCCTCACGGAGATGGGAAAAGCTTCTACAATATTGGCAGTATCCGACCAGGAGAAACGGTAAAAGTTAACTTAGGTTATTTTGTAGATGAAGATAAACTAGATTCAATCTTTTTGGATGCTTTCCATTACAGAGGGAATGGAAGTACTGAAAATATGAATGCGTCATATCGTTGGTGGATTGATATTCGTCAACAGTCAAAACAATAGGAACAAATAAACAAAAAGCTGCTTATATCTAGCAGCTTTTTCAGTCTCCATACATATGTAAAACTTCTTTCGCACGCATACGTAAACCATCTATCAATTCTTTCGGTTCTAAAACTTTCGCATCTTTTCCAAGTCTATAAAATAAAGGAGTAATAAAGTTAATTTCACCTTTATCAATTGTTGAATGTATATATCCTGTCCCGTCTTCGTTTACTACCACAAATTCTTCAAGGTAAGGAACGCTTTTACATTGGCGTACGCCTTCTGTCGTTAATAAGACATGTAACTGGGTAGGAATGTGCACTACGTTAGAGCTCGAGTCGAACCATTCTTCTAAATTCATGAACGTATTTTCATTTTCTTCTGTTGATAATATAGAAAGAATACGATCAACGCGATACAGTAATACTTTTGTTCTGCTGAAGTCATAGGATGGTAAGTACCATAGCCCATCATGAGCGTATACACCGATAGGATGAACATGTTTTGTTTTTATCCCCGATTTAGATTCGTATTGAAAGTGTAAATTTTTATTTTCAATAGCCGCAGTTAACACTTCGTTTAAAAGAGGGGTATCAATTGTTCTCTTCGGATTCCAAAAAGCGATATAAGAACGTATTTTATCAACTTTCACTTTCGCATCATGTTGTAGAGAGCTATACAGTTTATGCGTAACGGAATTGATTTCTGTGTTAAATGGTAAGTCTCTGTAGTAGCTTAAAGACTGAAAAGCAAAAAAGATGGAGACTGCTTCTTCTTCCGTAAATAAAATAGGCGGAATGACTCTATTCGTTAATACTTTATATCCTCCGTTACGACCTTGTTCTGCGTAAATGGGTAATCCCATATCACTTAAATCTAAAATGTATCTATGGACAGTACGAACGGAGATATTAAATTCATCAGCTATTTCTTGAGCTGTAAATGTCTTTTTGGCAGAAGCAAATATAAGAATATCTAATAAGCGTTTAGCTTTTGACAAATGTATCACCTTTTTCTTTTTAACATGACATAAAGTGTCATGTTTTATTGTTAGTATATTGTTTACATCATATGTTATCAAGATGAGATGCAGGGAGGAAAAGATATGTCACGTGAAATAGTTTTATTTATTGCAGCGAGCTTAGATGGATATATTGCGAAAGAAAATGATGATTTACAGTGGTTAATGGAAACCGAAGGAGAGGGAGATAACGGTTATACAGAAATGTATGAAACGATTGATACAATAATTATGGGAAAGAAAACGTACGACTATGTAGTAGAGCATACAGACACATTCCCGTACTTAGATAAAGCATGTTATGTTTTTTCTCGTTCAAAAAAAGGTTCAGACGGAAACGTGGAGTTTGTAAATGAAGATGTAGTGGAGTTTACTAAAAGGTTAAAAGCACAAGAAGGATCTAAAATATGGATGGTCGGTGGAGGGAGTTTACTGAAAGAGTTCTTTAAGAATAATCTAATTGATGAATATATCGTTACGATTACACCGCATATATTAGGTTCTGGAGTTCCGTTATTTCAAGACAAGAATCCAGAAATTAATTTAACTTTAACGGATACGAAACGTTTTGGGCAATTTGTAAATTTATATTATAAAGTAAAATGATAAAGAAACACGACTACCATCAATAGTCGTGTTTTTGTATAGATGGTAATGAAATAATAAAGCGAGACCCATGATTGACTTCGCTCGTTACAGTAATATTCCCGCCGTGTAGTTCTACAATTTCTTTCACGATAGATAGTCCTAAACCAGTTCCGCCTGTAGCTCGTGATCTTGCTTTATCAACTCGATAAAAACGTTCGAAAATGTGAGGGAGGTCTTCAAGCGGAATACCTTCGCCTTCATCTTCAATTGTAATGGAGATACTTTTATGTTCTTCTGTAACAGAAATATTTATATGAGAATGTTCTTTTGAATGTCTATAAGCGTTATTTAAAATGTTTATTATAACTTGTTCAAATCGCTGTTCATCTAAGTTTACTACCAGTGTAGGAGGACAAGAGAAAGAAAGTTTAATGTATCTTTCTTTATACATAGCGTTAACTTTTTCGGCTATGCGAGTAAGGAAGGTGTGTAGATGTACTTCCTTTACTTGAATAGAAAAGTTATGTTGTTCCATTTGTGCAAGTGAAAATAAATCTTGAACTAAGTTCGTAATATAATCAGACTCATCTTTTATAATAGATAAATATCGCAAACGTTGCTCAGGAGATGTGGTTTCTTTTAAAGCGATGTCAGCATAACCTCTTACGTATGTTAACGGTGTTCGTAATTCATGAGCAACACTTGCCAAAAATTCACTTCGCTCTGTTTTCATATAATGTAAATCATTAGCGAGCGTTTGAATAGATGATGCTAGTTCACCAATCTCATCATTTCGACTAGTCGTTAACGAAACAGATAAATCGCCTTTACTCATTTTTTCAGTGGCATGTTTCATGTGTAACAATGGTTTTGTTAACAACCGTGATAATAGAAAGATGGTGATGGCTGTTAATAGAAACGTAATGACTCCGGCAATAATGAATTGTCTTGTTAGCCCGTTAACCATTTCCTCGATCGATTCTGTTCCGAGAAACATATATACGTAGCCTTCTGTTTTTCCTGCTACTATAATGGGGCTAACTGTACATATATAATTAGATGTTTTCCAATGATTTTCTATAATTGCTCCGTCATGATCTGTCCGTGTTTGCATCTTTTCAATATGCTTTTTTATAGTAGTATTTATTTCATTAGATTTAGCTAGCACGTCCTTATTTGCATTTGTAATAACGACAGTGGTTTCGGCTTCGGATTCCATTAGTGCAACATGGGAGATTGTTTGCTTATCAAAATACTTTTCAAGGACATCCCGGTGACTATTCCCGCGCTTTAATAAAGCTGTCATTTCTTCATGTACTCTATTGTTGACAAGGCTATAATAAAGCAAGACAAATAGAACACTTTCGATTAAAAGTGTAACAATTAAAAAATAAAATCCGAGTTGAATAGATATTCGCTTCATCGTTTTGCTCCTTACTCTAGAGTATCAACCCATCGATAGCCGACTCCGTAAACAGTTTTTAAATGGTGATCAATAGGGAAATTTACTTTTCGTAATTTATCACGCAAATTACGAATATGTGAATCGACTGTCCTATCTTCTGTATTTGTATTTAATCCCCAAATTCGTTCAATGAGCTGATCGCGGCTTAACACGTAATTCACATGATGTAAAAATAATCCGAGTAAAGAGAATTCGATTGGAGTGAGAAGAAGTTCTTCATTATAGACAGAAACGAAATGCTTTGCCTCATCCCATAAAATGCCGTGATATTGGATTTGCGCGTGTTGATTCGTTCGCCTTAAAACAGCTTCAATTCTTGCGAAAAGCTCTTCTTCATGGAAAGGTTTCGTTACATAATCATCCGCTCCAAGTTTTAACCCTTGGATAACATCTACCGTTTGATCACGAGCCGTTACCATAATGATGGGAACGTTACTAAAGGATCGAATTCTTTTGCACGTTTCCCACCCATCTATCTTTGGCATCATAATATCGAGTAAAACAAATTTGAAGTTTCGATTTTCTATATGTGAAATAGCTTCTTCCCCGGATACTGCACATACGCAGTTGTATCCGATTGGAGTAAGATAAAGCGTTAATAATTCAAGCATTCTCGGCTCATCATCTACGAGTAGTATATCGACCATAGAGTACCTCCGCATTTGTAGTTATTACTTAAATTGTAAGTCAAAATCATGAAGAAATGGTGCAGATTATCATGCATCTGCATAATTTCTTCAGAATTGCTTGTTATTGTAAAGTTGAAATTCCATTTCAGGTAATCATATTGGCTCAAAAATGATTCATACGGAGGCGGTATAGTGAAAAAAATGACCCGAATTTTTGGGATAACAATAATTACAGCAGTGGGTCTTGCTGCATGTGGACAAACGAACACTGATCATAAAAATCATGAATCTAAAGAAGTGAAAAAAGCAGAGAAAAAGGAAATGAAAATGAATCAGGAGGTAACTGCGCCGAAAGAAATGAGCGAAGGTGCATCGAATGATATATTAACGACAAGTTTAAAAAATGTAACGAGATTAAACACAAACGATCCTCTGCAAATGGCAGTACTAACTGCGCAAACGATATGGCCAGCAACGCATAAAGAGAATCAGCCAGGCGCTATTATTTTAGTACCAGTAAATGAGTGGCAATTAGGTATTGCGAGTGCGGATCTTATTCACCATCCGAATAATGGGCCGATTTTATTTATAGAAAAAGAAAAGGTACCTGAAATGACGTTAAAAGAAATACAAAGATTAAATCCGCTCGGAACGAAAGATGGAACACAAATTATGGTGATGGGGGATGTAGGTGCATCTATCCTTGAGCAATTAAAAGCATATAAAGTAAAGCAAATAAAAGAAACGGATCCAGCTATATTTGCTAAAGATGTGGATAAAGAATATGCCGATATAACAGGAAGCTACCCAAATAGTGTTATTATCGGTTCGTCTGAAGAAGAAGGACGTTTATATACAACACCAGCTGTAAATTGGATTTCTCATATGCCAGAACCGCTTTTATATACAGAAAAAGAAAAGGTGCCAGAAGCGACGATAGAGGCATTAAAGATGAGAAAAGATAAAGCGAATATATATGTATTAGGACCAGAAAAAATTATTTCAAAAGCAGTAGAAAAAGAGTTAAGTAAATATGGGAAAGTAACGCGTATTAGCGGGGAGACCCCGGTAGAGAATTCTATTGCATTTGCGCAATTTAAAGATGAAAAAACAAAATTTGGCTGGGGATTCACAAAGCCAGGTCATGGCGTGGCATTTGTTTCAAATAAAACACCAGATTTAGCAGTTGCGGGAGCGCCATTTTCACATATGGGTAAACATGCCCCTGTTATCTTGTTAGAGGAAGGAAAAGCTTCACAACCAGTGTACGACTTTCTTGCAAGCATTCAGCCAAAGTTTAAAGATGACCCAACGCTTGGGCCGTATAACCACGGCTTCTTATTAGGAAGTACGAGTGATATTTCATTTGAAACACAAGGTATACTGGATGAGAGGTTAGAGATTGTGCAAGAAAGCGGTCAAGGTCACGGTGGACATTAATAAAATGAGCAAAGGCGCTGCTAAGGTAGCGTCTTTTTCTGTAGGAAACTTTTACATAGCAAAAATCTCTCTACTCGTTATATAATAGCCTTCGTGCAGTCGGCTTAGATTTTCTTACGGAGAAAATCAAATGATAAAGTGAAACTTTAATCAGTGGGGGTTTTGTTCATCCCCCACTGATTATTAGTTGAACCAATCGGGCTTTTATGGGCAGTTGATCCCCACCTAACTTCTTTGCTTCCGCTGAATTTTGAGGTGGGGGTCTTACTGCCCGTTAATGCGGGATAAAAGAGTAGAGGAGTGGTATTTTGTTTCAAACGATAAAAAATGATTGGTTCTCCAACGTGAGAGGGGACGTGCTATCAGGAATTGTTGTCGCTTTAGCGTTAATTCCTGAAGCGATCGCTTTCTCTGTTATTGCAGGCGTGGATCCGACCGTTGGACTATACGCAGCCTTTTGTATTGCAGTTACCATTTCATTTGTTGGCGGAAGAACTGGGATGATTTCAGCTGCAACAGGTGCAATGGCATTATTGATGGTGACGCTCGTTAAGGATCATGGTTTGCAATACTTATTTGCTACAACAATATTAACCGGTATTGTCCAGATTATTTTTGGCGTGTTCAAACTGAGTTCATTTATGAAGTTTATTCCTAAATCTGTTATGAGTGGTTTTTTAAATTCACTTGGAATTTTAGTTTTTACAGCGCAATTGCCACATTTTAAAAATGCAACTTGGCAAATGTATGCACTGGTCGCATTAGGACTTGCAATTATATATGTATTTCCACGAATTACGACTGCTGTACCGTCTACACTTATTTCCATTATTATTGTGACAAGTATTGCACTTATGAGCGGATTACAGTTAAAAACAGTCGGAGATATGGGAAGCCTGCCGAAAGAATTACCGTTCTTTAACATTCCTGACGTGCCTTTTACACTTGAGACATTAGGGATCATTTTACCGTACGCAGTTATGCTTGCAATTATAGGTTTACTAGAGTCATTATTAACAGCTTCAGTTTTAGATGATATGACGCATACGGAAAGTAATAAACATAAAGAAGCACGTGGACAAGGTATTGCAAACATTGTCGCTGGTTTCTTCGGAGGAATGGCAGGGTGTGCAATGATTGGACAATCTGTTATTAATATTAAATCAGGTGGACGCGGTCGTTTATCGACATTTGTAGCAGGCGGGTTTTTAATCGTATTACTATTCGTTTTAGGTGATTATGTTGTTCATATTCCGATGGCAGCTTTAGTTGCAGTTATGATTATGGTTTCAATTGGAACATTTGATTGGAACTCTGTAACAACGATTCATAAAGTACCAAAAGGAAATGCATTTGTTATGAACGTAACAGTTGTGATTGTCCTAATTACACATAATTTAGCATTAGGTGTAATTATCGGAACAGTAATTAGTGCGGTTTTATTTGCATTCAATATGGCAAAGATTCACGTGAAACATTTATATATTGAAAATAAGAAAATATACGAAATTCATGGTCAACTTTTCTTTGCATCTACAGCAGACTTTATAAATAATTTTTTATTCAATGAAGATGTAAAAGAAATTGAGTTGAACTTTACTTATGCGCATATATGGGATGATTCCGCAGTAGCCGCAATTGATAAAGTTATCATGAAGTATGAACAAAGTGGCGTGAAAGTAAGTATAACGGGATTAAATGAACGAAGCTCGAAGATTATTTCAAATTTAGCTACTTATAGTAAAAGAATTGCTAGTTAGAAGCCTCCTTTTTAGGGGGCTTTATTATATAATACGGGTAGGATAACGAAAAGGGGATTCAGCATATGTACAAACAAATTATATTAGCATGTGACGGTTCTGAACATGCACTTCGAGCAGCGGAACATGCAACATATATTGCGAAATGTAGCGAAGAAACAAATGTTGAAGTTGTGTACGTAGTAGATAATAGAACGGCAAAATCAGATATTATACAAGGTCAAACAGATTTAGAAACAATATCGGCTAGTCGAAAAGATAAATTAAAAGAGATTGAAAGTTTATTAAAGAAAGAGAACATTTCCTACAAAATTACGATATTACATGGCGATCCAGGAGATACGCTCGTTCAATATGTGAATACAGGGGATATAGATCTTGTTATCGCTGGCAGTAGAGGGTTAAATACATTACAAGAAATGGTGCTTGGTAGTGTAAGCCATAAAATAGCAAAGCGTGTAAAATGCCCGGTGATGATTATAAAGTAAATTGAATGAGATATTTTGTAGTGTAAGCAAGACCTTGATATAATTCGAGGTCTTTTTTTGCGTATAAAGAGGGAGAGTGCGGACATACTAGATATATAAGTTTAAAGGGAAATCGTTAACTTACAAATTTGTAAGTTTTTTGTCAGAAAAATCGATGTTATGAAATTTTTCCCATTGGTAAAATAAGAGTATCAAAGGGGAGATAGGGAGGATGGAAGTAATGAAATCATTGCAACATTTATCATATAGTCAAGGGGTAAGCTTAATTTGTTTAGGAGGATTTGCTGCATCTGTTACGTTAGCTATTTTAATAAAGATGGTTCATCAAATCTTTTAATTTTAGAGTAGGGAAGGAATTGGTTGTTATTAATAGCAAGAGAAGGACTATAAATAAAAAATAGCTCCTGGCATGTATCTCAGCGCCAGGAGCTATTTTCTTATTTCTCTGTTTCGGCTTTATCACTTGTTACGCTAACGTTACCCCATTTATATTGATCCACTGGTGTATATTTATAATCTTTTACGCGATTATTTACACCTTTTAAGTCAAATTTATAATGAAGTGGAATTAATGGCACTTCATCATGAACTAATTTTTGCCATTTATCGTATACATCTTTACGGTACTTTTCATCAGCAGCTTTTGGAGAAATACCTTGTTTTAATAATTCTGTGTTTTTGTCAGTAGCCCAACGTGTGTAATTGAACGATGCGTCTTTAGCCCAAATACCAGAAGGGTCTGGATCAGATGCAGTTCCCCAAGCTGCCGCGAAAAGATCAACTTTTGGATCATCTTTTTTAATCATATCGTAGAATGAGTTGAATTCATGCAAGCGACCATCAAGAAGCTCAACTTTTAGACCGATGTCTTTCCAAGATTGAATAAAGAATTTTGCAAGTGGTTCACTTACATCGCTACCACTCATTGATAAGAAATTAGCTTTAAATTCTTTACCATTCGGATCTTCGCGGAATCCATCCCCGTTCGTATCTTTATAGCCAGCTTCATCTAATAACTTTTTAGCTTTCTCTACATCTTTATCATAGGCACCAATTTTATTGTTATGATATTTTGGTAGAGATGGTGGGATTGGTGAGTTAGCCGGATAACGTAGGCCGTGATATAATTTTTCACCAATTTCTTTTCGATCAATAGCATACGCCATCGCCTGACGTACACGAACATCTTTAAATTTCTCTTTATCCATCACTACTTCTTCTTTTTCTTTATCCATATGGCCTAATTTAAAGCCGATATAACTATAGTATAAATCGGTTTTACCGACTAATTGTGCATTTTTTAATTTACTTACATTTGGATACTGATCGGCACTTACTTCAGCAATGTCAATATCGCCATTTTTTAAGGACGCGTTAACAACGGAAGGGTTAACAACTTTTAAAACCATGCTTTTCAGCTTTGGTTTTCCGCCATAATAGTCATCAAAACGTTCGAATTCAACGGATTCTCCAGGAGTAATTTTTTTCACTTTAAAAGGTCCGAAACCAATTGGGTTTTTACGGATTTTATCAGATTCTGCTAATTTATCGATTGGTACATCTCCTAAATATTTCTTATGAAGAGGGTATGCCCAAAGCCCAGTTTTCACTGAAGGATTCGGCTCTTTATATGTAATCGAAATTGTTTTTGGATCCGTTACTTTTATACCTGAAATTTTGTCAGCTTTTCCATTGTGGTAATCTTCCATACCTTCAATCATTTGCATTTGAGTGTCATAGCGAGAACCGGCATATTGTTTGCTACCAATTACAAGATAAGAATATTCTAAATCCTCTGCAGTAACAGGATTTCCATCATGCCATTTTACATTATCTTTAATTTTCAGTGTAATTGTCTTTTTATCTTTAGAAATTTCATATGTAGCAGCACCATCATTCGTGTATTCCCAGTTTTCGTCATTTGATAATAAAGATTCATCGAAAATGGTAATGACTTGGTTATCAGGATCTCCTTCATATACAGCGAAGTTCAAAAGTCCTTCAAATGGTGTGTTAGAAACAAGACCATATGTTAATGAACCATCTTTAATTTCCTTTTTATCATTTTTAACAGATGCACTAAATTTATTTGTATCTACTTTTTTTGTGCTGCTCGTTTTTTCACTACCACCACTGCCCCCACATGCTGAAAGTAGTAATGTTGAAACCGCAAGTGTACTTAATACTTTGAAAAACTTTGGCTTATTTGTCATTTCTTCCACCCCTTATCCTTTTCTTTGTCTTGCGTCAGCCGAACGGCGTAGCGCTTGACCAATAAAATTTATACACAGCATCAATGTTAAAATCATGACTGATGCGGGTAACCAAATCCACCATTTCTCTTGTAATACATCTGGATTTCTAGCATAACTAACAAGTGTACCAAGGCTTGGTGTACTTTCTGGTAGACCAAATCCTAAGAAAGTTAGACCAGATTCAATACCGATGTTTCCAGCAAGGTTTAATGTAATACTAACAATGATAATGGAACTTAAGTTAGGTAGTACTTGGAAAAGGATGATTTTCCAGTTTGGTGTTCCTAAAGTTTTAGATGCAGAGACATAATCTAGTTCTTTTTCAGTTAATACTTTTGAGCGAATTAATCTTGCCTTTCCTGTCCATAAGAACACGCTCATAATTAAAATGAAAGTAAAGATATTGAATGTAGGAACAAGTGTAATAAATACAATTACAAGCATTAAAAATGGTAAAACCATAACAAAGTCGATAATGCGCATAATGATATTATCAATAGCTCCTCCAAAATAACCGGCAATTAATCCAATCGAAAGGCCAATTAAACAAGAAAGAATAGTAATTGCTAATCCAATTGTAAATGAGTTACGTGTACCAATAATAAGTTGGCCGAAAATATCGCGTCCTCCGTAATCTGTTCCTAACCAATGTTCAGCAGAGGGAGGAGCATAAATAGCGAATAAATCAACTCGTACAATATCTTCTTGTTTCATAATAAAAGATGTTGCGTAGACTGCTAGTAATAAGATTGCTAGGAAAACAAGTGAAAACATTGCTAATTTATCTTTACGAAGTTCTCGCCACATAATAGAGAAACCAGAAGGGCTTTTTTCGTAATGAACAACTTCAGTTTGTTTTTCAGGGTTTGCTAACATAACGTCTGCTCCTTTCTTTAATCAATACGAATACGTGGATCGACGATGCTTAGAATAATATCTGAAAGGAGAGTTCCAAGTAACGTTGCAAATCCAGTAAACATAACGAGTGCAGTTATTACACTAAAATCGCGTTGAGAGATGGATTGTATAAATAGTTGTCCAATTCCTGGATAGCTAAAAATACTTTCTAAAAAGATGGCACCGCCAACTAATCCTGTAATTTCATAGCCTAAGAAGGCTGCAATTGGTAAGAATGAATTTCGTAAAATATGTCTAGAATAGATTTTTGATTCTGGAACCCCTTTTGCTCTTACTGTACGAACAAAATCTTTATGTTTCGTATCGATAATTTCGCTTCGTAAATATTGAACTGTACCAACTGTTGCAATTAATGCGCCGGATAGAGCTGGTAATAGAAGGTGGTTCAATTTGCTTAAATAGTAAGCAAATGTACCTGTTGCAACTTGAGGATCTACGCTACCACCGGTTGGGAATATTGCAAACTTAAATCCGAATAGGAAGAGCATAATTAATGCAAATATAAATAGTGGTGTAGCAAATCCTAGATAGTTGTAAATGGTAATAAGTCGATCAGCCCATGTATCATTCCACCGCCCACTTATAACGCCTAGTGGTATGGCAATTAAATAAGTAAGAATAAGAATGACAAGTGCTAAAGATACTGTATTTCCAAGTCGTTCTCCAATTAGATCGGTTACTTTCATTTTATGTGCATAGGAAATACCGAAGTCACCTTGGACGGCATTTTTAATCCAGCGAACATATTGTGTTGGAACTGGGTCATTTAATCCAAGCTTTTCACGTTGTTCTTCAATCACTTTTGGATCCGCTTTTGGATTCATTGCTCTGCCAGTTAAGGCATCACCTGGCATTGCTTTAGCTAGTAAAAAGACAAGTACACTTAACACGAATAATTGCGGGATCATCACTAAAAATCTCCGTAATATAAACTTCCACATGTTTTATCACTCCCTTATGGTAATGCCACCCGGTGCGTTGGCGAGATTGCTTTTAAGTCATAAGCACGACCGTTTTCATTGAAATAATTTTCGTATGATTTCTCGTATTCAGAGCTTACTTGTTGACGGAGCTTACGTTGTCTCTCTCTGTTTTCAGGACGAATATCAGGAATTGCTGATATTAGGCGCTTCGTATAAATATGCTGTGGATTGTTATAAATTTCAGCACTAGTTGCTTCTTCCACAATGCGCCCGCGATACATAACACCGATACGGTCACACATATGGCGAATTACACCTAAATCATGACTGATAAATAAGTACGTTAGTCCAAGTTCAGATTGTAAATCTTGTAAAAAATTTAAAACCTGAGCTTGTACAGAAACATCTAGTGCTGATACAGGTTCATCAGCGATAATAAGCTTCGGTTTTAACGTCAGAGCGCGTGCAATACCAATCCGCTGCCTTTGCCCACCGGAAAATTCATGTGGATATTTATAAATTGACTCTGGATTTAGACCAACTTTATCAAGATATTCTTGAACCGCTCTACGTTCTTCATCAGGTGAGAACTTCTCAAAATTTCGAAGAGGCTCAGCAATAATGTCGAGAACACGTTTCTTCGGATTTAACGATGAATACGGATCTTGGAAAATCATTTGAATATCTTTTCGTTGTTCACGTAGCTCAGAGCGACTTAATTTTGTTAAATCTCTATTATTAAAATGAATGCTACCCTCTGTTGCTTTCGTTAAATGCATAATTGCTTTACCCGTTGTTGATTTGCCACTTCCTGATTCACCAACAATCCCGTATGTTTCACCCGATTGTAATTCAAAACTTACACCATCGACAGCACGCACGTAATCTAATGTGCGGCCGAAGAAACCACCTTTAATTGGAAAATGCACTTTTAAATCTTCTACTTTAAGCAGTGCCATGAGCTACGTCATCTCCTTTCTTATCTTGGAAGTTGAAATGCTTGTGGCAAGTACAACGTACCCAATGGTCTGGTTTTACTTCATGTAAAATTGGATTTTCCTCGTGTTGATCAGGTCTAATCCATGGAATTCGAGCTTGGAAACGGCAACCTGTGCGAGGAAGCTTCGCTAAAGAAGGAACGACCCCTTGAATTACATGCAATTTTTCTTTTTCACCATACGCAGATGGAATGGAGTTTAATAGAGAACGAGTATATGGGTGAAGAGGGTTGTTAAAAATCTCTTCAACTTTTCCTGTCTCTACAACTTGTCCAGCGTACATAACGACGATACGATCGGCTGTTTCTGCGACAACACTTAAATCATGAGTAATTAAAATGATGCCCATTTTCGTTTGTTCTTGAATAGATTTTAGTAAGTCTAAAATTTGTGCTTGGATGGTTACGTCAAGAGCCGTTGTTGGCTCATCCGCAATAATGAGTGCTGGGTTACAAGCAATTGCAATTGCGATAACAATTCTTTGTCTCATTCCGCCAGATAATTCGTGTGGGTATTGTTTATATGTAAGTTCTGGTTTTGGAATACCAACTTGATGAAGTAGTTCTAAGGTGCGCTCTTTTTTTTCAACTTTTGAAAGGCTTGTGTGGTAGTCTAAGTTTTCTTCGATTTGTTTTCCAACTGTCATCAGAGGATCGAGTGCTGTAAGAGGTTCTTGGAAAATCATACCGATGTTTGATCCGCGTACTTTATTCATCTCTGCGGCTGACATAGTTAGTAGATCCTTATCTCTATAGTTAAGCTGCCCTTGTAATTTTGTATTTGCTTCATTATGCAGTCGCATAATAGAAAGGGCAAGTGCACTTTTTCCGCAACCTGATTCACCAACTATCGCGACAATTTCATTTTCATGGACAGTTAACGAAACATCATCAACTGCGGCATGATAGTGATCTTGTATGCGAAAGGAAGTCTGTAAGTTTTCAATGCGAAGAAGTGGATTCTTCATGGCTATCCCTCCATCTTTTCTGAAAAGACTAAATATTTTGTATGTTGTTGTTATTTTAATATAAATTGACAATGTTTGACAAGCATAAGTTGAGAAAATATTCAAAAATCTTTTTATACAAAAATTGAATGCAGTTGTATTAGTAGTTGAAGTGTTTTGGAAACGCTAACATATATGTGAGAGGGAAATAAATCTTTTGTAAGAAAAAAGTATTATATGTAGAAAAAAGAGAGGTGTTCTGGAAAGAACAGTCTCTCTTTTTTTGATAAGAATAATATTAGTACTTAAGCTTGTTTTGTTTTTGCAGACCCTGTCTTTAAAGTAAGAGCAAGGAAGAACATTGCAAGTACACAAGATACAAGTAATAAGATGAATCCGCCATCCCATCCGAATGCATCGACGATAAAGCCCATAGCTGCGCTAGCAAAAGTAGCTCCACCTAGGTAACCGAAGAACCCAGTTAAACCAGCTGCAGTTCCAGCAGCTTTTTTTGGTGCCAAGTCTAGTGCGTGTAGGCCGATTAACATAACAGGTCCATAAATTAAAAATCCAATTGCGACAAGTGCGATACTATCAACCATTGGATTACCAGGAGGATTTAGCCAGTAAACAAGAACGGCGATAAATACACCAACCATAAATAAAATACCAGCAGGTGCGCGGCGTCCTTTAAACAGTTTATCACTCATCCATCCGCAAAGAAGTGTACCTGGAATACCAGCCCATTCGTATAGAGCATAAGCTGTGCGAGAGCTACTATGAGTAAAACTCTTTTCCTCTACTAAATAAGTAGGAGCCCAGTCTACAACGCCGTAACGTACGAAATAAACGAAAACGTTCGCGATAGCAATGTACCATAAAAATTTATTGTTTAGTACGTATGTAAATAAAATTTCTTTTACTGAAAGTTCGCGTTCTCGATCTTTTACTTTTTCATCTGCTGGATATTCTCCAGTATGTTCTTCAATAGAAGGTAATCCACAAGATTGAGGTGTATCTCTCATCGTAATTAATACATAAATACCAACTAAAATTGAAAGAATACCTGGGAAGTAAAAAATACTATGCCAGTCATTTGCAAAGAAATATAACCCTAATGTTACAAGAGAAGGCATAAGTGCGCCACCGACATTATGAGCGACGTTCCAAATAGACATTTTTGTACCACGTTCACTAATAGAGAACCAGTGAACCATCGTACGACCACAAGGAGGCCAGCCCATACCTTGTACCCATCCATTTAAAAACTGAAGGACAAACATAAGTATAATGCTCGTTGTAATAAAAGAAAATGAGCCGAAAATAATATTAATGATACCTGATAAAAATAGCCCAGCTGCTAAAAAGTAGCGAGGATTACAACGGTCGGATACGATACCCATAAGAAATTTGCTTAATC
This sequence comes from Bacillus sp. ES1-5, assembly GCF_022487605.1. Lineage (NCBI taxonomy): Bacteria > Bacillati > Bacillota > Bacilli > Caryophanales > Bacillaceae > Bacillus > Bacillus sp. ES1-5. The sequence continues at coordinate 63,241 of NZ_JAKVPU010000009.1, read as the reverse complement.
CGTAAGCGATAGAAACTGCTGAAAGGATAACCCCGAGTTCCCCTTTACTAAAGCCTTGTTCGATTAAGTATGGCATTGCTAGTGAAAAGTTTTTTCGAACAAAGTAGTAACCTGCATAGCCGATGAAGATACCCAAGAATACTTGTAAACGTAATTTACGGTATTCGCTATCAACGCGATCAGCTGGTAAGCGTTCCGCGTGGGGTGCAGGTTTAAATAATTGTGTGAAAAACATAAAATGAAAATCCTCCCCTAATGAATTTGAAATGTTGTAAGTCAGAGAGAATATAAAAAGGCCATGAAATATAAAAAAGTTTCCTTTTTTATGATTCATAGCCGTATACTCCGATTCTCCGTGACTGTCAATATTAACTTCGTCGAAAATTATACAACTTTGTGACAAAAATGTAAACGTTTTTATAAATAAAAAGTGTTGACGGATTTTGTTCGTGGGATTAATATTTAAATACGTTAAATATTTTATTGCTTAAATAAGAGGTGGATAACATGCCAAATGATATGACGCATATCGATAAAATTCAAGCTCTTGCCTTTTCGATTGGAAAGAAAATGCAGACGGAGTTATTAGAACAAATGCAAGCAACAGGACTTACACCACCGCAGTTTTATATTTTAAAGATTTTAGATCATTACGGTGCTTCAAGAGCGACAAAATTAGCAAAAAAGATGTATGTAAAGCCTAGTGCAATTACAGTGATGATTGATCGCCTAATTGACCAAGAGCTAGTAGAACGCTATCACGACAAAGATGACCGTCGTGTTGTCATCATTGAGTTAACAAAGAAAGGGAAAGCTAGAGTAGAAGAGGCAATGACCGCTCGTAATGAGCATATTGCAAAATATTTTTCACATTTAGAGTTACAAGAAAGAGAAGATTTATTACGTCTTTTCGAGAAGTTAGAAACAATTATTTGCGGGACACAAGAGAAAAAAGAGAATAACTAAGAGGAATTGAGGAGATTACATGGAGCAACAAGAAAACATAAATAGAAAGTTGTTGTTAATTGGTTTAATAATCGCGATGCTATTTGCTGCATTAGATGGAACAATTGTTGGTACAGCAATGCCGCGTATCGTCGGTGAACTAGGCGGATTAAGCTTAATGACGTGGTTAACAACAGCTTATATGTTAACATCAACGACAGTTGTACCAATTGCAGGTAAATTAGCGGATTTACTTGGCCGTCGTAACGTATATATTACGGGACTAGTTATCTTTATGGTTGGTTCGGCGTTATGTGGTATGGCAAATGGTATGACAGAATTAATTATTTTCCGTGGTATTCAAGGGCTTGGTGGCGGTATTATGATGCCAATGGCTATGATTATTATCGGAGATATGTTTACGGGAAAAGAACGTGCGAAATGGCAAGGTATTTTTGGTGCGTTATACGGTCTTGCTTCTGTAATTGGACCACAAGTGGGTGGCTGGATTGTAGACGCAGTGAACTGGAGATGGGTATTCTACATTAACTTGCCAGTTGGTATTTTAGCAACAATCTTTATTGCAATGGGATTAAAGTCACATAAACAAACAGGACCGATCAAAATTGATATCGCTGGAATCTTTACGATGATTCTCGGTGTTGTAAGTTTATTACTTGCATTAACGTTTGGTGGAAAAGATTACCCATGGGATTCTTGGCAAATTATCGGATTATTTGCATTAGCTCTAATTGGTATTGTTAGCTTTATTATCGTTGAAACGAAAGCAGAAGAACCGATTTTACCAATGCATTTCTTTAAAAATCGCACGTTTACGATACTGAATGCGATTGGTTTCTTTATGAGTATCGGAATGTTTGGTGCGATTATGTTCGTACCATTCTTCATGCAAGGAATTGTAGGAGTAAGTGCTGCTGAATCAGGAACAATCATGACACCGATGATGATTACAATGATTGTGATGAGTATTATCGGTGGTCAACTTGTATTAAAAGTTGGTGTGAAACCACAAATTATTACAGGGATGCTTATTATGGCTGGTGGTTTCTGGTTATTAACAACGATGGATATGCACACGACTAAACTTACTGCTACTTCTTATATGATGGTTATCGGTTTAGGCATGGGTCTTGTAATGCCAACATTAACATTAGCGTTACAAGAAAGCTTTCCGAAAAAAGATCTTGGTGTCGTAACATCATCAAGTCAGTTCTTCCGTCAAATCGGTGGAACATTTGGTATTACAATTTTAGGGTCAATCATGAATAACACTTCAGGTACAACATTAACAAATAAATTAGTACCTGTATTAGATACGTTCCCGAAAGAAGCGGGACAAATGGTAACGAAGTTTAAAGATATGATTCATACAGACCCACAAGGTTTATATTCGATGCTATTTAGTCCAGAGGCATTAAAACAAATGCCAGAAGCATTCGCTAACAGCATTGTACCAATTTTGAAAAACTCTTTAGTAGACTCACTTCATACTGTATTCTTAACAGGATTAGTATTCATTGTAGTGGGTGCTATCTTTACGATTTTCTTACAGAAGATTAAACTATCAGATCGTAAAAAAGACGCTGAAGAGCCTTCTGTAGAAGAAAAAGAACAAACTGTATCATATTCGTAATGAAAAAGCATCGCCTTATGGCGGTGCTTTTTTGAGTATAACCTTAAAAGCTTTTTTGTGAGAAATGATTGACGTATTTCTAGAAATACGTTATATTATTTTCTGTAAACGGTTACATGAAATGGAGAGGAAAGAGAATGAGTACGATTAAAGACGTTGCAAAATTAGCGGGAGTATCTGTTGCGACCGTTTCCAGAGTGTTAAATAAAAATGGATATGTTCATGAAGATACATTAAAGAAAGTAGAGCGAGCGATTGAGATGCTAGATTATAAACCTAGTACAGTAGCGCGTTCACTGTATAATAAAAAATCTCGTTTAATTGGCTTAGTTGTTCCAAATATCGTGAATCCATTCTTTCCAGAAGTTGCACGTGCCGTAGAAGATGTAGCGCATAAGCAAGGATACACAGTTGTCCTTTGTAACTCTGATGAGAGTTTAGAGAAAGAAAAGCAATATATTGATGTACTTAGGCAAAATAATGTGGATGGATTTATTGTAGCAACAAATCCACAAAATAGTGTTAATTACATGAAGTTGTCTGTTCCAGTTGTTGCAATTGACCGTATGTTTAATGAGCGTATTCCTACTGTATATGCAGATAACTATGCAGGGAGTCAGGCAGCGACAAAGTTATTAATAGATAAAGGGTGTAAACATATTGCGCATATTCGCGGACCGCGTGACGTAAGCACGGCTAATGAGCGTTTTGAAGGTTTTGTAGACGTTATTACGCAAAATAATCTTTCTTATATGATTGCAGAGAGTACATTTGATCCAGCTAATAGTGAGCGTGTAGCGGTGGAACTATTAGAAGAATACCCACATATTGATGGAATTGTTGCTGGGAATGATTTAATTGCAATAGGTATTGTAAAGGCTGCACTTCAAAAGGGGATTTCTATTCCGGATAATTTACAAATTATCGGATTCGATGGAATTTCTTTAACAGAAATGATGTATCCATCTATTACAACTGTTGCACAGCCAATTTATGAAATGGGGAAAATTGCAACAGAGCTGTTGTTAGAGCAGATGGAAGGAAACGTATTAGAAGAGAAACACTATCGTTTACCGATTGAAATTATAGAACGAAATACAACGAAGTAAGGAGATGAAACAGATGCCAAATATTGCAGTAGTAGGTAGTATTTCAATGGACTTAGTGGCTGTTTCAAAAAAGCGTCCGAAAGCAGGAGAAACAGTAATTGGTGAAGCATTTCATACAATCCCGGGAGGGAAAGGAGCCAACCAAGCGGTTGCTGCAGCTAGATTAGGCGCAAATGTAGCGATGGTTGGAGCGGTAGGAAACGATAATTATGGAACTGTAGTTAGGAGCAATTTAGAGAACGAACGCGTTTTTATCGACTATGTGGTACCGGTTACAGATGCAGCGACAGGAATTGCTCATATCGTTTTAGCAGAAGAGGATAACAGTATTGTTGTCGTGCAAGGAGCGAATGCTCTTGTAAATGAGTCGGTTGTAGATCGTTCGAAAGATCTTCTTATAAAAGCAGATATGGTTGTTCTTCAACTAGAGATTCCACTTGAAACAGTAAAATATGTATTGGCTATTTGTGAGGAGCATAATATTCCAGTTATGTTAAATCCAGCACCAGCACAAGTGTTATCAGAAGATATTTTAGAAAAGGCAACTTATATTACACCAAATGAACATGAGTGCCGCATCGTATTAGATGATTTCACATCACCAATTGAAGATTTGCTGGCTAAATATCCAAATAAATTATTGATGACAGAAGGTTCTAAAGGTGTTCGTTTCCATAATGGTACGGAGATTGTACATGTTCCTAGCATCGCTGTTGATGTAGTAGATACGACCGGAGCTGGTGATACATTCAATGGTGCATTAGCAGTTGCGCTTTCTGAAGGAGAAACACTTCAAAAAGCAATTCGTTTTGCGAATATTGCTGGTGGCCTTTCTGTAACGAAACTTGGAGCACAGGGCGGTATGCCAACGAGAGATAGAGTACGTGAAGTACAGGTGATTGTCGGATGAAAAAGCACGGTGTATTAAACAGTGAGATTGCATCAGTCCTTGCTTCACTTGGACATACAGATACGATTGTAATCGCAGACTGCGGGTTACCAATTCCTGACGGAGTAAAACGAATTGATTTAGCTGTTGAGATTGGAAAACCTAGCTTTTTAGACGTATTGCAAGTGGTAGCTGATGATATGGCAATTGAAAAAGTAACGTTAGCAGAAGAAGTCATTAACAATAATGCGGAAGTAAATAAAGAAATCGAGCTGAAATTAATAGAGCCAGCATTTGAATATGTATCGCATGAACAATTTAAAGAGCACACGAAGAAAGCGAAAGCAATTATTCGTACAGGAGAGGCTACTCCTTATGCCAATGTAATTTTACATGCAGGCGTGATTTTTTAATAAAAGGAAGTGATGGGAATGCGTATTGAAATGAAAAATATTTCTAAGGCGTTCAATGGCAATCCTGTTTTGAAGAATGCACAGTTTATGATTGAAACAGGGGAAGTCCATGCATTGATGGGGGAAAATGGAGCGGGTAAATCAACGCTCATGAAGATTTTAACAGGTGTATACAAAAAAGATGGTGGAACAATCACGATTGATGGACAAGAACGAACTTTTAAAAATGCGAAAGAAGCAGAAGAGTACGGTATTGCATTTATACATCAAGAATTGAACATATTATCGAACTTAACAGTAGCTGAAAATATGTTTCTCGGTAAAGAGTTAATGTATGGGAAGACAGGTATTTTACGTACGCGTCAAATGAACGCGATTGCGCAGCAGCAACTAGCGGAGTTAGGGTTACATGTAAAAGGCGCTATGTTGGCAGGAGAGTTATCGGTTGGACAACAGCAAATTATCGAAATTGCGAAAGCGTTAATGACAAACGCGAGCGTTATTATTATGGATGAACCTACAGCTGCATTAACAGATCGTGAAATTGAAACGTTGTTTACTGTCATTAATAAATTACGTAAAGAAGGCGTTTCGTTCGTTTATATCTCACACCGAATGGAAGAAATTTTTTCAATATGTGATGCCATTACGATTTTACGTGATGGGGAATACGTAGGAAAGAGACTTATTCCGGAAACATCATTTGATGAAGTAGTGAGTATGATGGTGGGGCGCAGCATTGGTGAACGTTACCCAGAGCGAAATAGTCAAATTGGCGATGTCATTTTTGAGATGCGTAACGGAACGAAAAAAGGGAAGTTTGAAAATATTTCGTTTCAAGTGAGAAAAGGTGAAATCCTTGGTGTTGCTGGCTTGATGGGAGCTGGCCGTACAGATATTATGAAAGCGATATTTGGATACGAACCTTTAGATTCTGGCCAAATTTTTATAAATGGACAAGAAGTAAAGATTGATAGTCCGATAGATGCGATTAGACAAAGAATAGCTTTTATTACAGAGGATAGAAAATCTGAAGGGTTAGTTTTAGATTTCTCAATTCGAGAAAATTTAGCCTTACCGAATTTAGAAATTCTTTCAAAGGGAAGTGTCTTAAGTAACGAACTAGAACAACAGTTTACAGCGGATATGATGAAACTTCTTAATGTGAAAGCAGCTAGTGGAGAGCAAGCGGTGAAATCTCTTTCTGGTGGAAATCAGCAAAAGGTCGTTATTGCAAAATGGCTAGGTATCCACCCGCAGTTACTCATTTTAGATGAGCCAACAAGGGGTGTAGATGTTGGAGCGAAAAAAGAAATTTACTCTATTATGAATAAGCTTACTGAGCAAGGCGATGCCGTTATTATGGTATCATCTGAGCTTCCAGAAGTTTTAGGAATGAGTGATCGCGTTCTTGTTATTCATGAAGGAAAAGTCGGCGGCATTTTAGAGAAAGATGAGGCATCACAAGAGTCTATTATGGCACTAGCTACAGGGGGAGAGTAAGGATGGCTAAGAAGGGGAATGTATTACAACAACTCGGTTCTTTAATCGGTTTAGTATTAATTATCGTCGTAATTACAGCTTTAAATCCGGCATTTATTGAGATTCCAAATTTATTTAATATACTGCGTCAAGTATCGATTAATGCGCTTATTGCATTCGGAATGACCTTTGTAATTTTAACAGGGGGTATTGACTTATCGGTAGGTTCTATTTTAGCATTATCAAGTGCACTTGTTGCTGGAATGATGGCAAGTGGCATGGACCCGTTCCTTGCGATGGCAGTTGGATTATTAGCTGGTCTTGTAATGGGAATTGTAAACGGTATCATCATAGCGAAGGGAAAAGTAGCTCCATTTATTGCAACTTTAGCAACAATGACTATTTTTCGCGGGTTGACGCTTGTTTATATGGACGGACGTCCGATCACTGGCCTTGGTGATCATTTAATGTTCCAAATGTTTGGCCGCGGTTATTTTCTCGGTATTCCGGTACCGGCTGTTACAATGATGGTCGCTTTCGCAGTACTGTACTTCATTTTGAAGAAAACGACATTTGGTCGCCGTACATTTGCAATTGGTGGAAATGAAGAAGCAGCAGCATTATCAGGTATTAATGTTACGAGAATTAAAGTAATGATTTATGGTCTTTCCGGAATTTTGGCAGCGCTTGCAGGTATTGTCTTAACATCACGACTAGATTCTGCACAGCCGACTGCAGGTACTTCTTACGAATTAGATGCAATTGCAGCAGTTGTATTAGGTGGAACAAGTCTTTCTGGGGGAAGAGGATGGATTGTTGGTACATTCATCGGTGTACTTATTATCGGTGTACTAAATAACGGTTTAAATTTATTAGGTGTATCTTCTTTCTTCCAACAAGTTGTAAAAGGACTTGTAATCTTACTAGCTGTATTGATTGATCGCCGAAAAGAAGCGTAATGGAGGGATAGTTCATGAAGAAATGGTTACTTATACTCGTTGCATGTATTATGGTCATTACTGCTGGTTGTTCAATGGAACCACCAGAATGGGCAAAGGATTCTAGCGATAAAGGTCGAAATAAAACTATTAAAGTTGGATTCTCTGTTTCAACTTTAAACAATCCATTTTTTGTGACTTTGAAAAAAGGGGCAGAAAAGAAAGCGAAAGAAAGCGGCATTGAATTGATTGCTGTTGATGCACAAAATGATGCAGCAAAGCAAACAAATGATGTTGAAGATTTAATTCAAAAAGGTGTCGATGTAGTTGTTATTAATCCAACCGATTCAGATGCTGTTGCTTCAGCAGTAAGTGCGGCAAATGCAGCAAATGTCCCTGTTATCACTGTAGACCGCGTTGCAAATTCAGGTAAAGTTGTTTCTCACATTGCCTCTAATAATATTGAAGGTGGTCAAATGGCTAGTGATTACATTCGTGAATTAGTTGGCGAGGGAGCAAATGTTGCTGAATTAGAAGGAATCCCTGGCTCTTCTGCTGCTCGTGAGCGCGGGAAAGGATTCCATAACGTAGCGGATAAGTCTTTAAAAGTAGTTGCAAAACAAGCAGCTGATTTTGATAGAGCAAAAGGATTATCTGTTATGGAAAACATTTTGCAAGCAAATAGTGATATTAAAGCCGTGTTTGCGCATAACGATGAAATGGCATTAGGGGCACTTGAAGCATTGAAGTCTTCTGGAAAAACAGATGTAGTCGTTGTTGGTTTTGATGCAACAGAAGATGCTGTAAAAGCGGTTAACGATGGGCGTATGGCTGCAACAGTTGCTCAAAAACCGGAATTAATCGGGGAGAAGGCGATGCAAACAGCAAAAGAGATCACGCAAGGTAAAAAAGTAGACAAATCTATTCCGATTGAATTAGAGCTTATTAAGAAAAATAAATAAATATAAAATGAAAATTAGGAAGGAAGAATAACAAATGAAATTCTTTATCGATACAGCAAACATTAACGAAATTAAAGAGGCAAATGCATTAGGAGTATTAGCTGGAGTAACGACAAATCCATCACTTGTAGCAAAAGAAGGCGTAGATTTCCACGAGCGTATTCGTGAAATTTGCAACGTTGTAGAAGGACCTGTAAGTGCAGAAGTAATTAGCTTAGAAGCTGATAAAATGATCGAAGAAGGAAAAGAGTTAGCGAAAATTGCTCCAAACGTTGTTGTAAAAGTTCCAATGACAACAGAAGGTTTAAAAGCAGTAAAAGCATTCTCTGACTTAGGAATTCGTACAAACGTTACATTAGTATTCTCAGCAGTTCAAGCATTACTTGCAGCTCGTGCTGGTGCAACATACGTTTCACCATTCTTAGGTCGCTTAGACGATATCGGTCATAACGGTATGGACCTAATCCGCCAAATCGCAGAAATCTTTGCAATTCACGGCATTGAAACAGAAATCATTGCAGCATCTGTACGTCACAGTGTTCACGTAACAGAAGCAGCATTAAACGGTTCACATATTGCAACAATCCCAGCAAACGTAATTGCTTCATTAGTGAAGCACCCATTAACAGATCAAGGAATTGAGAAGTTCTTAGCTGATTGGGAAAAAACACAAGAGAAATAATAGAAAATCGAGAATCCTAGTTTAATTGACTAGGGTTCTTTTTTATTTAAAAGAATTTTCATGCAATTTTGCATATTGTCTTTTAAATTTGTTATATAAGCTATTTAATATATATCAAATCACTTTTTATTTTTCATATTTCGACATAAAAAGGTAGAGGTTCTGACCAGAAAACTGGAGGGGCATGATTCTATAACAGAAAGCTTAACGTTTATAGAATTATGCCTTTTTATATAGGGAGGGCAGAAAATAGGGATTTCGATTTAAATGCACTCATTTATCTGAATTTTAAGTTTTATAAAAGGAGAGAAATAGAATGAGAAGAAAAGCGCCATTTAAAGTGTTGTCATCATTAGCAATTGCGGCAATTATCGGATGCACATCTGTAATGAGTACTCCGCTAGCATACGCAGAAACGCCAGCAAAAGAGAAAGAAAATGTATCTACAACAACAATTGATTACAATTTAATTCAAGAGGATCGTTTAGCGGAAGCGTTGAAAGAAAGAGGAACAATTAATCCAGCATCTTCTAAAGAAGAAACGAAAAAAGCTGTAGAAAAGTATATTGAAAAGAAACAAGGCGATCAGGCAAATAAAGAAATTCTTCCAGCGGATACTGCTAAAGAGGCATCTGATTTCGTGAAAAAAGTAAAAGAGAAGAAAATGGAAGAAAAGGAGAAAGTAAAGAAACCTGAAAAAAATGTTAGTCCTGAGCAAAAACCAGAACCAAATAAAAAACAATTGAATGGACAAGTCCCAACTTCTAAAGCAAAGCAAGCGCCATATAAAGGGTCAGTTCGAAATGATAAAGTATTAGTATTACTCGTTGAATTTAGTGATTATAAACATAATAATATTGATCAAACACCAGGGTATATGTATTCGAATGACTTTAGTAGAGAGCATTATCAAAAAATGTTATTTGGTAATGAACCGTACACATTATTTGATGGTTCAAAAGTAAAAACGTTTAAACAATATTATGAAGAGCAGTCTGGCGGTAGTTATACGACGGATGGATATGTAACGGAATGGCTAACTGTTCCAGGAAAAGCGTCTGACTACGGTGCTGATGGTAGTAGTGGTCACGATAATAAAGGACCAAAAGGCGCACGTGATTTAGTGAAAGAAGCTTTACATGCAGCTGCTGAGAAAGGGTTAGATTTATCTCAATTTGATCAATTCGATAGATATGATACAAATGGTGATGGAAATCAAAATGAACCTGATGGTGTAATTGATCATTTAATGGTAATCCATGCTGGCGTTGGTCAAGAAGCTGGTGGCGGTAAATTAGGTGATGATGCAATTTGGTCACATCGTTCAAAACTAGCAATAGATCCAGTAGCGGTTGAAGGTACAAAATCAAAGGTAGATTACTTTGGTGGAAAAGTAGCGGCGCATGATTATACAATTGAACCAGAAGATGGAGCAGTAGGTGTATTTGCGCATGAATTTGGACATGATCTTGGCTTACCAGATGAATATGACACGAAATATACTGGAACTGGTTCACCTGTCGAAGCATGGTCATTAATGAGTGGAGGTAGTTGGACAGGGAAAATTGCAGGAACAGAGCCAACTAGTTTCTCACCACAAAATAAAGACTTCTTACAAAAGAATATGGGCGGCAACTGGGCAAAAATTTTAGAAGTAGATTACGATAAAATTAAGCGTGGAGTAGGAGTTCCTACATATATTGATCAAAGTGTTACGAAATCCAATCGTCCAGGCGTTGTACGTGTTAACTTACCAGGTAAAAGTGTTGAAACGATTAAACCGGAGTTTGGAAAGCATGCATATTATAGTACAAGAGGAGACGATATGCATACAACACTAGAGACACCATTCTTTGATTTAACAAAAGGAACAAATGCAAAATTCGATTATAAAGCAAATTATGAGTTAGAAGCAGAGTGCGATTTTGTCGAAGTGCATGCAGTAACAGAAGATGGAACGAAAACATTAATTGATAGACTTGGAGAAAAAGTAGTCCAAGAAGATAAAGATACAACAGATGGAAAATGGATTGATAAATCATATGATTTAAGTCAATTTAAAGGAAAAAAAGTGAAACTGCAATTCGATTATATTACAGATCCGGCTGTAACATATAAAGGTTTCGCAATGGATAATGTAAATGTAACTGTTGATGGACAAGTTGTATTTTCTGATGATACAGAAGGACAGGCTAAAATGAATTTAAATGGTTTTGTTGTTTCTGATGGAACAGAGAAGAAAGCTCATTATTACTACTTAGAGTGGAGAAACTATGCGGGATCAGATAATGGATTAAAAGCAGGAAAAGGTCCGGTGTATAATACAGGTCTTGTCGTTTGGTATGCAGATGATAGCTTTAAAGATAACTGGGTTGGGGTACATCCAGGTGAGGGCTTCCTTGGCGTTGTAGACTCTCATCCAGAAGCACTTGTTGGTAATTTAAACGGGAAACCAGCGTACGGTAATACAGGTATGCAAATTGCAGACGCTGCATTTTCATTTGATCAAACACCAGCATGGAGTGTAAATTCATTAACACGTGGACAGTTTAACTATTCTGGATTACAAGGTGTTACAACTTTTGATGATTCAAAAGTATATAGTAACAAACAAATTGCAGACGCAGGAAGAAAAGTTCCAAACCTTGGACTTAAATTCCAAGTTGTTGGACAAGCAGAGGATAAATCGGCAGGCGCTGTTTGGATTAAACGTTAATAACATAAAAGCACATTCTTCATATGAAGAGTGTGCTTTTCAATTTGTACAGTAAGTTATTATTTTAGCTTATGTAATACAAGTGTCTGTTCATATGTAGTGTATCAAATTATGTGGGGAAAGGAAATATTTCCGAGGAAATTGTCGAAGTATCGTCAGTATTTATAAACTTTTTTGGTAAAAGGAGAAATGTAGTATTGTCTTTATACATAAGCTTATTTACAGTATTACTTGGTTATATGCAAAAGTAATATATATTAGGCGAAAAAAAGACAATGATGGGGTTATCCCATCATTGTCTTTTTTACTTTGCTTTTTGCTTTACTTTTTATTTTGCTTCTTACATAAATCATTCCAGCGAATGTTAATAAGAATGCAGTTCCGATAACGAAGCTGACGCTAGGGGATGCCCCGATTGCACCAACTGTAAAGGATCCAGCAACAACTCCTAATGAGAAGAAAGCATAAAACAATCCGAATGCTTTTCCGCGCTTATCATCTGTCGTATTTTCAACAAGTAATGCATTTATCGATGGGAAAAGGATAGCGAATCCAATGCCATAAATCATCATAACGATAAAGAGCATACCTTTTGTTGCGAATAATCCAAGTAAAGATAACGCGAATGCCATTACTGCAATCCCAATTAGCATGAGTTTTGAACGATTAAATCGATCGTAAATACGGTTTGTTGGTAGCAAGAAGAAGAGGATAGCGGTAATTCCGAATACACTTAGCATCATGCCTGTTGTAGATGCTTTAAGTGCTAATGCCTCAACTTTCACTGGTAGCATATAAGTGACAATTCCTTGTGAGAACATTAGTGTGAAAGCACCAATATATGCTTGCAATAACGGTTCTGATTTCAATAGTTCAATCATATCTTCTTTGTTCATCATTTGTGTTCTTGAGGTATCTTTTCTTGATACGTTATTTGGTAAGAAGAATAGAGATACGATTGTACCAAGGACCATTAAAATAGAAATGGTGATGAACACCCACTCTATACCAGCAGTTGCTTTCATAATTCCACTGAAAGCCGGTCCTACAATTGCCGCTGTTCCAACAGCAGCACCAGATAGAGCCATTGCCTTACCTTGTCTTGCTGAATTTGTTTGTTTTGATAAAAATGTAAAGGCAGCAGGAATTAAAAATCCGTCACTAAAGCCGTGCATAAAGCGCACAACTAATAGTTGTTCACCACTTTGAACAACGGTGTATAACAAGACTATGAAACTCGTAAGTCCCATGCTTATATAAAGTATTTTTTTTGCACCAAATTTATCGACAGCAGCGCCAGCAATAATATTACCGATCATATTAGCGAATGAGTACATACCGACAACTAGCCCAATAATAAGAGGAGATCCTCCAAGACTTTGAGCGAACGTACTCATAATAGGTAATTGTGAAAATGTATCTAGAAACGCTACGATAACAATAAAGTAAATAAAATATTTCAAGCGATATTCACCTCTCCTATGCTATTATGGCATAATGCTAATTTCAACCGCAATGAAATTAGCATTAACAGATGTGGAAAAAAGTACAAAGTGACAAAATATTGAACGTTATTTGTTAAAATTTAGTGGGGATGAGATTGTTTTTTTGAAATATATGGATAGAAGTATTATAATAGATTGGTAAACTTCACCAGGTTAAGTATATACGTAGAGAGGGATGTATAAAATGAAAGCATTACTTTGGCATAATCAACGCGATGTACGAGTAGAAGAAGTACCAGAACCAACTGTAAGACCAGGAGCAGTTAAGATTAAAGTGAAATGGTGTGGTATCTGCGGAACAGACTTGCATGAATATTTAGCAGGACCTATTTTTATTCCAACAGAAGAGCACCCATTAACACACGTAAAAGCACCGGTTATTTTAGGTCATGAGTTTAGTGGTGAGGTAGTTGAAATCGGTGAAGGCGTTACTTCTCATAAAGTGGGAGATCGCGTCGTTGTAGAACCAATTTATTCTTGTGGTAAATGTGAAGCTTGTAAACATGGACATTACAATGTTTGTGAACAACTTGTTTTCCACGGTCTTGGCGGAGAAGGCGGCGGTTTCTCTGAATATACAGTAGTACCAGAAGATATGGTCCACCATATTCCTGATGAAATGACGTATGAACAAGGTGCACTTGTAGAACCAGCAGCGGTAGCAGTTCATGCAGTACGTCAAAGTAAATTAAAAGAAGGGGAAGCTGTAGCAGTATTTGGTTGTGGTCCAATTGGGCTTCTTGTCATTCAAGCAGCTAAAGCAGCAGGAGCAACTCCTGTTATTGCAGTAGAACTTTCTAAAGAACGTCAAGAGTTAGCAAAATTAGCAGGTGCGGATTATGTATTAAATCCAGCTACTCAAGATGTACTAGCAGAAATTCGTAACTTAACAAATGGTTTAGGTGTAAATGTGAGCTTTGAAGTAACAGGTGTCGAAGTAGTACTTCGTCAAGCGATTGAAAGTACAAGCTTTGAAGGACAAACTGTAATTGTTAGTGTGTGGGAAAAAGATGCGACAATTACGCCAAACAACCTTGTACTAAAAGAAAAAGAAGTTATCGGTATTCTAGGATACCGTCATATCTTCCCAGCTGTTATTAAATTAATTAGCTCTGGCCAAATTCAAGCAGAGAAATTAATTACGAAAAAAATCACAGTGGATCAAGTTGTTGAAGAAGGATTTGAAGCACTTGTAAAAGATAAAACACAAGTGAAAATTCTTGTTTCACCTAAATAATAGAGAATAGTAAAAAATAGCCCTTTTCTAGAAATAGAAGAGGGCTACTTTTTTTCTATACAGAAAGGTGATAGACTTTCCTTTAACTACAGGTATTTTGTTTGGAAGGGGAAGTCTAATGCTTTCATTTATGTTGACATTGAAACGGATGCTAAAAGCTTGTTTACGAGCGTGGAAAGATAAAGAATTTCAAGTATTATTCGTATTAACATTTCTAACATTAACATCTGGTACAATTTTTTATAGTACAGTTGAAGGATTACGTCCTCTTGACGCTTTATATTTTAGTGTGGTCACGTTGACGACTGTCGGTGATGGGGATTTTAGTCCGCAAACTGATTTCGGAAAGATATTTACAATCTTATACATATTTATTGGGATTGGATTAGTGTTTGGATTTATTCATAAGTTGGCAGTTAATGTACAACTGCCAAGTATATTATCGAATAGAAAAAAAGAGTAAAGCATGTGGATGCTTTACTCTTTTTTTACATTAGTTTAGACAATCATTTGCAGTAGATTAACAATACTTTATTACAATATAAGTGCATTCATTATATTCACTATGTATAAAGTTATAATGATATGAACATTTGCATATTTTAATTTATTGATAGAAATTTCATGAAAGGTGGGATATTCTAGTCATAGGTTAACCGGACGATATCATAGGATCCTAACAAAAAGTTTACAATAATTCAATTATAAAATGGAGGATTTCAGATGAAAAAGAAAGTACTTGCTTTAGCAGCAGCTATTACATTAGTAGCGCCGTTACAAAGTGTTGCATTTGCTCATGAAAACGATGGGGGAAGTAAAATAAAAATAGTTCATCGCTGGTCTGCTGAAGATAAACATAAAGAAGGCGTAAACTCTCATTTATGGATTGTAAACCGTGCCATTGATATTATGTCTCGCAATACAACACTTGTAAAACAAGATCGAGTTGCACAATTAAATGAATGGCGTACGGAATTAGAAAATGGTATTTATGCTGCTGACTATGAAAATCCTTATTATGATAATAGCACATTTGCTTCACATTTCTATGATCCAGACAATGGAAAAACATATATTCCATTTGCAAAGCAGGCAAAAGAAACTGGCGCTAAATATTTTAAATTAGCTGGTGAATCATATAAAAATAAAGATATGAAACAAGCATTCTTCTATTTAGGATTATCTCTTCATTATTTAGGAGATGTAAACCAACCGATGCATGCGGCAAACTTTACAAATCTTTCGTACCCACAAGGATTCCATTCTAAATATGAAAACTTTGTAGATACGATAAAAGATAATTATAAAGTAACGGATGGAAATGGATATTGGAACTGGAAAGGTACAAATCCAGAAGATTGGATTCACGGAGCGGCAGTAGCAGCGAAACAAGATTACGCTGGCATTGTAAATGATAATACGAAAGATTGGTTCGTAAAAGCAGCTGTATCACAAGAATATGCAGATAAATGGCGCGCTGAAGTTACACCAATGACAGGTAAGCGATTAATGGATGCACAACGTGTTACTGCCGGATACATTCAGCTTTGGTTTGATACGTACGGAGATCGTTAAGTATTAAAAAAAAGGTCAAATCTCACAATAGAGTATTTGGCCTTTTTATAACTAATACATGGAGGTATGAAGCGTGAAAGGAAAATTGCTAAAAGGTGTACTTAGCTTTGGGATTGGTTTAGGAGTTTTATACGGAGGATCTTCAGCTCAAGCAGAAACATCTACAAATCAAAATAATACTTTGAAAGTGATGACGCATAACGTGTATATGCTATCAACAAATTTATATCCGAACTGGGGACAAAGTGATCGTGCTGATTTAATTGGGGCGGCAGATTATATAAAGAATCAAGACGTTGTTATATTAAATGAAGTGTTTGATAATAGCGCATCAGATCGTTTGTTAGGGAATTTGAAGAAAGAATATCCAAATCAAACAGCGGTATTAGGTCGTAGTAACGGAAATGAATGGGATAAAACGTTAGGTAGCTATTCATCTTCAACTCCTGAAGATGGGGGCGTTGCAATCGTGAGTAAATGGCCGATCGTTGAAAAGATTCAATATGTATTTGCAAAAGGATGCGGGCCAGATAATTTATCGAATAAAGGATTTGTATACACGAAAATTAAGAAAAATGATCGTTTCGTTCATGTAATTGGGACGCATTTGCAGGCTGAAGATAGTATGTGCGGAAAAACTTCACCTGCATCTGTACGTACAAACCAGCTAAAAGAAATTCAAGATTTTATAAAAAATAAGAATATACCAAATGACGAGTACGTCCTATTTGGTGGCGATATGAACGTGAATAAAATAAATGCAGAGAACAATAGTGACTCAGAGTACGCATCTATGTTTAAAACATTGCACGCTTCTATTCCATCTTATACAGGACATACAGCAACTTGGGATGCGACGACAAACAGTATTGCGAAATACAATTATCCAGATGCATCTGCTGAACATTTAGATTATATTATTGCAAGTAAAGATCATGCGAATCCATCATTTATAGAGAATAAAGTATTACAACCTAAATCTCCAAAGTGGTCTGTTACATCATGGCTCAAAAAATATACGTATGATGATTATTCTGATCATTATCCAGTAGAGGCAACTATTTCTATGAAATAGTCCTAAAAAAGTTTCTTCTTAAAATAGGAAGAAACTTTTTTATTTTGTAGAGGAAATTTAAACTTTCTTTCCAATATGTATAAGACATATAGAGAAGAGGAGAGAAAAATGTGGATCGAGGAATTTTTAAAGAGGTTCCATTACCGTGTGCATTTTTGGATGAAGTGGCTTTAGATAGAAATATTCAATCGATTATAGAATTAAGTGGGAATAAGAAGATTCGTATAGCGAGTAAATCGTTACGTTCTGTTCCAGTTATGCAAAAGATTTTAGCTACAAATGATCGATTTCAAGGTATTATGTGTTTTTCACCTAGAGAGGCTTTGTTTTTAATTGAACAAGGATGCAATGATTTATTGCTCGGATATCCTGCTTATGATAAAAGGGCTTTACATGAAATAAGTTTGCTAACAAAGCAAGGCCTCATTATAACTTGTATGGTGGATTGTGAAGACCATATTGTTTATCTAGAAAAAATTGCTGAGGAGTCTAAAGGGTGTTTTCGTGTTTGTTTGGATATTGATATGAGTAGTCGTTTTTTTCAATTTCATTTTGGGGTAAACAGATCACCGGTAAAAGATGTGCAAGGTGCTTTGAAAATAGTAAAAAGGGTGAAAGAATCATCATTTTTAATACTAGATGGTGTAATGGGATATGAAGCTCAAATTGCTGGGGTAGGAGATCACATACCGAATCAAAGAGTGAAAAGTAAAGTGATTTCGTATTTAAAGAAGAAGTCAGTGTTAGAAGTTAAAGAAAGAAGAGGACATATCGTAAAAGAAATACAAAACCTAGGTATTGAACTAAGGTTTGTAAATGGGGGAGGCACAGGAAGTATAAAAACAACTGAGCAAGATAATTCAGTTTCAGAGATTACAATAGGTTCTGCTTTTTATGCCCCGAAGCTGTTCGATTATTATAAAGAGGTGCAATTTCATCCAGCTGTCGGATTTGCTTTACCAGTTGTGCGTAAACCAGCCCCGTTTATTTACACTTGTTTAGGTGGTGGATATATTGCCTCAGGCGCAATTGGTAAAGATAAAGAACCTGAGATTTGGAGGCCAAATGGTGCGAAATTATTAGCTTTAGAAGGCGCTGGCGAGGTACAAACACCGGTTTTTTATAACGGTGAGGACCGGGTAGAGATAGGAGATGCTATCTTGTTTCGCCATAGTAAAGCTGGAGAGTTATGTGAGCGGTTTCCATTTTTATATCGTGTGAAAGAAGGAGAGATTGTTGGGGAGTATTCAACATATCGGGGGGATGGCCAATGCTTTCTATAAAGGGACAAAAATGGAGAAATTGGACAGGGAATGTAGAAGGAACACCGCATTATACGATGTATCCAGAAAGTATACAAGATGTAGTAGGAGTTGTAGAGCTTGCTCGAAAAAAAGAGAAGAAAATTCGTGTTGTCGGTTCAGGGCACTCGTTTACACCTCTTGTGCAAACGGAAGAAATTTTAGTTTCTTTAGATGAATTGAAAGGTATTATGGATATTGATGCAGAGAAGATGGTTGCCGAAGTATGGGCAGGAACAAAGTTACATGATTTAGGGAAGTTACTTGAAGAAAAAGGTTATGCACAAGAAAATTTAGGGGATATTGATTCACAATCTATTGCAGGAGCGATTAGCACAGGGACTCATGGGACGGGTATTACCTTTGGGAGTTTATCAACACAAGTTATAGAGATTACCGCAGTTTTATCTACAGGTGAGAGTATAGTTTGTTCGGAAACTGAGAATGTGGAATATTGGAGAGCCTTTCAGTTGTCGCTTGGGATGTTGGGAATCATTGTAAAGGTAAAATTGAAAGTAATTAGGGCGTATTCACTTGTGTATGAAAGTGAAAAACAGTCATTATCTACTGTAATGAACAAGCTAGAAGAATACAAGAAGAATCGCCATTTTGAATTTTTCGTTTTTCCTTATTCAGATGAAGTACAAGTGAAATTTACAAACGAAACAACGGGTAAAAAAAGTGACTTGAAATGGCATAAACTAAAGGTAGAGTTGCTTGAAAATAAGATGTTTTCTTTGTTATCTAAAGGATGTAAATGGTTTCCTTCCATAAGTAAAGGTGTAAGTCGATTATCGGCTAAAGCTGTACCGAATACAAAAATAATTGGTCCAAGTTATGAAGTATTTGCTACATCGCGTGCGGTTCCATTTTATGAAATGGAGTATAGTGTTCCTTCAAAGTATATGCGGGCCGTTGTAGAAGAAATTTCAAACCTTATTGAAAAGAAAAAGTATAAAGTACATTTCCCAATTGAATGTCGTTATGTGAAAAGCGATGATATATGGCTCAGTCCAGCGTACGGAAGGGATTCAGCGTATATTGCCGTTCATATGTATAAAGGTATGAAGTATGCTGCTTATTTTGGTGAGGTGGAGAAAATTTTTCTAAAGTATGAAGGACGCCCACATTGGGGGAAAATGCATACGTTAACGTACGAAAAATTACAAAATATATATCCAGAATTGCATTCGTTTCTAGAGGTAAGGAAGTTATTAGATGAAACAGAAATGTTTTCAAACCCTTACACAGAAAAATTATTTACGATTATGAAAAAAAGCTGACAAAGTATTACTTGTCAGCTTTTTTTAGTATAATCGCATTTCTTGTTTGACTAATGCGCTCGTAAAATAGTAACTTATCACGACTAAATACATGTAATAAAACATGAATAATAAATAGACCGTTAATTACAAATTGGAATAATAGTATAACTAGTAATACTAAAGGCTCTGTATGATTTAAGATAGAGCTACTCGAAAGAATATAATTGATTCCGCCTAAGATGAAATAGAATATCCCGTAACGAATGAATAATTCTTTTAGTGTAATACGCTCTGCTTGTCCTTTAATATAAATCCGAAGCAACGCTTTTCCTATTGTTCTTCCATTCGTAAAGTATGGAATGATAATAAAGTATAAGATTGAACATGTAATGAAAAGGAGTTCGTATACATTTGTATAAGATTGGATGTTAGCAATAAATAGTGAATTTCCTTTATTTTTAATGAAAGGTACAACGATAGATAAGAAAATCCAATCAATTTGCATAGCGATGAGACGACGAATAAATCCAACTGGTTTCGTTTCTAAATCAATATGAATATCTAATTCGCTTGTTTTCGGAAGGAAGTACGTAAATATTGGTGCAATGATAAAACCAATTACGCCGCCTAGCGTGTTTAAAAACAAATCGTCAATATCAAATAAGCGATAGGCACAATTATAAATACCATATAATCCAGTTACTTGTGTTAACTCAAAGAACAGTGAAAGGCAAAAAGAAATACACACTGTTTGTAAGAAGCTACGTCGGAAGTAATAACGTAAGTACATACCGAACGGAACGGTTAGTAGAACGTTAAAAGCAACTTGTAAAAACGCAGATTCCTTTAATAAATAGAAGTAGGTAGCTGGTTTCGTCAAAATTGCCGAGGTATGATTACTAATTTCTTGTATGAAATAAAATGGTGATAGTTGCATATGCTGCGTATTAGCTGGTTGTAGGCTACAAGTATCATATGTTTGTGGTAATGGCAAAATCACAAGAAAATAGGCATTTAATAAGTATAGTAATAATGAGTATAAAATAAATGAACGCCATTTATTTAAATAGCCATACTTTCGATAATTAAATATTAAAAAAGGTATTAAGAGAAACATTGCTAAAAAAGGAAATAAAATAAATGCTGTTTTTACAGGAAATAAATATGCAGTCAAAATGAAGCTCCTTTCAATGAAAATTCGTTTATCATTATAACGTTAAAAGAACCTTAAAACAAAATTAAAATATTTCGAAATAGAAAAAATTTCAAATTTAAACGGGATTAAGTTATACTAAATTTAATATAAGGATATTGTGATTATTATAAGTTGAGAGAGGGTACAAGATATGCGATATGAGCTTTTTTCTGTAAGTGGGGATCATATTACAACTTTTGAAAGTGCATGGCGTTTTCAGGAGGGAGAACAGATTTTTGTTCATGATGATCAAATAAAACGAAATTTTATTATTATCCGCCTAACGCATGATGTATTTCAACAAAATAAACATGTTATTCGTTTGTATTGTCAAGAAAAGAAAGTATACGCATAAAAGGGGCCCCTCTTATTGTACAGAAAGGTAAGAGGGGTTTTATCATTATAAAGATATAAAAAAGCGAGTCATCCTAGTTTAATAGAATGACTCGCTTTTCGATTTGTAAGTTGAACTTTATAAGAAAATAAGAGTAAGTACACCTACGATAATACAATAGAAAGAGAAATATTTTAAATTTCCTTTTGCCATAATGTTCATAAACCATTTTAACGAAATATACGTCATGATAAATGTTGCGATAAATGCAACGACATATGGTACGAATAATGTGTCTAGATTTGGATCTTTTGCAATGTCGGTAATACTTAGTAATAAACCACCTAAGCTAACAGGGATATATAGTAAGAATGAGAAACGAAGAGCTGTTTCTTGCTTCATACCAAGTAACATCGCTGCGACGATTGTTGCACCTGATCGGCTAATTCCAGGAATTAGTGCACAAGCTTGTGCTAAACCGACGATGATTGCATCTTTCATAGAAAGATCGCCATCATTTTTACGTCCACGCAAGTTTCTAATAATCCAAAGGCCGACAGCAGTAATAAGAAGGGAAATCCCAACCATCTTCACACCTTTTAAGTACTGATCGATGTAATCTTTAAATAAAACACCAATAACACCTGCTGGAATGGTCGCAATAACAAGGTAAATAATAAAGAAGAAATCTGATTTTGCGTCTTCTGCTCTTGTAAATATATAAGATAGACCATTCTTCGTTAGACGAATTAAATCATTTCTATAAATAAGTAGTACAGCTAATAATGAAGCTGAATTAACAAGTAGTTCGAAGCTAAACCCTTCTATTTTTAGTCCTAGCAAATGCTGTGCTAAAACGAGGTGACCGCTTGAAGAAATCGGAATTGGCTCTGTTAGTCCCTGGAACAGACCAAGAATTAAATATTTTAAAATGTAATAAAATTGTTCCATAAAAACCTCCTAGTTAATTAGTCGAAAGAAACAACTTGTCCATTATAACAAAGATGCGGATGAATATTGAGAAGAAATAAATATTCGAAATATAATAAAAACCCCTTATAGCGCTATAAGGGGTTTTTATTATTAATGAGAAGCCGCTGTTTCTTGAAGACCTTTAGTTAATTGAACATCCACTTTTTCGGCATCATGAATATGGTTCATAATAGTAGTATTTAATTTTTGGAACATTTGTTGTGTATTAGCGAATTCACGTAATATATCATCATTACAAGATTTTTGGTTTTCGATAGCTTTAATAACATTTGTAGCACCGCTTTGTAACGTTTGAATCATAATTAAAATATTTTCAATTCTAGCGTTTGTATCGGCACTCATTTCTACACCTTCATCAACTAAATGCAAATTATCTTTTGTGTTATCGTATGCTTTTTCAATTTCTTCTTGAATTTTTTTCGTTAAGTTACCGATGTTTTTTGTACTTTCGGCTGTACTTTCCGCTAACTTTCTTACTTCATTGGCAACGACAGCGAATCCTTTACCGTGTTCTCCAGCACGTGCTGCTTCAATACTCGCATTTAAAGCAAGTAAATTTGTTTGTGCTGCAATATTTTGAATGACTTCTACAATTTGCTCGATTTCTTTTGAGCGTTCGCTTAAATGATTCATACTGTTAGACGTACGCTGCGATTGTTCACCTAATTTGTTAATTACAATAAGTAAACGGTGAACAGATTCTTTTCCTTCATTAGAACAGTCAATAATTTCTTCAATAGATTGAATTAAGCTTTGTTCTTTTTGTAACATTTCGTTATTCAATTCATTGGAATGTGTAGTACGCGTTGAAACATTTTCGAAACATGAATTTAATTGTTGAACTAAATTTTGAAGTGTATGGTGTTGATTATTTACAAGTTGATGCTCTTGAACGACGCTTTGCACACGGTCGTGAATAGAAGAAATGATTTCTTGTTTTTCAATATCTTTTTGTTTTAATTCTGCTTCTAATTCCTGTATACGATTTTCTAATTGATCAATTTTATGTTGGAGTGATTTCTTTTGAGTAAACATATATTTATTTCAACCGCCTTTAGAAGTTATATTTTCTCTATATTTGGATTTTAGCATCTTTTATAATTTTTAAATATAGGAATTGTTAAATATTTAAGAATCTATTACATTTTATGCATAATTCCCTTTTTTTCGTCATGAAAAATAAACTGTATTTAATGGTATTGTAAACAAACTGTAAAATAAATCATGTATAACTGTATAAGAAGGGAGTCGGATTATGAACTATTTTAAGCGAATCAGTAGTCTAGTATTAGCAGGCATTATCGGTCTTTCTAGTACAGTCGCTGTAAAAGCAGAGTCAAACGACGAGAAACTTAACAACATGCAACAGCAATTGCAGCAAAACGATGCAGATATGCAAAAGAAAGAGCAAGAGAAGCAAGCTGTTAGTAAAGAAATTCAAGGTATCGAAAACGAACTACATAATTTAAATAATACAATTGCAAAAAATAAAGAGGATCAAGCTGCTATTCAACGTAAAATCGATGAAACACATAAGCAGATTGAGCAAAAAAAGAATGAAATTGTCGTTTTAGAGGATAAAGTCCTTGCTCGTAAGGATATTATGAGAAAACGTATGGTTTCTGTTCAAAACAGTTCAAATACAAGTTTAGTAGTAGAAGTTGTAGTAGAGTCAAAAAACTTTGCAGATTTCTTACAACGTATGAACGCAGTTTCTACTATTCTAGAAGCAGATAAAGAAATTTTACGTCTACAAGAACAAGATCTTCGTCAAATTGAAGAAGATAAGAAAACAATTGATGAAAAAGAAGCATCTTTAGTAGTAGACAAACAAAAATTAGCAAAAGCACAAGCTGAGTTGCAAGATAACTTGAAAAAGCGTCAAGCTAACTTACAAACAGTTCAAGCTAAATATAATGCGGTTGCAAGCCAACTTAATTTAGCAGCAGAAGAAAAAGCTAAAATCGAATCAAATATGAAAGCAGTTCAAGAAACAATTGCTCGTGAGCAAGAAGCAGCAAGAATTGCAGCAGAAGAGCGTGCAAAAGCAGAAGCAGCTGCAAAGGCAGAGCAAGAAGCATTAGTGAAAGCACAGGCAGAAATTGCTGAAAAACAAAAGCAAGAGAAAGCTAATAAACCAGCTGAACCTGTTGCTAATAATAATTCGAAGGTAGAACCTGCACAACCTTCTAAACCAACTGCTGGTGGAAGAGAAATCTATGTACATGCAACAGCGTATACAGCAGACCCAGCTGAAAATGGTTATGGACCAGGTCAACAAGTATATTCTGCATGGGGAGGCTATAATTTAACTGCAAACCCAGGAATGAAATTAATTGCGGTAGATCCATCTGTTATTCCATTAGGTTCTACTGTATATGTTGAAGGCTATGGACAAGCAATTGCAGCAGATACTGGTGGCGCGATTAAAGGTCACAAAATTGATGTTTTAATGCCAGATAAAGCTTCATCTAGTAATTGGGGCAGAAAAAATGTTAAGCTTACAATTTTAAACTAACATGTAATCCAACTTTACAATACGTAAAGTTGGATTTTTTTATAAAAATAATGTTAAGTTGAGTTTACATTTTGTTAAGGAAAGCATACAATGAAATTGAGAGGTGGTAAAATTGACCATTTTAAGTAGAGTGAAGGAGTTAAGAGCTCGCTTTAATTTTTCCCAAAGTGTATTAGCAGAAAAGGTTGGAGTAACGAGACAAACAATCGCTGCAATTGAAAAAGGTGATTATGTTCCTTCATTATTATTAGCACTTACGATTTGCGATGTATTTCAGTTGAAGATGGAAGATGTGTTTGTTTTAAATAAGGAGGGGGAAGAGGATGAATAGACTTGTATTTTCCTATATGTTAAATGTACTTTTTATGGTATTAGCAGGCTGGGCATTTATTGAGTTGTATTACTTTACTATTGAAGTCGCTAATTTTATTCAAACGGAGAGAGTACCATTCGAAGTTTCATTGAGTTTAATGCCGCTAGTATTACTTTTAATATTTGGTATTGTATCGACTGTTCTTTATAAAATTCAAAAGAAAAAATATAAAGAGCTCTCGTATTGGATGTTTCCACTATTATTTCCTCAAGAAGATGAACGAGAAAAGGCAATTACAGAAAAGGCTTGTCGTACTACATTTATGTCACTATGGTACGTGTTACCTTGTGCGGTTGGTTTTTTAACTCTTTCTCCAATTGTTAATCTATATGTTCCTGCATATCCAATATATATTGCATTTAGTATCTTCTTTATTCAAATGACGATTTTTCACGCATCCTTATATCGAAATAAAATTGCTTAAAAAGAAACCTTCTTGCATCGGCAAGAAGGTTTCTTTCTAGCTTACACTTGTACATATAGCAATATTATCTTATCATTTTATATAGAGTAAGATTTTGTAAGGGAAAGGAATTGTATATGAATAAGCAAAGAATGTATAGTATAGTAGCGATCCTTCTATTTGTTGTAGGTGGTGTGTTAATCGGCAAGCCATTTTATGATGGATATCAAGCTGAAAAGAAACAGACTGAAAATGTACAGGCTGTTCAAAAAATGGATTATGAAAAACATGAGACGGCATTTGTAGATGCTTCGAAAATTAATCAACCAGACTTGGCAGAAGTTGCGAAAGCATCTTTAGATAAGAAACAAGTAATTGGTCGTATTTCGATTCCAAGTGTTTCATTAGAACTTCCTGTTTTAAAGTCTTCTACTGAGAAAAACCTATTATCAGGTGCAGCAACAGTAAAAGAAAACCAAGTAATGGGAAAAGGGAACTATGCATTAGCAGGACATAACATGTCTAAAAAAGGTGTTTTATTTAGTGATATAGCGTCTCTAAAAAAAGGCGATAAAATTTATTTGTATGATAATGAAAACGAATATGAATATGCGGTTACTGGTGTATCTGAAGTAACTCCTGATAAGTGGGAAGTTGTCGAGGATCATGGGAAAGATGAAATAACGCTTATTACATGTGTATCTGTGAAAGATAATTCTAAGCGTTACGTTGTTGCTGGTGATTTAGTAGGAACGAAGGCGAAGAAATAAAAAAAGATGAGGGAAATCCCTCATCTTTTTTTAATCCATCCATTTCACTAATTTTTTGGAAATTAGTAATAAAACACAACCTAATACAATTGCTACAGCTCCGATTACTGTAAATACTTCAGCATATCCAAGTGAAGTTGTGAAGCTTGCAAGTTGTCCACCTAAAATGTTGGCGATTCCTGAGCTTGCTAACCATACGCCCATTAGTAAAGATGCTAGTTTTACTGGAGCGAGAGAACTAACCATTGATAGTCCAACAGGTGATAAGAATAGCTCACCTAACGTATGGAAAAGATACGTAAAGACGATAAATAGTAAGTTTGCTTTTTCTGTGATGTTATGCTCATCACTACCTGTTTTTAATGTAGCGATAACGAGAATGATATAACCGATACCGAGCAAAATCATACCAAGTCCCATTTTAGTTGGGATTTTTAAATCCCCACGCTTGCGAGTTGCAAGTTTTGCCCATAATGCTGAAATGACTGGAGCAAGTAAAATAATAAATAATGGATTGACCGATTGGAACCAAGATGTTGGAACTTCCCATCCGAACACAGAGCGGTCTACAAATTTGTTTGTATATAATGTTAATGAACTACCAGCTTGTTCAAAGCCAGCCCAGAAGAAGACAACGAAGCATGTTAAAATGACGATAACTGCGGTACGTTGTTTTTCTTTTTTTGTTAACGGTGTATCTCCTACTGATGGTTGTCCATCAGCTGTTTGCAAATCGCGAGTTGGTTTTTTACCGATATCACCAAGGTAGCGATTTGATAATGTTGTAAATAAAATCTGTCCAATGATCATTCCGATTGAAGCGGCTAAGAAACCGTAACGGAATCCAAAATGAACAACGCCATCAACTGTTGTTTTGAATAAATTTTCTGATAAAAATCCACAAACGAGTGGAGCTAAAAATGACCCGACGTTAATACCCATATAGAAAATGGTAAATGCACTATCACGTTTTGGATCGTTCTCTTCGTATAATTCCCCAACCAGTGTAGAGATGTTCGGTTTGAAGAATCCATTACCGATAATAATAAGCGCTAATCCGAGGTATAGGCCTAATTGGTTTTGCAAGGCAAATAGTGTAAGGTTACCGAGTGCCATTGTTATACCACCAATTGTGATGGCTTTTCGTCTACCTAGAAAACGGTCTGTTAAGTACCCGCCAATCATTGGTGTGAAATAACAGGCTCCAGTATAAAATCCGTAAATAGAGAGTGCCCATGCGGGACTAAACCCAAGACCACCGCTTACTAAAGCTGTCGTTAAATATAATGTTAATAATCCTCGTAATCCATAGTAACTAAATCTTTCCCACATTTCTGTAAAGAAGAGTAAGTATAAACCTGGAGGATGTTTCTTTTTTCTTTGTTGTTCTCTTTCTAGTTGTATCGTTGATTCCATGTTATTTTCCTCCTGACACAAACAAAAACAAAGTTAATAATTTTGTACATTTAATATTTTACCTTATTAACTATTATAAGTCAATAAAGGTTGATTTTTCAGAAGAAATTGGAAAAGAGGGATAGCTATAGAATGGGTGTTTCTTTTATGTTAGACTATGGACTATGTTTTCTTTGTTAGGAAGCGGATTATTGCACTTTTTTATATGTGAAATTGATTTCATAAAAGATGAAATTAAAGAAGGAGAAACAAATGAAATTGTTACAGAAAAAAGAAATTTTACTGATTAGCCTTATGTTATTCTCGATGTTCTTTGGAGCGGGGAATCTTATATTCCCACCTTTCCTTGGGTATGAAGCAGGAGAACATGTGTGGATTTCATTAGTAGGATTTATTATATCAGCAACAGGTCTTCCTATACTGGGAGTTATTGCTATTGCGAAAGCAGGAAGTTTTCAAACGCTAGCGGGTAGAGTGCATTCTTCATTCGCCATTATTTTTCCGTGTATCGTGTATTTATTTATTGGGCCAGGCCTTGGTATACCACGTGCAGGGAGTTTAGCTTTTGAAATGGGGCCAGGTCAGTTCTTCACAGAATCAGGAAGTATAGTTTTATTATGTTACACGGTTATTTTCTTTAGTATTGTATACTGGTTAAGTTTATCACCATCTAAATTAATGGGGCTGTTCGGAAAAGTTTTAACACCGTTATTATTAGGGATGATTGCCCTTATCTTTATAAAGAGTATGTTTACATCAGTAGGTAGTGTGAAAGAGGCTGCTGGAAACTATGGACAAGCTCCTATGTTCCAAGGCTTTTTAGATGGATATTTAACAATGGATGCGCTAGCCGCTTTAATTTTTGGGATTGTTATTGCAAATGCTCTTCGTGCAAAAGGTGTTGAAGATGATAAAGGTTTAGCGAAATATATGAGTATTGCTGGAATTGGTGCAGGACTATTATTATCTATTATTTATGTCATACTTGGATATGTTGGTTCAATTAGCGGTTCGTTAGGTACATTTGATAATGGGGCGAACGTGTTAGCGCAAGTGATGACTACATTATTTGGACAAGGCGGAGTCGTTTTATTAGGTCTTATTTTTACGATCGCGTGTTTATGTGTGTCAATCGGACTTGTTACGTCTTGTAGTCAATTTTTCGCAAGTGCATTTCCGAAAGTAGCGTATAAAGTTTGGGCATTTATATTAAGTTTTGTTAGTATGATTTTAGCTAATTTAGGATTAACACAAATTTTAAAAGTATCAGTACCGATTCTTGGGTTTATTTATCCAGTTGCATTAACGCTTATTATTCTAGGGTTATTCCATAAATATATTGGAAAGTATGCATACGTATATGCAGTAACTGTTGGGATTGTAGCGGTATTTAGTGCAATCGATATTTTCAATAAAAATGTAATGATGAATCAGTGGACATCAATATTGAAATACATTCCGTTTTATACAGAAGGTGTTGGATGGATTGTTCCAGCTATTATAGGTGTTTGTATTGGCGTTATAGTTAGTATTGTTCTAAATAAGAATAAATGAGTAAAAAGGTGTTTTCCTATTTCGGAAGACACCTTTTTTTGGAAAAATAGTATTGAAAATGAATAGACTAAGAGTATGATAAAGATAATTGGTAATATATAGATTTTGAATGGTGATGAGGGGGGAGTGTATGAAGGAAGATTTAAATAAGAAAATAGAAGCGCTCGAAACGGCAATTGAAACGATTCAAGAAGCACTTTTTGAATTGAAAGCAAAACAAAAAGAAATAGAAGTAGAAAATGCTCAGCAACATGATAGTAAGGAAAAGAAAGAATGTATTGAAACGGTGATGGAGGAAAAGCAAAAAGAAGAAGTAGTTACAATAAAAGAACCTGTGCAAGAAAGTGAGGTAAAACAAGTGGATATATCTGCTTTTAAACCAGAACCATTTAATATTATTAAGTTTTGCCAAACTTGGTTACCACGCATATTTGTTGGCATTATGTTACTTGGAGTAATTTGGTTATTTAAAGCAGGGGTAGATGCTGGATTATTAACACCTGCAATACGAATTGTGTTTGGTATTGTCCTATCAATCGGTTTTTATTATATAGGTGACATTCAAATTAAACGAGAGCGGCAAGCGTTGGGTTTAGTATTAGCAGGAGGAAGTATTACGGGTATAGTTTTAACGACATTTGCGGCGCATTATTTATATGGATTTATTCCAGCAAGTGTTGCGTTTGTATGTAATATTGCATGGGTCATTTTAGGTATTTATGTAGCGAAGAGGTATCAATCGGAATATCTTACTATATTCGTAGCCGTAGGAGCTTTCTTCGTGCCATTCTTATTAAATAGTACGACTCCTAATCCATATATTTTCTTTGGATATGAGACGATACTAACACTTAGCTTATTATGGTATGCGTTGAAAAATCGTTATCAGTATTTATATATGATCTCTTATGCTGTTGCTGCTATTGTCCTTTTTGTTTTCTTTGCTATTATGTCAATGTTAGTAGAGGATTTGCAAATACAGTTAACGGTTGTTTATGGTTTGATTCACTTACTATTATTTTGGCATATGTTTACGGAGAGAAGTTTTATATTAGAGCCACGTTTGGCGATATTTAGTGCGAATGCAGTTTTCTTTATATTAGCCATTTCAAAAATACCTGAATTTACAACATGGGGATTAATGATTAGTGCACTCGTGCACGCTATTATGTTCGTGTTTGAATATAGGAAGAATCGACATTCTACATTTACAAATCTTTTATTTGGTTTCGCAATGGGTGCATTTAGTTTAGCGATTTTATATGAGTATAGTTTAGTGAATGCAGCGATTGTATTATTATTACAAGGTTTCCTCGGTATGGTGACTGCTATTAAAGTAAAACAACAGATGAAATTATATGTTAGTGCGACGATTTACGCGATTGGAATGATACAGACTATTTTTAGTCCGTTTGATCATTTCATTTCAGCTGGGTTTGTTGCCCATATTATTTTAATAGGTACATTTTATTACTGCATGAAACGAGCGAAAGATGTGTTAAGGAGCTTTGGAAAATATGTTTATTCTATAACGCTCTATTGGTTTATGGTTATCGTATTTATTGCAATTACTAGAGTCGGTGAAGTGCTGTCTACAGATGGAAGTATAATAAGCGTATCTGTATCGTTATTATGGATGGTATATGCATTATTTGCCGTTTGGCTTGGACGGAATAAAAATATGAATGAAATATTGTATGCTGGCTTAGTCGTTTTAGTAGTAACGATAGGAAAGTTATTCCTTCTAGACTTACCAGAAGTTTCAATGATGATCAGGGCAGTGTTATTCTTAATCGTAGGTAGTATAGGTATCGTCATTTCCAGAATGTTTTTCTCAAAAGAAGAGAAATGAGAAGAAGGCAATCCGCATGTGGATTGCCTTTTCTTTTACTTTTTATTAATCGTTATAGCTTCATTATATTTAGCAGTTGTATTTTGGCGTAGACGAAGTGTTGCTTGTCCAGTTGTATTTGAATCAAGTTGTACGTTCACAATTTTTTCAGCAGAACCAAAGCTGTTTGTTGTGAATGAGAAGGCGCTACTATATCCGAAAGTAGATGGCCAAGTGCCGTTTGTATTTTGGACTTTTGCTACTTGTGTTCCACCAGTCGAGAAGATACCTAAAGAATAGTTATTATAAGTTGTATTAGGTAATAAGTTGTTTACTTGAATCTTTATTTGGAACACTTCATTGTTTGGTAGAATGCTAGGGCGTGTAATCACATAATCATTTGCTGTTACGGCGCCGTTATATCCGTATGAACCAGATTTAAATGTATTTGTATTAAACCATTGGTAACCCGCGTTTGGTGCACTCCAAGGTTCTGGTTGTGGCTCTGTTGATAAGCTTGGTTGTTCAAATGTTTGTAAAGCAGTAGGTGAATCAAGTTGTAAACCGTTTACTTGATCTAAGCTTGTAAATGTCTCTTGTTTCGATAGCCAATTTACGATATTTTCTAGTAAAACAGCATCGTTTTCTTCTTTATAACCATCATAAGTTTTCTTTGTTTGGCCAGAATCTTCACGAACGTATTTTGGCGTAGCATCTTCAACAGGAGAAGAGTCACCGATAAAGGCAGCTTTTCCAAGTCCTACTTTTGCGATTGCAGCATATGGACCCTCTGCAACGCCACCGCCGTTATAAACACCACTATCAACAGCGTTATTCCATTTTGACGGATTTTCTGGAAGATAAACAAGTCCTTTTGCTAGTTTTGGATTTGTAATTGCTAGAGTAGAACCAGCATGCATTGCTACCGATGAAACACCTTTTGTAATTCCGAATGATTGTTCAGGCGAAACAATGTTTTTAGCTGAAACATCACCAAGTGCATTGTAACGGAAGCGAATACCGAAATTATTAGATAGCCAATCGGAACTTTCTACTCCTTGCATAGCTTGTGAGTTTGCTTCTTCGTTAGACATTCCTTTTGCGGGATTTTCCCAAGCACCGCGTCTATATCCATTAAATACTTCAGAAGAGTCCCAGCGATTTTTATTACGATCTGCATTATAATGATCGGCAATGAAGAAGATACTGCCGCCATTTTTTACATATTGTAACATTGCATCTTGTTCAGATTTTTTGTAAGGAATATTTGCCTCTGGAACGATAAACACGTTGTAATTTTTTAAGTCGTCGTATGTAATAGGTGTTGATTTACGAAGTTCTTTTACATGATATCCGTTTTGGGCAATGCCGTTTCCGAAATCAGAAAAACCGCCATCAATAACCCAGTCAGCTGTCCCTGCAGTTTGACCGTGCGTATTATCAAATAATACTTTCTTCCCATTGTTTTGATTTACAACCTTTGCAGCAATTTCAGGAGCTGGGTCTACAGAGCTTTCGGCATAAGTAGACGGTATGAACGAACTCCCCATACTAAGTGTAATTGCTGTTGCTAAAGAAAATGTAATCCATTTTTTATTCTTCATAGAAGAATCCCCCTAATAATAAATATATGTGCTTTAATAATGTAATTTATTTTTCTGAAAAAATAAAGACGGAAAACGTAAAAAATATTAAAAAATTGTAAAAATACCGTGAATTTTGTTGAGAAATATTTATATAGACAATAAAAAATCCCTTCCAATTAATAAGGAAGGGATAGCTTGTTTAACTAATCTTTGAATTAGGTGCTTCATCAATCTTATGAAATCCTTTCATATAATACACGATAGCTAAGCCAATAAGCCAAATTGGGCCAACGATTAATGCAATTCGTGTATCTTCTGAATACGCCATTATACATAGTACAAGTGCAAGGAAGCCAAGTGAGAAGTAAGAGCTTAATGGATGTAAAGGCATTTTATACGTTAGCTTGTCTTTTTTCTCAGTTGATAATCCTTTACGGAATTTAATTTGAGCGACTAATATAATCCCCCAAGTCCAAATTGCCCCGAAAGTTGAAATACTAGTTAACCATGTAAACACCTTTGCAGGCACAAGATAGTTTAATATAACACCAACGAGTAAAACGATAGCTGTTGCTACAATTCCTTGACTCGGAATACCGTTTTTATTTAAGCGACCGAATCTTTCAGGAGCTTTCTTTTGTTGTGCCAATGTAAATAGCATACGCCCTGTACTAAATAAACCACCGTTACAAGAAGAAAGTGCAGCTGTTAATACGACAAAGTTAATAATACCTGCTGCTTTTGCAATGCCGATTTGTTGGAATGTCAATACGAATGGACTTCCTTTCTCGCCAAGTTCGTTCCATGGATAAATTGCCATCATAACGAATAATGCCCCGACGTAAAAGATTAGGATTCTCCAAAATACGTTATCGATAGCTTTTGCGAGTGTTTTCTTAGGGTTTTGAGCTTCACCAGCTGTAACACCAATTAGTTCAACGCCTAAATAAGCGAATAATACCATTTGTAAGGAGAGTAGTAATCCGGAAAATCCATTTGGGAACCAGCCACCATGTGACCAAAGATTTGAAATACCAGTAGCGATACCACCATTTCCGAATCCGAATAAAATAATGCCAGCTCCAACTACTATCATACAGATAATTGTGACAATTTTAATGAGAGCAAACCAAAACTCAAGTTCTCCAAATACTTTTACTGATAAGAAGTTGAAAGCGCTCATTAATAATAGAGCGAGTAGTGCCCAAGTCCAGCGCGGGATATCTGGGAACCAGTACTGCATGTAAATGCCAGCCGCCGTAATTTCAGCCATACAAGTAACAACCCATAAGAACCAGTAGTTCCAACCAGTAATATAGCCAGCAAGTGGGCCGATATAATCATTAGCGTATTTACTAAAAGAACCGGCAACCGGTTGTTCAATTGCCATTTCTCCGAGCGCTCGCATAATGAAAAAAATAACGAGTCCAGCGATCATATAACCTAGTAAGATGGAAGGACCAGCTAGTTTAATAGCAGAAGCAGATCCTAAAAATAGCCCAACGCCAATAGCTGAACCGAGTGACATTAAAGTAATATGTCGTTCTTTTAAACCTCGATTTAAAGTTTCAGATTTGTTTGTGTGCTGCATAAGAAGAATCCTCCTTGTAGAGTGAACGATATTTGAATGCGTTTACTAAATATTTAACTATTTCAAATTATAAAACATTTCTATCTGTTATGCTACAAAAATAAACATAATTAACTGTACTACATCTGTACTTGTCAGACTTAAACTTAAAATTCGAACTATTAGTGAATATATTGACTCTTCTTTTTATTGATTGTTAAGATTAAGTATTATATTTTCTCACATACTAGTAAGAAAAGAATGTGTGATAATAATTCAGATGTAGGAAGGGTACATAACCATGTTTCAATTACAAAAATATAACACTTCTGTGAAGCAAGAGCTTTTAGCTGGCATCACAACTTTTTTTACATTTGCGTATATTCTTGTCATCAATCCGAAAATATTATCTGATGCAGGTGTACCATTTGATCAAGCTTTTACAGCAACTATTATTGCCACGGTTGTAGGAACGCTATGTATGGCGTTTTTAGCTAACTATCCAATTGTTATTGCTCCAGCTATGGGAATGAATGCGTATTTTGCTTATTCTGTTGTTCAACAGGCAGAGGGGATTACATATGTCATTGCGTTTTCAGCAGTATTTGTAACAGGTATCATTTTTCTTTTATTATCTTTCACTTCATTTAGGCAAAAGCTAATTGTCGCAATTCCTGATAGTTTAAAACATGCAATTGCAGGTGGAATTGGACTATTTATTGCTTTTATTGGATTACGCCTTTCTGGAATTATCGTTGATCATCCATCTAATTTAGTTACGATTGGTGATTTTCATTCTTCAGCCGTTATTTTAACTTTAATTGGTTTAATATTAGCGGCGGTATTAATGGCATTGCGTGTGAGCGGTGCATTATTTATTAGTATGATTGTGACAGGAGTTATCGCCTTCTTTACAGGGCAACTGAAGTTTGAGGATAAAATTGTTGCGATGCCTCATTTACCAGAAGGTATTATCGTTTCAAACCCAATCAATGCCTTTTCAGATGTAATTGAATACGGATTATATGGTGTTGTATTTTCATTTTTACTTGTACTGTTATTTGATACAACAGGTGCATTACTTGGTTTAATTAAACAAGCGGGTTTAATTACAGATAATACAGAGAAACGTTTTGGTAAAGCGTTTATTGCAGATGCAATTGGTGGGACTACAGGTTCTATCTTTGGAACAAGCCCAACAGCAGCGACGATTGAATCATCAGCTGGTATTGCGGCAGGTGGTAAAACAGGATTAACAGGTATTGTCGTAGTCGGCCTAACGATTATAACGGCATTCTTCAGCCCTGTGATTGCTTCTTTATCAAGTGTAGCTGCTATTACAGCTCCTTCATTAATTATTGTAGGTAGTTTAATGGCGCAAAGTCTTCGTGATATTAATTGGAATGAATTTGAAGATGCATTACCAGCATTTTTAATTTTTATTGGTATTCCGTTAACGTCTAGCATTGCGAATGGAATTGCAATTGGATTTTTAGTGTATCCAGTCTTAAAAATTGTGAAAGGGAAAGGGATGGAAGTACATCCGTTACTATACTTATTTACAATTTTATTTGGATGTCATTTATTCTTATAATATAGATATAGAAGAGGGAGCTTCTTATGAGAGGCTCCTTTTTTGTGTATAATAAAGTGAAACTTAAATCAATTACGTAAATTATAAATTACTTAATGGAATATATATGTTACACTAAGAGTAGAGGAGGAACATGAATGGCTGTAAGTAAAATAAAAGTCGCGCGTGTTCAGTTAGATTTAACACAGCAACAATTAGCAGAAAAAGTAGGCGTTACAAGGCAAACGATTAGTTTAATTGAGAAGGGGAAATACAACCCGTCTTTAGATTTATGTTTAAAAATTTGTTATGCGGTAGATAAAACATTGAATGATTTGTTTTGGGAGGACAAGGAGTGAGGGGATGAAAATCGTGAAAGATGAACGTTTAATGATTGAGGGGCTAAAACATATTAGATTAGTTTTTATCTTACAAAATATTATCATACTAGGTATTGTTTTTTATCGCTACGTTTTGCAAGGTGCAGGATATGAAAGTGTTTCGGATTTATTAATGGTATTTATGGGCGGGATAATAGTTATAAACTTTTTAAATCTGAAAAATTCAGTGGAAGTGTATGAGCATACAGGGGGAGTATCGCGCAGTTATTTTATGAAGTTATTATTCATTCCAGTAGGTATTGTTATTGGGATTTTAGCTATTTGTATTATTGTAACACCAGATATTTCGATAAAGGAAATTAGTATGACAGGGCTTATTATGTTTGCTTGTTTTTTAGTTCCTAGTTTGTTTATATACATATATATGAAAAAAATAAAAAGTGAAGATTGAAATATAAGAAAAGCTTTCCCATATTGCGGAAAGCTTTTCTTATATCTTTTTATACAGTACTTTATGAAGGCCAATCGGTTCAATTTCAAATATCTCACCATGTTCTTGAAAGCCTAAGCGCTTGTAATAGTCAGCTACAGTAACTCGGCCATTACACCATAATATATTTGCTTGGCGTTCTTGCAAGACTTGCTCCGCTTTCTGAATTAAGGAGCTTCCAGCACGTTTGCTTCGAAATTCAGGTAATGTGGCCATTCCTCGTAGACGATAATGAATACCTGCTAGTAAGTCAGGGGATATCTCTTTTGAGAAGGAAGCGATACTAATTAGTTCATCGTTTATAAATGCGCCTAAGTGAAAGGTGTCCGTTTCATAGTCGGAAGAGTATTTACAATCTGCTAATGTTTGATTCGGGCGTAAAATTTTTTGACGTAATACGTAAGTTTCAGATCCCTCAATATTTTTCACGGTAATCATATTAACATCCTTTCTTATAAGGCGTTTTCTGTTAGTTGTATAAAGAAATAGGCAGGTGCGGCGAAAAGTCCGAGTATGCTAGCAGTTCCGAGAAGGAGTGAAAGTAGGAGGCAAGAGTATTTTATTCCATTTGATTTTTTCCATCCGTAACTACAAATTTCAATGCTAACACCGATGAGAATAATGGCAACGAGTACTTCCGCTAATAATAAGAGAGCTAAAGTTACAATAGACATAATGTGATCCATCCTCATAATATATGATAGTAACATTTTACCATATAAAATGGAAAAAAATGCCCCTCAATTATGTGAGGGGCATTTTTCTATTCTAATATGCTTTTTAGTGTATCGATGTGTTCTTTTGAGCCAGTTACAAGTAATGTATCGCCGTGTTGTAGGCTTGTATCACCATGTGGGATTAATGCTTTATTCCCACGATAAATTTGAATGACGAGTACATCGCCTAAAAATGGAAGGCGACGAAGTGCAACGCCGTTATATGTATTACTCCGTAGTTCCACTTCACGGACTGTTTCGTTTGCTGTTGTAATTAAGCGAACGAGACTCGGTTTATCAATTAGTGCACGTAATAGAATACGTGTAGAGTTAATTGTTGAGAATACGGCGATATGTTCTTGCGTTGCTTTTTCTTGTAGAAGTGGATCTTCTACACTTGCAATAACATGTTCAACACCTAGCTCTTTTGCATGTTCTGCTAATAATAAGTTTTGCTCATCATCACTTGTTGCAACAACAACGCGGTCTGCATGAAATGCTGTTTGTTCAGTTAATGTAGCGATTGTGATGTCATCTAATTTTACGATAGGGAAGTCATGTGATTTCGCTTCCTCATCATTTATTTTATTTTGACGCATCATATATAGTGTTACGTCATAATCTTCTCGTTTTAAATCAAGTGATAACGGAAGGGTAATTCTGCTTGCGCCAATAATAGAAACTTTTGGTTTTGGTGCTTCTACTTTTGGGAACATTTTTTTAAATAATATAGGTGCAAAAATACAAGTAATAACTGCGCTTAAAATAAGGGAAGCAGATAAACTTGGACTGATGATTCCTAGTTTTTCACCAATTTGTGCAGCTGCAATAACTAAAGAAAGTGTCGATGTTAATAAGATGGCACTTCCTAGTACGATATTACGTGGATACCATTTTCGTAAGACGAGTGATGGTAACAGCTTTGAAATAAAGAGTCCCACAATTAAAATTGGGATCATTAGCATGCTAGAAGGTTCTTTAAAAATAGACCAAACTTCTAGATTCACACCAACCATTACGAAGAAAATAGGGATGAAGAAACCGTAGCCGATGGAATCCAGTTTTTCAACCATATCTTCATTTGGTGATAATAACGATACAAGTACACCCGCTAAGAAGGCACCTAAAATATTTTCAGCTCCAACAGATTCAGATAACCCAACTAATATTAAGATGAGTGCAAAAACAGCTCGTGTATCAATTTGTACACTACCAGCCTTTAGGCTATCTAAGTATGGAATGTTTTTAAAGCGTTTTGCAACGAAGTAAATAACAATACCAGCGCCGAATAGAAGAAGAAGGAGCCACATACTTTGGCCGCTTTCGGAATTTAATCCGACGAATACAGCGAGTAAAATCATTGTAACTAAATCTGCAATAACAGCGACTAATAAAATGATTTGTCCGATTGCCGTTTTTCCTAAGTTATTCTCTTTTAATGTTGGTACAACAACACCTAAAGAAATAGTTGAAATAATTAAAGTCATAAACATTGCATTATCCACGAATCCTAGCCATACGAATAGCAATGATAGGGCATAAGATAAGATAAAAATAAATAAGAAGATAATGCTTGCTGCTTGGAATGTGTTTGGTTCGTTTGTCGTATTCTTTTTCCCTTTTTGTTTAAAGATAGAAAAATCAATTTCTAAACCGCTTAAGAACATTAAGAAGATAAATCCTAGTGTCGATAAGACTTGAAGCCACATATCTGGCTCAATAATATTAAACCCACTTTTACCTACAAAGATTCCTGCAATGATTTCTGCAACAACGACAGGAAGTGCTTTCAATTTAAAGCGTTGTAACAAAAGGGGAACTAAAAACGCGATTGCAACGACAACCATAAGTGATAGAACAGAAGTATGATGTTCCATTGCGTTCTCTCCCTTCAAATAAATATAGTACTTATTTAGCCATATAATAGGTAGAAAAGCAACGCATATGGATTCGATTTCATAAAGAAAGAGTTTTCTTAACATTTGTCATAATAAGTATATTTTGCATGATTCTGTTGTTAATTCCGTAATGTGGATGTAATAGGGGAGGGAATAAAAAAAGACTGCTGAGGAATCTCAGCAGTCTTTTTCATGTACATTACATTGAGAAGAAGATCCATACAGTTAAACCAACTGTTGCAGTTGCAACGAAGAAACTGTATATCATTGTAAGAATTTGAACTCTTCCTTCTCCTTCTTTTAAATGCATGAACATAATTAATTGTAATAAAGCTTGCGCAACAGCCATTATGATAATAGTTGTTAAGACCGTTGAAAGTGGCAATGTTGTGTAAAGTGCCACGTATAACGCTAGAAACGTTAGTGCAAGCGATAAAATAAATCCGAAAACGTGTGACCAAGGGAATCCGCTATGCGCATGCCCGTTTGCTTGGTTGTTATTTTGATCCATTTACGCCACCATCCCGTTCAAGTAAACTAGTGTGTAAATAAAGACCCAAACAAGATCAAGGAAATGCCAGTATAAGCTGATAATGAATACTTTACGAGCTGTAACTGGTGTTAAACCTCGTTTTAAAATTTGGATAATAACACAAGTTGCCCAAATGATACCACCTGTTACGTGGGCACCATGCGTTCCAAGAAGAACGAAGAATGCAGATAGGAAAGCACTTGTTTGAATTGTTGCGCCTTCACCGATGTACATAATGAACTCTTCGATTTCAAAGAATAGGAAACCTGCACCTAAAAGTAATGTAAGGATGAACCATCCAAGCATTGCTTTTTGGTTGTGCTTACGCATTTCGTGAATTACGATACCACATGTGAAACTACTTGTTAAAAGTAGTAATGTTTGAATTAAAAGCGTTTTAAGTTCAAACAATTGCGCTGGAGTTGGGCCATCTGCCGTACGACCAGCAAGGACTAGATAAGAGGCGAAAAGTGTTGCGAACAGCATAATTTCAGCCCCAAGAAAAATCCAGAATCCTAGGATATTCAATCTGCTTTGTTCGGATTGATATTCCAAAGGTAAGCTTTTATCTAAAGCCGCCATGTCATTTCACCTCTCATACTATATGTTCTGTTTCTTTAATTTCATCAACGCTTACGTAGTAGCCATCATCATAATCGAATGAACGATAGATTAAGCAAGCTAAAATACCAACGCCGCCGATTGCTGCAAGCCAGAACCAGCTAAATACTAATGCGAAACCTGCAAGACCGAAGAATAAAGACGCAATAATAGGCACACCAGAGTTACTTGGCATGTGAATTGGTTTGATATCTTCTGCTGCTGGTGTAACCGTTTCTCCGCGTTTTTTCATGTACCAGAAAGCATCAGCTTCTTTGATTTCAGGAAGTTTCGCGAAGTTGTAATGTTGTACAGGAGATTGAGTTGCCCATTCAAGTGTACGGCCATCCCATGGATCTCCAGTTGTGTCACGTTCACCGTGACGAGCACTCCAAATTACGTTGTAACAAAGAATTAGGAAGCCAATACCCATCATTACCGCACCAACAGATGCGATTTGGTTTAGCCATCCCCATCCAAGACTTTCAGAGTAAGTGTACATACGACGAGTCATACCGTCTAAACCTAAGAAGTACATTGGGAAGAAACAGATATTGAATCCGCTCATAAAGATCCAGAATGTCCATTTACCTAGGCGTTCGTTTAACATATGACCAGTCATTTTTGGATACCAGAATGTGAATCCAGCAAGCATAGCGAATACTGTACCCGCGATTAATACGTAGTGGAAGTGAGCAATTAGGAAGTAGCTGTTATGGTACTGATAATCAGCTGCTGCCATACCAAGCATAACCCCTGTAACCCCACCGACTACGAAGTTTGGAATAAATGCCAATGACCAAAGCATTGGAACTGTAAAACGGATACGTCCTTTATACAGTGTAAACAACCAGTTAAAGATCTTAACCCCGGTTGGAATCGAAATCGCCATTGTCGAAATCGAGAAGAATGAGTTAACCGCTGGACCTGCACCCATCGTGAAGAAGTGATGAAGCCATACGACGAAACTTAGTAAAGAAATTGCAACCATTGAGTATACCATCGCACTGTAACCGAATAGACGTTTACGTGAGAATGTACTAATGATTTCAGAGAAAATACCGAATGCCGGTAAAATAACGATATATACTTCAGGGTGACCCCATACCCAGAATAGGTTGGCCCATAACATTGGCATACCGCCGCTCGCCATCGTAAAGAAGTGAGCATCGAATAGACGGTCAAATGTCATTAATGCAAGAGCAACTGTTAATACTGGGAAAGCGAAAATAATGATAACTGTTGTAATTAAGATTGACCAAGTAAACATTGGCATTCTCATTAAAGTCATACCAGGTGTACGCATTTTTAAGATAGTAACAAGGAAGTTAATACCGGTCATTAGCGTACCGAGACCTGAAATCTGTAATGCAATTGCGTAGTAGTTATTTCCTACACCAGAAGTAAACTCTGTACCTGCCATTGGGAAGTAAGAAGTCCACCCAGCGTCTGGAGAACCACCGATTACGAAAGCGATGTTGAATAACATTGCTCCGACAAAGAATAACCAGAAACTTAAAGCATTTAAGAACGGATATGCAACGTCACGAGCACCAATTTGTAATGGTACTACAAGGTTCATTAATCCCATAACGAATGGCATCGCCATGAAAAGAATCATAACTGTACCGTGTGTTGTGAAGATTCCGTTATAATGTTCAGCATTTAAATAAGTTGTTTCTGGGAATGTTAACTGTGCACGGATCATTAAACCGTCCATACCACCACGGAATAACATGATAACCGCAGAAATAATATACATGGCCCCAATCTTTTTATGGTCAACAGTTGTTAACCATTCGTCCCAAAGCCATTTCCATTTTTTATACTTTGTTAGTACGAAAATGATTGCTAATGTCACAAGAACGATAGAAGCGTCTGCACCGTAAATAATCGGGTCACCTGTGACAAAGAATTCATCAAGCTTCACTGTGTTCACTCCAATCTGTTGGAATAATAGCTATTATTTTTTGTTTTTGTAGTAGTTGTAATCACAATATTCAAGTGATTTTGGATCTACATAACTTAAGTGGTGACTAGAGAATGTCATACGACCAACTACACCAGGTTTAACAATTTCGTTGTACTTATCTTCTGTTAGTTTAGGAGCAGTTTGTTGTACTTCTTTAACCCACTTGTCATATTTCTCTTTAGTTTTTGCTTCAACTTCGAACTCCATATGTGTGAATCCTTCACCAGAGAAGTTCGCACTACGGCCTAGGTAAGAACCAGGCTTATCAGCTTGTAAATAAAGATCCATAATCATGCCATCCATAGTGTACTTCATACCACCAAGTTCTGGTACCCAGAAAGCATTCATTGGACCGACAGAAGTCAGTTTGAATTGAATTGGTACACCAGCTGGGATGTTTAAATAGTTAACGGTTTCAATTTTTTCCTCTGGGTAACTGAATAACCATTTCCAGTTTGCAGATGTAACATAAATCTCAACTGGTTTAATATGTTTGGACTCTGCCGGAACCTCTTCCGAAGCATAAGTTGCTTTTACTGTTGGAATCGATAATGCGATAACGATAATAACAGGAACAAGCGTCCAAATAATTTCTAATAATGTGTTACCGTGTTGTTCAGGTGGCTCGTAGTCCATATTCTCTGGTTTTTCACGATAACGAATCAAGATGACTGTAAACAAGATGAATACAATTGCGATAATTAATGACATAAGCAAGAATGACCAAACAATTAAATCATACTGTGCTTTTGCAACAGGTCCTTGCGGATTTAATACTGCGAGTTTCTTATCACAGCCGCCGAGGAACAGAAGTAATGATAACGGAAGAAGCGAAGCCAGCTTCCAAAACGTTTTCTTTAGTTGCACGATTGAAAATCTCCTTTCTCCTTGGATTGAAACTATGCCAATAAAACAATATAAACCTATTAATTTATAGATGGCAATAGTTTTTGTGATATTGTTAAAAAATAGACACAAATGCACACTTTTTAAGGTGAATATCATTTGTAACTTGATAACATTGTAAACTATTTTCCAGTGAAAAACGTGATTGTGGAAATTTTAAGATAAATAAAGTTATACCAAGATATCCAAAAAATAGAAAAAAGCTATCTTATGATAAGAAAGATAGCTGAATATTTTGTATGTTTAGTTTACTTCTTTTTTTAGATTTATTTGTTGTTCAAATGTGACAACTTTTTTATATTTTAATTGGTATAAAATGTAACAAAAAATCATAAATGGAATACCACAATAAAGAGCAATTCTCTGATCTGGAATGAAAGCTAAACTAACAAATGTAATGAAATTGAGTGAGAATGCTACGATTGGAACGATTGGATAAAGCGGTGTGCGATATTTTAAATCATTAATGTCCCCGCCGTTTTTTAAGAAATTTCTACGGAAGAAAAACTGTGAAGCTGCGATTGACATCCAAACTACGACAGCGGCCATAGCTGCAATAGATGTTAAAACTAAAAAGACAGTATCTGCCGCAAATATACTTGTTAATAGAGACAAACTTGCAAAAATTAGACTGAAAATTAATGCGTTTAGTGGCACTCCTTTTTTAGTTAACTTCGTAAAAGCTGGACTTGCCATTCCTTGTTTTGCCATCGCCCAAAGCATACGAGAATTTGCGTATAGACCAGAGTTGGCTACGGATAATACTGCTGTAATAATAACAAAGTTCATAATGTCAGCTGCATATGGAACACCGGCTACATCAAATACAAGTACAAATGGACTTTCGACTAGATTAGCCTCTTGCCATGGGAGTAAACCTACAACAACTGATATTGCTAGGACGAAGAAGAAGAGAGTTCGCCAAATGGTATTTTTAATCGCTTTTGGAATTGTTTTTTCAGGGTTTTCACTTTCTCCTGAAGCAATTCCGATTAATTCTGTTCCTTGGAAGGAGTAATTTACTGTAATCATCGTAAGAAGAACAGCTAATGCACCGTTTGGAAATAATCCGCCATTTTCAGTGAAATTGTGAAGCATTGGCGCTGGTTTTCCATTAAAGTCTAGTAGACCGAACATAACTGCACCACCGAGTACGATGAAAATAACAATGGTTGCGACTTTTACACTTGCGAACCAAAATTCTGCTTCTGCATATGCCTTTGCTGATAATGCGTTTACAAGAAAGAGTGCTGCTGCAAATGTAACACACCAAATCCACGAAGAAACGTCTGGAAACCAACGTTTCATTAAAATACTTACAGTTGTTAACTCTACCCCAACTGTAACAGCCCAATTTAACCAATACATCCAACCGACAACAAATCCAAAACCAGGTGAAATAAATTTGCTTGCATAGCTTTGGAATGAACCTGCTTCTGGCATAGCAACTGATAATTCACCAAGACATAACATCGTTAAATACATAACAAATCCACCGACTAAAAATGCAAGAATA
Source organism: Bacillus sp. ES1-5 (assembly GCF_022487605.1). NCBI lineage: Bacteria > Bacillati > Bacillota > Bacilli > Caryophanales > Bacillaceae > Bacillus > Bacillus sp. ES1-5. The sequence continues at coordinate 18,406 of NZ_JAKVPU010000009.1, read as the reverse complement.
GCACCACCAGGACCGGCGTTATGGACGATTTGACCAGATCCCATAAATAGGCCAGTTCCGATAACACCACCAAGTGCAATCATAAATAGGTGTCTACTTTTCATTGTTCGTTTTAAATCTGTGTGTTCTACTTGTTGATTCATACGCCCCTCACCTCGTTATTTTCTTGTATGTATGAATTGATTTTCATTCCGAGTTTTTAATCATTAGTGGGGGATGTGACACATACTCGGCTTATTTATTATGAAATGAGTGGAGTATGTAAAAATGCGAACTATGACTAAATACTCTAAGAATGTTTTTATTAACAAGGTGATATCTTCACTATGTTAATTATTTTGATTTTAGCAAAAATATTCAGAAAAGTATATTGTTTTTTCTTTTTATTAAAAATAATTAGAATTTTATAACGATGAAAGTGTGAACAATAATTCATAGAATCTTTCTAGCAAACTAGTAAGAAGAAAGGTACAATGATAAGAGGTATGTCTGTAAAATAATAATTAATGGAGTTTTGTTTAAAATGAAAAAGTTAAAATATCTTTTTGTTTTTGGAATTATATTTGCTGCTGCGTTTTTTATAGGGAAAGATAAAATTATACAAAAGGCGCAAGTGTTCCGTTTAGAGTTTCTATCTGAAATGAAAGAAGCGACTATGATTGAAAATGTTCCGTTTATAAAGCAGTTACCAGAATTACCTCGTGGATGTGAAGTTACAAGTTTGGCTATGTTGCTACAATATAAAGGTATACAAGTAGATAAGATGCAACTTGCTAGCGAAATTCATCGTGTTCCATTTGAACAAAATGGTTTACGTGGAAATCCTTATGAGGGGTTCGTTGGAAATATTTATACGAAGACAGAGCCAGGATATGGTGTATATAATCAACCCATTTTTAATTTAGCAGAAAAATATGCTCCTGAAAAAGTAGTTAATTTAACAGGTAGAGACGTGCAAGATATGTATAAAGTAGTTAGTTCCGGTTCGCCAGTATGGGTCATTATTAATACAACGTTTAAGCCACTAGCCGAGAGTAGTTTTGAAACATGGAATACAAGCTCTGGCGAAGTGAAAATTACATATTATGAACATAGTGTAGTAATAGTTGGATATGATCAAAACTTTGTATATGTAAATGATCCACTTAAAAATAATCCGCGTTTTGCTGTTCCGCGAGCAGAGTTTGAGAAAGCTTGGGAGCAAATGGGGAAACAAGCGATTACTATTTTATAATACTGAAAAAGTCATCTTTTTGATGGCTTTTTATTTTTAAGTTATTATAACGGAAAATTCAGAAGATTCTTTAAAAATTTAACAATTCAAGTTATAATAACATTTAACTTGGTGAAGAAGGGGCGAAGAGAAATGGATGTTGCAAAGGAACTGGTTTTATCGAAAAATCAATTAATTGAGTGGAGAAGGCATTTTCATAAGTATCCAGAGTTATCTTTTCAAGAAGAAAATACATCCCAGTTTGTATTCGATATACTTCAAAAAATCCCATATTTAGAAGTGTCAAGACCTACTAAATATAGTGTAATGGCAAGGTTAATTGGTAAGCAACCTGGTAAAACCATCGCGGTTCGTGCTGACATGGACGCGCTTCCTATTCATGAAGAAAATGAGTTTGATTTTATTTCTACATATCCAGGTGTGATGCATGCATGTGGCCATGATGGACATATAGCGATATTACTTGGGGTCGTACATAAGTTAGTAGAAAAAAGAGAGAAGATTAAAGGAGAGATTCGTTTTCTCTTCCAACATGCAGAAGAAAACTTTCCTGGCGGGGCAGAGGAAATGGTTGCAGCGGGTGTAATGGAATGTGTGGATTATATTATTGGTGCTCACCTTTGGGCATCGTTAGAGGTTGGTAAAATAGGTGTAACTTATGGTCCTGCAATGGCAGCCCCAGATGTTTTTAAAATTACGATAGAAGGAAAAGGTGGACATGCTGGAATCCCTCATGAAACGGTTGATAGTATTGCAATCGGTACACAAGTCGTTTCGCAACTTCAGCACATTGTATCCCGCCTCACGAATCCGTTAGATCCTCTTGTAGTATCTGTTACGCAATTTCATGCTGGGACAACCCATAATGTGATTCCAGAACAAGCGGAGATTGAAGGGACAGTGCGGAGTTTAAGACATGAGTTACGAGAAGAAACCGAGAAAAGGATTGAACGGATTGTGAAGCATGTGACGGAGTCTTACGGGGCGAAATATACATTTTCTTATGAATATGGATATCGACCAGTAGTAAATAATTATGAAGTTACAGAGATTATTGAGCAAACAGCATTACAGTTGTATGGAAGAGAGCAAGTTACTCGTTTACAGCCGACGATGGCTGGAGAAGATTTTTCAGCGTTTTTACAAAAGGCACCAGGGACATTCTTTTTTATCGGAGCGGGAAATAAAGAGAAAGGAATTATATATCCTCACCATCACCCTCGTTTTACGATTGATGAAGATGCATTACCGGTTGGCGTGGAAGTTTTTGTATCATCTATTATAAATTTCATAAGTAAAGGAGAATGAGATGAAGAAAATACACGTATTAGCGCTTATTCCAGTTTTTTGTTTAGTTATTGGACCCGTATTTGCTAATTCAGTTACTCCTTACGTATTAGGGATGCCGTTTTTATTGTTTTGGATATTATTATCGGTACTCATTACGTCTCTTTGTATGGGGCTTGTGTACGTATTTGATCCTGCTAATAAGGGGGATGTAAAATGATCGCTTTACTTATCATTATTTTATTTTTGTTTCTCGCACTATTTTTAGGAATTCGGGCACAACATGGAAAAGATATGAATTTAGAGCAATGGTCAGTTGGTGGAAGAGGATTTGGCACTATTTTTATTTTTCTTCTTATGGCAGGTGAAATTTATACGACGTTCACATTTTTAGGCGGAAGTGGATGGGCGTATAGTAAAGGAGCACCTACTTTCTATATTTTAGGTTATGGTGCACTAGCTTATATTTTATCTTACTTTTTATTGCCGCCAGTTTGGAAGTATGCGAAAGAGCATAATCTTGTTTCGCAGCCAGATTTTTTTGTGAAGAAATATAAGAGCCAGGCACTTGGCATTATCGTTTCTGTCATTGGGGTTATTTCGATTATCCCATACCTTGTTTTACAGTTAAAAGGATTAGGTATTATCGTTTCGGAAGCATCTTATGGAAGGGTATCACCAGTTATTGCAGTGTGGATTGGTGCGATTGTCATAACGATATATGTAATGGTTTCAGGCATACACGGCTCTGCTTGGACAGCCGCTTTGAAGGATATTATGATCCTGTTTATCGTTATGTTTTTAGGTATATATTTACCGTACCATTATTACGGAGGATTTCAGCCGATGTTCGAAGCGGTAGAAGCGGCGAAACCAGGATTTTTATCTTTACCCGATGAAGGAATGAGTATTTCTTGGTTTGTTTCTACTATTGTATTAACAGCTCTCGGTTTCTATATGTGGCCCCATACATTTGCTTCTGCTTTCTCTGCAAAAAATGAAAAAGTATTTAGGAAAAACGCGGCAATCATGCCTCTTTATTCTTTAGTATTGCTTTTCGTATTCTTTGCAGGTTTTGCTGCCATACTGCAAGTTCCAGGGTTAAAGGGAGGGGATGTAGACCTTTCATTATTCCGTCTCGCTCTTCAAACCTTTGACCCATGGTTTATTGGTATTATTGGTAGCGCAGGAGTATTAACAGCATTAGTTCCAGGTTCCATGCTTGTTATGGCCGCATCTACGTTGTTAGCAAAAAACATTTACCGAACAATGGTCCCATCAGCTTCAGATAGACAAGTTGCTAAAGTTGCAAAATTATTTGTGCCTGTAGTAACACTTGTTGCAGTATTGTTTACATTTAAAGGAGGAGAAACGATAGGGGCTCTTCTTTTAATGGGATACAGTATAGTGACACAACTTTTCCCTGCACTTGTATGTAGTTTGTTTCCGCGTCAAGTTATTACGAAGCAAGGGGCAATTGCGGGAATGGGGATTGGGTTGTTAGTGGTCGCATATATTACTTTATCTGGTTCAACTATAGCTACGATGTTTCCAGGTTTCCCCCAATATATAAAAGATTTAAATGTAGGAATAGTCGCATTGTTAATGAATATGATTGTGATGTTTATCGTTAGTTGGTTCACGAAAAGTGTATCGATAAAGAAAGACAATATAATAGTAGAAAAGTAATCCTTGTATTAGAGCTATCTTCAAAAAAGAGATAGCTCTTTTTTGTATATATTTCCTTCTATTAGCGGAATCTAACTAAAAACTTGTTGAAAAGGAAGTTAGGTGGGGAATTGTTAGAGTTAAAAGATAACTTATTTGAAGTTATGAAAGAAGTTAGAGATGAGTTAGGTTCGCCTAATGATTTAACAATTAGGGAAGTTGCCCTTGCTGGTAGTTTTACACGCTGTGCTGTTATTTTTTTATGTGGGTTAACAGATAAGGATAATGTTTATAAATATGTAGTTCGTACACTTCAATATGAAGAAGTACAAAAAGAAGAAGCTGTTGTTCAAACGTTATTGGATCGTTTTATTTCTATTGCGGAAGTTGGTAAGAAGACAACGTTTCCGGATATTATAAATGCGATTTTAGCGGGAGATACAGTTATATTAATTGATAATGTTCAAACCGCTATCGTGATTAATAGTAGGGCTTGGGAAAAAAGAAGTTTAGAACCGCCGGTAACAGAAGATTTAATACGTGGACCGAGGATCGGATTAAATGAAGATATTAACGTGAATAAAATGTTAATTCGCCGTAGTTTACGTGACCCAAAGTTGAGATTTCAATCTTATATTATGGGGAAGAGATCCCAAAAAGAAGTGACTTTAGTATATATAGAAGACATTATTAATCCTTACATTGTAAAAGAGCTAGATCGGCGTCTTCAATCCATAGTGACAGATGTTGTTTTTGAGACGGGTACGATTGAGCAATTAATTCAAGATAATAATTTGTCACCGTTTCCGCAGTTTTTGAATACGGAAAGGCCTGATAATATTGTGGCCTCATTAGCGAAAGGGAAGGCAGCAATATTAGTGGATGGATCACCGTTTGCTCTTATAGCTCCGCTAGTATTTGTTGATATTTTTCAATCTGTGGAAGATCATTACGAGCGCTGGGTGATTGGGACGTTATTGAGGATTTTGCGAATGGTTTCTGGTATTATGGCGGTTTTATTACCAGCGACGTATGTAGCGCTAGTTTCATACCACCAAGGGCTTATTCCATCTAAACTAGCTTATTCTATTGCGGGAGCGAGAGAAGGGGTACCATTTCCGGCATATATAGAAACATTAATGATGGCATTAACGATGGAGTTAATACGAGAAGCGGGAATTAGGTTGCCAAAACCGATGGGGCAAACAATTGGGATTGTAGGTGGTCTTGTAATTGGAGAAGCAGCGGTGAACGCAGGGATTGTAAATCCATTTTTAGTTATCATAATTGCGGTTACAGCTATTGCTACCTTTTCGCTTCCTGTATATAGCATTACGATTACGTTTCGTATTTTACTTTTCGTCTTTGTTTTAGCAGCGACTGCTTTTGGTTTGTATGGAATTATTTTAGCGCTTATTGCACTTGCAGTTCATATTACGAATTTGAAGAGTGTTGGTGTCCCATATACAACGCCTATTGCTCCTGCATTTTATAAAGATTGGAAAGAAGAAATTATCCGCATGCCAAAATCAATGTTGAAAGATAGACCAGAGTATTTACAAACGAAAGATTCTACAATACGTCCAAAGGAGCGAGAATAATTGAAACCATTTGAGTATGGCGATGAAGAAATTGGATCTCGGGAGCTGGGTTTTGCGGTATCGTCAACGATTATTGGTATAGGTGCACTATCTATGCCGCGAGATATCGCTATGCAAACTTTATTTTCGGATGGTTGGATTATTTTACTTCTTGGTGGATTGATATGTGCGTGTTTAGGTTGGTTTGTGACACGAGTGGCTATTTTATTCCCAAAACAAAACTTTGTTCAATATACGAGTGAGTACTTGACGAAGCCTGTTGCATACACAATTAGTATCATTTTAGTGTTAACATTCGTTGCTTTGACGGCATATGAGGCCCGAAAAATTGCAATTATTTCACAAACGTATTTGTTTAGTGATACACCAATACAGTTGTTATCTTTCTTTTTTTTGTTAGTTGTTGTTTATGGAATTGCTGGATCTAGGGCTGCATTATTAAGATTAAATGTTTTATTCTTACCTATCGTGTTAATTGCGATCGTGCTGCTCTCTTTATTGAATGTGAACTTAATGGAAGTAGATAATTTACTACCTGCTTTTCAAACGGACGTCAGTCAATATGCTGTTGGAGTAAAAAATTCTATTTTTACGTTTATTGGATTTGAGGTAGCTTTATTTTATGCAGTGATGTTAAATGATACGGCAAAAAAGGCGCCGATGGCAGTTGCAAAAGCTGTGATGGTAAACGTGTTGTCTTACATTTTAATTTATTTAACTTGTATTAGTGTTTTTACATATATGACAACCCGGGGATTAACATATCCAACGATTGAATTAGGGAAAGAGATTGAAATTGGTGGGGGGTTTTTAGAAAGATTCGATGCAATTTTTTTTACGACATGGATTATTACGATTTATAACACGACAGCAATGTATTATGACGTTGCGTCTTTATTGTTTTGTGCTATGTTTCCGAAAGTTAAGAAACATATCTTTATTTTCGTAAGTGCTCCTATGATTTTTATGCTGAATATGATTCCTGGTAATTTAAATACTTTATCAAGTTACGGAACGTATTTAGCTTGGATAGATATGGGCTTTGTCGTGTTAGCACCTTTGTTAGTTTTTATTGTATATAAAATAAAAAGAAGGAATGGTAGAAATGAAACACCTTCTTAAAATTATAATGCTGCTAGTGTTAGCCGGATCGATAAGTGGATGCTCTGAGCTAGAAGAAATAGAAGAAAGAGGATTTGTAGTAGGTGCAGCGTATGATATTGTGAAAAAAAAGAAATCGAATCCAATTATGAAAGGGACGTATCAGATGGTACTTCCCAGCAAGCTAGCACAGCAAGGTGGACAAAGTGGTGGAGATAGTGAAAATTATATTAATGTTAGTGCGAAAGCAGATAGTGTCTTTGAGCAAATCCGAATTATCGCCAAAAAAATTAGTCGCTCATTATTCTTTCCGCATATACAAGTGATAATTTTTTCTAAAGATTTATTAGCGAATCCATATGTTTTACAAAATACGTTAGATGTATATATTCGTGATCATGAGATGAGACGAAATATTCGTTTATTCGTTTCTAAGAAAGATGCAGAAGCTATTTTGAAGCAGAGTGCGAAGCCTGAAAATTTACCGGCGCAGTATATTGATATGCTAGCTGAACATCCTCCGAAAAATGCTCAAATGATTGAGGCTGCAAGAATTGGTGAGGTGCAGCAAAAAATGATTGCTAATCGAAGTTTCGTATTACCTATTCTTGAACTAACAAAACAAGGGGTGCAAATGAACGGGGCAGCGTTGTTTCGTGGGAAGGATAATAAGTGTGTAGGCAGTTTGGATGGAGAAGAAACATTAGGGATGAATTATGTAATAGGTAAGAAAATTGGCGGATTCTTTACGATCCGTAAGCAAGACCAGCTTATTACATATGAAATTCATAAGATGCATCGGAAGATTAAAGTATCTACGAAAAATGCCACAAAACCGAAGTTTGATATTCATTTATCTTTTGAAGGCACTTTAGCTGAGGTGCACTTTAGCGATCATAAACAAATTATGAATGAAAGTCGATTGAAGAAAACAATTGCGGAGGAAATGGAGAAGCGTATCCAAAAATCGATTAAGCTTGTTCAAAAAAAATATAAGGTAGATGTATTAGCGTTAGGAGAAGTATATAAGCGGCATAATTATAAAGAATGGAAGAAGATAGATAAGAATTGGGATCAAGGTGAAAATTACTTTAGTAATGCTGAGGTTACTGTTCATGTTCATCCGACAATTGAGCATTCCGGTTCAGCCTTACCGAAAAGAGTGAAATAAGGTGATGTAAGTTGTTTACTGGTCTAGGGATTAGTTGCACGATATTAATGGCGGTTCTTCCGGGAGCTATATACTTCCTTCATAAAAAAATTTCAACGTATGGAGCGCAGCCGTGGAAAGAAAAAAAGAAACCTGAATGATTTTCAGGTTTCTTTTGCGCAAAGCAAATGTGAAGGGGGATACCTTCTATGTATGCTTTGCTTTTATACAAGCCCTAACCAATGTACCAATTGTGTAGAGAGGAATGTCACAACAATGGCGATAACGGTAGGGATTGCAAACGATAAGAACGTCCATTTTGCACTTTTTGTTTCTTTATATATGTTAACCAGTGTTGTTCCGCATGGGAAATGAAGAAGTGAGAACAACATTGTGTTTAACGCTGTTAACCAAGTCCAACCATTTTCTAAGAATAGATTTTTAATTTGATTAAAATCATCTATTTCAGTTAAAGCTCCAGTTGATAAATAAGACATTAATAAAATCGGGATAACAATTTCATTAGCTGGTAGTCCAAGAATGAAAGCAGCTAGAATAAAACCGTCAAGTCCTAACATTTTAGCAAATGGATCTAGGAAGTTTACAAAATACATAAGTAAGCTTGTGTCACCGATGAAAATGTTAGCAAGTAACCAAGTTAATGCAGCCGCAGGGGCAGCTACAACGACAGCTCGTTTTAAAACATAAATAGATTTATCGAGTGTTGCACGTACAATTGTATTCCAAACTTTTGGCTTACGGTACGGTGGTAACTCAAGAGTGTAGTGAGTTGGCACGCCTTTTAAAGCTGTTTTTGATAGTACCCAAGAAACAGTTAATGTCATAATAACACCAATTACAACCATCCCAACTACAACGCCGGCAGTAACTAATGTTTGCATACTACCTGTATAACCAGCAGCCATAAATAATGAAGCCATTAAAATTAACATAGGCCAACGACCGTTACAAGGAACGAAGTTGTTTGTTAAGATTGCAAGCATACGTTCACGTGGTGATTCAATAATACGTGTTGACATAATAGCGGCTGCATTACAACCAAAGCCCATTGCCATTGTTAAAGATTGTTTGCCGTGTGCACCGGAGCGTTTGAATAAGCGGTCCATATTAAATGCAACACGTGGTAAGTATCCGTAGTTTTCTAATAGTGCGAACATAGGGAAGAAGATTGCCATAGGTGGTAACATAACGCTAATAACAGCACCGATACCACGGAATAAACCAAGTATTAAAATGCCATGTAACCATTCAGGTGCATGCGCTGCTTGGAACCAAGATGTTAAATATCCTTCGGTCCATCCGAAGAATTCAGCAATCATATCAGACGGTACGTTAGCGCCTGCAATTGTAAGATAAAAAATAATAGATAAAATACCGAGCATAATTGGAAATCCCCAAATTGGAGATGTGAAAATTTTATCTAGTTTTTCAGAACGATACAATTTATCAGTATTTGTATATTGAACAGACTCTTTACATATGCTTGCAGATGTTCGATAAATATCTCCGACAATATCATCTCGTATATCTTCTTTTGAGAGTGCTTGTGCATGTTGAATAATATAGTCTAATGGAAGAGCCTTACTGGCTGAGTGAGATTCCATTCATTACGACCTCCCTTACAAGTGGTTCTTTATGGTGTTTTTGAAGTGTAGTTAAGAAGTTTTTATCTCCATCTAATATACGTAACGCAATCCAACGTGCTGGATACGTATCACCGAACACTTTATAAATTTGTGGTTCTAATTCCTGAATCATATTTTCGATTTTTTCACTGTAAGAAATTTTAATTGGTGTTGGAATTAATTTTTTGTTTGCTACTTTAGCGATAACATTTAGCAAATGCCCAATACCTACTCGGTTACGAGCAGAAATTTTAACTACAGGTACACCGAGCGATTTTGCTAATTTCTTTTCATCAATAACGATGCCCTTTTTCTCCGCTTCATCAATTAAATTAATACAAATGACTACATTGCTTGTCATTTCCATCACTTGGAGTGCTAAATTTAAATTTCTTTCCATTGCAGTTGCATCTATAACAACTACAGTTACTTCTGGTTTTTCAAATATAATATAATCTCTTGCTACTTCTTCATCCGCAGAATTTGAATATAGTGAGTAAGTTCCAGGTAAATCTATTAATGTATATTTACTTCCGTTATGTTCATATTCCCCTTCAGCTTTTAAAACAGTTTTTCCCGTCCAGTTTCCAGTATGTTGTTTTAAGCCTGTTAAAGTATTAAATAATGTACTTTTCCCGGTGTTCGGGTTGCCAGCTAAAGCAATACGATGTTTGCTCATCTGAAATCATCTCCTATTAATACCCCGAAAATAAGGGAACTTTCTTCCTTACGTAGTGCGATAGTTGTATTGCTTACTTGATAAGCGACCGGATCTCCAAGCGGACTGCGCTGTAATACTTTAATTGTTGCCCCGGGGATAAATCCTAAGTCTAATAAACGTCGTTTCATAGTTCCTTCTAATTGTATCTTCTCAATTTGTACAAACTCTCCTGTCTTAAATTCGGAAAGTGGTTTTGTATTAGCCGATACCATAAAAGTTACCTCATCTCTATATTGTTTGTTTAAGTTTAAAAAGTTTCCTTAGGTAAACTTTTTGTTAATAATATAGTAGACTACATTGGATGATGCTGTCAATTGGTACTTTAAAAATATTCATTTATTTTTAGAATTGTTCCAATTTATTTAGTTGTACTAAAAAATATTACTGAAATTCTGTTGAATGTAAATAAAGTAAGAGTGTAAAAGTTAAAAGATACAATGGATTTGTAAATGTATTTTTAATTAAAAGGGGAAAAGAGCGAAAAACATTTACATTGAATTTACATTGTTAAGAATAAATTTACATTACAGCTTAATTCGTGTGGATTTTGTTGGGTTCTTTAACTATAAATGTTGGGATTCCTAGCTTTTAAGGATTATTATCGTCATTTACTTAAAATTAAAAATTGCTTAACACTCACATAATATTGTTGTCCTACAATGAATTTGTGTTCGAAAGAAAATGAATTCGAAAAGTGATAATCCAAATGGGGGTACAAGACATGGTTATGAAAAAAGGTATTAAATTTTCTTTAGCGGCTTTAGTGGTGGCAGGAGCGTTAGTTGGATGTGGGAAAGCAGATGATACAGCTAGTAAAGAAGCTGCTAAAGGAAGCGATAATACAAAACAAGAATTATCAGGTACGATTGCAGCAGCTGGTTCTACAGCTCTTCTACCTCTTGCGGAGGAAGCTGGAAAGAAATTCATGGAGAAAAATTCAAAAGTTTCTATTCAAGTGCAAGGTGGCGGTAGTGGAACTGGGATTAACCAAGTAGCATCGGGTGCAGTACAAATTGGTAATTCAGATGTTCCGTCGGGAGATAAAATAAAAGATGCTGAAAAAGCGAAAGAATTAGTAGATAACAAGGTTGCGGGTATTGCATTCGCACTTGTCGTAAATAAAGATGTAAAAGTTGATAACTTAACAGTGCAACAAGTACAAGATATCTTCACTGGGAAAGTAACAAACTGGAAAGAGGTAGGCGGGAAAGATGAAAAAATCAACGTAATTAACCGTCCAGCTTCATCGGGTACACGTGCTACATTTGAAAAGACAGTGATGAAAGACGCGAAAATTAATGATGGAACTGGTACAACACAAGATTCTAACGGTGCAGTAGAGCAAGCAATCAATTCTACTCCAGGTTCAGTAAGTTATTTAGCGATGTCTTACATGGTGGGCGATAAAAAGGGTGCGCTACAAACAGTGAAAATTGATGGTTCTGAACCAAAAGTTGAAAACATTTCGTCTGGTAAATATCCATTCTGGTCTTACGAGTACATGGTAACAAAAGGTGAAGCGAAAGAAGCAACGAAAGCTTACATTGATTATGTAAAAGGAAAAGACTTTGAAAAGCAAGTAGAAGATATGGGTTACATCCCAATGTCTAAATTAAATAAGTAATAAATTTTTATGGGGCTGGCTGCAAGGCCAGTCCTGTTCATTTCAATCTATGAAGTGGGGTCTGACCTGTGATGAAGGGGAAAAAACAAATTAATTACGTAAAAAGTGAATATATAGGAAGATCGCTTGTTACGTTTTGTGGTATTTTTATTGTTTTAATTACATTAGCTATTATTGCGTTTATTTGCGGTAAAGGTATTCAATCTTTTACACAAAGCGGTATCTCATTTACTGAGATGTTAACATCGACAAAATGGAATCCAAATGCTGACGAAGGAACCTTCGGGGCTTTGATTTTTATTGTAGGTTCAACAGTGGTTTCGTTAGGTGCGGTTATTATTAGTGCGCCAATTGCTATAGCTCTTGCTATATTCATGAATTTAATTTCGCCGAAATTTGGAAATAAAGTATTGAAGCCCGTTTTAGAATTATTAGTTGGTATTCCTTCGGTTGTATACGGATTATTAGGGGTTACGATTTTAGTGCCGCTATTACGTGATTCTTTCGGGGGAGTGGGATTTAGTCTAATTGCGGGTATTGTTGTATTAAGTATTATGATTTTACCTACTATTGCTAGTATCGCTTCTGATGCAATACGCTCTGTTCCATTTGATTATTTAGAAGCTTCTTATGGTCTAGGATCAACGAAATGGCAAGCGGTTAGCCGAGTAATTGTTCCTGCTGCGAAAAAAGGGATTTTAACAGGTGTTGTTTTAGGTTTAGCGCGTGCTTTCGGTGAAGCATTAGCGGTTCAAATGGTAATCGGGAACACAATTAAATTACCAGAAGGAATATATAGCCCGACAGCGACGTTAACTGGTATTTTGACAATGGACATGACAAATACATTAAACGGAACTGCTTGGAATAATGCGCTATGGACTTTAGCGATGATTTTACTTGTTATTTCATTCCTGTTTATTTTAGTAATTCGAGCGATTGGGCAAAGAGGTGAGCGATAATAATGAATGCAAGAACGGTAAATAAAATTTGGACAGGTATCTTTTATGCAGTTGCAGCTTTAGTTGTAGCTCTGCTAGTATTCTTAGTGTTTGAAATTTTGCAAAAGGGATGGGGGTTTTGGGATCCTAATTTCTTGTTTGGAGAACCAAGTAATACAAGAGCTGGTGGTGGGATTGGTCCGCAGTTATTCAATTCTTTCTACATGCTTGTTATAACGCTTGTTATATCTATTCCTCTTGGGTTAGGTGCTGGAATATATTTAGCAGAGTACGCAAAACAAGGGCGTTTTTTAAATTTTGTTCGTTTATGTATTGAGACAATGGCATCTTTACCTTCTATTGTTGTTGGTTTATTCGGTTTGTTAGTGTTCGTTACAATGACAGGGTGGGGATACACAGTAATGGGTGGTGCTCTTGCTCTAACTATTTTAAACTTACCAGGTTTAACACGTGTTTGTGAAAATGCAATTTCAGAAGTTCCTCATAATGTAAAAGAGGCAAGTCTTGGATTAGGTGCAACGAAGTGGCAAACGATCGCTCGTATTATTATCCCGTCATCATTACCGCAAATTATTACAGGTATTATTTTAGCGGCGGGTCGTATATTCGGGGAAGCGGCTGCACTGATTTACACAGCGGGTTTAACATCCCCGATTTTAAATTCAGCAGCGGACTTCTCAAGTCCTGCGCATCCTTTAAATCCATTTAGACCAGCTGAAACATTAGCGGTTCACATTTGGAAGCTAAATTCTGAAGGAGTTATTCCGGATGCAAAATTGATTGCGACAAAATCTGCAGCTGTATTAATTATTATGGTATTACTATTCAATGTTATTTCACGCTTGATAGCATCTGTATTACACAAACGTTTTACAGGAACGAAAAGAAAAAGTAAAACGACGAAGAAAGTAAAAGCAGCATAAATTATAAACAGGAACTCTCTATTTAAAAGTAGGGAGTTCTTTTTGTATTTTAATATAGAAGGAATGGATGTAATGATTGTTGAATTTGTAATTGATTATATAGATGAATAGGTTCGGATGGGAGGGGGAGTTAATTTGTTTTTTCTGCAAATGTCAGGTTTTCCTGGATCGGGAAAATCGACAGTTTCTAAGTATATAGCGAAGTTAACAGGTGCTTTAATTGTAGATCATGATGTTTTGAAATCGGCATTGTTACAATCATTAGAAATGAAAGGGGTTGAATCGACAATTGTTGGAGGAGTATCATACGATGTTGAATGGGCATTGATTGATTCTTATTTAGAACAAGGGCATAGTGTTATATTGGATAGTCCATGTCTATATGAAGGGCTGGTTGAAAAAGGAATGAAACTGTCTAATAAACATGGTGTAAAATATAAATATATCGAATGTTATCTTAATGATATGGAAGAGATTAACAATAGTCTGCGAACACGTAAACGTATGGTCAGTCAGATTGGAAAAGTGGATTCGGAAGTAGCTTTTAAAAAGTGGTTAGATGGTAGTAAAAGACCTTTAAATAGTGAATATCTTATTGTAGATTCTGGTAAACCTCTAGAGCGATATGCTCAAAAAATGATGGATTATATCGGTAAGTAGAGAAAAGGGCGTTATCTTCAAGAATGAAGATAACGCCTTTTTCTTTAAATATCAGGTGTTTCTGTAGAAGTGTTTATTTTTCTACGAGAGCGTCTTTTTCTCCCGATTTTATCTAATAGTTCATACATAACTGGAACGACTACTAATGTAAGAACGGTTGAGACTGCTAAACCACCGATGACAACGACGGCAAGACTTTTTGATACCATGCTTCCTGCTTGCGATTGACCAAATAGGAGAGGAAGCATAGCGACGATTGTCGTTATAGCTGTCATAATAATTGGACGTAATCTAGTGGATCCCGCTTCTAGTAAGGCATCTCTTGTTTCCATTCCGTGTTCCCGATTTTGTTGCACTCTTTCTATTAATACAATAGCGTTTGTAACGACAATACCAATTAACATTAATGCGCCGATCAAGGAATTTACATCAACGGGTGTTCCTGAAATGATTAATCCTAAAATACCGCCAACAGCAGCTAATGGCAGGGAGAACAAAATTGCAAAAGGAGCGCGCGCCTGTCCGAAGGTGATAACCATAATTAAATATACAATCCCGATTGCAATCCCCATAATTTTGAATAAATCTGTGAAGTTCTCTTGCATAGATTCAGTTGCACCTGCAATAGTTACTTTTGCGCCGCTAGGTAAGTCTAAGTTAGCTATCGTTTCGTTTACTTCTGCGCTTACTTTACTTAAATCTTCATTTGAGGCCTCAGCAGTAATTTGAATCGTTTCTTTTCCGTCTTTATGGAAGACTTCTGTTTGAAGTTGCTTTTCTGAAATAGTTGCAATGTCTTTTAAAGGAATTGGTCCATTGATAGGTGATAGTATGTTTGTATTTAAAATGTCTTCTTGTTTAGTAATGTTCTCTTTTTTGTGTTCTATTATAATAGTTGTTTTTTCATTATTGATTGAAACTTCACCAATAGGTGATTTCTTCATAAGGAATGCTACTTGTTGTGCTGCTAATTCTGGTGTTAAGCCTAGTTGTTCGGCCTTTGTTTGATCAACATGGATTTGCCATTCTTTCTTAGAGTCTTCTAAATTTGTTTTTACTTTAGAGAGAGCAGCCATATCTTTTAGTTTTGTTTCGACGATAGTAGCAGCCTCTTTTAAATTCGTTTCGTTAGTTGCTGTTACGTTAAATTGCAAATTGTTGCCACCACCAGAGCTTGAATAACTCGTTTTTATATAATCTAGTTCAGCAGGCTCAAAAGCTTTATGTTCTTTCTTTAACTCTTTAATATATTGATCAATATCAGAGCCTTTCTTGAAGACTACAAATATACTGGCAAGATTATTTTTTGTCGTTTGCCCCCATTGTGCATCTTCTGCGCTAGATCCCATTCGTAAAATAACATCTGTTACATCCGAATTAGAAAGTAATTTCTTTTCGAAATCGAAGGCCTTTTGTTTTTGTGTTTCAGGAGCGTAATCAGCTGGGAAAGTCATATTAATAGATAACATTGTGTCGTCTTCAGATTTTATGTTCGCTTTCGGTAGTAATACATAGGCTGCAATCGATCCTGCGAATAATAAAAAAGCAGTAAGTAAAATAATGAATTTATGCGAAAGAGCCCACTTTAATGTAGCGACATATCGTGGTGAAGAACTTGGCTTTTTGTGCTTTGTTTTTTTGAGTAGTAAAAAAGCCATAAGTGGAACAACTGTTAGTGCAACGATTAAGGATGATAGTATAGAATATACAACTGCTAATACCATAGGTAACATTAATTTTCCGATTACTCCTGATACGAGGCCGATAGGTAAGAAAACAGCGACTGTTGTTAAAGTAGAAGAAGTAATTGCGACGGCGACCTCTTTCGTTGCATCGAGAATAATATCTTTAGAGAAAGATTCTTTTTGTAAACGACGGAAAATGTTCTCGATGACAACGATACTATCATCAACGAGACGTCCAACTGCAACCGCTAAACCACCAAGAGTTAGAGTGTTAAGTGTGATGTTAGATTGATGTAGTAAAAAGAGTGTTAATAAAATAGATAATGGAATACTGACAACAGCGATGAGTGTCGTTCGGAAGTTACGCAAAAAGATTAAGATAATTAGAGTTGCAGCAATTGCTCCAAGAATTACTTCTTTGCCCATACTAGTAACAGCATTTTCAACTTGCTCATGAGTTGAGGCTAAAAGTTTAATAGAAAACTGATCTTTATATTGTTTACTTATATCTTTGATTTTCTTATCGATTTCCTTTCCGATTGCAACTGCATTTTTACTTGGCTCTTTCATGATGATTAATCCGGTTCCTTCTTCTCCGTTTATATGTGAGATTGTATCGTAGTGTTGTTTAAGTTCAATTTGAGCAACATCTTGTAATTTTACTTGAGGTGCAACGGTTATGTTTTTAATATCATCTACATTTTTTATATCCCCAATGACACGAAGGTTATATTCTTCTTTATTAACGGTAATTGCTCCAGCTGGAGTGGAAGTTTCTTTTCCTTGTAAAACTTTTAATATTTGTTCTGTTGCTACGTTTTTATCTTTTAATTGGTTTGGGTCTAGTGTGATAGATAATTCAGAGGCTGATTTTCCGAAAAACATAACGTTGGCAACACCATCAATGCTTTCGAGTTGTGGTACGATTTCTTTTTCGATTTGTTTTTCATCTGCTTTTGAAAATCCGTTTTGCTTCTGGATAGCAATTTGAGCGAGTGGAATCATAGAAGTATTTAATTGGCTAACTATGGGTTTAGTTGTATCTTTAGGTAATTTAATTGTATTAATGGCCTTTTCGACTTCGCGTGCTGCGTCTTTCATGTTTGCTTTGGATGTATACGCGATATCGATGCGTGATAATCCCTCGTGCGTAGAAGAGGTGATGCTGTCGATGTGCTCTAAATTGCGAAATTGTTTTTCGAGGGGATCAGTTACTTCTTTCGTCATCGCTTCAGCGTCGAGTCCTTGAGATAAGGTTGTGACAGTGACTGCTGGATTATCGATGCTTGGTAAAAATTCCATAGGTAATTTAGATCCGGAATAAACGCCAAGTACGGAAATGAGAAAAACCATGATGATAACAGCGGCGCGGTTTTTTAATGAAAACTTTGTTAACCTATCCATAAAGTAATTCCTCCATTGGTTTATTTATAGTTGAGTACGTCCTTTCTTACTATATAACAAAAAATGGATATTTTTCATTAATTAAATGTAAAAAAATTCTAACAATATTCTTAAGTTAATTTTTTTTGTGAAAATTTCGTTATTTATTCCGCTATTCGCCGAGCGATAAGACTATTACCTAATCGAGCTGTCTGTAAACAACCGATTCGTTCAATTAATAGTTTGTGTGGAGGAACAAAACTAAAAATCGGTATGTTTGCTTTATGTAGGAAGTGGTGAATCTATTTTTTAGTTTGGATTGATTTGTTTTTTATATTGTTAGTCTATAGAGAAGCAAATGATCAGGGCGTTAATATAGAAGAGAATGAAAATCTAGGAAGGGGTTATGAAATACAGTTTGGTTAACTAGAGTGTATTGGTATACAATTTAAATAGCTGTTTTCCGTAGATGGGATGAGGCGTCTCTATATAGAAGAAAGTAGGATGGATATTTTTTTGTGTTTTTTTTGAAAAAACACTTGTTATTTAAAAATCATGATGGTATATTAATAAACGTCGCTGATGCGGAAACGCAGAAAACGACAAAAAAGAAATTTTAAAACTTAGTTGACATCAAAAAATGAAGATGTTAATATGATGAAGTCGCTTCTGGAGCGGCAGACAAGTTCTTTGAAAACTGAACGAAACAAACAACGTGAAACGTCAATTTTTATTTTTAGATGCTAGACAAACTAACTTTA
>NZ_JAKVPU010000008.1:0-211194 GCF_022487605.1 Bacillus sp. ES1-5 | reverse complement strand
TTCCGCAGTAGCTCAGTGGTAGAGCTATCGGCTGTTAACCGATCGGTCGTAGGTTCGAGTCCTACCTGCGGAGCCATGGCCCGTTGGTCAAGTGGTTAAGACACCGCCCTTTCACGGCGGTAACACGGGTTCGAATCCCGTACGGGTCATAAAAAAAGAGTCAGCAATATGCTGACTCTTTTTTATTTTGTCGAATCCTCCTTTATCAACTGATTTTCCTGAAATAAATAAAGGGATTTAGGAAAAGCTATGGTATGTATAAAAAGGAGGAGATAAAAATGACACGAGTGAGAGACTTTATGAGTACTCATGTTGTACATTGTACACCGCTAGACAATGTATATGAGGCTGCTGTAAAGATGAAAGAAGAATCGATTGGATTGATTCCAGTTGTTCAAAATGAGCAAGTTGTTGGGCTTGTTACGGACCGAGATTTAGTTGTTCGTGGGATTGCTGAGAAACATCCTGGATCTAATAAAATTACAAATGTAATGACAACAAACATTGTTTCAGTTTCTCCAGATGATTCTATTGAAAAAGCTACAGAGTTAATGGCACAGTATCAAATTAGACGATTACCAGTAGTTGAGGGTGGTCAACTCGTGGGGATGCTAGCACTAGGTGATTTAGCTATAAGAGAATCGGCAGATGATCAAGCTGGATTTGCTTTAAGTGAAATTTCGGAGCATACGGAATGAAGAGAGTCGTTCATTAGTGGAATAAGTTACGTATAAAAATCAGATGCATTATTCTAGTATATATGGATTAAACTAATATGTTAGCATGATGTATCTGAGACATTATATAATATAAGTATACAGTTAGTAATTTCGACAGTTTATTTAAATTTGTCATTCCTAATTTTAAATAAGAGAAAAAATGATATACTGATAGATATAAGTATTATGAAAGATTTCGAATATAACAATATTCATTGTTAATGATGTAATAATGGATTAATATTTCCTATGTAGACAAAAGGGAAGGGGAATTATATGAGGGCTGTACAGCGCGATCCAAATTGGAATTTGGTTACAGATACATATATAGAACCAAATAATTTCGCTGAATTATTTTCTTTACTTGTACCTTGTCATCCAAAAGGTGAAGGGAAAGAACGAACTATATTAGTGTGGAAAGAAAAAGAATTTTATAAAGAAGAAAATTTAGCGGCATTTATCGTATATGGAATGGATAAAATAAAGAATTTGCCGCAGTTTCATAAAGATGAAATTCCAACTCTAGTACGTATTCTTCGCTTATGCCAAGAGATTGGTTGGTATGAAGAAGCAAATACATTTATGATAACTCAAGGACTAGCTGAGTTTGTTCACACTTCATTGGAATATGAAACGTGGGATCTTTTGACGCAAGCGGTTGCTTTAAACTATTTAATTATTAAATATCGTATTGGTGAATTGACTGATGGGGATGTAGAAATTTGGGACAGGGTTAAATTTAATGAGAAATGTATAACGGATTGTAAACACCTATTATCTCATAAAGAAGTATTGGAATTTACATTCTTTTATATGTGTAAGAGAGCTAAATTACTATCAAAAGAGCGATTAAATAGTGATATGATGAGTCTAGCGATGTATTGTAATACGTTTGTGTATGACTTATACACACATGACTTATTACGAAAATATCGTAAGTGTACAGACTTCCTATCATATTATGGACCTAGTCAAGCGGTGTTAGCTTGTCAAAGAGCTGTACTTTCTCAAATTTCAGATCGATTAGACCCATTGAAAACTACTCATGTAGATGATTATTTATATGTAATGAAAGAAATGATGGAGCATATGACGATAGGAATAATGGATCGATATGATCATTTTATCGGAAAGTTATTATCATATGTGCCATTTTTCGAAATGATTCAAGTTCCGCAACATGCATATTATTGTGAAGAATTGCTGTATATTTGTAAGGGCATTGAATATAAAGAAGAAATATTACGCAATTATATATTTATACAATTACATGATTGTTTACCATCATTCTTTAAATTATTTCTTAAAAATAAGCGTTATGCAACAATTCATGACATTCTGTTCTATTGGTGTGATGATGAACAAAGAATGAGCTTAGAGAAAAAATATAATCTTAGCTTTATTTATGAAAAATATGCTTGTGGATAAAGAGCATTTTCTATATAAAAAATTTATATAAATTAAAAAGGATCTCAAGTTTATGTGAGATCCTTTTTTTATTAGTAAAGCAAGGAGAACGCAATTAAGACGAGAAATATCATTCCATAAAGGAGAAATTGTGCCGTATTGCTTCCTTGTATACCAAAAAAAGTATTTATTTTTGTGTATAAATTCAATATATATTTTATCGGATTATCTTTGAAAGATCGGTACACAGTGTCTCCTCTTTCTAAGCTTTTTGTTCGTGTTTTTTGTTAGTAGGGACATGAATGTATCTAGCTATGAATAATAAAACAGCCATAAAGAATACAGGAAATACGGTAGATAAATAAAAACCATTACTAATAATATTTGTTATTAGGGCACTTAATAGAAAGATGGCATTATATATATGAGCAATTTTTTGTTTTAGTTGTACTTGAAAGGATTCCATCATAATTTCTAAAGCAACAAAAGCAATGATAATAGATAAAAATACAGTGTTTGTATTGTAAATGATTAAACAACAGATTAAACCTAAAAAGGCTAAGTATTCAATTAAGAGAGGTATATTGATATTGCGTTGCATACAATTTACCTAACTAAATATGGCAGTGGGTTTACTGCATTTGTTTTTTCAAAATTCCATTCTCCATTGTGTAATTCAAAATGAAGATGTTGCCCGTATGAATGACCTGTGTTTCCCATATGACCTACTAATTGTCCAGCTTGTACTTGATCACCAGCTTGTACAGTGCGATCTTTCATGTGTGCATAGACTGTTGTATATAATTTCCCGTTTATTTGATGGGCGATGAACACAACATTGCCATAGCTAGCTGAATAATATGATTTCACAACCTTACCTGCAGCCGCCGCCTGGATAGAGACATTACCCTGAGCTGCAATATCTATACCATAATGCATTTGTTCCCAACGTATATCAAAGGTTGAGCTAATTCTTCCTTGAGTAGGGAATTTGAAAACTGCTGGAATGGAAGTAGTTTGAGCCGTTTGAGCTTGTGATTGCATTTGATTTTGCACCACATAATGTTTCGCCACGTATCCGTATCCTGTGCCAAAACGGATCTTATACCAAGTTCCTACAGTTTCCACTACTTGTACTTGTGTACCATTTTGTAATGAACCAAGTAGCGCACTACTTGTACTAGCGTTGCCACGTACATTAAGTTTAGGTGTTGCAACTGTGTATTTCGTATTATTTTGAACTGTGATACCTTTTACTAAAGGCTGTGAACCATTAGACACGAACGCTTTTTGTACGTAACCTGTTTTGCCATTATGTAAAATTTTATACCACTCGCCTTGTTCTTCTTGAATGGTAACGTATTTCCCATTTGGTAATACATCTAGAATTGAAGATTCTAAATTAGGTTCAGCACGAACGTTTAATGCATTGGCATTAACGATGTATTGATTATTAGATTGAAGTTTGTTTTTTAGTAGAATAGCATCTTTTTGTACGTAACCTACTTTATTATTAACAGATACTTTATACCAGCCATTAGTTGTTTCAAGTATGTTCACTTTCGTATTAAAGCGAATTGTATCAATTGAAGAGCTATTTGCGTTATCTTTTGTATGTAAGGCTACTTGATCGACTTTGACATAACCAGTTTTCACATTAGATAATTGTTCAGCGTTGGCTGTTTGTACATTTGTTTCTCCCATAGAAGGAAGTAAAGAGGCAATTGCGACAGTAGTTGCTGTTAAAGCGGTAGCTTTCATATTCATATAATAGAGACCTCCTCTAGTTGTATAGTTGTAATTTTATTATAGTATAAAGATATAATATAGTGGGTGTATTCACATAAATGTAATATGAAATCAATATAAAAATAAATTTTTTGAGGATAATGATTCCTTTTTATCCAATTAATTAGGATAATAATTTTTAAGATAGAATATAAGTATTATATAGTTTTGATATTTTGTTGACAATTGAGAAAATTAAAATAGTTGATGATGTCTTATTACGATGTTATACTGACAGTGATAATTTTATAGTTTGCTAGGAGAGCTGGTGTTGCCAGCTGAGAGTAGGCCGTAAGCCTTTGATCCTTTTCATTACCTGATCTAGATTATGCTAGCGTAGGGAAGCAATTCGGACACTAATAATGAGTCCCCGTTTCTTTGCGTATAGAAACGGGGCTTTTTTGTTGAAAATTTCATATTGAAACCACTAGGGGTGCTTGTTGTGCTGAGAGAGGAATAATCCTTAACCCTTATAACACCTGATCTAGGTAATACTAGCGAAGGGAAGTGGAGCAACGAATAAATTATAATTTTATTTGCTGTAACCACTTCTTATTTAGAAGTGGTTTTTTATTTAGATATATAAATTGAAAGGGGATAGCGAAATGAAATTTTGCGATAGATTATTAGAAACTGTACAACCAGTTTGGGAGATGAGTCATAATCATCCGTTTGTAGTAGGTCTGGGAGATGGCACGTTAGAAAAAGATAAGTTTCAGTATTACATTATTCAAGATTATTTATATTTGTTAGATTATGCAAAGCTATATGCGATTGGTGTTGTAAAAGCAACGAATCCACAAGTAATGGGGAAATTTGCTGAACAAATTGATGGCATATTAAATGGAGAAATGACAATCCATAAACAGTATGCAAAAAGACTTGGAATTTCTATAGAGGAGATAGAGTCTGCAAAGCCATCTGCTAAAAATTTAGCGTATACAAATTACATGATGTCTGTATCTCAAAATGGCACACTTGCGGAATTAATAGCGGCACTTCTCCCATGTATGTGGAGCTACTGGGAAATTGGAAAGCGTTTAAATGATATTCATGGAGCAAGAGATCATGAGTTCTTTGGTGAGTGGATTCAAGGATATAGTTCTGAAGAATACGGTAACCTTTGTATTTGGTTAATCGATTTATTAAATGAAATGGCAGTTGGAAAGTCTGAAAAAGAGCTAGATCGATTAGAGGAGATTTTCCTATATTCCAGCCGATTTGAATATTTATTCTGGGATATGTCCTATCGTAAGGAGATGTGGGGATTTGAGGAGCAAGAACATACTACAGTTTCATAATGTTTCTTTTCATTATGATGAGAAACTAATCATCAATGAATTAAATGCTTCTATACAAGATAAAGAGTTTGTAAGTATTATCGGACCGAGTGGATGCGGGAAAAGTACTTTATTCCGCCTTATTACAGGTTTAGAAGAAGCGAGTACTGGACAGATAGAGCTGACAGAAACAAAGAGCCATCCTGTAGGGTATATGCCCCAAAAAGATATGCTCCTGCCATGGAGAACAATTATTGAGAATGCTGCCCTGCCGCTAGAGTGCCAAGGTGTACAGAAGAAAGAAGCGCAAATAAAGGCAAAGGAATTGTTACATAAATTTGGCTTACAAGGGTATGAGACAAAATATCCGAAAGATCTATCTGGTGGTATGAGGCAACGCGTATCTTTCATTCGAACTTTATTAACAGGCGGGGAGATATTGCTGTTAGATGAACCGTTTAGCGCGCTGGACGCTTTAACGAAGGCATCTTTGCAAGAATGGCTGTTTGAACAATGGAAAGAGTGGGAAAAAACAATTTTATTTATCACTCATGATGTGGAAGAAGCGTTGTTTCTTTCTAATCGAATTTTAGTAGTAGAGCAGCAACCGATAACTACTTTAACCGAGAGGGTTGTACCGCTTGATCGTAATCGAACAAGAAAAGATTTATATAAGCCTGAAGTGTTAGCGCTTAAAGATGAGCTTCTTAGTATGTTACAAAGGCAGGTACTTGTATGATGAACCGGTTGAAGGAGCTGTTACCTGCCCTTACACTTTCTAGTATTTTACTTGTCTTTTGGGAAGTAGGCGCAAGAATCGTAGATGAAATGTACATTTTACCGTCACCGTCTGCAATTGTGATGAAGATATGGAAACTAAAAGATATATTATTTACGGTTCATTTGCCGGCAACTTTATCGGTCGTTTTAATAGGGGTGGCTATTTCTATCGTACTTGGGATAGGGCTAGCGATGTTAATGAATGCGAGTAATTGGATGGAGAGAGCATTTTATCCATTATTAGTTGCCTCACAAACGATTCCTATTACAGCGCTTGCTCCGCTTTTCGTTTTATGGTTTGGATATACGATTTGGAGTAAGGTCGTTGTTACGGTTTTAATTACGTTTTTCCCAATTGCGGTCAATACGTATGATGGACTACGCAGTACGAAAAAAGAATGGGAGGAGCTCTTAGTTACGTATGGGGCAACGAAAAAAGATGTTTTTCTTAAATTAAAGTTACCATCTGCTCTTCCTTATTTTTTCTCAGCTTTAAAAATTGCAGTTCCGCTTAGTGTAATTGGGGCAGCAATCGGTGAATGGCTCGGTGCACAAGCTGGGCTTGGATATTTCAGTAAAAGAATGATGACGCAGTTAGACGGAGCAGGTGTATTTGCACCCATTGTATTGTTATCATTATTAGCTATTTTCTTCGTCATACTTATCTCAGTATTAGAAAAGAAATTTATTAGTTGGAGGAAGTATTCATGAAATTTTTAAAACGCATCTTTGTGTTGACATTATTAGTTGCAATGATCGCTGGATGTTCTAGTAATTCGGCATCAGATAAGGGGAAAAAGGAAAAAGAAATAACGGTCATGCTTGATTGGTACCCAAATGCGGTACATAGCTTTATTTATGCAGCAATTGAAAAAGGCTATTTTAAAGAAGAAGGAGTAAAGGTGAATATAAAATTCCCTTCTAATCCGACTGATCCATTAACTTTAGCAGCTGCAGGAAAAGTAACGGTTGGCTTATATTATCAGCCAGATGTTGTCATGGCAAAAGTAAATGAACAAATTCCAGTGAAATCAATTGGAGCTGTCGTACGTTCACCATTAAATCATGTTGTATCGCTGAAATCAGCAGGCATTCAATCGCCAAAAGATTTAGAGGGGAAAACAGTCGGCTATTCTGGAACACCTTTAAGTGAGATGTATTTAAAAACGATGGTAAAAGAAGCTGGTGGTAATCCAGATAGAGTGAAAGTAGTCGATGTTGGCTTTGATTTAGTACCGGCATTAATTACGAAAAAAGTGGATGCGGTAACAGGGGCATATATTAACCATGAAGTACCTGTTATGCGTCATGAAGGTCATGAACCAGCGTACTTTAATCCAGCTGATTACGGTGTACCGAATTATCATGAGCTTGTATTTGTAACAGGTGATAAAACGTTGAAAAAAGATAAAGAAGCGTTACAAGCCTTCTTACGTGGTACGAAAAAAGGCTATGATTTCATGAAGAAAAATCCAGATGAAGCATTAAATATTTTATTAAATCATCAAGAAAAAGAAAACTTCCCACTTGTACCAGAAGTTGAAAAAGAAAGTATGAAAATTTTATTAGAGAAAATGGAAACGAAAGATGAGCCATTCTTATCAGATTCAAAAGAATCATGGGAGAAACAAAATAAATGGCTGAAAGATAAAGGAATGACGAAAGAAGTCGTTCCGGCCGATGAGTTATTCGAAAATATTTTAAAGTAGGCGAATGAATATGAAAAATGAGCTTCATGTAATCTCAAATGGTCACATGTCATTCGAAGAGTTAGTGAATGTAGCGATGCAAATTGAAAGTGAGATTGATTATTTGCATATTCGTGAGCGTGAGAAAAGTACGAAGGATTTGTATAAAGGTGTGGAAAGTCTTTTGAAGAAAGGCTTTCCGGCATCAAAAATAGTGATAAATGATCGAATTGATATCGCTATTTTATTAAACATTCCACGCGTGCAGCTCGGATATCGAAGCGCAAATGTAAGGTCAGTGAAAGAAAAGTTTTCTTATTTGCATGTCGGCTATTCTGTACATTCTTTAGAAGAGGCGATCGATGTATTTAAGAATGGAGCGGATTCACTCGTCTATGGTCATGTATTTCCGACAGATTGTAAAAAAGGTGTACCAGCGAGAGGGCTTGAAGAGCTTTCAGACATTGCAAAGTGTTTATCCATACCGATTACAGCAATTGGCGGAATTACCACGGAAAATACCGGGGATGTTCTTACTAACGGTGTCAGTGGTATTGCTGTTATGTCCGGGATTATAAGTAGTAGTAACCCGTATAGCAAAGCGAAATCTTATAAGGAATCAATAAGAAAGTGGGCGGAAAAACATGTGTAAGAAGTATGATGTAGCAATAATTGGCGGTGGTGTAATCGGTAGTTCAGTTGCACATTTTCTAGCAGAAAGAGGACATAAAGTAGCGATTATAGAGAAGCAAAGAATTGCATCTGAAGCCTCGAAAGCAGCCGCTGGTTTACTTGGGGTTCAGGCAGAATGGGATGCATATGACCCACTATTTGAACTTGCAAGAGAAAGCCGTGCTATATTTCCACAACTTGCAGCAGTTTTACGTGAAAAAACAGGCATCGATATTGGGTATGAAGAGAAAGGCATTTATCGCATTGCCCAAAATGAAGATGAGAAGGAAAGAATTCTTCACATTATGGATTGGCAGCAGAAAATAGGTGAAGATTCTTATTTTCTAACAGGAGACCTTTTACGAGAGAAAGAGCCGTTTCTATCGGAGTCAATTATAGGTGCTGTATATTATCCGAAAGATGGTCATGTTATTGCACCGGATCTTACGAAAGCATTCGCACATTCCGCATCATTCTCGGGTGCTGATATATATGAACAGGCAGAAGTATTTGATATTCGTATTGAAAATAATAAAGTGACTGGGATTGTGACGAGCGAAGGTATTATAGCATGCGAAAAAGTTGTTATTGCGGGTGGTTCATGGAGTACGAAGTTACTAGGTCATTTTCACCGCGAATGGGGTACATATCCAGTTAAAGGAGAAGTAGTAGCGGTAAGAAGTAGAAAACCACTTTTAAAGGCGCCTATTTTCCAAGAAAGGTTTTACATTGCACCAAAGCGCGGCGGGCGTTACGTAATTGGAGCAACGATGAAGCCTCATACGTTTAATAAAACTGTGCAACCAGAAAGTATTACTTCTATATTAGAGCGTGCGTATACGATATTGCCAGCTTTAAAAGAAGCAGAGTGGGAAAGCGCATGGGCAGGGTTAAGACCACAATCGAATCACGAAGCTCCTTATATGGGAGAGCATGAAGAAATAAAAGGTTTATATGCTTGTACTGGGCATTATCGAAACGGTATTTTATTAAGTCCTGTTTCTGGTCAGTATATGGCTGATTTAATAGAAGGAAAGCAGGAGAATCATTTGCTAGATTCATTGCTTTCTAAAACAGTTTAGAAAGGGGATGGAAGTTTGAATTTAAAAATTAATGGTAACCAACTTGAAGTGCCAGAGAGTGTAAAAACAGTGGCTGAGCTACTTACACATTTAGAGTTAGATAACAGAATTGTAGTAGTAGAGCGTAATAAAGATATTTTACAAAAAGATGATCATACAGATACGTCTGTTTTTGATGGAGACCAAATTGAGATTGTAACTTTCGTAGGAGGCGGTTGATTATGTTAAACATTGGACCATTTTCATTTCATTCTAGACTTTTATTAGGAACAGGGAAATTCCCTGATTTTGATGTACAGCAAAAGGCAATTGATGTATCTGAGGCTGAGGTTTTAACGTTCGCAGTACGTCGTATGGATATATTTGATGCAAAGCAGCCTAATTTATTAGAGAAACTTGATGTGAAAAAATATAAGTTATTACCGAATACAGCTGGAGCAAAAAATGCTGAAGAAGCTGTTCGTATTGCAAAATTAGCAAAAGCTTCGGGGCTTTGCGATATGATCAAAGTAGAAGTTATTGGTGATGATAGAACGTTATTACCTGATCCAATAGAAACGTTAAAGGCATCTGAAATGTTACTGGAAGAAGGATTTATCGTACTTCCGTATACATCAGATGATGTTGTATTAGCACGTAAATTACAAGAACTAGGTGTGCATGCAATTATGCCAGGAGCATCACCAATCGGTTCAGGGCTTGGTATTGTAAATCCGTTAAATTTAAGCTTTATTATTGAACAAGCGACAGTACCAGTTATCGTTGATGCTGGTATTGGTAGTCCAGCTGATGCGGCATTTGCAATGGAATTAGGAGCGGATGGCGTGTTATTAAATACAGCTGTGTCAGGAGCAAAAGATCCTATTAAGATGGCATACGCAATGAAATTAGGTATCGAGGCAGGGCGCATTGGCTTTGAAGCGGGGCGTATTGCACGTAAACGTTGTGCAACTGCAAGTAGTCCTTTAGAAGGAATGAGCGTAGTTGAATAATCGATATTCTCGCCAAGAATTATTTTCTCCAATTGGAGAAGAAGGGCAACGAAAAATAAGAGAAAAGCATGTACTCATTATCGGTGCAGGTGCATTAGGTAGTGCAAATGCAGAGATGTTTGTAAGAGCAGGTGTTGGCACAGTAACGATTGTTGATCGAGATTATGTCGATTGGAGTAATTTACAAAGGCAACAATTGTACGCAGAGAGTGATGTAGAAAATAATCTTCCGAAGGCTGTAGCGGCAAAAAAACGTCTAGCAGAGATCAATCGTGAAGTAAGAGTAAAGGCTCTCGTTCAAGATGTAACAGCTGAGGAATTAGAAGAACTCGTTACAAACGTAGATGTAATGATTGATGCAACTGATAATTTCGAAACACGTTTTATTGTGAATGATATAGCGCAAAAACATTCTATTCCATGGATTTACGGAGCATGTGTAGGGAGTTACGGCCTTTCTTACACAATTCTTCCTAGTAAAACGCCATGTTTATCTTGTTTATTACAATCGATTCCGCTTGGCGGGGCGACATGTGATACAGCGGGCATTATATCACCTGCTGTATCTCTCGTCGTTTCTCATCAAGTAACGGAAGCTCTTAAATTGTTAGTGGAAGATTATGAATTACTTCGAGATGGACTTGTGTCGTTTGATGTGTGGAAGAATGAATATTCATGTATGAATGTGCAAAAGCTTCGTAAGCATAATTGTCCTTCGTGCGGAGAGAATGCGATATACCCGTATTTAAATAAAGAAAACACATCGAAAACAGCAGTTTTATGCGGGAGAAATACAGTTCAAATTAGACCACCTCATAAAGAAGAAATGGATTTTGAACGATACAAAGAGCTGCTGAAAGATCGTGTGAATGATTTGAATGTAAATCCATATTTATTATCATTTTCAGTTGAAGAAAAGAGATTAGTTGCTTTCAAAGATGGACGTGTACTCGTACATGGAACGAAAGATATAAGTGAAGCAAAAACAATTTATCATCGCTATTTTGGATAGAAAAGGATGAGTGGGATGAAAGTAAATAAAGCTTTAACAATTGCAGGATCGGATAGCGGCGGCGGTGCCGGTATTCAAGCAGATTTAAAAACATTCCAAGAGCTCGGTGTGTATGGGATGACGGCAATTACGGCAATTACTGCTCAAAATACGCTTGGTGTGCAAGGGGTATATCCAGTTCCATTAGAAGGTATTAAAGAACAGCTGAATTCAATTGGTACGGATTTAACACCAGATGCTGTGAAACTAGGAATGTTATTTAGCAGTGAAATTATTCAAATTGTAGCAGAACATATTAATAAGTTTGGTTGGAATAATATTGTACTAGACCCTGTTATGATTGCTAAGGGCGGTGCATCATTATTACAACAAGAAGCAGTACAAGCATTAAAAGAATATTTGTTACCAGTAGCAACCGTTGTGACACCGAATGTTCCTGAGGCAGAAGTGTTAACTGGGATGGAGATTCATAATGTTGAAGATAGTAAGGAAGCTGCGAAAGTACTGCATGAATTAGGTGCGAAATACGTGCTTATGAAGGGTGGACATGCAGAATATCAAGGTAATGAGGTAATTGATTTACTCTTTGATGGTGAACAATTTATCGAATTTAGAAGTGAACGAATTCCTTCAAAGCAAACGCATGGAAGTGGGTGCACATTTGCTTCAGCGGTTACTGCAGGACTTGCGAAAGGATATTCGATTGAAGAGGCAGTTCAAGAAGCAAAACGATTTATTAGTATAGCAATTGAAGAGCCATTGAATATTGGAAGTGGTCATGGGCCGACGAATCATTTTGCATATAATTTGAATAAAACGCAAGCATAGGTAAGTAAAAAGTCAGTTTTGTAACTGGCTTTTTTTGTTTACTTTTTCCAAATACAGGAGTAATATATCAGCCAGAATACATTTTTTTGTAAACGCTGAGTCCAAATATAAGGAGCGGAGGAACCAATTTGTGCAGTGTCACTAGGGGTGAATCTTTCAATTTTGAAAGTAGGGCTACTCTCAAAGTCCGAATCCGACAGCTAACTTCGTAAGCGTCTTGAGAGAGGACGGTGCCATGATGGATACATCACTTCATCGATCTGATTAGTATAGGGGAATATCAATCTATGTTTGAGTTCTTTTATGCTAAGGAGGATGAGGTACATGGAATTAACACTTATTTGTGTTGGAGAAGAAAGCAAGGTAAATAGTTTAAGAGATTTAGTAGCATTTCAACATGAGTTAATTATTTTTACAGCAAGTGAAGAGATAGCTGCTGAAGTTAGGAATTGTGGGTTTGATTGGACTTATAGCTGTAGTAAGGCGCAGGATTTTACTAGTATTTGTGAGTGTATTAAGAAGGTGATTTTACTAGGGGATGAGCTTCCAATCGTTAGTTTCTTCACAGAACACATTCGCTTTTCTTTTCAAGCACCTATTACTGTTGTTACAAGGAATAAACGATATCCAGCGAGGCTCTATGAAACAATTGGAGCTAAATTTGTCGTGTTTACGAATTGTGATAATATTTCTTTTTTATTTTTTGAATAGGGTGGAGGAAAAGAAGATGAAAGTGTTGTTACTAGGAGATATAGCGAATCGTTGGGCGGTATCAGTAGAGCGAGTTCAAGAATTGGTGGTGCTGGATCCTATTTTTCCAAGGCCCTATATCATATTGCCATCGAAAGACGCTTTATATTTAAAAACAGATGTTATCGAATATGAGCAGCTACATGCAGAATTGTCACAAGTTTATATTCGTGGGAGAAATTTGTGCGCGTTTTTGCGTGGAGAATAAATAGTGAAAAAAAAGAGCGAATGCTAAGTGCAACAAGCTATGCACTTCATGTCATGCGCTCTTTTTATTTCGTATTTAAAAGATCATTTTTGTGAAAAAGAAAGAAAAGACGAGAAAACAGATGAAATAATATTAATAACACTCAATGTAAGCGTTTAAATAGATGGATATTTTCTTATTTTCAGTAATTTAGCTCTTTACAAGTTAAATATAGAGGAGTATATTTACTCTCATAAATCATTCATAAAATTTCCAAAAAAACCTAAAATCGCTGAGTTCCAGAAATGGAGCGGGGGAACCAATTTTGTGCATCGTCACTTGGGGTGAATCTTTCAGTTTTGAAAGTAGGGCTACTCTTTAGGCCCGAATCCGACAGCTAACCTCGTAAGCGTTTAGAGAGGAGGTTTACTTTGTGTTGTTCATTTCGAACACTAAGTAGAGCTTAGTGTTCTTTTTTTGATAATTTAATGGTAAATTTTTACAGGGAAGAGGGGTAGCTATGTTAGATGTTGTAATGATCGGGATTTTTGTTGTGTTAGTCGCATCGATGGTAAGTCTTGCAAGTTGGTCAGATAAAGTGGTGAAAGAAGGGAAGCAATCATGACGGTTGCCTTATCGGTTATTGTTGCAGCAATTACGGTGTACTTAGTGTATGCATTATTAAATCCAGAAAAGTTTTAATTAGGGGGAGTCATTCATTATGATTTGGGTCGCAGTTGTTATTACGATGCTGTTGTTTATTCTTGTGGCAAAGCCAATGGGAGTTTATTTAGAGAAAGCCTTTCAAGGTAGTAAAAAGTTAGATAAAGTATTCGGGCCTTTTGAAAAACTTATTTTTAAAATTACGGGTGTAAAAGAATACAATCAAACGTGGAAACAGTACGCATTGTCATTAGTTTTATTAAATGGATTTATGATTGTTGTCGTATATTTCATTTTCAGATTACAAGGAGTATTGCCATTAAATCCAGCACACATTGAAGGGATGGAGCCTACGCTAGCTTTTAATACAGCAATTAGTTTTATGGCTGATACAAACTTACAGCATTATAGCGGTGAAAATGGTTTATCTTATTTATCACAATTAATCGGAATTACATTTTTAATGTTTGCAGCACCAGCAACGACGTTAGCACTTGTAATGGCGTTTATAAGAGGGCTTGCTGGGAAGGAACTCGGTAACTTTTTCGTTGATTTTACGAGAGCACTAACGAGAGTATTTCTTCCTATCGCATTTATTGCGGCACTAGTCTTTGTCGCACTTGGTGTACCACAAACGTTAGACGGGGCCGTTACAGCACAAACAATCGATGGGGCAAAGCAAAGTATATTACGTGGGCCTGTTGCATCATTCGTGTCCATTAAGGAACTCGGAAATAACGGCGGTGGATTTTTCGGAGCAAACTCTACACATCCTTTCGAAAATCCAGGGCAAATGAGTAATATTTTACAAATGATGCTTATGATGTTATTGCCAACAGCACTTCCATTTACGTACGGACGAATGGTAGGAAATAAAAAACAAGGTCGTATCCTTTTCGTATCACTATTCATGGTGTTTTTACTAGGATTTATAACGATTACTACATCTGAATTACATGGGAATCCAGCGTTAAATGGAATGGGCATCGAACATGTACAAGGGAGTACAGAAGGAAAAGAAGTACGATTTGGAACAGTATTTTCTTCCCTATACGCAACAGTGACGACAGCTGCTGAAACAGGAGCCGTTAATACGATGCATGATACGTTAACACCGATTGGCGGTTTAGTACCACTCGTAAATATGATGTTAAATACAGTGTATGGCGGCGTTGGGGCAGGTTTTGTGAACATTATTATGTATGCGATTATCGCAGTCTTTATATCTGGATTGATGGTTGGACGGACACCAGAGTTTTTAGGTAAGAAAATTGAAGGTAAGGAAATGAAATTAATTGCGGTAACGATACTATTTCATCCACTGCTTATTTTAGGGTTTTCAGCATTAGCTCTTTCAACAAGTTTAGGAACGGATGCCATTTCTCATTCTGGTTTCCACGGTTTAACGCAAGTGGTATATGAATACACATCGTCAGCTGCGAATAACGGATCTGGATTTGAAGGGTTAGCGGATAATACACCGTTTTGGAATATTACCACTGGTTTGGTTATGTTTTTAGGACGCTATTTCAGCTTAATTACGATGCTAGCTGTTGCAGCTTCATTGAAAGAAAAGACAGTAGTACCAGAAACAGTCGGAACGTTCCGTACGGATAATAGTTTATTTGGCGGCATTTTCATCGGAACAATTGTAATTGTCGGTGCATTAACATTCTTCCCGATGTTAGTACTCGGCCCAATTGCAGAATTTCTTACATTGAAGTAATGGAGGGTAAATGATGAGACCGGTAGTAGTAAAAGAAAAGAGAGTAAATGAGTCACAAATACATGCTGTAGAAGATGAAGTTAGACAAGCGAAAACGATGGATCGTGATATCGTGAAACATGCGATGAAACAATCCTTTGCGAAATTGAATCCGAAAGTCATGATAAAGAATCCGATTATGTTTGTTGTAGAAATTGGATTTATCATTACGTTCATTTTATCGTTTCTTCCAAGTCGTTCTAGTAGTGTACCAGGATGGTTTAATATAACAGTTTCTCTCATTCTATTATTTACAGTTTTATTTGCTAACTTTGCAGAAGCGTTAGCGGAAGGACGGGGGAAAGCGCAAGCCGATTCTTTAAAACAGTCGAAGAAAGATGTGTTTGCAAATGTTGTAAAAGAAAATGGAGACATTGTTCAAGTTTCAGCAACTGATCTGAGAAAAGGTGACGTTGTTATTGTAAAACAAGGAGAAATGATTCCAAGTGATGGGGAAGTAATTAAAGGATTAGCGTCTGTTGATGAATCTGCGATTACAGGGGAATCAGCTCCTGTAATAAAAGAAGCGGGCGGTGATTTTTGTTCCGTAACAGGCGGGACTATGGTCGTAAGTGATGAGATTACAATTGTCATTACGAGTAATCCTGGTGAATCATTTATTGATAAAATGATTTCGTTAGTAGAAGGAGCTGCTCGTCAAAAAACGCCGAATGAGATTGCTTTAAATACAGTATTAACGAGTTTAACTCTTATTTTCTTAATCGTTGTTGTGACGTTGCCGATTTTTACAAACTATTTAGGGTTTCAAATTGATACAGCTGTACTTGTAGCGTTGTTAGTTTGTTTAATTCCAACGACAATTGGTGGTTTATTATCAGCAATTGGTATTGCCGGGATGGACCGCGTGACAAAGTTCAATGTGTTAGCGATGTCGGGTAAAGCAGTAGAAGCTGCGGGTGATATTAATACAATCATTTTAGATAAAACAGGTACGATTACTTTCGGGAACCGTATGGCACATACACTGCTTCCTGTAGGAAATGAAACGATTGAGCAAGTAGGGAAATGGGCTGCGATTAGTTCAGTCTTAGATGAAACACCAGAAGGTCGATCAGTTATAGAATATGTAAAAATGAAATCTATATCATATAATCGAGAAATTGCAGAGCAAGGTGAGTTTGTTCCGTTTAAAGCAGAAACGAGAATGAGTGGTGTGGATTTACAGGACGGAACGAAAGTGAGAAAAGGTGCTGTAGGTAGCGTAATTGAATGGGTTAGGTCACAAGGTGGAATGATTCCGAAAGATGTAAATCAAAAAGCAGATTCCATTTCCAAAGAGGGCGGGACACCACTTGTAGTTGCAGTGAATAATCGTATTTACGGTTTAATTTATTTAAAGGATACAGTAAAGCCAGGTATGCGTGAGCGTTTTGAACAATTGCGCCAAATGGGGATTAAAACGGTTATGTGTACAGGTGATAACCCGTTAACAGCAGCAACGATTGCAAAAGAAGCAGGGGTAGATGAGTTTGTTGCTGAGTGTAAGCCAGAAGATAAAATTGCGGTTATTAAAGCAGAGCAAGATAAAGGGAAACTTGTAGCGATGACGGGTGATGGTACAAATGATGCGCCGGCATTAGCGCAGGCTGACGTTGGATTAGCGATGAATAGTGGTACGACAGCTGCGAAAGAAGCAGCGAATATGATTGATTTAGATTCGAACCCGACAAAAATTATTGAGGTTGTAGGAATTGGTAAGCAATTGTTAATGACGCGTGGTGCATTAACGACGTTTAGTATTGCGAACGATATTGCAAAATATTTTGCAATCATTCCAGCAATGTTTACACTTGCGATTCCGCAAATGGAAGCATTAAACATTATGAAACTAACATCACCACTGTCAGCGATTTTATCAGCATTAATATTTAATGCAGTTATTATTCCATTACTCATTCCATTGGCGATGAAAGGTATCGCATATAAACCGATGAGTTCGAATGCACTACTTGGCCGAAACCTACTTATTTACGGGCTTGGCGGGGTTATTGTACCGTTCATTGGAATTAAAGTAATTGATATAATTGTCGGCTTGTTCATATAAGGAAGAGGGGAAAAAGATGGCGAAGAAACAAAATATACTATCACCAATCATCCGTATTACTTTTACATTTTTAGTGTTGTGCGGGCTTGTATATCCGCTTATTGTTACTGGTATTGCACAAGCAGTAATGAAGGATAATGCGGATGGAAGTTTAATATATAATGATAAAAATGAAGTGATTGGTTCTAAATTAATTGGCCAAAATTTTACAGATCCACGTTATTTTCATGGGCGTGTTTCTAGTATTGAATATAAGGCAGAAGCATCTGGTTCAAATAACTATGCACCGTCTAATCCAGATTTAGAGAAACGAGTAGAGAAAAGTATTGAAGAGTGGAAGAAACAAAACCCAACTGTTCCAGTTACAGAAGTGCCGATCGATTTAGTGACAAATTCAGGTTCAGGGCTTGATCCTGATATTAGTCCGAAGGCAGCTTCTGTACAGGTAGAGCGTATCTCAAAAATAACGAAAGTTCCGAAAGAAACGTTAGATCAATTGATTAAAGATCAAACGGAAGGTGCGGCACTTGGCTTATTTGGAGAGAGCCGCGTAAATGTTTTAAAGTTAAATTTAGAATTACAGAAACTACTGAAATAGTAACAGTGCTACCTCAATCTAACGGATTGAGGTAGTGTTGTTTCGAAAGAAAGGTTGTGAATGTTTTGTATGCGGATGACTATAAACCAACGTTTCAAAGGCGAACACCAGAAGAGTATTTAGAATATATTCGTCAGCAAAACCGCGGGAAGTTAAAGCTATATGTAGGTGCGGCTCCAGGAGTAGGGAAAAGTTATAAAATGCTACTTGATGCTAGAGAGATGAAAAAGGATGGTATTGATATTGTAATTGGTTTAATTGAAACACATGGGAGGGAAGAAACAGAAGAAGCGATTGCTGATTTAGAAAAAGTCCCTTTAAAAGAAATAGATTATAAAGGAAAGGGATTTTATGAGCTTGATGTGGAAGGAATTATAAAGCGGGCACCACAAATTGTTGTTGTGGATGAACTTGCGCATAGTAATATTCCCGGATCGAAAAATAAGAAACGTTACATGGATGTGCAGGAATTGTTAGATGCCGGTATATCTGTATTATCAGCATTTAATATTCAACATTTAGAAAGTGTTCATGACATTGTAGCTCAAATTACAAATGTAAAAGTAAGAGAGCGTATTCCAGATTTTATTTTGCAAAAAGCAAATGAAATTCAACTTGTTGATGCAACACCTGAGGTACTCCGGAAGAGATTAATCAATGGAAAGATATATAAGGAAGAAAAAATTCAACAAAGCTTACAAAACTTCTTTACGCTTAATAATTTAGGGGCACTCAGAGAATTATCCCTTCGGGAAGTGGCAGATGATATGGACGAGAAAATTAGCCAAACCGTTATAGAACCGATTGGCGTGAAAGAAAAAATTCTCGTTTGTGTACAATACAGTTCAACAGCAGAGAAGTTAATAAGACGGGGATGGCGCATGGCGGATCGGTTAAACGCTGAATTGTATGTCTTAAACGTAGAAAGGGAAAATATAGAGTCTCTTGCAGCAGGGAAAAAGCAAACGATTGAAGAGTGGAAGTCGCTAACGAATCAATTTGATGCGAGTTTTGTTTTAGAAGAGGCAAAAGGAAGAAAGCCAGCGGATGTTATTATTGAAGTTGCGAAAAGACTACAAGTAACGCAAATTTTACTCGGACAATCAGCAAGAACAAGGTGGGAAGAAATTCGAAAAGGTTCAATTGTAAATGAAATTATGAGAGAAACGAAGTATATTGATATTCATATCGTTGCAGATCAAAGAGTTTAGAATAGAGACCATCTATAGGTCTCTATTTTGCTTTTTGTACAGCCTGAAAACGTAGCATTTTCATTGCGCATAAAATGATAAATAGAAATGTAATTGCACCTAGGAAGAAAATCCAAAAGTAATTTTGATTAAATACAAGAAATCCACCTACAAGTGGCCCTGTGCCCATACCGAGATAGCGTATGAAGTTATACATACCGATGGCTGTTGCGCGTTCTTGTACGAATTCTTCCGTTAATAAAGTAGTGTGGGTTGGTATAGAAAGTCCCATACTAAAACCGTATAAAGATGTAACGATAATGATGAATGAGATATTGATGCTATATGTGAAAGAGAATAAAGTGACACATATAATATTGAAGAAACTAGTGATGAATAAAGCTTGCTTTGTTGTGAGGCGTTTTTGCAAAAGCTTGTAGCAATAACTTCCTAACATAATAGAAAGGGACATCGGTACAAATATAAGACCAATTTTACTTGCAGTTAAGTGAAATGAATTTGTTAAAATGCTTGGTAAAAAAACGAGGAAGCAAAAGTAAATACAAAATTGAATGAAGCCAATAAGATTAATAGAAAATCCAGTTTTATTTTTTAAGATAAACCAGTAACTCTTTTTTGCTTGCGGTTGCTTAATTACAGTTGGTTTTGTTTCTGGAAGTAGTGAAATGTTTATAATTAATAAGAGAATGCCAAGTGTAGATAAAAATAAAAATACGTATAAATGGCCATTTATACTGCCGAGATAACCACCTATAAGAGGGCCAATTGCAGGTGCGAGAGCAAGTAACATTTGATACAGGCTCATCGCTTCTCCGCGTTCTTTTCCTTCAAATAAATCACCAATAATCGTTGCTGCAACTACAGGGATAGCTGCTATTCCTGTAGCTTGAACAGCCCTGAAAAATAGAAATAAATAAACGTTCGCCGAAAAAGCACATCCGATTGAACCAATTGTACTAATGATTAAACTAGGGATAAGGACATATTTTCTCCCTTTTGTATCAATTAAAGGTCCGTATATGAGCTGCATAATTGCAAGAACGAATGTGAATAGTGAAACTGTTAAATTTACTAGATAAAGAGAAGTGTGAAAAGAAGCTTGAATCATAGGCAAGATAGGTGTGTAAATATTTTGAGCGAAGGAACCGAGTAAGGCACTCATACAGACAACATATAAAATGAAATGTAGTTTGGATTTTTTCATCATGTTAACCTCCTTATCATTTAGTTTCCGTAGAAACTAAATTTATTTTAACATGATTTTCTCACTTGTAAATATGAAAAAATGATTTTAAAATGGTATATAGTTAAATTGTTTCTTTGGAAACCTAGGGGGCGAACGGATTGGATCATGCAACGAAACAAGTGGAAATACTTTCGGACATTCGTACACTTTTGCATAAAAAAGAAGAACATTTGAAAGGGCAAAATGAGAAGTTTCTTCGTGAGACAGGTATAAGTGGTATGTCTTTATCTGAACTACATGTGATCGAGTGTATCGGAAAAAATGCTCTGATGAATGTAACTGCTATTACAACAGAAATGGGGATGACAAAGGGTGCAATCTCTAAAATTTGTACAAAGTTGTTTCACAAGCAATTCGTTGAGAAGATGCAAATGTTAGATAATCAAAAAGAAATTTTCTTTCGCTTAACAGAAAGCGGAAATGAAATATATAAAGCTCATGATAAATTGCATAAACAAGCTGAAGAAAAGTGGCTGCTACTGTTAGATGGATATACGAAAGAAGAGCAAGATTTTATTCAAAGGTTTATAAAGGATGTCTCCAAACATTTGGAAATATAATTGGAAGAAAAAACTCCTTTATTTCAAGCCTTTTGAATATAATTTCTAAAAAAACTCATATATAATAGAGAAAGATACTTAACATAGTGAATAATTAAAGAGTCAATATATAAAGAGGAGAGAATAACATGCTTGAAAATACGGGATTAGTATTAGAAGGCGGCGGTATGCGTGGTGTATATACGGGCGGGATATTAGAATATTTTATGGAACAAGATTTATATTTTCCATATGTAATTGGTGTATCGGCCGGTGCTTGTCATGCAGCGTCGTATCTTTCCAGACAAAGAAATAGAAATAAAACAGTAAATATTGATTATGCATCACACCCACAATATTTATCGTATAAAAATTTATGGAGAAAACGCCAATTGTTTGATATGGAGTTCATTTTTCATGAAATTCCAGAAAAACATGTCCCGTTTGACTTTGAAACATATTTTAATAGTCCAGAGCGTTTCCTTGTAGGTACAACAGATTGTGAAACAGGACAGTCTGTTTATTTTGAAAAAGAGGGAACGAATGATGATGCACTAAATTTATTACAAGCATCTAGTTCATTACCTTTCATTGCACCTGTAGTAAATTACCGTGGTAAGCAGTTATTAGATGGCGGGATTTCTGATCCAATTCCAGTTCGTAAAGCGCAAGAAGATGGATTTAAAAAATCAGTCGTTATTTTAACGAGAAATCATGGTTATGCTAAGAAAAAATCAAAGTTTGGATGGGTGGCAGCGAAAGCTTATAAAAAATATCCGAAACTTGTTAATACGATGTTGAATCGTTATGAAGTATATAATGAAACACTTCACTACATTGAAAAAGAAGAGCAAGCTGGGAA
This sequence comes from Bacillus sp. ES1-5, assembly GCF_022487605.1. NCBI lineage: Bacteria > Bacillati > Bacillota > Bacilli > Caryophanales > Bacillaceae > Bacillus > Bacillus sp. ES1-5. The sequence goes on along the minus strand of NZ_JAKVPU010000008.1, from coordinate 189,060 downwards.
CTTATTTGTTATTCGTCCAGAAGTACAGCTTCAAGTAGATCGTATGGAAAAAGATACGGCAAAACTACAAAATCTATATGAGCAAGGCTATGAAGATGCAAAGAGACAGTTTGCAGATTTGCAGGCGTTTTTACAAAAATAAGTATGAGGCTGTGGAGAAGCATTTCTCCACAGCCTTTTTATATTGCTACTTATACGTTACTTTTTAAAAATGTATGAATGTTTAGGTGTTTAAAGAGTTTGTAAAACATAGGGGTTTCTTATGGAGGAGAATTTATTTGAAGGATATTATGATGATGTAGCGCTACTAAACTATTTAATTTATGAGGTGATTGTTAATGAAAGGAAAAATTTTTTCAATTACGACTTTAGTAATATTAGCAACATCAATCTCAACAAGTGCATTCTATCCAACTCTAAGCGGTCACAAAAGCGGTAACCTACTATCTTACAGAGCTCAAACTACTACAAATCAAAATGCATCTCGTTGTTCAGTAGCAATTTCTTTTATTAAATCAAATGGAAATAATTCATATATTGAAAGCGCTTCAGACAAATTAGGATCCCATGAATCTGGAAGAGCATTAAACGCAACTGTGAGTAATGGTGCATATAACGCATTTGGTGCAAAAGGACTATACTCTGAGCATTATGCTAATGAGAATAATGACTATCAAGAAGATACACACAAAGGTACTTTTGATAGTAATGGTAACTTACGATTACAGTGGTAAAAAGCATTAAACAGTTGTCTTTATAAATATTTGGATAAGGAGAAGGGGATGTTTATCATCTCCTTCTTATCTAAAAGGAGCAGAGGCATGTATTTAGCTTTTAAAAATATAAAAAACAATAAACTGTTTTCAGTCATTCTTCTTATGGCATTTTTTATTTCTTTTCTTTCTATATCAATAGCCGCACTTTTAACAGAGTCTAAACGAAACTTTATATCTGCTTTTCAAATCGGTTTTCCAGAGAAGAATCAAATTTTAACTGTTCCGATAGCGAATGCAACTGAATTGGAAGAGGTAATTCCTTTCATACAAGATACTTTTGTTAGAAGTGATATTTACGTAGAGCATTTAAAAGCATTAAATAGTTCAGGGGCAACAAAGATCATAGCTGTGAACCTAAAAGATGATTATTATTGGAAGCCATATATTTCTGAAGGACAATATTTTCATCGTGAAAATGTAAGCGATATGGTTGTTGGCGATCAAACGAATGTAGAGGAGTTATATGAATTTGATGATATATATATATAAATAGGAACTATATCGAGAAAAGACAGTGACGTCGGTGTAGCAGGCATATACGTTCCACTTCAAAACTTACCTACTATATCTAAAAAAGGTATTATCGCGAGTAAACAATTACAATTAACAGTTGTTAATCCTACATCATCTATTCATAACGAAATAAAAAAGTTTATGGATAGGAGTAAAGAAGTGCTTTCGGGAGATGTTCAAATACTGAATGAACGAGATCTTCAGGAACTACATGTGACACATATAGATTCAGCAAATAAGTATTATTATAAATTCATTCTTGTTGCAATTGTTTCTGGCATTTCTGCGGTTTTATTTTGGATTTATAAAAAAGAAAGAGAGATTTCATTAAAAAAAGCAGTAGGTGCTTCTAATATATCTATTTACTGCGAACTATATATTCAAATTTTGTTTATTTCTCTAGCAGCGATGTTCTTAGTTTTTATTACGTTAGAAATATTTTCGGGAACAATTCATACTTATTTTGAGACATACTTAGTAAAACCATTAACACTATATGTATTGATATGCAATGTTGTTTTTATAATTTTTCTTACAATTTTTGTTACTGTAATTCCAATCAAGCACATTATAAATATATATCCCGGAAAACATTTAAGAACGTAGGAGGTCTTCATGTTTTTTATATTTGATTCTATACGGTCTGTGAAAAAACGGTTGTTACCAAGTTTGATTATAGTAATTTCTTTAATTATTGCATTTTCTTCAGCAATAGAATTTGTTAGTAATCTTTCGGGATATCGAAAAATGATGACGGTAACAAATAATTTATCGACGCATAAAAATTTCTATGAACTTTATGCGACGCAAGATATAACATTGTTTAGCGAAGAAAAAGCGAAAAGTGATTATCAACATTTCATTCAAGGGTTATCGAATACGATACCAATAACAAATAAAACTAATTATCTGTTCCGTAACTATTCACTTAGTTTAAAAAAAGAAAATGGAACGATCAAGACTCTTATTGTTGATAAAGATATTAATAAATACTTTTATATACGAATTTCACAAGGAAGATATTTTGAGGAATCGGAATTTCATAAATCAGTATTTGATAGTAGACCTGTTATATTAGGGGCTAATTATAGAGGAAAGGCATCTATTGGTGATATCATACCATCTGGAAAAATGAAACTAAAAGTAATTGGCTTTTTAGAAAAAAATTCAGCATTTACATATCCTCGAAGCGGTGAAATATCAGATAATCGTATTACATTATTAGATGACATGGCGATTTTACCAATTGGAACAGAAGAAATAGAGTTCTATAGTGTAGATCTTTTATACAATGGGTTAATTATAGAAACAAATGAGAAGATAAATATAAATGAATTTCAAAAGAAAGTATTAAAGGTAACAGAAGGTAAGGGGTATTCGTATTATGTTACAAATCCGGATAAATTATTAGAAAATGAAAAGCAAGGTATTGATAATATGTCATATCCCTTATTATTAAGCGGTACAGTCTTATCTTTTTCATTTATATCTATTTTATTAACATCAATGGCCACGCTTTATATGGAACGTAAAAATATTTCTATTAAATCAGCATTAGGAGCAAGTACTTTTCAACTATGTCTTCCGTTTGTTATTGAGTATATGTTGTTATTCGTTTTATCTATATGTATAGGAATTATGTATTTTCAATGGGAGAATAGCGGAGTAATGGAAATTCAGAAAGGGCTAGAAAATAGTATATTATCTTTCTTTGGAACGTTAAAAGTCTCTATAGAATCATTGGTTGTTATAGGTGCTTTATCACTTGTAATGATCCTCGTTATATATGCAATCATTTATTTCAATGTACTAAAAATAAAAAATACATATATGAAAGAGGTGTTATAGATGATTCAGCTCGCAAATGTGGCTAAGGGATACGGAAAGAGTAATTTTAGTGCTTTAAAAGATATTAATCTTACAATAGAAAAAGGCGAAATGATAGCCATTATGGGACCATCTGGTTCAGGGAAATCAACCTTACTTAATATTATTGGCTTAATTGATAGCCCCTCTACTGGAAAGTATTTTTTAGATGGCATGGATACGAGTACATTAAAGTCAAACTATCATAAGTATAGAAATAAGGAAGTTGGATTTGTGTTTCAAAACTTTTCGCTACTAGATGATTATACAGTTATTGAAAATGTAATGCTCCCGCTTATATATAGAAAAATTTCTCATAAGAAACGTATACAAATATCAAAAGAAATGCTTGAGATGGTAGGGCTGGAGAGACATATTAATAAGTATCCCCACGAATTATCTGGAGGAGAACAGCAAAGGACAGCGATAGCGAGGGCATTAGCACAAGATACAAAAATTATACTTGCTGATGAACCGACTGGTGCTCTCGATCAAGAAAACGGAGAAAAAATTATGAGCATTTTAAAAGAAGTTCATAAACAAGGAAAAACGGTGCTAGTTGTTACACATGATCAAAAGGTAGCTGCATACTGCCAGAGGACAATACGTTTGCTTGATGGATATGTGGTGTAATATGGATAAAAGTATGTGGAGTGGTGATACAGATGGAAAATGTATATAAAGAGCTTAGACATACTGGATTTACTATGTTGCTTATTTTTGGCGGTGTATTTTTACTGCGCTGGTTCATTCATGATGAAATGCTATTGGATCAGCTTATTGGGTTGAGTGTAGGGATGGTAATAGTTATTTCATCAATTTTCATTCAAAAGTACAGTAAAGAATTACAAATAAATGAGAAGTGTTAAAAGTAATTCGTATGATTGTTATAGAAGGAAAGTAGAGCATCGAAATTAGATGCTCTACTTTCCTTTTATAAATAAAAAATCCCTCTTTATGAGGGATTTTAATGTGGTAAGAAAATCAATTGATAAGCGAACAAGATTCCGAATACATACACAAGTGGGTGAACAGAACGGAATTTACCTTTTGCCACTTTCATAAGTGGGTATGAAATAAATCCAAGTGCGATACCTGTTGCGATACTTGATGTAAGTGGCATGCTTAAGATTACTAAGAATGCTGGGAATGCTTCATCAAATGCGTCCCAATCGATGTGGCGAACTGATCCCATCATAAGACTACCAACGATAATTAATGATGGTGCAGTAATAGCTGATACACCAGAAACGGCACTTACTAATGGTCCGAAGAATGCTGCTAGTGCAAATAGAACAGCTACTGTAACAGTTGTTAAACCAGTACGACCACCAGCTGCAACACCAGCAGATGATTCAATGTACGCTGTTGATGGTGTTGTTCCGAACATAGAACCGATTGTTGCTGAGAATGAGTCAGATAGAAGAGCTCGTCCAGCTTTTGGAAGCTTTCCATCTTTCATAAATCCACCTTGTTGAGCAACGCCAAGTAATGTACCTGTTGTATCGAATAATGTAACAAGGAAGAATGAAAATACAACGCCGTATAATCCGTAGTTAATTACATCAGATACAGCAGTAATTGGATTGGAAACGATGATTCCTTCTGGTAATCCAGGCATTGATGTAACGCCGTTTGAGAACGATAATTGTCCTGTGAAGTAAGCGATAATACCAGTTAATAGCATTCCGATAAATAGTGCACCATTTACATTTAAAGACATAAGGACAATTGTAATTCCAAGTCCGGCTAATGCTAGTAGTACTGGAGCAGAGTGAAGATCACCAAGTCCAACTAAGTTTGCATCGTTTTTTGTAACGATACCTGTTAAACGTAAACCGATAAAGGCGATGAAAAGACCGATACCAGCAGTAATTGCATGTTTTAAGTTTTCAGGAATTGCTTCCATTAATTTTGTACGGAAAGATGTGAATGATAACAAAATTAAAATCATACCTGCTACGAATACAGCAGAGAATGCAATTGCGAAAGTCATGCCTTCATGAGCTTTTACAACAGAATAAGAGAAGTAAGCATTTAATCCCATACCTGGTGCAATTGCGATTGGTAAGTTTGTAAAGATCGCCATAAATAATGTTCCGACAACAGCAGCGATAATTGTTGCTGTAAATGCTTGTTCAAATGGAACTCCTGCATCCCCAAGGATGACAGGGTTTACGACAATGATATATGCCATTGTTAAGAAGGTAATAATACCTGCCATAATTTCAGTTTTAATAGAAGTTTTATGTTTTGAAAGGTTAAACATATAAACATCCTTTCTGTTTACGAATAATTTTCACAACAGTTATATATAATATTCGTTTTTTAACTATTTTGCAATAGTTTTGCATAAAAAGTTTATAACAATTCATATTTTGTGTCTTAAATTCGAATATTAATCGTAAAACGATGTGTGAATTTCAGTTTTTATTGTGCGCATTATAAGGAAAAGGAGTTGAAAGAAGCTATGCCACAGCAAAAAAACTTTGTAACAATGCCTGCGCAACATCAAAATAAACAGCCTGGTATTGAATCATTAATGAATCCACTTCCGCAGTTTGAAGATCCAAATTATAAAGGAAGTGAAAAGTTAAAAGGAAAAAATGTATTAATTACAGGAGGAGACAGTGGGATTGGACGCGCTGTTTCCATCGCTTTTGCGAAAGAGGGAGCAAATATTGCGATTGCGTATTTAGATGAGGAGGAAGATGCAAATAAGACGAAACAATATGTTGAGAAAGAAGGGGGAAAGTGTGTATTGTTGCCGGGTGATTTAAGTAATGAACAGCATTGTAAAGATATTGTAGAAGAGACCGTTCGGCAGCTAGGTAGTTTGAACGTCTTAGTAAATAATGTTGCGCAGCAATATCCGCAGCAAGGGCTAGAGTATATTACAGCAGAACAGCTAGAAAAGACTTTTCGTATTAATATTTTTTCTTATTTTCACGTTACGAAAGCAGCACTTTCTCATTTAAAGCAAGGGGATGTCATTATAAATACGGCGTCTATCGTTGCGTATGAAGGAAATGAAACTTTAATTGATTATTCCGCAACGAAAGGAGCAATCGTAGCTTTTACAAGATCACTTTCTCAATCGTTAGTGCAAAAAGGGATCCGTGTAAATGGTGTTGCGCCTGGACCCATTTGGACACCACTTATCCCATCGAGTTTTGATGAGAAGAAAGTTTCTCAGTTTGGGAGCAATGTTCCGATGCAAAGACCTGGTCAACCATTTGAATTAGCGCCAGCATACGTATACTTAGCGTCTGGGGATTCATCCTATGTTACCGGGCAAATGATACATGTAAATGGAGGCGTTATTGTAAATGGATAGTTTTCATTGATAAGAGCAAAGTAAAGTTAATTCCACTTATTATATTGAGCGCTAGGGGAGGGATATAGATGAAAAAATTATGTTTCGTCATACTATTATTTTTCATCCTACCGGTTAGTGCTTTTGCTGATATAGATCATCTAATATTAGTGAATCTTACGACAAACCAATTATCTTTTTTTGAAAATGGAAATTATACAAAGACATTCCCCGTAACAACTGGAAGAGACCGTACACCTACACCTGAAGGTAATTTTTGTATTATAACTAAATTTAAAAATAAAGAATACCATCGGAAAAAAATAGCTGGAGGTGCACCGAATAATCCTCTCGGTACGCGTTGGTTAGGTTTGGATAAAAAGGAGTACGCGATTCATGGAACAAATCGGGAATGGACGATTGGAAGCAGAGAGTCGAATGGTTGTATTCGCATGCATGACCGGGATATACAATGGTTATATGATCGGGTGCAATTACAGACGAAAGTAATCATTTCTCGTTTTCATACGAGCCCAGAATATGAAGCGAATAAGCTTGGTTATCGTGTTGTGAGCTGGAATGGTCGTAAAGTAGAGGAAGAGCAAATTGGCATGCTTACGTTAGTTGACCGTGCCGATATATATTGGCAAGAACCAAATGGGCGGTTAACAAAAGTGAAAACGGTATTGCCAAACGAAAAATATACAGTGTATTCAAAACGAAAAGATGGAATATATTATATAGGAAACAATTTGTATATTGTGGATGAAACAGGAGAAAAAATTCGTTATGAGCAAATTCCTACTTCGACCTTAAGTAATATATATAAACGGAAATATAATATTCCGTAATGGCTACCGTATTATAGACGGTAGCTTATTTCTACTTCGAGTTTAACTGCAACTATTGTATTTTGCTGAATATAATACAGTACAGATAGGGGGCGGTTACATTATGAAAAGTGAATTTGCTTTTAAAATTTTCTTAGTAACGACCTGTTTATTTATCGTGTATTTGTATGCGTTTCTCGTTTTTTCTTTTTATGTTCCATATGTTGATTTAATATTGTTCTTCGGATTTATTTGGGCATTTGTGAAAGCAAGAGAAGGAGAGAAGAGTATATATCGGCGCATTACCTTATGTGGGACAGTTGTTCTCGTTATTTTGTACTTTTTTATTATGCATGATTTTTGGAGAGGAATGTAAAAAAGCATACGAGTAATCGTATGCTTTTTATGTTTAATATTTTGGCTTAAAAGTATGACAACAAGTTTCTACACTCGTTGCTACAGAACTTTCTAGCGTCTCGTTTGTTAAAACCGCGTTTGTATATGAATCATTTGTATTCGAACCAGTTTCTTGTGCATCTGGTTGAACAATGATTGAACTTGCTTGACAAAAGTTACCTTGTCCCCAAAATGAGCAATTGGAAACAGAACATTTCACTTCTGGCATAAAACCCCCTCCTTATACATTAGTTTGGGACTTTACGCCCATTTCATGTGTAGAAGGAGTTTCCTTTTCTCGTTATTTCTTCGTTTGCTCAAGCCATTCTTTTAATTTGTCTTCCGGTTGTTCACCACTAATACGGCTTACTTCTTTGCCATCTTTAAAGTGAATGATTGTTGGAGTTCCTTTAATTTTATATTCATCCCAAGGAACATCTAGTTTTTCAATATCCATAACTTTCATATCAACGTTCAAGTCTTTAGCCATTGGTACTACGACAGGAGATAGCTTTTGACAATGAACGCAAGATGTTTGATAAAAGTATACCGTTTCTTCTTTTTTCTCTTTTAAATTCTTTTGAAGATCTGAAAGAGAGATTTTATTTGTGTAGTAGTCAGGGCCATTTGTCTTACTCTCAGTAGTATTATCAATTTTTTGGCTAGTAGCGTTTTTTTCTTCCATTTGTGTGACAGCAAAAATTGCTGCAAACAGGGCGATAATAATACCACCAAATATAAGCATTTTTTTCATTCTTTCATCTCCTTATTTGTTTTTTATTACAATAAAACTACATACAGCGATTGTAATAAAGCCGATAAGTGCTAAAAACGGGATTGTAATAAAACCAAACCAGTTTATGAATTCTCCGGTGCAAGGTACACGGCCGCAAGCTGCCCCAGCAGCTGAAAATGCTGCGACTTTTTGAATTGCATAGTGATATAAAGAAATACAAGCACCGATACTTGCAATTGGTAAAGAATAACTTGCGATGCGATAATCTTTCTTTGCTACAGCGATACCAAGCCATAAAACGAATGGATACATAAAAATACGTTGATACCAACAAAGTACACAAGGCTCAAATTTCATGATTTCGGAAAAATACAGACTTCCTAGTGTAGCGACAAAAGAAGCTCCCCATGCGGTAAGTAAAGCATATTCTTGCTTTTTTTCTCGTCCCATATTTTATACCTCTCTTATAATAGTTACATACTAAATTATAGTATGAAGTAGCATAGAAAAGAAAGAAAAAATATGTTTATCAATAAAAGTTTTATAAGAGGAAACTTTTATTGATATCAATATTTAAAAAAGCGCCATTCTCCTGAAGAGAATAGCGCTATATTTTACATTTGAATTTGTTCTACTTCTTCTATATGTGACTTTTGGGATGCATGGTCAATATATTGAAATAGGAGCTGCAATTGTTTATCAACTTCTGGTAGTTCTTTACTGTATTGATAAGCGTGTAAAAAATGTTCAATACGCTTAGAAAATAGTTGATCGTTCGTTTGAACCATAAGAACGAGTAATTTATCCCAATTACAGCTATACGTGTAATAGAGAGCTTTGTCATAGTCGTTATATGTTTGCACTGTGTACCCTCCTTACCGAGAGTTATATATAGTGTGTGATAAGTAAGGAGAAATACACTTGAAAGAATTTGTTAAGAAAAAAAGTGAATGAAAAAAAACGAGGTGTTTCCTCGTTTTTTAAGCTTTTGGCATTGGCGTAGGTGTTGGTTTGCCATAGCCTTCTTTGTATTTATTATCGATATAGTTACGAATTTCAAGCGTTGATTTTCCTTTTTGTTTCATTGAAGCAGATTCAACTGCGATTTCTAGGCAATTGACGCAAGTCGTTGCATGGGAATCCCAAACAACTTCACCATTCTTTTTAATTTCACGAATAAAGCAATTTTTATTATTTTTATGTCCTACACTTTCACCGCAACCGCAGTAACATGGAATCCAATCTAATAGCTCTGCATTTTGTCCAGCGACAGTGTAGATATCTTTCATTTGTGGATCAAGCTTGTCTAGGAAGGTAGGAAGTGTGTCGACTCCTTTTGTTTTTTCTTGAATGTCAGCTTGCTGAGTATGCGATGCGTGGTCATGCTCTTCTTTTGATTCAGATGATTTTTTTTCATTTGTACTAGTAGCTCCGCATCCAACAAGAATTAAACTCAGTACTGCAAGTAAAGAAAATACATATTTCTTCATACGCTTGTCCCCTTTACAAATGTATTAATCAAATTGTATCAGAGATTACGGTGTATCGGTTGAAGATTTTTTCGACGGATTTTTGAAGCTCCATCGTAGCGAATGAAATAGAAATAAAATAGGGATATAAGCGTATACAATATATAAACCAGCTTGAGATAGTACCGTATTTAATGCATTGATACTTTCGCGGTTTGTGAAAAATAAGGATGAAATAAATATGACTGCGATAAACAATGGCAGTGTAATTTTAAACGGTATGTGAAACGATTTTTTACTAATGCAACAAGAAGACCAAATGGTTAAACAAAGATTTGGTAAAATAATTAGATACCATAGGAAGATAATGATGTACTCAAACCTTTGGATGAAAGGAACTTTTATGATTTTTAGCATTGTTAATGTGGGCCAAATTGTATGGTGTAGTTGCCCTTGACTATAGTACATAAGGGAAACGATGGCTAGTATTACGTATAGAATTGTTGTAAAAGCGATACCGCCATGTGCCCATTTATTTAACGATTTTCCTTTTCTAATAAATGGATAAAAAACAAGGATTGCTTCAAATCCAAGAAATTCTAATGCAGATGCTTTCGCTGCAGTTAAAATGTCTAAAGGTGAATGAGTAAGAATTGGAAAAATGTTACGAACATGTGCATATTTCATTGGGAAAACTAAGAAAAGCAGGACGAAAATCGGTATTATGACGCCCCAAAAACATATTCCTGTTACAGAACGAAAGCCGCCCCTAATTATGTAATAAGCTACAAGTAAAAATAGTAAGGTTAATTTCCACGGTTTAATTGTAGGAAAGACCCAAACTTGAATCACTTCAATATATGTACGAAGAACAGTAAGGCAAAATAATAAAAGATATGCGGCAAAGCATACGGAAAAAAAATTTCCAATCCATTTTCCGAAACATGTCGTATGAATATTCATTAAATCATTATCTTTTTCTAACATTTTAAGCATGCAAAATAGTACGATATGAGTTGCAATGCCCGCAACGATAAGGGAAATCCAAGAATCATACCCAGCATATTGCGCAATAATCCTTTGGTATCCTAACACACCTACCCCAATTTGAAGGGAGTGTAATAGAAGGAATGTGAAATAAGGGGAAACAGTATGTGTTTTATCTTGTTCAGCCATGATAGCACCTCACTATTCTCCAATACCAGATTGTACGATATTAATTTTTACATTAACGGCAACGTCTACGTTTGGATACATATCTTGAATTTGTTTCATGCTCCATTTTCTTGAGTGACTACGAATTTCTTCACGTATACCGATTGGATCAATTTCTTTTTCTTGGAATTGTTTTATTAATTCGTTTAAATCCTTCTCAAGCGTTTTTTCTACATGTTTTTTTACGTAAGTTACATTTTTACTCTTTGATAAATCAAGCCAGTCAGGGGCATTTTTTATAAGTCCATTTAATTTCAGGCGAATGTGAACTTTCGGAATGTCACCGGGGGCGGAAAGGGAACAAACACTATTTCCAGATAAGTTTTGGGTTGTGATTAATCCTTTATGTTTACCTTGACGTATTGGGACTTCGTAACGGCCATTTTTCGTTGGATTAATGAGCAATTTAAATAAAAAAGATCCTGCTTTATCTGTATACATAGCCACTTTATCCTTTTTTAAAAAAGCTAGTCCTTTAATGGAAGCAGATTTGTCTTCTGATACTTGAATGTAAGGAAGAAATGGATCGCATCCAGATGAATAGAAGTTATATAAAAAAATATTTAAAGCTGTCCGCGGGATTGTCTCGTTTTTTATATTTTGCTCCAATAAATCAGATAAATAAAGTGATCCATTTATTCTGACATGTTTCAGTAATTCTTCTGCTGAACCATCTACAAGTGCTAGCTGCACATCACGGCCAATGTTAGGATCACGTTGTAAGTTGTTAATAACATCTCCAAGTCCATGTTCACCAAATGCTTTTCCAAATAGGACAACACGCATTTGACCTACAGCGATCGTATGTGGAGATTTGGCGTTTAGAAGGGAAGAGATTGTTTCAATTGTACCTGCATGCGTTGATTGAGTTTCTGGTTTAGATTGTACGCCCTTTGTGTAATCGGGATATAAAATGGTTCCGCGAAATTTTTTATCTTTTATTATATCGAATCCACCTACGTGAATCATTCGCTGTGTATCAACTATATATGCTTCTGTACAACCAGATTGAACAATTAAAATAATAATGAAAAAGCATAAAAAAATATTTTTCATTTTTCCTCACCGTCGCGTTTTTCTTTCGCTTTGTTCGGGTCATAGCGCCATTTCTTTTGGGGCCTTAGAAAAGAAGCGCGTTCTGCAGTTTGACTAAATGGAAGGCGAAGGAGTCCTTCTGCTGTCCCTAAACCGCGAAATGGATATAGAGGTAATAAATAAGGTGATCCAAGTGATTTTAAGCGAATTAAATGAGCTAATATGAGTACGAATCCTACAATAAGACCTAAGCCCCCAAATGCACCAGCTAAAAGAATAAGTGGAAATCGTAGTATCCGGATAGTAGAAGACATTTTTACAGTTGGTGTTGTAAAAGAAGCGAGTGCTGATAAAGCAACTGCAATTAATAAAATGTTACTCGTTAAAGCAGCTTGAACAGATGCTTGGCCAATTACAATCCCGCCAACGATGCCGATTGTTTGTCCAACTTTTGTAGGTAATCGTGCTCCAGCTTCACGGAGCAATTCGATTGTGATTTCTAAAAAAAGTGCTTCTAAAATGGGCGGAAAGGGTACATTAGCTCTTGAAAAAATAATCGGACCTAGTAAATCCACAGGAATCATTTGATAGTGATACGTTAATACAGCTGTATAAATAGCTGATGAAAATAGCGAGAATGCTGCTCCGAAAAAGCGAACCATTCGAAGAAATGAGCCTGCTATCCATGGTAAATAATAATCTTCTGGCGAGACGAAGAAATCAAGTAACGTCGCTGGTCCAGCTAATGCGTAAGGTGAACCGTCTGTTAAAATAACAACGCCTCCATTCAGTAATGCGTACACAGAGCGGTCTAACCGCTCTGTAGGTAGTAAAACAGGGAAGGGTGAGTTACTATTATCGCTAATAAACTGTTCGATCATAGTTGCATCAAAAGGAACATCAAAGTCAACATCTTGTAAGCGCTGCATTGCAGTATTGATGTGTTGTTCATTTGTAATGCCTTCGATGTAAGCAACTATCACCTTTGTTTTTGATATAGAGCCAACTATAACTTCTTTGAAAACCAATTGCTCTGTTACTATATTTCGGCGAAGTAAGTGTGTATTTGTATCAATATTTTCAACAAATCCGACTTTTGGACCGATTACACTATATTCATTTTCGGTATCGTTATATAATCGTGTACCTAAAACTGAACTTTCAGCACGAATAAGTGCATATTCTGCTGCTTGAGAATCGTTTTTTATCTGTATGAGTACATACCCAACTAATAATTTTTCACGAATATCATCAATAGAAGGATTGGTGATGATCCCTTCGAGTGTAACGATATTTGCTATGTCACTTATATTTTCAATGCGATCTAATTCTCTTTTTATAGGTGTTAAAATGAATCGATTAATGAGGAGTGATTCAGCTGTAGATTTATAATAAAACAAACATAGTGTCCCATCTTCTACGATGTTATAGGAAACGAAATCACTAGATTCTTTCATAGTGAGGATAAACTCTGGAATGGAACAGATTGTTTTTTTCTTCTTTTTAGACGATAAACGAAACATTTTCTCACCCCTTACTACATCATTTCTTTATGTTAGTTTTTGGAAAAGACGGGAATTTATACTTCAAAGTTGAAAGTTCATAAAGAAAAGGAAGAGCAGTGAATACCTCTTCCTTTTTTGCGTGTTAATTTGTTTGCTTCTCTTTAATAGACTTCACTAATTTAATCATCTCTGCTCGTATATCTTCTCTTTTAACATTTAATTTTTCCGCGATTTGTTTAATATCCATACCGTCTTTTTTCATTTTTAGTACATCATCAAGAGGGGTATTACTCTTTTGAGAGATGATTGTTAATACTGTGAGCTGACGTAATCCGATATTATATTCTTTCATTTTTTGTTTTAGTCCGTCTGGTGTAGATTTTTGTATATTTGCTAATTCTTGCAGCAGTGCTTTTTTCGTCTCTTTATTCATATGATGCTTTTTCAACTTACTTGGATCTACACCGAAATGCTCGGCTGTTTTCTCCCAAGATTTATTTTGCTTATAGTAAGCTAAAACGTCTTTTATTTCTTTTTTACCGATTCTTGCAATATGAGCAGCTTTCCAAATTTCATGTTTGTTATAGCCGAGTTTTTCGAGCGACTGCATTTCTTCTTCTGAAATAGGCTTATGATGATGGTGCAATGTTACTTCTTTTGGCGTGGTAGCGGAAGCAGGTAAGGTAGATATCCCGCATAATAATGCTGCCATAGTCATACTTACTACGATTTTTTTGTACATATAAATTCCTCCTAGATGGATAATGTGGAAAACTGTACACATATCATTTCCATAAAATGTGAAATACTTGTGAACAAATGAAGTTTTTTTATTCACAGTATAAAATGACGTTTTTGGAAGTTTTCCAACATAAAACATTGATTAATAGTAAAAAACTAAGGTATAATCGAAATTGAAAATCAATATCAATAACAAATGTATACATATAGATGAAAATAAGGGAGAGAAAAATATGACTACATATACTTCCATCGCAAATGTGATTAAAGAAAGACGTTCTGTACGTACATTCACAGATAAAGCTGTAGATAAAGAGTTATTAATTGAACTATTAAACGACGCAACGTGGGCACCGAATCATAAACACCGTGAACCATGGAATTGTAAATTATACATTGGAGAAGGTCGTAAAAAATTAGTAGATGCAGTATTAAACTCTTTCACAGAAGAAGAAAGAGCGAAACGCGGTAAAATTTTATCAGATCGTTTCTTAAGCACGCCTGCACAAATTGTTGTTTATATTAATGAAGATCCACGTCAAATTCAACGCGACGAAGATTACGCTGCAACATGTGCATTTATGCAAAACTTCCAACTGCTTGCTTGGGAACGCGGATTAGGTTGTGTTTGGAAATCAGGCGGATTGAACTACAATCCATTATTTATAGAAGGACTTGGTTTAACAAGAGGTCAACGCATCGTTGGAATTCTTCACCTTGGCTATTTCGATAAAGCACCAGAAGGAAAAGCTCGTACACCGATTACGGAGAAGATGGAGATTATTGAAGGTTAATAGATGAGACATTCTCGTTTTTATGAGGATGTCTTTTTATTATGCAATCAATCCTCATGAAAGCTTGTTCCTCATCATACACTTTCTTAAGGGAAAGTGTAAGGAGGGAAAATAATGAGAGCAAGTGACGATAAAGCACTGCAATATGCGATTGCGGAAATTACGGAAATTGCGACTGGATTTGGGCTTGATTTTTATCCGATGCGTTATGAAATATGTCCAGCGGAAATTATTTATACATTTGGTGCATATGGGATGCCGACGCGATTTTCACATTGGAGTTTTGGAAAACAGTTTTTCAGAATGAAATTACAATACGATTTAGGTCTTAGTAAAATATACGAACTCGTTATTAACTCTGATCCATGTTACGCCTTTTTATTAGATACGAACTCGTTAATTCAAAATAAATTAATTGTGGCGCACGTTTTAGCACACTGTGACTTCTTTAAAAATAATATTCGTTTTTCAAATACGAAGCGAGATATGGTAGAAAGTATGGCGGCAACGGCTGATCGCGTGAAAGCATATGAGCATAAGTATGGAAAGGCAGAAGTAGAAACATTTTTGGATGCCGTACTTGCTATTCAAGAGCATATTGATCCATCGCTTATGCGTCCAAAACTTGCGTGGAGTATTGAAGATTTAGAAGAGGATGTAGAAAAGAAAAAGATATCACAGTACGATGATTTATGGAATTTAGATGATCGAAACAAAAAGAGAGAACGACCTAATATGCATAAAAAGAAGAAAATCCCGCCGCAACCAGAAAAAGATTTACTACTCTTTATTGAAGAATATAGCCGTGAGCTAGAAGATTGGCAGCGCGATATATTAACGATGATGCGCGAGGAAATGTTATATTTCTGGCCGCAGCTTGAAACGAAGATCATGAACGAAGGTTGGGCTTCGTACTGGCATCAACGCATACTCCGTGAAATGGACTTAACATCTTCTGAAGCGATTGAATTCGCAAAGCTTAATGCAGGTGTAGTTCAACCATCAAAAACAAGCATTAACCCATACTACCTCGGTATTAAAATGTTTGAAGATATTGAAGAACGCTACAACAACCCGACAGAAGAAATGAAACGACGCGGTGTAAAACCAGGCTCTGGTCGTGACAAAATATTTGAAGTACGCGAAATTGAATGGGATGTATCGTTCTTAAGAAACTACTTAAACAAAGATCTCGTAATGAGAGAAGATATGTACTTATTCCAGCGCCAAGGAAAAGAGTATAAAGTAATAGATAAAGAGTGGGAACAGGTACGTGATCAGCTCGTAAATATGCGTACAAATGGTGGCTTCCCGTACTTAGTAGTAGAAGACGGAGACTACTTAAAGAACGGAGAATTGTACATTAAACATAGTTACGAAGGAATTGAGCTCGATTTAAAATACTTAGAAAAAGTATTGCCATACCTTCATCAATTATGGGGAAGAACGGTGCATATGGAGTCGATTGTGGAGAGTAAGGGCGTTGTGTTTTCTTATGATGGGAAGATGGTGCATCGGAAGTATGTGTGATGAAAAGAACGGACATAGAATGCTATGTCCGTTCTTTTTATTTGAAACAAGGTAAATATGCTATTCTTGAAACAAGGGAGTTACATAGAGAAATGGAGCGGTTCAAATGAGCAAAATAGGGGTTTGTAAGGTTGATATTACACCGCCTGTAGGTATTGATTTTGTCGGATACCATAGAGAGACAGGAATAAATAATATTGAAGAGCATATTTATGGGACGATTTTTGTATTTGAAAAAGATGAAATGAAAACGGTGTTTATAAGTATTGATAATATTGGGATGTTAGTAGAAGATACGAACATGATTCGTGAGCGAGTAGCGAGTAGGCTTCATGTACCATTTGAGCGAATAACAGTTGTTTATACACATACACACTCTGGTCCGGAAACTGTTGGTGAGCAACCTTTAGTAAAGTCGTATAAACCGATTTTAGTAAATAATGTAGTGCAAGGTGCTGTTACTGCGAATAACAATTTGAAGTTGTGCGAAGTTGGATGGGGTGTTACGACAGGTGATATTGGTGTCAACCGAAGAGAGAGAACATCTGATGGAAGAGCAAAGATGGGAACAAATATAGAGGGTGTTGTAGATAAACGAATTGGCATGTTGGCAATAAGAAATGCTGAAACGAAGGAGCTATCTGGGATTGTAGTATTTTGTACGGCGCATCCGAATGTTTTAAAAGGTGATAGCGATGTATTATCAGCGGATTATCCTGGAATGACGAGGGAGATTCTTGAGAAAATCGTAAACTGTCCTGTTATTATTATGCAAGGTGCTGCTGGTAATGTAAATGCGAAGTATCGCGGTTCAAGGGAAGCATTAACACAAATGGCTTACATGCTTAGTGGACATGTATTAACGATGTTGCCAACAGTTGCATATAGCCCAATTGTAAATTTAAGGACAGTTTCAAGCACGATGCAAATGAAGTTGAAAGATATTCCTGAAGTTAATGAAATACGAAGTATGGCCCAGCTAACTGAGAAGCAGTGGGGTGTGAATACGGATGAATGGCTTACTATCATTTTAGAGAAATATAAGCAAGGTATTCGGCAGTTAAGTATCAATTTAGAAGTGCAACTGTTTCAAGTTAATGATGGTATGTTTTCAGGTGTACCGATGGAACCTTTTTCGGAAACGGCATTAGAAGTGAAAGAGAATCTTCAAAATGAATTAACTTTCTTTGGTGGGTATATGAATGGATATATTGGTTATTTACCAACGAAGGAAGAATTCTCATATGGTGGGTATGAAGTGGAATTAAGCCCTGTTGTGTATGGGCCGGTTACGAATTTATTGATGCCACCGGAGATAAATACAGCAGATGTAATCGTACAGAAAGTTATAGAACTATACGCAAAAGAACTTGGAGAAATCTAAGTTCTTTTTTATTTGTTTCGAATTTGTGAAAGAAAGACATATTGATTGAAATTCAATTTTTTATAATTTATTATATACCCATACAGGTATAGGTTTTACATGTATGATATATGAGGGAATTAAATAATAAATAGTATGGAGGTTTGACATATGTCTAGAAAAATAGTTGTAGTAGGTGGAGTTGCTGGCGGAGCATCAGTAGCTGCAAGGCTTCGTCGTTTAAGTGAAGATGATGAAATTATTATGGTGGAGCGCGGTGAGTATATTTCATTTGCAAATTGTGGGTTACCATACTATATTGGCGGTGTCATTACAGAAAGACAAAAATTATTAGTACAAACTGTTGAAAAGATGTCTAAGCGTTTTAATTTAGATATACGTGTATTGAGCGAAGTAATACAAATTAATAAAGAAGAGAAAAAAATTACTATAAAGAATGTAATGACAAATGAAACATATAACGAAGAATATGATGTGTTAATTCTTTCACCAGGGGCAAAACCAATTGTTCCATCTATTCCAGGTATTGAAGAAGTGAAGGCGTTGTTTACGTTACGAAATGTCCCTGATACAGATCGTATTAAAGCGTATATTGATGAGAAGAAACCACGTCATGCGACGGTTATTGGTGGCGGATTTATTGGAGTGGAAATGGTTGAAAACTTAAGAGAACGAGGAATGGATGTTACTCTTGTAGAGATGGCGAATCAAGTAATGCCACCAATCGATTATGAAATGGCAGCATATGTGCATGAGCATATGAAAAATCACAATGTTGAGCTTGTTTTTGAAGATGGTGTAGATGCATTGGAAGAAGGCGGGACTGTTGTACGTTTAAAAAGCGGTTCAATCATAGAGACAAATATGATTATTTTAGCAATTGGTGTACAACCAGAGAGTAGTTTAGCGAAAGATGCAGGATTAGCGCTAGGAGTTAGAGGAACGATAAAAGTAAATGAGAGATTTCAAACATCGGATCCACATATATATGCAATTGGTGATGCGATTGAAGTGAAAGATTTTGTTACTGAAACAGAAACGATGATTCCTTTAGCATGGCCGGCTAATCGTCAAGGTCGTATGTTAGCAGATATTATTCATGGTCATACGGATTCTTTATATAAAGGTACGCTAGGAACTTCTGTAGCTAAAGTTTTTGATTTAACAGTTGCTTCGACTGGAGTAAATGAGAAAATATTAAAACGATTAAATATACCCTATGAGGTAGTGCATGTGCAGGCAAATTCTCATGCTGGTTATTACCCGAATGCTACGCCATTGCTAATAAAATTAATATTTAATAAAGATAGCGGAAAAATTTACGGAGCGCAGGCGTTAGGGCGTGACGGTGTAGATAAGCGTATCGATGTTATCGCAACGGCAATAAAAGCAAATTTAACTGTAATTGATTTGCCAGATTTAGAATTATCATATGCCCCGCCTTATTCTTCTGCAAAAGACCCGGTAAACATGGTGGGGTATGCAGCAAGTAATATAGTAGATGGTTTTGTGGCCACAGTACAATGGCATGAAATAGATCGTATTGTTGAAAACGGTGGATATCTTATTGATGTTCGAGAGCCTAATGAACTAAAACAAGGAATGATTAAAGGTTCTATTAATATTCCGTTAGATGAATTACGTGATCGTTTGAATGAAGTGCCAGTGGATAAAGAAATATATATCACTTGTCAACTTGGCATGAGAGGGTATGTTGCAGCGCGCATGTTAATGGAAAAAGGATATAAGGTAAAGAATGTAGATGGTGGCTTTAAATTGTACGGTACAGTCTTACCAGACCGTATTATATATTGATGTTTTTTCATCTTCCACTTCAAAATTTGGTGGAAGATGAAAGCCTATAGATTAAGGTTTCACTTTATGTTTTGCGAATATATAAGGTGGAAATTTAAAATAAGGGTTTACAAAATACCTGTAGGGGTATAATATGTTGTCATAGGTTATA
This sequence comes from Bacillus sp. ES1-5, assembly GCF_022487605.1. NCBI lineage: Bacteria > Bacillati > Bacillota > Bacilli > Caryophanales > Bacillaceae > Bacillus > Bacillus sp. ES1-5. The sequence goes on along the minus strand of NZ_JAKVPU010000008.1, from coordinate 168,988 downwards.
AATGGTGACATAATGGTAATGAGGTGATTATACAATGGAATATAATCAAGATATGAAAAATAGATTAAAACGTATTGAAGGCCAAGTTCGTGGTGTGCTTCGTATGATGGAAGAAGGAAAAGATTGCCGAGAGGTTATTACACAGTTAACGGCATCTCGTTCCGCACTTGATCGTACAATTGGACTTGTTGTTGGAACAAATTTAGAGCAATGTTTACGTGAACAGTTTGAAAGTGGTAATGGTTCAAATGAAGAGTTAATTAAAGAAGCTGTTCAATTACTTGTAAAAAGCCGATAATCTGTCAAACATAAGTGTTGACAGATTTTCAAAAACATTTTAATATACCCCTACAGGTATATGTATATAAATTGTGGAGGAATCGACTATGAGTATAAAAGTGGATATTAGTTTAGATTGTAAAGGTTTGGCTTGTCCGATGCCGATTGTGAAAACGAAGAAGGCGATGGAAGGATTGGCATCAGGGCAAGTGATTGAAGTTAAGGCAACAGATAAAGGGTCTACTGTAGATATACAAAGTTGGGCGAACAAAATAGGACATCAATATATCGGGACGAAACAAGAGGGCGATATTTTGATGCATTACGTTAGAAAAGCACATGAGCATGAAGTGAATGAAGTAGTGAAGTATCCTCATACAATTACGAATGCGGAATTGCAAAATATATTATTAAGTGGTGAAGAGTGTACTGTAGTAGATGTTCGTGAAGCGGCGGAATTCGCCTTTGGTCATATTCCAACTGCCATTTCGGTGCCATTAGGTGAACTAGAAAGCGCAGGATTAGATAAGATGAAACAAATTTATGTTGTTTGCCGAACTGGTAATCGCAGTGATGTAGCTTGCCAAATGTTGAAAGAGCAAGGTTATGCAAATGTGAAAAATGTCATTCCAGGTATGGTAGAGTGGCAAGGGAATATAGAGAATTAAATTTTTTTAAATGAAAATATACCTCAGGGGGTAAGAAGATGAGCGTTAAATCATTACAAGCAAAAGATGTCGCAGAGAAAGTTTTATTCGGGGAGTTGTTTATTTTAGATGTTCGTAATGAGATGGATTATGAAGAATGGAAAATTGAAGGGAAACAAATTTCTTCTATAAATAAACCGTATTTTGATTTGTTAGATGGTGTAGATCATATTGTAAGTGAATTACCTAAAGATAAAGATGTTTTAGTAGTATGTGCAAAAGAAGGGTCTTCTATATTTGTGGCAGAGCAATTAACAGAGGCTGGATTAGAAAACATTTATTATTTAGCTGGTGGTATGAAGGCTTGGAGTGAATATGTAAAGCCGTTAAAAGTAGGAGATATACAGGGCGGAGGAAGTATATATCAATTTAACCGTCTTGGAAAAGGCTGTTTATCTTATATGGTCGTTTCAAACGGTGAGGCAGCAGTTATTGATGCGGTAAGAACTGTTGAAGCATACGAAGAGTTTGCGAAAGAGCATGGCGTTACGATTACGAATGTAATGGATACACATTTACATGCAGACCATATTTCTGGCGGACGTAAGTTAGCTGAAAGAGTAGGTGGTACGTATTGGTTACCGCCAAAAGATGCGGAGGAAGTTGTTTTCTCATATAAACCGCTCGTTGAAGGATCAATTATTACGGTGGGGGGTACTAAAATTGAAATTGACGCATTATACTCACCGGGGCATACGATTGGGAGTACATCATTTATTGTAGATGATTCCTATTTATTATCAGGCGATATTTTATTTGTAGATTCAATCGGGCGTCCAGATCTTGCTGGAAAAGCTGAAGATTGGGTGAGTGATTTACGAGAAACTCTATATAACCGATATAAAGTACTATCTCAACAATTGATTGTGTTACCAGCTCATTATTCAAAAATAAGTGAAATGGATGAGAATGGTGTTGTGAGCGCAAAGTTAAAAGATTTATTTACGTATAATGCAGGACTAAATATTGAGAGTGAGGGAGAGTTTCGTAAAGTTGTAACGGAGAACTTACCACCTCAGCCGAATGCTTACGAAGAAATTCGTCAAACGAATATGGGGAAGATTCATCCGAGTGTAGATGAAGAGCGTGAAATGGAGATTGGTCCAAATCGTTGTGCAGTTCACGAATAAGAAATAAATAAAAAATGGAGGAATAGATGATGAATGTAAAACAAGTATTAGATGCGAAAGGTTTAGCATGTCCGATGCCGATTGTAAGAACGAAGAAAGCGATGGATACTTTACAAACTGGAGAAGTGTTAGAAGTACATGTAACGGATAAAGGGTCAGTTAAGGATATTCCGGCGTGGGCAAATAAAGGTGGTCATGACATCGTAAAGCATGAAGAAGAAGCGGATGTGCTAAAGTTTTGGATTAAGAAGGCGTAGCATGTTTATAAATGTAGAGAGGTTGATTATATGAATACAATATTAAGTACGCTTTTCATTGTACTTGCTGCAGTGTTTGTTATTTCACGTTTTTTACCGGTAAAAGGTGTTCAAAATATAAGTGGGAAAGAATTAAAGAGTATAGCAGGAAAAAAGGGAAAACAATTTATCGATGTTCGCACAGTAGGTGAATATAGAGGAAATCATATGAAAGGATTTCAAAATATCCCGCTAAATGAGCTAGCGAGTAAGGCAAATCAGTTAGATAAAAATAAGGAAGTAATCGTTATTTGTCAGAGCGGGATGAGAAGTAAGCAAGCAGCAAAAGTATTAAAAAAATTAGGATTTCAGCATGTTATCAATGTTTCGAGTGGTATGAATGGTTTGTGAGGAGTGGACTTTAAAATGAAAGAAATGACAGCAAAAGAATTAGAAGAAAAATTATTACGTAAAGAAGCAGTAAATATTGTGGATGTACGTGAATTAGAAGAAGTAGCTGAAGGGAAAATTCCAGAAGCATGTAATATCCCACTAGGACTATTGGAATTTCGTATGCATGAGCTAAATAAAAAGCAGGAATATATTATCGTTTGTCGTTCAGGCGGAAGAAGTGCAAGAGCCGTTCAGTTTTTAGAAAGTTATGGTTTTCAAGTGATCAATATGGTAGGTGGCATGTTAGCGTGGGAAGGGAAAGTCGTATAGTACAGAGATAAATGATTTGAGCCTTTTTATAAATAATAAAATACCCCTATAGGTAATTGGAGGGAGCACAACATGGAGCAACAGAAGAAAACAACAATTGTTTTATTTAGCGGAGATTATGATAAAGCGATGGCTGCTTATATTATTGCAAATGGTGCAGCGGCGTATGATCAAGAGGTGACTATTTTTCATACTTTTTGGGGATTAAATGCTTTAAGGAAAGATGAACATGTGAAAGTAAAGAAAACTTTCATAGAAAAAGTATTTGGAAAAATGATGCCACGTGGTGCAGATAAGATGGGCTTATCAAAAATGAATTTTGCCGGTATGGGACAAAAGATGATTAAAGGTATTATGAAAAAACATAATGCGATGCCTTTACCAGATTTAATGGATTTAGCGAAAGAACAGGGGATTAAACTTGTAGCTTGTCAAATGACGGTAGATTTATTAGGGTTAAAAGAGGAAGAGATTATGGAAGGGGTAGAGTTTGCAGGAGTAGGAGCTTATTTAGCAGATGCTTCGGATGGGAATGTGAACTTATTCATTTAAATCACCTTCTTTTTAGAAGGCGGGGGATATAAGGTGAGTTTAGTCGTATTACTTTTTATAATTGGGTTTATAGGATCGTTTATATCAGGAATGGTTGGAATTGGCGGTGCGATTATTAATTATCCAATGATCCTATACATTCCGGTATTGCTAGGATTTACTAGTTATACGTCACATGAAGTGAGTGGTATTACAGCGGTGCAAGTATTCTTTGCAACTTTTGCAGGTGCATGGGCTTATCGGAAAAGTAATGATATGGATAAAACGCTAGTTGTGTATATGGGAGCTAGTATTTTAATAGGAAGTTTCATAGGGAGTTTTGGTGCTAACGTATTAGAGGAACATACGGTCAATGTTGTTTATGCAGCGTTAGCAACAATTGCTGCTATTATGATGTTCGTACCGAAGCGAAATAATAGTGGTGAAGTGACATATAATAAATGGTTAGCAAGCTTGTTAGCGTTTATTGTAGGAGGAGCATCAGGCATTATAGGTGCTGGAGGTTCTTTCTTATTAGTTCCGATTATGCTAGTTATTTTAAAATTGCCGATACGTACAACAATAGCAACATCTATCGCTATTACATTCATTTCCTCAGTAGGGATTACGACTGGAAAAGTGATAACTGGTCAAGTAGTTGTAATTCCAGCTCTTATTATTGCGGTTGCAAGTATCTTTGCTGCGCCGCTTGGAGCGCGAGTTGGGAAGAGGATCAATCAAAAAGCATTGCAATATATGTTATCGATTTTGATTGTAGGCACTGCTGTTAAGATGTGGATTGATATGATATCGAAATAAAAGGATGGTGCTGCTTGCAGCCCATCCTTTTATTTATCCCGCTATTTGAAGGTAGTAAATGCCCGATTGGTGCAGGCTGATTTATGCCCAAATAACTTTCATTAAATTTTTATATTCGTCATTTGCTAATTTATATAGCATTCTCGTATGTTCAAAGACAAGTGCTGGATTAAAGTTTGGTTCTGAGAATGCAAGCGATGCTGAAATATCAATTGCATTTTGCTTGTTTAATGTGAATTTTGCAAATCGATAAGATGTGTTTAATTCATTGATAACGTGCAAAATATCATTTGTTGATGTTGCATCAGGTACGTGAGCAACATTGAAGCAGTATATATCTACAGTAGGATGTTCGTTTTGGAAAGCAGCGATAAGTTGAATTTTTGCGCCAGCTTCTGTCTCTAATCCTACTGAAAAATGAACAGAACCATCATTTTCATCTATATTTTCTTCCATGAATATATCGTTTGATTTTAAGTAGTCTTTAAAATCTGAGATGTTGTGTTTTACTGCAGCTTTCATATGTATGAGCCCCCTGATAATTGGAATAGATTGCTACTATTTATTATAATTTAAAAATATTAAAAAAGATAGTTAGAAAGTTCTGATTTTTGGTTTCGGAGAAATAAAAAGAAGCAGTACTCTACCTCCATAGAGAACTGCTTCTTTTTTATTCATTGTCGTTAGACGATGTTTCTGTGTCTTCACTGCTATTTTTATTCTTATTTTTAGATTCGTTGTTACTTGATTCGCGTTCACTTGAATTTTCCGACTTAGATTCTTTTGTTTTCTCTGTGCTTGTTTTCTTTGAATCAGAGTCTGTTTTTGTATATGCAGGTAATCCAAGGTGAGCACGAAGTTGGTTTGTTACATTTGCTAATTCTTTTTTATCTGGATTGTAGTAATATGTTCGGCCGCCACCAGCAGATTTGCTACATGTATCGTCACCTTTTTCCATATAGCAGTCTTCACCTTGAATTTGTAATTTCTCAATTTCTGAGTCCGATCCGTACTTATAGAATGAAAGCATATCATCGAATGTTAAGTTAGTAACGAATTGTCCGTTAATATCATCAATGATGTTACCAACTTTTGTTACAGATCCAACGCTTGTTAGTTTCTTTAAAATTGCTTCAATAACGAGCTGTTGACGTTGTCCACGCATTGCATCACTATCAATGTGTCGCGTTCTAGCAAGAGCAAGAGCTTCTTCACTATTTAGCTTTTGAACACCTTTCTTCAGGTGAATCGCATCAGCAGTATCATTACTATCTTGTTCAGTAAATTCAACTGGTACATCGACTTCAATACCGCCTAAATCATCGACAATTTTCATAAATGATTTGAAGTTAAACTTTACAAAGTAATCGACAGGAACATTCATCAATTTTTCAACTGCATCAATACTTGCTTGTGGTCCACCATCTTTTCCGTTTTTAGTAGAACCGTATGCATGAGCGTGTGTAATTTTATCTTTTTTCTTTTCCACTGGAATATAAGTATATGTATCTCGTGGAATACTTAATAGTTTTACAGTTTTGCTATCCTTATTAAACGTTGCAAGTAATAGTGCATCCGTTCTTATAGCTTCACCATATTCTTTCCCACGGACATCGCTTTCATCAACACCCATGATTAAGACAGAGACGTTATTTGTGATAGGTTTTACAGCTTTATCACGTAAATCAGATTTATCACCGCGCGCTAAATCGTGTGCGGCATTTCGAACAGCAGAAGATGCTTTATTTACTAAAAACCAAGTATAACCGCCACCTATTATTAAAAAGAATAGAATAACGCTTATAATAATTTTTGTTTTTTTCTTACTTTTTTTCGGTTTACTACGTGTATTTTCTTGCAAAGATGGGTTTTGCTCCATTTCCTGTACTCCTTCATTTGGATTGAAATACGACACTCATATCCACTTATTATAATGAAATTTAGCGAAAAAAGACATTACAAATCATTTACATTTCGTAAAAATTCAATAAATTTATAAAAAGTCAGATTTTTTATATTTTATTTTTGAGATGTAGAATAAGTATAAGTTGTTTTAGTAGAAATGAAAATATGTATTGTGAGAAAGTAATAGAGAAGTAAGATTTGTTGAAATATAGCCAAGAAGAAATGAGTAGGTTTACTTCTTTCTTCTATATAATAAAGAAGAAATTTACGGATAAAGGAGAGAGCATAATGAATCATACATCATTCCGAGCAATCGTTGTGAACGAAACAGAAAGTAAGCAGTTTGTAAGAAACGTTGTAGAGAGAGAAGTAAGTAGTTTACCTGAGGGAGACGTATTAATACAGGTTCATTATTCTTCATTAAATTATAAAGATGCTCTTTCAGCCACGGGTAATAAAGGTGTTACGAGAACATATCCTCATACGCCAGGGATTGATGCAGCAGGAGTGGTTGTGAGTAGTGCAGATGAAACCATTAAGGTAGGAGACCAAGTTATTGTAACGGGATATGATTTAGGTATGAATACTTCTGGTGGTTTCGGAGAGTATATTCGCGTGCCAGCATCTTGGATCATCCCTTTACCAGAGGGAATGTCATTAAAGGAAAGTATGATGTACGGGACAGCAGGTTTTACAGCTGCTTTATCAGTATATAAGCTTATTGGAGCAGGTATAACGCCTAGTATGGGAGATGTTTTAGTAACGGGTGCAACAGGCGGCGTAGGGAGTGTAGCTGTTAGTATTTTAAGTAAGCTAGGATTTAACGTAGTAGGAGCGACAGGGAAAATGGAAGAAGAAGAGATGCTACTACGTCTAGGAGCGAAACAAGTGATTCATCGTACGGAGTTGAATGATGAATCAGGAAGACCAATGTTAAAAGGGATATACGCCGGGGTTATCGATACTGTAGGTGGACATATGCTAGAAACCGCTTTAAAAACGGTAAAGTATGGTGGTTGTGTAACGACGTGCGGTAATGTGGCAGGACAAGAATTGCAAACAACGGTATATCCGTTTATTTTGCGAGGCATAAGCCTTTTAGGAATCGATTCTGTGCAATGCCCAGTGGATGTGAGAAGAGATGTGTGGACGCTTTTAGCAAGTGAATGGGAAAATAAAGAGCTACTATCTTATACAGAAGAATGTACATTAGAAGAGTTAGATGAAAAGTTTACACTTATATTGCAAGGAAAGTTAAAAGGAAGAACAGTTATAAATATGAAATAAAAAAAGAGACGCTCAAGTTAGCGTCTCTTTCCTATTATAATGATTGTTTTAAATTGATTTTACCTTGTTCACCTAAAACACCATCAGCAATATTTACAGCGTGATCACCGATACGCTCTAAGTTACTTACCATATCAACGAAGATGATACTTGCATCACCTGAACAGCTACGTTCGTTTAGACGTAATACGTGACGTTTACGAAGAACACGTTCCATTTGGTCGATTTTACGTTCTTTTGCAATAACCGTTTGTGCTAGTTCAGTATCGAAGTTTGTTAAAGCTTCAACTGCGTCTTGTAATGTTGAAATTGTTAATTCAAGCATTTCATTTAGTTCAGCTAGTGCTTCGTCTGATAGGGAAACACGGTTTGAAATTTGGAAATCTACAAGTTCTACAAGGTTTTCTACATGATCACCAACACGTTCAATATCTCCAACAACACCTGCTAAAACGGAATGTTTTTCAGAGTCTGAAGGTGAAAGCGGCTTTTCCGATAGTAAAACTAAATACTCGGTAATTTTTTTATCTAAATTGTTAATAGCTCCTTCTAATTGAGTAGCCATGTTTTCATGCTTTTTGTCTTGTGTATTTAAATATTGATTGGCTTCTTTTAAGCCGTGTAATGAAAATTCAGCCATACGCACAACCTCTTTTTGAGCTTCAGTTAAAGCAATAGCTGGAGATTGCTCAATAAAGATTGGATTTAAATGTTGCGGTTTGAAGTTAATAGATGAATCTTCACCACGAATGATTTTTGTTACGATCCATGCTAATACTGCAATAAATGGGAACTGAATGATTGTATTCGTTACGTTAAATGTTCCATGTGCAAATGCAATTGTCATTTCTGGATTTAAGTTTAATGACGTTTGGAAATATTGGATTAAACTTGTAAATGGTACTAATAAAATTGTAAAGATAATGGTACCGATAATATTAAAGATAACGTGAACTAATGCTGCACGTCTTGCGGCAATTGAAGTACCGATTGCTGCTAATACTGCTGTAATTGTTGTACCGATGTTATCACCGAACAATACAGGAAGAGAAGCTTGTAAATCAATAGCACCTTGACCGAATAGTTCTTGTAAAATACCGATTGTTGCGCTTGAGCTTTGTACAATTAAAGTGAACACTGTACCGACAATAATTCCTAAAATTGGATTGTCACTCATGCTAACCATTAACTCTTGGAATGACTCTAAAGAGCGAAGAGGTTTCATACCTGCGCTCATTAATTCTAAACCGAAGAATAACATACCAAAACCGAATACAACTTGACCTACAGAATGTACTTTTTTATTTTTAAAGAAGAATAGTAAAATCGCTCCAACTGCCATAACTGGGAGCGCATATTCTCCGATTTTAATTCCGATAATAAATGCAGTAACTGTCGTTCCGATGTTCGCACCCATAATAACACCGATTGCTTGTCTTAATGTCATAAATCCGGCACTTACAAGTCCGACTGTTAAAGCGGTTGTTCCTGAACTTGATTGGATTAATACAGTAACTAACATACCTGCTAGTACACCCATAAGTGGGTTTGTTGTAAAGCGATCTAAAATATCGCGAAGACGATCACCAGCTGCTTGTTGCAGTCCATCGCCCATGTATTTAATCCCGAATAAGAAAATACCTAATCCACCAATGAACTGGAAGATCATATCTTGAACATTATATTCCACGCATTCCACTCCTTAAATTTCATGTACGCTGTAATTATTAACTAAACCTTGAGGCACTGTAAACGGTTTGCTAGTAAAATTTACACTAACTTTACAAAGGGACAAAAAGTTTACAATTCTTTAAAGAAACAGCTGTATTTTATTAGTTTTCATCTTGTATAAATCTTAATTTTGTAAATAAATCACACTTTTTAGAATAGTATTGTTCAGGTGGATATGAAGGAGAGCGTCTGCGAGTTCATCGTATATTTTTTGATGAAAGTTAAAAAAATATGTAGGAAAATGCATGTAGTTTTATAACAGCAAAAATACGATAAAAAAAGCCACTGAAATTATCCAGCAGCTTTTTCTCTGTTTTTATCTCCATGCTTTTGCTTTCTTATACTTGTAATGTAAATGAATAGGAAAGCAATAAGTAATAGAGAGGAATAACGATATACAGTTGCGTAGTTTGTAAAATGTGCAATGAATCCAAATATAATTGCGCCAGCGCCAATGCCGAGGTCAAATGCTGAGAAGAATGTAGCTGTTGCGACTCCTCGTCGGTGCGGTGCTACTCGGTCGATCATCCATGCTTGTAGTGCAGGTTGAATCGCTCCAAAACCACTTCCGTAGCATGCTGCTGCAATAATTAAACTCGGAATGGTAGTTGTATACGACAATAAAATAATACCTGTAAACGTAATGATAACCCCTGGAATAATAACGAATGCATGACCTTTCGCATCGTATAACTTTCCAGAAAACGGACGAGTGACAGCGATTGCAAGTGCATTAAATAAGAAGAAAAGGCTTATATCAGTAATTCCGACTTCCGTAGCAAATAATGTAATAAAGCTCCCGATTCCGCCGTACATTAATGTAATACATAATATTAATAATGAAGGAAGTAAAGCTTTGCGCTCAATAAATCCATCGAGAAAAGTACCAGATGTTTGCTGTGGTGGTTGCGGCGATTTTTTGATTTGAAGTAGTTTCGTTAATATTAATGAAACAATTGTACATGAAAGTGCACATAAAAAAAGAATCGTGAAGTTATATGTTTGCATAAGCCAAAGTCCGATAAGTGGACCGAGTGCCATTGCAATCGTTCCGGAAAGGCCGAAATATCCCATGCCTTCACCACGGCGAGCTTGCGGAATTAAATCTGAAACGACAGTTCCATATGTAGTCGTTGTAATACCAAAGCCAGCTCCGTGTAAAATTCGCACGGCAAGCAATAGGAAGATGGTTGAAGCGAAAAGATAACTACCCATAGCGAGTAAACAAATAGCAGTACCAATCATTAAAATGATTTTTTTATTAAATTTTTGCAAGGCATTTCCAGTTAGCGGTCTAACAAAAAGTGCCGCCACGGTAAACATACCTACAACAAATCCGATATTGGAACTTGTGCCGCCGATTTCTTTCACATAAACAGGTAAAGTAGGAATTAACATTTGAAACCCTAAAAACATACATAAGTTTGCAAAAATTAAAGCGACAAACTCTTTCGTCCATAACGATTCTCGTTTTACGAGTATTGCTTCTCCCATATATTCATCCCCTATATAAAATTTTCTCTTTTCTTTCGAGTATATGTATTGGTCAATGTAACAGTCAAGGAAGGTGCCTTGAAAACGTATAACAATTTTCGAGGTGGAAAAACTGACAAATTTGTGTAAAAGCTACACAACTATGAAAAAAAGTTGTAAAGTATAGATGTATAGACTTGTAGTTGTTATGAATGATAGAAATTGTTTTTTCTTTAAAGAAAGCGGATTCAAAAAGTAGTGAATGAGAAGGGGATATATACTTTTTCACTACATATATTTGAAAAGGTTTACAAAACAATGAAGAAAGAGGCGTGTACATATGAGACGATTAGGTATTTCTATTTATCCAGAACATTCAACGGTAGAGAAAGATAAGGAATATTTAACATTAGCAAGTAAATACGGATTTACTCGTGTATTCACATGCTTATTGTCTGTAGATGGAGAAAAAGAGAAAATTATAGAAGAGTTTAAAGAGACAGTCTCTCATGCAAATGCATTAGGGTTCCAAGTATTAGTTGATATTAGTCCGTCTGTCTTTACACAATTAGGTATTTCATATAATGATTTATCGTTCTTCCATGAGTTAGGAGCGTACGGCATTCGTTTAGATGTCGGTTTCTCTGGTTTAGAAGAATCGATTATGACTTACAATCCATACGGCTTAAAAATTGAAATTAATATGAGTAACGGTACGAAATATGTAGATAACATTATGAGCCATAGACCAAACCGTGAAAATTTAATTGGTTGCCATAATTTTTATCCGCATCGTTATTCAGGATTATCATACGATCATTTCATTAAATGCTCGAAACAATTTAAAGATTACGGTATGAGAACGGCTGCGTTTATTTCATCCTTTGATGCAACGTACGGACCTTGGCCAGTAACAGAAGGCTTATGTACGTTAGAGCAGCATCGTGAATTACCGATGACAACACAAGCGAAGCATTTATTTGCGACAGAATTAATTGATGATGTTATTATTGCGAACGCGTATGCATCAGAAGGAGAATTACAAGCACTAGGTGCATTAAATAAAGAGAAACAAACATTTGATATAGGATTATATGATACAACAACAGAACTAGAAAAAATTATCGTATTAGACGAGCCTCATTTTTACCGCGGAGATGTATCTGAATATATGATTCGTTCGACACAAAGTCGTGTGAAATATAAGAAAGAAGAGTTCAAACCGCATAATACACGCGAAATTAAACGCGGTGATCTTTTAATTGATAATGAACAGTATGGTCAATATAAAGGTGAATTACAAATTGCTTTAAAAGATATGGTGAATACAGGAAAAACAAATGTAGTTGGCCGAATTGTGGAAGAAGAAATTTTCTTATTAGATTATTTACAAGCATGGGATAAATTTGGATTTACATTAAAGAAATAGATAAAATGAAAAAGGAAAAAACTACTGACCTCAGCAGCTTTTTCCTTTTTATATATAAATTGTGAGAGGAAGAGCTATGACAAAAGTGCATCAGCGATTAATTTCTATTTTAGAGGAGTTTTTAGAAGAGAAATCGATGTTAAATCGAGCTTTTTTAGCGAGCCGTTTACATGTATCAACGAAGACGATTCAAAAAGATATAAAATTATTAAATGATATATTGGAAGAAAACGGAGCGAAAATTGAATCGCAAAGAGGGACTGGATACGAACTAGAAATTATACAAACGAAGAAGTTTGAAGAGTTTTGCGTGGGTCTATTTCAAAAACAGACGGAAAAGATCCCGACTTCTTATGAAGAAAGGATAGCGTACATCCTGCAACGTATTGTAACGACAGAGGGATATGTGAAGCTTTCACAGTTAGCAGAGGAGATTTATGTGAGTAAATCGACTGTGAATTTAATTATGAAAGATGTTACAGATATATGTGGTCGCTATCAATTACAAATCGAAAAGAGACCGTATTATGGTATACGTATTGTGGGAGAGGAGTTTCATATTCGTTCTTGTTTATCACAATATGGTTTACCGCGTTATGACCATACTCCGTTTCATGAGCAATTTGAACAGAGGGATACATATTTATCGTTACCTCATATACCGCTTATCCGTTCGGTTATATTAAAGTATATCGAGGGAGGAACGATATATTTATCAGATATTGAAATTGATAATTTAGTCATTCATATTGCAATTGCATTAAGGCGTTGTGAAGATCAACATTATATGAAAGGACTAAATGCGGAGCAATCAGAACTTATCATAAAGAAAGAATATACAATTGCGAAACAGATTGTAGGGGATTTAGAGAAAGAGTTGCATCTTTCATTTCCAGAAGAAGAAGTTTTATATGTGACGATGCATTTATTAAGTACTGCTGTTACAGCGAAAGATCGTTATGAAAATGTGGAAGAGCTATTAGGGAAAGATCTATATGCATTCATGCAACATATTCTTTTTAAAGTAGCGGAAGAACGGAATCTTATTTTTTATTATGATGAAGAATTATTATTTGGATTTGGTGTTCATTTAAAAACGTTATTAAACCGTTTGAAGTATAAGTTAAATACGAGAAATCCTCTTTTGGCAGAAGTGAAAAAGAATTATCCGTATGCTTTTGAAATTGCGGTTCTCGTTGGAGATATAATTGGCGATTATACGGGAGAATCGATTCCGGAAAGTGAAATTGGTTATATTGCGATTCACTTCGGGGGAGCGATGAGTCGTTTACAGGAACAGAATCAAAAGAAAAGATGTTTACTAGTTTGTGCGACTGGTCAAGGAAGCGCCCAGCTATTGAAATATAAAATTCTATCACAGTTCCGAGATAAATTAGAGATTGTAGGGATTACAGGTTATTATCAATTGAAAGTGGAAGACCTTTATAAAGATAAAATAGATTGTATTATTAGTACGATTCATATACCGAGTGGTTTGCCTGTGCCTGTTATAAAAGTGAACTCAATATTTGATGATAAAGAGATTAAGTCGATCGGTCAGCAGTTGTTTACGCATGTGAATACTAGTGTGCAGCAGTATATAAAGGAAGATTTAATCTTTTTAAATCATAGTGCTTCTACGAAGGAAGAGGTTATCCAGTTTTTATGTGAGAAAGCAGCTGAGAAAAACTATGTACCAGAAAACTTTTATGATTCTGTTATGGAAAGAGAAAATACATCTCCGACAGCGGTTGGGAATTTAGTTGCGATTCCTCATCCGATGCAGTTATTAAGTGAGAAAACATTTTTGATGTTTTGTACACTTGATAAGTCCGTTGACTGGGGAGATAAAAAAGTACAAGTTATTATTTTATTTAGTGTAAAACGTAATAATAATGAAGATTTACAGCGGCTTTATGATTTTTTATATGATATTATGTCTAGTCAGCATACGATAGAGAAATTAACTCAGGCTGGAATGATTGAAGAATTTCAAGAGATTTTACTATCGTTTTGAAAAAGTATATAAAAACTTCCGTTACACAACGGAAGTTTTTTATGTTTAATTGTATGCGTTTTCATAATAAGATAACAATATAGAAAAAAGATAGCTTGGGGGAATTTCAAATGACTGATATGCAAACTCCATTTGCGTTAATTTTACATGGTGGCAATGCGAGAAGCGCGGCGCTTGAAGCAATTGCTTTTGCAAGACAAGGAGATTTTGAGAATGCGAGTGAAAAGATGACACTTGCTAGTGAAGAGATTTCAGCAGCTCATCGCATTCAAACAGACTTAATTCAAGAAGAAGCAAGAGGAAATCATGCAGAAATCAGTTTACTGTTAGTGCATGCACAAGATCATTTAATGAATGCAATTACAGTGAAAGAACTTGCTGAAGAATTTATCACTCTTCATAAACGAGTAGAAGAGAAAGTGACAGTATAAGATGTACATTTTATTATGTTGTGCAGCGGGCATGTCAACGAGTATGGTTGTAAGAAAAATGCAAGAAGAGGCAAAGAAACAAGGAAAGGATTATAAAATTAAAGCAGTTGATTCAGAACTTGTGAAACTGGAGATAAAAAATGCTGATGTAGTTTTAATTGGACCACAAGTGAAGTATTTGTTTCCAGCTGTACAGTTTCTTGCGAATTCATATGATATACCGGTTGCAATAATAGAACAACGAGATTATGGCATGTGTGACGGTTTAAAAGTATTGAAACAAGCAGAACAATTAGTTTTAGCATAATTATATTTTTTTAAATATAAACATTATAATGTTATAACTTTTTGTCCTTACGTAATAAAGAGAAAGAGGAGGGGTATTGATGAATGGTTTTATGAGTTTTATGGAACAAAAGATTATGCCAACAACGCAAAAGATTGCAGGACAACGACATTTATTAGCAATTCGAAACGGAGTTATTTCTACATTGCCGTTAACGATTGTCGGATCATTTTTCGTTATCTTTTTAAATTTACCAATTGATGCATATATGGAATGGATTGCACCATTTCGCCATATTTTAGATATTCCATTCCGGTTTACAGTAGGTTTAATGGCGTTATACGCAGCATTTGGGGTAGGAGCTTCACTCGCAAACTTTTATCAGCTCAATCAGTTAAGTGCAGGGTTGTTATCTGTACTCGCCTTTTTACTAGCATCAGTTGAACCAATTCAAATTACGAAAGCTGTACCAGGTGTTATTGATGCGGGAAGATATATTTCAGTAGGAACATTAAGTGCAACGTCTTTATTCGGAGCTATTGTGACAGCATTAATTGCAGTAGAAATTTATCACTTTATGATTAAGCATAATATCTCGATTAAATTACCAGACAGTGTACCACCAGCAGTTGCAAACTCGTTTGCAGCATTAATTCCAACTTTAGTTGTTATTCTTTTATTCTGGGGTATTCGTTACGGTTTAAAATTTGATGTGAATACAACAATCACATATTTAATCGCACCACTAAAATCAGTATTAGTAGGAAATAATTTATTCGGTGGTTTATTAACAGTATTCTTAATCGTGTTCTTCTGGTCATTCGGTATACATGGTCCAGCGATTTTAGGACCAATCATTCGTCCAATGTGGGATTCAGCAATTCTTGAAAATATGGAAGTATTCACAGCTACAGGAAATGCACATCAATTGCCAAACTTATTTACAGAACAATTTATTCAATGGTTCGTATGGATCGGTGGCTCAGGTTCAACATTAGCTTTAGTTATTATGTTTATGTTCTCTAAATCTAAGTTCCTAAAAGAGTTAGGTAGATTATCATTCGTGCCAGGTTTATTCAATATTAACGAACCGATTATTTTCGGGGCACCAATTGTAATGAATCCAATTTTAATTATTCCATTCGTTATAACACCGTTAGTGACAACGACAGTATCATATTTCGCAGTTGTTTCAGGCATGATTCCGCTCATGATGGCGAAACTGCCATTTACGATGTTAGCACCAATTGCAGCGATTATTAGTACGGACTGGACAATTATGGCTGGTGTACTTGTACTTATTAACTTTGTTATCTCATTCGTTATTTACTATCCATTCTTCAAAATGTATGAGAAACAACAAGTAGCAGGAGAGGAGAAAACAGAATGCTCGGAGCAATTATCATCTTAATTACATTCGTAGCGGGGCAGTGTATTGCTCATTATTCAAAATGGGTACAAAGTAAATCGTTATTAGTTTTACTACTCGTATCAATTGTATTTATCGGTAGTTCAATGGGTGCCTATGTAATGCTAAGCTTACAATCACCGTACGTAATTATTGTACCAACGATTTTATGTGCAACATGTTTATCTGCAAAATATAGATTTACGAGCATGGCATTAATACAACGTGTGAAGGAGATGCAAAAGCATGGAGCGTAAATTAGGAATTTCACTTTATCCAGAGCATTCAACGAAAGAAAAAGATATGGCATACATTTCGGCAGCAGCACGCCACGGTTTTTCAAGAATATTCACATGTCTATTATCTGTGAATCGTCCGAAAGAAGAAATTGTAGCTGAATTTAAAGAAATTATTAATCATGCAAAAGATAATAATATGGAAGTTATTTTAGATGTAGCTCCGGCAGTATTTGATCAACTTGGTATTAGCTATAGCGATCTGTCATTCTTTGCAGAGTTAGGTGCAGACGGTATTCGTTTAGATCTAGGATTTGATGGATTAACAGAAGCGAAAATGACGAATAATCCGTACGGCTTAAAAATTGAGCTAAACGTAAGTAACGATATTGCATACTTAGAAAATATTCTTTCGCACCAGGCGAATAAGCCAGCTTTAATTGGTTGTCATAATTTCTATCCGCAAAAGTTCACTGGTCTTCCGTATGATTATTTCATTCGCTGTAGTGAACGCTTTAAAAAACACGGTATTCGTACGGCAGCATTTATTACGTCACATGCAGCTGACATTGGCCCATGGGATATTAACGACGGATTATGTACATTAGAACAACACCGTAACTTACCGATTGAAGTACAAGCGAAACATTTATGGGCGACAGGGCTTATTGATGATGTGATTATCGGAAATGCTTATGCGAGTGAAGAAGAGTTAGAGAAACTAGGAAACTTAAATCGTTACATGTTACAGCTAAAGGTACGCTTTGTAGACGAAGCGACTGAAGTAGAGAAGAAAGCGACGCTGCAAGAATTACACGTAAGACGCGGCGATATAACAGAATATATGGTACGTTCTACAGAAGTGCGTAAAAAGTATAAAGACTATGACTTCCCAGTACGCGAAAGTGTATTACAGGAAAGAGGGCAAGTTGTAATTGGTAACAACTCATTCGGAAAGTATAAAGGTGAACTGCAAATCATTCTAAAAGAAATGCCGATAGATGAACGGAAAAATATTGTCGGTACAATTGCAGAAGAGGAGTTGTTCTTACTAGATTATGTAGGAGCGTGGACGCAGTTTACTTGTGTGGAATAGGGAAGGAGAGGATGCTATGGCATCCTCTTTTTTCTGTTGAAATAGTAATCTATCATATATAGAATGCAAAGAGATAGATTTAATTTGGACGGGAGAGAAGGAGAAAGAATACAAGAATCATAAAAAAGAGTCAGTCTCAACAATGAGACTGACTCTTTTTTATATAGTAATTAGTTTAAAACTTTTACTGTAACTGTTTTACGTCCCCAGTTACTTGATGTGCCTTTATCTGGCATTAAAACGTCAATTTTATTTCCTTTAATAGCTCCACCAGTATCACCAGCGATTGCTACTCCGTAACCTTCAACCCATACTTTTGAACCTAATGGAATGACACTTGGATCAACTGCAATTAGTTTCATGTTTGGATTAGCTGTTAAGTTATGACCCATAGCTGATTTTACTTGGTCGCCTGCTTTATAACCATTTTCAAGTGGATCTGCTGTGTAAGCTGTTGCTACAACGCGTAACTCACGAGAAGATGATGGTGCACTTGTTTCAGTTTCTTTTGCAACAGGTTGTTGTGTAGCTGGTTTTTGAGCTTTAGCCGCTTCACGAGCTTTAGCTGCCTCTTGAGCTTTAGCTGCTTCACGAGCTTCAGCCGCTGCCTGAGCTTCAGCTGCTTCACGAGCTTTAGCTGCCTCTTGAGCTTTAGCTGCTGCTTGAGCTTCAGCCGCTTCTTGGGCTTTAGCTGCTTCACGGGCTTTAGCCACTTCTTGAGCTTTAGCTGCTGCTTGAGCTTCAGCCGCTTCTTGAGCTTTAGCTGCCTCTTGAGCTTTAGCTACTTCTTGAGCTTTAGTTTTTGCTTGAGCTTCAGCTGCCTCTTGAGCTTTAACTGCTTCACGAGCTTTAGCCGCTTCTTGAGCTTTAGTTTTTGCTTGAGCTTCAGCTGCCTCTTGAGCTTTAACTGCTTCACGAACTTTAGCTGTATCTTGAACCTTAATTGTTTTTTCAACTTTAACTGCTGGTTGAACTTTAACTGGAGCTTTACCTGTTAAGTAAGGAACATGAACATAAGCTGTTTTGCCGTTATATTCAAATTGAATCCAGTCATTTTGTACTTGGTGTGTTGTTTCGATTACATCATCTTTTTTCAACTTACCAAGAATTTCTGAGTCTGTATTTGCACCAGCACGTACGTTTAATACGTTTGCTGTTACGTAGTAAGTGTCTTTTGTGTAGTCAGCGCTGATGAAAGCTTCTTTACCGCTATTCAATTTCACTTTTGACCATCCGTTTTCTGTATGTAAAACGTTAACTTTATATCCATCTAATAACTTTCCGACAACTTGTGATTCAGTAGTTGGGTTTTCTCGTACGTTTAGTACGTCAGTTGTTACAATCGTTTCTGCTTTAGCAGATGTTGTGAAAATCCCAAGACCAAAAACCGCTGCTGTTGCTATACCCATAAATTTTTTCATAATAGCCTCCATTGCATTTGTTTTCGTTGACCTCATTATAGCAACCATTATTTTCTTATTTGCGGAAAACACAAAACTACAAAGCATTCGTAACGGGTCATTAATATTCTGTAATAATTCCAGTAATATCCTAAAAGCGCTTTCTTATAGTTGTTAGGGGAGGTTAGAGCATGTAATACATAAAAATGAGAGTATTTCAATTTCTAATAGGTTAATAATGTTTCTGTAGTGTTACATAAGTTTTTCGTATGTGTTACAAAAGTGGGGTATTTCACTATTGTAACGTAGAGATAGTTATGTAATAATAAATATTTTGGTTGTGTAAATATATATATGAGGTGAAAATCAATGAAATATCGCAATAATTGTTACAAAATAAGTCGAGGTATGGAAAAAATTACGTCTTGATTTTAGGTCATCACATATTATTTTTGCAATAATAGGATTCTATAATAGCTTTAGTAGGTTAAAATAATTAAAGATGTTGATAACGTGAAACATATATAATAGAAGAAACACGATTTAATAGATAAATAAAAAGCGTAGAAGTGTAAGCTCCTACGCTTTTGTTTATTCATATCGTAAACATTCAATTGGATCAAGTTTTGCAGCTTTGTTAGCTGGTAGTAGTCCGAATGCAATACCGATTAGCATTGAAATACCTACTGAAAGAAGTCCAAGTTCTTTTGAGATAACAAGTGGCCATCCAGCAAAGATTGAGACGATCCAAGCGAAGAAGATACCGAGCATGAATCCGATAAAACCACCGAGCCCTGTCAAAATACAAGATTCGATTAAGAATTGCGTTAATACTTTACCGCGTGTTGCACCAAGTGCTTTACGAATACCAATCTCACGTGTACGTTCTGTTACAGATACAAGCATGATGTTCATTACACCGATACCACCAACAAGTAATGAAATAGCAGCGATGCCACCGAATACCATTTTCATCATACCGATGGACTCGTCTAATTGCTTCGTAAATTCACCTAAATCTTGTGCTTCGAATTTATGCTCAAATTTAGGAGCTTTCATTTCGTTTAAAACAGAAGCAGCTTGTTTTTCTACACTTTTACGTTCTGCTGGCGAAGTTAATATTAATCTTACAGAGTCATACTCAGTTACTCCTGAGATTACAGGAGCGTTTTCAAGTGATGTATAACCTTCTGACATAGCCATTCCGAAATCATTTTTTGCTTCATACACACCGACTACTTTATATGGCTTTCCTTTTATATCAGTATATAAATTTGATTCCCAACCATTAAACAATTTGTTGAAAGCTTCTTCATTTAAAATAACAGCAGGAATTGCTTGCTTTAATTCACTATCATTTAATTCACGACCGTGAACTAATTTTATTTTCGCATCTGTCATGAAGGCGCCTGTTCCACCTTTTAAATCAAGAGAGACATCTTTTGAACCAGAAGATGCTTTTACTTTCATACTTACATCTGGATACACATCTTTAACACCAGGAACAGTTTGAAGACGTTTTAACATATCAGCTGTAATTTTGGCACTATCCGTTCCGTAATCAGGGTTGTTGTAGTAAATCGTTACTTCAGTATCTTTTCCTTGGCCTAACTCTTTTTTAAACTTTGCGTTTGTGCCATCACCCATTGAGATGATAGTAATAATGGCACTAATACCGATAATAATACCTAACATCGTTAATATAGAACGCATTTTATGGGCAAAGATAGAGGAAAGGGCCATGCGTATATTTTCACTCGTGTTCAAAATTAACCTCTCCAATCTTGGACGATATTTCCGTCACGAATTACAATTTGACGTGCTGCAGCTTCCCCGATTTCACGATCATGGGTAATCATAATGATTGTTGAGCCTTGTTTGTTTAATTCGTAAAAGAGGTCCATAATTTGTGTACTCGTTTTCGTATCAAGTGCACCCGTCGGTTCATCGGCTAAAATGAACTTTGGATTATTTACGATTGCACGTGCGACTGCGACACGCTGTTTTTGTCCACCTGATAATTCATTCGGTAAGTGAGTAGCACGATCAGCTAAACCTACTTTTGTTAAAGCGGCTAATGAGCGCTCACGTCTTTCTTTTTTATCAACTCCAGCGTAAATAAGAGGTAGCTCTACATTTTGAAGTGCTGTAAGTCTCGGTAATAACATGAAGTTTTGGAATACGAATCCGATCTCTTTATTACGAACGCGTGCAAGTTCTGTTTCGGACATGTTTGAAATATTTTGACCAGCTAGTTCATACGCACCTGTCGTTGGTTTATCTAAGCAACCGATAATGTTCATTAATGTTGATTTACCAGAACCAGATGGTCCCATAATAGAAGTGAATTCTCCCTGGTTCAATGTTACGTCAATGCCGTGTAATATTTGAACGGATTCTGCACCATTTTGGAATGATTTTGTGATGCCTTTTAAGTTAATCATTCAACGACAACCTCCATACCATCTTTTAAGTCTTTTTCAGGTTTAGAGATAATTTGTTCTCCTTTTTTCACTCCAGAAACTTTTGCTTCGTTATCAGTCTCGAATTCAACAGTAACTGCTTGTTCTTTCGCTTTACCGTCTTTTACAACGAAGACAACATTTTTGTCACCTTTTTTCACGATGCTGCTTTTCGGAACAATCGTACCAGTTGCTTCGCCAGATTTACTTGTTACGTAAACGTGGAAGCCGTTTTGTAATTCTTCACTATTATCTAATGTGACAGTGAATTGATAGTTAGAAACTGTTTTGTTTTCATCCATGCTCTTTAATGGTGTAGAACCGATTTCTGTTACTTTTCCTGTCCAAGTCTTACCAGCAACCGTTTTTGATGAAACAGTTACTTCTTGCCCAACTTTCATACTAGCAAGCTCATATTCAGAAAGTTGACCTTTTACTTTAAATGGACCAGCGTGACGAAGTGTAATGCCGCTCATACCTGTTTTTTCATCAGCAATTTTTACGATGTCATCAATTACGCCATCAGTAGGGCTCGTTACAGAAAGTGTGTTTACTTTTTCTTTTGCTGCTTTAATCATTTCATCAGATTTTTCAACTTCAAACTTTTTCATTTCAATTTGTGATTCTAATTGTTGTACTTCGATTTCTGATGCTTTTAATGCTTCAGCAGGAAGGCCTGCATTTTTATCTTTTTGTAATTTTTGTTTCGCTGCATCAATTTGTTTTTGGAACAATGTTACTTCTTTTTGTGCGATTTTCTTTTGCATTTCTGCTTCTGTTACACCTTGTTTCGCAGTAGGGTCATTATATTTAAAAAGGAGTTGACCCTTTTTTACTTCATCACCTTTTTTTACAGCTAATTCATACGTACCCTTTGTTGGATCAAATGAAATTGTTTCGATGCCGTTTGGAATGACTTCACCGCCAAATTTTTGCGCGTTTTCAATTTGTTTTTCTGTTACTTTATATCCGCTATATGCCATTGCTACTTCTGAACCACCGCCACCAGCAAATGCAAAATATGATCCAGCTGCAATTCCGATTGCTACTACACTAGTAATTAACACTTTATTTTTCTTCTTCATCTATTTATCACCTTTTCGTTCGTTTTAGTATCTACATTAAGTATAAAAGAGGTGAAGAATCTTACAAATCGTTTTAGCTTACAATAACCTTACAGTTTTGTAAGGTATGAATATGTAAATGTAAGGTAGAGCTTGTCCTAGTGTAAGCAAATGAATTGACTCGTCGTTTCTTTCTAACAATAATATTGTATGAAAGAGAGGAGGAGGCAAGATGGAAGCTTATTTTAGTGCGCATCCATTAAAACCATTTATTCCATACTCAAGGCAACACGTCCTTATATTATTTATTATGTTGGTGGGGATATTTTTTCTGTATCAATACCAAGATGTATTACGGCAAAGTGAGTGGAATATAACGGTTCGATATGCGATTGCATTTTTATTTATTGGGAGTGAAATTGGGCTCCATATGTGGGAATGGAAAGCGGGGATTTTTGAACTAGGCACTTCATTACCATTTGAGCTATGTACGATTAGTTTATTGTTAGCGTCGATTATGATTGTAACGAAAAGTTACCGCATATATGAGATTGTATTTTTTACAGGAATTATCGGTGCATCACAAGCTATGTTAACGCCGAACGTGCAATATGCTTTTCCGCATTTTCGCTTTATAGAATTCTTCGTTGCACATGTATTGCTCATTTGGGCGCCACTCTTTATGACGTGGGTAGAAGGATATAGACCGACCTTGCAATCAATTAAGCGTACGATGCTATTTTTAAACATAGTAATTCCAATCGTTTCTTTTGTGAACTACAAAACAGGTGGCAATTATATGTTTTTAGCTCGTAAGCCAGAAACTGCTTCATTACTTGATATGTTAGGGCCGCACCCTTACTATATTATTTCATTAGAAATAGCTGCGCTTATTGGATGTTTTATTTTGTATATGCCGTTTGCGAAAAGAGAAGGGCATGCGCATAAAGAATCACTAGGATCATAACCTAGTGATTTTTTTATTTGAATATTTACAATTCAGAAAATTAAGAATAAAATTAAGGGGTAAATTATATAAAGAGAGAAGGGAAAACGTGGTCAAAAAAGTTTTTCTGAATGGGATGGAAGTGACGGTTCAATTTATTATTTCGATTTTGGGTATTATTTGTTTAGGGGCATTGCCGAAATTATTTTACGGATTTGAGCTGCATGCATCAAGGTACATACAGAGTTTAAAAGAAGTGTTTGTGAACTTAATGGATATCTCCAATTTTCAATATGTGAGAGGTAAATTTTTATTTCCGCAGTTGTTCGTCCATTATAAAGAAACGATTGTTATTTTTTTAGCGGCTTTTTTCATTTCATTATTTGTAGCATTTTGTATTGTTTATGTCATTATGAGTAGTTCACCGCGTATACAACATCGCATTAAATCATTTCTCATCTTCCTAGAATCTATTCCAGACATTCTTCTTATTTTAGTATCACAAATTTTAGTTGTATGGTTTTTTAAAAGAACAGGTTTTTTACCTTTTCAAATTGCGTCAATTGGAGGCGAATCGATTAGAGGATTACCAATATTTTGTTTGAGTATCCCGACAACGATTTTGTTTGTAAAAATGTTAGTGCTTCGTTTTGAAAATGAGCTAGAAAAAGATTATGTACTATTTGCTAAGGCGAAAGGGCTGAATCGTTTTCATATTTTAAATCGTCATGTTTTACGAAATGTGTTGCTTAGTACACTTTTCTTTGCGAAAACGAATATCTTTTTTATGTTATCTAATTTATATATTATAGAATGGATTTTTAATACGGGTGGTATTTTTATGTTTTTGAAATCGTATGAGAGTATTAGGGTTGAGGTTTTCATCGTTAGTGTGCTGCTTATTTATATTCCGATTTTTATTTTGTTTAAATTGTTTCATTATCTCATTCCAGCTGCGATGAAGGAGAGACTATAATATGTGGACGTATATAAAACGCGATAAAAGATTTTGGATAAGCATTGGGTTTCTTCTCATATTAGTTCTTTTGAGCATTGGAAATACGATATGGAATGATGGACAGATTAAAAAAGTTACGTTGCAATATGATGCGGCTGGAAATCCAGAAGTGCCACCGTTTTCACCTTCATTACAATTTTTACTCGGGACAGACCGGAAAGGATACGACTTGTTACATTTAGTCATTGAAGGCGCAAAGTGGACGATTGGTATATCTATTTTAATTGCGGCACTTAGAATGGTAATAGGTGTGTTTTTCGGTGTCGTCCTCGGAACGTACATAAAAAGAGGATTTTCAAAAATCGAGGCTTTCTTTGATAGTTTTACAGTTATTCCGACAGTTATGATTGCGTATTTTTTTCTTCACTTTGCAAATGCATTTGGGAGTGGAGAGGAAACAACAACCTTTTTTGAAAGGGCTTCGTTTCAAGTTTTATTACTTGTAATGCTTGTGATGCCAGTTATTGCACTGTATGTTGCGAAGGAGGTTCGTAAGTTGAGAACCGAAGAATTTATTGAAGCTGCGTGCATATTAGGTGGATCGAGAAGGCACATTGTTATAAAGCATATTTTCCCGCATCTCTATATGACGTTTATACTTGTATTTTTTCAGCAGTTTACGCAAACTCTTACTATTTTACTGCACTTAGGATTACTGGAAATATTCTTTGGTGGAACAGTTCAGTTTTTAGGACCGATAGAAGAAATAGAATCTTACACGCATGAATGGTCAGGTTTAATTGGAGTCTATTTTAGATCATTAACAGTGAATCCGTGGATTCCGCTCGTTCCCATTACATTTTTTGGACTTACTATTTTTTCAGGAAATATGATTGTAAAAAGTATAGAAGAGGCGATGATGAAAGTAAGGTTAGGAGGAGAGATAAAGAAGACGGATGTAGAGGAGGAACAATATGCTGTGCAGTCAAAAGAAGAGCTATTTACTTTTAAGCATACGATGTGAAGAACCTAGGAAACTAGGTTCTTTTATTTTGCTATATTACAATATCGTAAGAGAGATGTAATGAAAATCGATAGGGGAGAAATACAATTTCGTATACACTTCATGTATAGAGAAATGCGAGAGCGGGTGAAGGTGTACGATGGATTTTTTAGAAGTATCAAAACGTAGTATAAAACGAAATATGAAAGATTATTTTCTATACTTTATTTCATTAGTAGGCAGCATTATTATTTATTTTACATTCGTATCGATTAAACGAAATGAAAGTGTAGTAGCTCTTTTAAAAGAGTCGGATAAAGTGGAAACGACATTTACTTTTGCACAAATATTATTGATTATCTTTTTAACGACATTTATTTTTTATTGTAATAGCTTCTTTTTGCGAAAGAAGAAAAAAGAAATTGCGCTATACAGTTTATTAGGTATCCGTAAAGAAGAAATTGCGAAGTTACTTTTTTATGAAACTTTATTAGTTGGTGCAGCGGCAAGTGTGTTAGGTATTCTTGCTGGTTTATTTATAGCGAATATGTGCGCGGGGCTTCTTGTGAAGTTAATGGGAAGTGCGTTTACTTTTACATTTACGATTTCATTTTTATCTATAGTAGAAGTTCTTATAACGATAGGTGCAATTTTCTTTATTGCATCATGGAAAAGTAAAAAGTTAATTTATGAGCATCGTTTAGTTGAATTACTATATGGTGAAAATCAGAAAGAAGAGGCACCTACGTATTCAAGTAAGAAGGCAAAACGAGCGATTGTTTTATTAATTACAGGTTATACCATTGCGTTACTTACACAAATCTTTGGGTTTGGAGCCATTTTTATTACAGGTCTACTTATTTTTGGTTGTATTGTAAAAGGTACGTTCTTACTATTTGAGCAATATACAGTGAAATCACTCCATAAAATAAAGGGAAATAAAACGAAATATTGGAATGGAACGAACATTTTATCGATTTCTTCATTATTCTTCAGAATAAAAGGAAACGTAAAGATGCTTGCGCTATTATCTTTATTAAGTGCGGTAACACTTTGCACAATTGGTATAAGTTCTAGTATGTATTATGGAGCGCAGAAAACGGCGGTATTAATGAATCCAGTTAGTTATGAGTATGTAACAACTGGAAAGGAATTAGATAAGAAGGTTAGGGAAGAAATTCAAAAACATGAGTTAGGAATTAAAAATGAAATGTCTATAGCGATGCTCTCTATGCAAGGGAAGATAGATGGAGAACAAATATTAACTGGGTACTTAATAGGTAATGGCAATGTACAAATTATAAAAGTGACAGATTATAATAAATCGGCTTCTATGTTAGGTAATAAACAAGTTATTCTCGGTTCTGAAAAGGAAGTTGTTTTATTAGATCCGTATAAGTCGTATAACATAGAAAAGAATTCGCTTGAAGGAAATAACGTGTCCTTTGAAGGGATGAAGAGTGGTTTAACAATCGTTGATCACCGCGAAGAAACAGTTGTTAGTGCGAAACTTGCACCAGTGGGGCTTGTTGTTCGAGATTCGCTATTTAATAAGTTGCAGCAAGGAAAGGATGTTTCAACAGTTAGCGGATTTATTGTAGAAGGAAACGGTAATAGAGAGCTAACGAAAGAGCTAGGGACAATCATTCCTAAAGAAGTGAAATTCCAATCATTTGAAGAGGCGAGCCAATCTGAATTGCAAGATGGTGCAGTATTATTATTTGCTAGTATATTTTTAGGGATTGTCTTTATTCTTGCAACAGGTTGTATTTTATACTTTAAACAAATAACAGAAGCGATGGCAGAGCGACCAGCGTACGCAATGTTAAAGAAAATTGGACTAACGAAAAAGGAAGCAACAGAGTCTGTAAGAAAGCAAGTAGGTGCAATATTTTTAATACCATTACTCCTTGCGATTTGTCATACATTCTTTGCATTTCTAAGTTTGATGGGCTTTACAGGTATGTTTGAATATAGTCTTCCTTTATTAGGCAGTATAGGGGTGTATATCATCATTTACTTTGGTTACTATATGTTAACGGTTCGTTCGTACACAAATACAGTATGTAGCGATAGAAAATAAAAAAGAAGCAAGCATGAATCCATGCTTGCTTCTTTTTATTTTGTAGAAACTTCACCTTCAGCTTCTGTTTGAGGAATATAGTATCCGATTATACCACCGATGATTGCTGGAATAATCCAGCCGATTCCTAAGTTATAAAAAGGAATGGTGTGTACGATATTAGCGATAAAACTTGGTATCAATTCCACATTATCAAGTGCATGAATACAGCTAATAATGAATGCTGCGAGCATTGCTCCAATGTAGACAGAAGGTTTACGTTTCGTATATTTATCAATAAATGATACGAAAATTAAAATGATTGTAATTGGATACAAAATGATTAATACAGGTAATGTAATTTTAATTAATAAGCTTAATCCTAAGTTTGAAATCACGAAGCTAAAAATACAAACGTATAGTACGAGTTTCTTATATGAAACATTTGTTAATACTGTTGCGAAATAGTTGGCGAATGCACTTACAACGCCAATTGCTGTCGTTAAACAAGCGAAGATAATGGCGATACTTAATAAAACATTACCGCTTGTCCCAAAGAATTGATACATAACAGTAGCTAATAGTTGACCACCGTTTTCGAATTGTCCTAAGTTGCCGTTTGAAGCGCCGATATAACCGAGTAAGAAATAAACAATTGTTAAGAATAGAGCTGCAATGCTTCCGCAAATAATTGTATATTTCGCAATTGATTTCTTCTCTTGTATACCGTTTTGGCGAATTGCATTTACAACAATTGTTGATAATACAAGTGCTCCAATTGCATCTAACGTTAAAAATCCTTCAAGAAATCCTTTGAAAAATGGAATTTCTTTATAGTCACCAACAGGTTCTGCAAACGTTCCTGGTGAAAGAATCGCTTTTGTTGCCATAATTGCAATAATTCCAAGTAAAATTGGCGTTAATATTTTTCCAATATGATCTACTAATTTTGATGGATTTAATGATAAGAAGTAAACGACTGTAAAGAAAATCGCACTAAAGATTAACATAGAGTACCATTGGTCCGGGAAAAGTGGTGCAATCCCAATTTCGTAAGATACAGATCCAGTTCGTGGAATAACAAATAGTGGGCCGATTGAAAGATAAATAATGATAGCGAATAGTGCTGCGAATTTTGGATGAACACGGCTTGCTAAAGTGTTGAAACTACCACCGGCAAGGGCAACAGCGACGATAGCTAGTAAAGATAAACCGACGTCTGTAATAATAAATCCTGTAATGGAAATCCACATATTTTCTCCAGAAGAAAGACCGAGAAGGGGCGGGAAAATCATATTACCAGCACCGAAGAAAACTGCGAATAGTAATAAACTAATCGAAAGTATTTGCGCTGGTTTTAAAGTTGTACGCATATAAAGAAAATCCTCCTAATGAGTGTTTTTGTCGAAAATTCAAATAATTTGTCGAGTAACTGTTACTATTTTAAAGGTCTGATGACTAGAAAGCAATAGGGAATTTTGAAAATATTAAAAAATAATGCATTAAATCGAATAAATATACTATTTATATCTTTAATAGGAAGGATTTAACTTTTAACATAAAAAAACACATATCGCTAGGATACGTGTTTTAAAAAAATATTTTTTTATCACGTTCTTCTTTTAAAATTTCAACTGCTTCTCGGAAACGTTGTGAATGGACAATTTCTCGTTCACGTAAGAAGCGTAAGCTGTCATTTATGTCAGGATCGTCAGATAAATCAATGAGCCATTGATAAGTTGCTCTTGCCTTTTCTTCAGCAGCAATATCTTCATATAAATCTGCAATAGGGTCTCCTTTTGCTTGAATATAAGTAGCAGTAAAAGGAACACCACCAGCATTATGATAAAACAAAGCACTATCATGATTAGCGTAATGTGCGTCTAATCCAGCAGCTTTCATTTGCTCTGGTGTTGCATCTTTTGTTAATTTATAAATCATTGTCGCAATCATCTCTAAATGTGCGAATTCTTCTGTACCAATGTCGGTTAGTAAGCCAACGACTTTGTCAGGAATTGTATAGCGTTGATTTAAGTAGCGAAGAGCAGCAGCCAGTTCGCCGTCCGCACCGCCATACTGTTCAACTAATAATTTGGCGAGTGCTGGATTACAAGTACTCACTTTAACTGGATATTGTAATTTCTTTTCATAAATCCACATAGTCTCTCTCCTTTATCCCGCATTAACGGGCAGTAAGACCCTCAGCCAAAAAGTCAGCCAAAGCGAAGAAGTTAGGTGGGAAATCAACTGCCCGTAAAAGCCCGATTGGTGAAGGCTGATAATCAGTGGGAGATGAACAAAACCCCCATTGATTAAAGTTTCACTTTATATTTGCCATGGCCATGGTCCTTTGCTCCATTCCCATGGAGCATTAGAATAACTATTTCCAAACTGCTGAAGTGGCCCGTATTTTTGTTCGATTTTTTGTTGTAATACTCTTCGTTTATAGGAGAAATCGTTGAATTGATTTATAGCTGCAGTATCGTTTGGGTGCGTATCTAAATAGAGGGTAAGTTCAACTAATACAAAGTCTAGTTCTTGTAGTTCTTCAATCCATTTGTAATATTCATCAGGCAATGTCTGTGTCACGTTTTTATTCACCGTCCTTTTTTGTAAGGATTTTCATAAAAATCATAAAAAGCAGGCCACAGAGTTCCTTTTCGTAAAGCTTCTTTTGGTGGGAATTGTGGTAGGTTAGGTGGTTGAAAGCCCATAAATAGGTGTGGGGGAGTTGAGTAATATTTTTTTCCAATTGGAGGGCAAGGGTCGTTTGGGCCATGGAAAGGTATGTAGGATTTCATAAATTCATCCATGTTACACGCCTCCTTTATAAATGAAATATTCATCACTATGTATTGTATTCGTACATAATTGCAAATTATGACTCATATAGAAAACTAAAAGGAGCAGGGGGAGTGCGGATGGAAAGTGTTACGACATGTATTGTTTTAGAATCTAAAAACTTAAAGGAAACATTATATTTTTATGAAGGAATTCTAGGGTTTCAACCGAGCAAGGAGAGGCCGCAAATACGTGTAACAGGTGTGTGGTATGATATCGGTTCAACGAGAATTTGTTTTGTTGTAAATAGGGGACTGGGAGAACATAGAGAGACAGTTATATCATCAGTGAAAGAACTACTGTTAAAAACTACAAATATCGAGCGGTTAAAGAAAAAGTTAGCATTTTATCAAATATCATTTGTAGAAGAGCACCATGGTGAAGAAGTTAGAATAATATTTCATGATCCAGATGGTTATACACTCCAATTCCTTTTCATAGAGAACAGGGAAGAGAGCCTTTTACAATGTAATAATCTGGATGTCGAATGAAAAAAATATTGACAAGCTTAGGCAAATATTTTAATGTGATTGTATAAAACTGTGTATATAAAGGGGAGTAACTTATTACAGTAAAGTCGTCATTACAGGGAGAAACCCTCGGCTTTATTGGCAACGTTTCGTTGTTAGTGAGACCTTTACCAGCAATGGTAAAGGCCCCTTATTGTCTTTTTTAGGACCCTTACCATATTTGGTAGGGTCCTTTTTGTATACAAAGAGAGGAGAAATAAAAATGAAAAAACTTATTAGTAGATTAAGAGTTGTATTTCATGTTCGTCGTTTCGTTCCATTCCTATTTGACTTTTTTACTTCAAAAGAGGTTTCAATAAAGAAGAAAATTTTATCTGTTGCTTTTTTAGTTGGGTATGTTGCGATGCCGCTTGATTTAATTCCAGACTTCCTGCCGTTTATCGGTATTTTAGATGATATTGGAATTGTGTTATTCATTTTGAACAGAATTGTAAAAATGGCGCCAGTGCAATTGCAAGAAAAGCATAACGTAAACGTAGGATAGGAGTTGAAAATATGGAGCAAATTATTTTAGATATAATCGAGTTTTTAAAGCAGTTTTCTTATTTTGGAGTTGTGTTAGCATTAACGTTTGAATTTATTCCAGCAGAAGTCGTTTTGCCTATGGTTGGATATTGGGTATACGAGGGAGATATGAATTTTTGGCTAGCTGTATTAGCTGGGACACTGGGGGGAACGACAGGGCCGTTAACGTTATACGCACTCGGTTATTACGGTGGCCGTCCTCTATTAATAAAATACGGGAAATACTTCTTTATTAAAGAAGAACAAATTCAAAAAGCAGATGATTTCTTTGAGAAGTATGGGCCAGTTGTAGCGTTTGTTGGACGCTTTGTGCCGGGAGTTCGAACTCTTATTTCCGTTCCTTGTGGTATGGCGAAAATGAACATATGGAAATTTAGTATATATACATTTGTAGCAATGTTCCCGTTAACGACTTTGTATATTTATTTTGGAATGAAATTAGGTCCACATTGGGCAAAGGCTGCGGATGTTGTTGGGCAATATATGCTACCGATATTACTAGTCGTGGTTATTGTTGTAGGTGGTATTTTAATCTATAAATTTATGAAAAAAAGAAACAGAACGGAATCTATTTAGTCATTTGAATATTTTTTGAAAATAATTGAATAGTACAGGCAAAAGACTCTGAGGGACATACACATATAGGGAATATAAAAGAGAGAGGGGAAACAACTATGTCTTGTGAGTGCTCAGGGTCAGCTTTAACTTGTTGTCCAGATAAAAATTATGTGCAAGATAAAGTGTGTAGTCCGTGGTCAGGAACTGTAGTAGCGACTGCTATTACGAATGTACTGTACAACAATAATATTAATCAAAATATGATTGGAACAGGGTTTGTTCGATATGACGTCGGACCTGCTCCGATCACACTGACAGTTTTAGATGCAGCAGGAGCTACAATTGATACACAAACATTAAACCCAGGAACAAGTATAGCTTTTACGTACCGTCGTTTTGTGACAATTGAAGTCATTTTACCTGCTGCAACAGCTGGAACATATCAAGGGGAGTTTTGTATAACTACACGTTATCCACTTTCATAATAGAAAAGGAGAGGGCTAAGATGTACAATTCTAACTTATCATGCTGTTCCAGTAAAACACTTGTTCAAGATCAGGTATGTATAGATTGGGCTGCTACTGGTGCGGTAACTGAAACAGTGTATACGAATAATATTACGCAAGATTTATATGCATCAGGTTATGTGAAATATGATGTAGGTACAGCTCCAATTACGGTGAATTTTTTAGTAGGAGCGACAGTGGTGAATACAATTACTGTACAACCACAAAGCAGTGGATCATTTACAGTAAGGTACTTTACTACAATTCAAATTGTAATAACAGGAACGGGAGTAAGCCAAGGACAATTATGTCTGACAGTACGTTATCCAATTTCATAAGAAAAAGCATACCGTAGTGGTATGCTTTTTTATATAGTTTGTAAGTTGAGGTCATAAATGATTTTATAAGCAAAACGAGAATTGACAACAATATTTTCCTTCTATATATCGAGTTGGGTTAGTTGGAATATTAATAATTGTCACAGATCGTAATGATTGACCTGTATATGACATTGTGTTGCCAGGATAGACAGTAAAAGTATTTGTCACCTGTCCAATAATTTGAACCGTAACTGCTTCAGTACTACTAGTGCTATTATACACAGAAACGGTACCCGATATTTTAAGTATACCATCTCCTTCCCATAAGGTTAATGTAGGACTTTTAGAAGGCGGTGGAATTTCTTTTGTTATGAAAAAATTACCAGCGAATTCATTGGTGACTAATTCACAAGATGGTGGATTTGGAGGATCAGGTGGATCATAGGGAGGGCAAATGATAGATAAAGGGGCATAACAGCCGATACTTTTTTT
The DNA here is from genome assembly GCF_022487605.1 of Bacillus sp. ES1-5. Classification (NCBI taxonomy): domain Bacteria; kingdom Bacillati; phylum Bacillota; class Bacilli; order Caryophanales; family Bacillaceae; genus Bacillus; species Bacillus sp. ES1-5. The sequence continues at coordinate 135,597 of NZ_JAKVPU010000008.1, read as the reverse complement.
ACAAGCCATTAATAGCTCCTCCCTTCATAGTTTCTTTTTATTACTATTAAATGTTGTAAAACGATAGTTGTGTTAATAAAGAGGCGGAAAATTTCAGGAAAGTTTGTTTAATAGGCTTCCAATTCATAATAATGAATAAGAGTCTGTTAGACAAAAGGTGGTTGTATAAGATAATACAAGTAATGTTGGATGTCACGGAAAATTGACTGTATATTTACAAAAATTAAATAAATTTTATTTTCACTTTAAACGAAGTTAATATGTGTTCGATACAATAACCATTGTAATTAATTTATTATATGAGGAGGATTTACGTGGAAAGAACAGCTTTACGAAAAGTAAAAGGTCTTATTGGATTATTAATGGTTTTTGTATTAGCATTCGTATCATTTCCGTGGAGTACGTCAGTCAAAGCGGAAGAGAAAAAGCAAGAAAAGGCACCAAGTGAGAAGAAGATAGTTTTTCCAGTTGTAAGTGATGTACATATTAAAAATAGTGGAACAGATGATACGTTTCGCTGGAAACGAGCAATCGAGCAACTTAATACACTTGCACCTAAACAAGATGCGTTCGTAATTGTGGGAGATTTTACTGATTCAGGATCGGTACAACAATATGATCGTTTTATGCAAGTATATAATGAAAATGCAAATAAAGATGCGGTACGAATGAACTCTCTTGGTAATCATGATTATTGGAATGGTTTATCTGTAGAAGGAGCACAGAAGCGTTTCTTAGAAAAAACAGGAATGAAATCAATTTATTATCATAATGTGGTAAAGGGTTATCATTTCCTTGTTATGTCTCCAGAGGATGGAACAACTCATGGATATTATTCGGACAAGCAAATTAATTGGTTAAAAGAAGAGATGGCAAAGGCGCAAAAAGATGATCCGGAAAAACCTATTTTCGTATTTTTACATCAGCATATTAAAGATACAGTATACGGTAGCCAAGAATGGGGAACAAAAGATAGTGCGAAAATTAATGAGGTATTAAAACAATACCCACAAGTTATTACGTTTTCTGGCCATTCACACTATCCGCTAGATGATCCAAGATCGATTCACCAAAAAGACTTTACATCAGTTGGCACATCTTCAGTAAGTTATATGGAGGTTGAAGGTGGTAAAGTACAAGGAAATATCCCGTCAGGAGCTAGTACATTAAGCCAAGGTTTATTAGTAGAAGTAGATGATAAAGAAGTAACGATTAATCGCCGTGATTTCCATACAAATTCTTGGACAGGCGAACCGTGGAAAATTCAGTTGCCATCAAAGAAAGAGACATTTACACATGTAGAAGATCGTGATAAAGAAAAGCCTTACTTTGCAAAAGATGCGAAGTTATCGGTATCAAATGTAACAGAAAATGCAGCAACAGTAACATTCCCACAAGCGCTGGACAATCTTCTTGTTCATTCTTATCGTGTACAAGCGAGAGATAAGCAAACGGGAGAAATAAAGAATAAATTGTTGGCATTCTCAGAGTTTTATCGTGATCCAGTGCCGAAAGAACTGACATTTACGCTTGCAGGACTAGATGGCGGGAAAACATATACACTGGAAGTCGTTGCGATTGATTCATTCGGAAATGAAAGTGTACAACCATTAACGGCAGAAATTACTACGAAAAAAGATAATATTGACCCGAATGTGAAAGTACCAAAGGCGGATGTTTTTGATGTGAACTTTGCAGATGGTACATTTAAAGACAATTCATCATTTGGTACAAAAGGTGATGTTAAGGGTAATGTGACTATTGAATATGATAAAGCATTGAAAAAGAATGTTATGAAGCTAAACGGAAAAGCAAATACATTTGGATATCTTCCGTTTTCAGCAGCACAAAAAGAGAAAGTAGCAAATACGTTTACGTTAGAAACTGTATTTTCAATGAATGAACTCCGCGGACAAGGTATTTTACAAAATACAGAGAGTGGCGGAATTGGTTTTGAATCTACAGGAAGTGGCTATGTTGAATTATGGGCTCATATTGGCGGTAGCTATAAGCGTGTTGGGGTTCAATTAGCGGCAAACAAAACGTACCATTTAACTGGAACGTATAATGGAAGTGAAGTAGCTATTTACGTAGATGGTAAAAAAGTAAATAGCCAGCCAGCTACAGGGAAAGTATATCACCCGAACGTACCATTTGCACTTGGTGCAGATCCAGATAGCAACGGGAATGGTGGTATTCCGTTAAATGGACAAATTGCGCTTGCGAAATTATATAGTAAAGCGTTAAGTTCTTCAGAAGTATTAGCAGCATATAATGAGTTTTCTAACCGTACAAAGTTAGAAGAAGTAAACGCTTTATATGAAGAGCTTGGGAAAGTAAAAGAAGTATTAGCTGGTACGTATGAGTTTGGTGATAAGCCAGGTCAATACTCAAAGGAAGCATTTCAAGAATTAGAGAAAAGCTATAACGCTGCAAAGCAAGCTTTTGAAAATGTAGGAAGTACTGGAGAGCAAATCGTTCAAACGTATAACGAATTAAAAACAGCTAATGTAACATTTGTACAATCAAAAGTGGCAGAAGAACAACCGAAAACACAGAAAGAAAAATTACAAATCAATATTGAATCTGCAAAAGCGTTAGTGAAAAAAGCGCAAGCTGCAAATGTAACAGACGGTTCAGTGAAATCATTGAGTCAAAAAATTACAGTGGCAGAATCTGTGTTAAAAGATTCGAAAGTAAAAGATGCACAAGTAGAAACGATGAATCGTACGATGGAATACGCGATTTCACTCGTTGAAAAAAGTATAAACAAATAAGAGAGAAGAAAAGAAGCTTATCATGATAGGCTTCTTTTTTGTTATACTAAAAATAGTATAGAATGAGGGAGCGAATAATTTGGAAGAGAAAAAGCTAAAAAGAATTCTTGAATATGTATGGATCGCGGTTGTGCTCCTTGTAGGATATTATTTCTTAAAAGAGAAAAGTATATGGGTTTTATTTTTAATGACGTTTTTATTAGCGGGTTTAGGCACGTTATTTATTAATTTCTTCTTTGATAGTCTAAATGCATGGAAGAAGAAAAAGAAGGGAACGAAGTAAAGGAGGGAACATATGCAAAAGTGGAAGCTCATATATCAGGTGATTATTTTCGTAGTGCTTGTAGGTATTGGAATTGTTAAATACTCAACGCCAATAGGAAATTGGGCATCGTTTACAGCTTGCATCGGCATATTTTTCATTTTACAATCGTTAACGAAAAAATATAATAGTACAGAAAGATAGCTCGCCGTTTTATTGGCGAGCTATTTTGTTATGCTTTTTTCTGTTCATCGTTTGCTTTTTCAGTAGCTAAATGACTATGTTTTCTAGAGTAGAAGAAATAGAAGCATAAACCGACTATAAGCCAAGCTATAAAGCTAATCCATGTCGTTTTAGACAAATTAATCATTAAATATAAACAGCAAAGAATCGCGACAACTGGTAATACAGGTACGAAAGGTGCACGGAATCCGCGTTTTAAGTCAGGGTGTGTTTTTCGTAAAATAAGTACCGCGCAGCAAACGAATGTAAAGGCTGTTAACGTACCGATGTTCACTAAATTAGCTAGTAAATGTAAGTCTAAAAGTCCTGCTAATAAAGCGGCAACAACACCAGTGATCCATGTGTTTAATAAAGGGACTTTTACTCTTTTATTTACACGTGCTAGCGCTTTTGGAAGTAGTCCGTCGCGGCTCATCGCATAAGAAACGCGAACTTGTCCGTACATAACGACTAGGAGGACGGTTGTCATTCCAGTCATCGCTCCAACAGCGAGTAGTCCTGCAATTGTATCTTCGCCAACGAAATGTAAGGCAAACGCAACTGGATCAGAAACATCTAATTGTGTATATGGAACCATACCTGTTAAAACGAAAGATACGATCATGTATAAAACAGTACAAATAAGAAGAGAACCAATAATGCCAATTGGTAAATCGCGCTGTGGTTTTTTCGTTTCTTCTGCAGCAGTTGCGATTGCATCAAAGCCTAAGAAGGCGAAGAATACAGTGGCAGCTCCAGTAATGATACCGTCGTATCCGAACGGAATGAACGGTGTCCAATTTTCAGGTTTTACATATTTTGCGCCTGCTACGATAAAGGCGATAATAACAGCTAACTTGATAAGAACCATAATATTATTAATGCGTGCGCTTTCGCGTATACCGAAACTTAAAAGTCCCGTAATGAGTAGTAAAATACAAACAGCCGGTAAATCAATAATGCCGCCTTTTCCTACGCCAGGGGCCGAGGCGATTATGGCGGGCAGATGGATGTTAAATCCTTGTAGTAAAGATTGTAAATAACCAGACCAACCGACAGCTACTGCTGCGACTGCAAGTAAATATTCGAGCATTAAACACCAGCCAACGATAAAAGCGACGACTTCTCCGACTGTCATGTATGCGTAAGTATACACACTTCCTGAGACAGGAATAGAAGAAGCAAATTCGGCATAACAAAAGGCTACACAAGCACAAGTAAATGCAGCAATAAGGAATGATAGCATAATACCAGGACCAGAATGTTTCGCTGCGACAATACCTGTTAATACAAAGATCCCTGTCCCAATTACGGCGCCAATTCCTAAAAATGTTAAATCAAGTGCAGTTAATGTTCTATCTAACTGCCGTGGTGATTCAGTACTAAGCGGTTTTTTTCGTAATAATGACTTCACTTTGGACTCTCCCCCCGTTTTTTCATTTCCATAACTGCGAATATAGTATGAGCCCACTAGAAAAGAGTATGTAAGTAAATGGAGGTACAGTTATGGTAGGTAGTTTTTTAAAATTGCTGGATTAATCTTATTATAATTCAGAATATTTTGTCAAATAAAAATGTGACAAATAAAATGCGAATGAATAGGGGAAACTACTGGCAGGAATGGACGAGGATTAACAGAGTGACAAAACCACTCATAAAAGTTTCACTTTATAAAGTAGGAGAAGATGTTATGTTATTTTATTTTGAACTTGTCGTCATTTTACTTTGTACGAAATTAGCTGGTGATATTAGCGTGAGACTTGGCCAGCCTTCTGTACTTGGTAAATTAATCGTTGGTATTATTATCGGTCCGGCTGTGCTTGGTATTATTAATAGTTCTGAATTAATCGATGAACTGAGTGAAATTGGTGTTTTACTACTTATGTTTATGGCAGGGCTTGAAACAGATTTAGAAGAGTTAAATCGAAATTTGAAATCTGCATTCGCAGTAGCGATGGGAGGAATTATTTTCCCATTCCTTGGTGGATATTTAGCAGGACTTGCATTTGGAATGTTACAGTCGCATGCGATCTTTTTAGGGTTATTACTTTGTGCCACTTCCGTTAGTATTTCTGTTCAAACACTAAGGGATTTAGGGAAAATGAATACGAGAGAAAGTACGACGATTTTAGGTGCAGCTGTATTTGATGATGTAATTGTTGTTATTTTATTAGCATTTGTGATGAGTTTTTTAGGTACACAAGATGTAAATGTAACGCTTGTCATTGCAAAGAAAATTATCTTTTTTGTCAGTATCGTTTTCATCTCTTGGAAAGTTGTTCCATGGATTATGAAAATGCTCGTACCACTTCGCGTAACAGAAGCGTTAATTAGTGCAGCTCTTATTATTTGTTTCTCATTTTCGTATTACAGTGAAATGATGGGGATCGCAGGTATTATTGGGGCATTTGCAGCCGGAATTGCCATTTCGCAAACAGAGTATAAGCACGAAGTAGAGCATAAAATTGAACCGATTGCATATGCGATATTTGTGCCAGTGTTCTTCGTAAGTATTGGAATGGAAATTACATTTCAAGGTATCGGAAGCCAGCTTTGGTTCATTATCATCATGACGCTTATTGCGATTTTTACAAAGTTAATCGGATCAGGTTTAGGAGCAAGACTGACAGGGTTCAACCTTCAATCTTCTATTAGTATTGGTGCGGGGATGGTTTCGCGCGGAGAAGTGGCGCTTATCATCGCAGCGAATGGACTTGCGGCGAATTTATTAGCGAAAGAAAATTTCACAGCGATTGTTATTGTTGTTATATTAACGACGATTATTACGCCGCCGCTTTTGAAAAAATATTTTGTATAGAGAGGAAGAGCTTATCTGATGTAGGTAAGCTCTTTTTTATTGGAAAAAAGCAATAATCATATAGCGTGAATAGGTTGTAATTATGGTAAAATCTACGTATATGATAAGTCGAGGAGAGAAAATGTGTGAGGATTACGAAGGGGAAGGTTATCGGTGTAATCATACTTATTGCACTATGTATACCATTTACTGCATGGAAAGAATCAAAAGTGAAAGATTTTCCAGTTTCTATTTTTTCTTCTTATGTAGAAGACGAAAATCCGAAAGACTATAAGTACACTGCTTTTGTACCTGACTTTGCAATTTGGATACATGGATGGGAAAAACAGCAATCTGAAGGTGAAATAACGTCATATAAAAAAGGGGATCGAACTGTAATTGTTCACCATCCTCCTGGCGATGATGGTTTTTATCTTTTTGAAGCAAGAGAAAATAAGTGAAAGCAACCGTAAGAAGTGGAGGTTAAATAGTGAAAGCTTCAACATTACTATTTAAAATTGAAAGTAATATGGATCAATTTTCACCAGCTGAAAAGAAGGTTGCCATGTACATAATGGGGAATGCAGAAATTGTTCCGAACTTAACGACGAAAGAAGTGTCAACGAATGCAGGCGCAAGTGAGGCGAGTGTTGTTCGCTTTTGTAAGTCGATTGGGATTGGAAGCTTTAAAGCATTTAAAATCGCGCTCGTTCGTGAATTGACGATTGCTGATTATAATATTAATGATTTTTCAGTTATGAATACGGAAGATGGACCGTATGACTTGTTTAATAAAGTTACGTATGTGAATAAAGCTGCAATTGAGGCGAGCGTTACTGCGATAGATAAAAAGGAACTTGAGAAAGCTGCAGATCGTATTGTAAATGCAGATAAAATTATATTTTACGGAGTAGGCGGGTCAGCTACTCCGGCGATGGACGGGGCTTATAAATTTACAAGACTCGGATTTACAGCGATGATGCTATCTGATTTTCATATGATGTTGCCGCTTGTGACGAATTTAAAAGAAGGCGATATATTTGTTGCAATTTCAACATCTGGTCGTACGAAAGATGTACTTGAAATGGCGCAGTATGCGAAGAGACAGGGGGCAACTGTTATCGGAATTACGAAGCTTGATCAATCATCACCGTTATATAAAGAGGCGGATATTCGTCTTTGTATGCCAGATGTAGAGCAAGATCATCGTATTGCGAGTATTGCTTCGAGAATGACACAGCTGAACATGATTGATGCTTTATATGTGATTACTTTTAATCGTATTGGTAATAAAGTGTTGGATCAATTTATGGAGACAAGAGAAGAAGCTCTGCGATTACGGAAGTTAAAATGAAAAGATGGGGAACCCATCTTTTTTTTCGTACAGACATAAATTCGTCATGAAAAGAAATAAAATTTCATAAAATAATAAAGTAATATTGATTTTAAATTTCTTGAAGTTATAATGAAAGTATGAAATTAAATTTCAAAGTGGGTGGTAATATGTTAGAAAATTTATCGACAGAACATCGTAATGAGAAGACGATGAATTTAGATGAGATGAGCATAAAAGAAGTTCTGAAAAGTATGAATGAAGAAGATCGAACTGTTGCGTTAGCAGTTGAAAATGAAATAGAAGAAATTGAAAAGGTTGTACAGATTGTCATTAAATCCTTTGAAGATGAGGGCCGATTAATTTACATTGGGGCTGGTACGAGTGGCCGTTTAGGTATTTTGGATGCGGTGGAATGTCCGCCGACATTTGGAACAGATGATAAAATGGTGCAAGGATTTATAGCAGGTGGATTGAAAGCGTTTACTAAGGCGGTGGAAGGTGCCGAAGACCGCGAAGAGTTAGCAGAAGAAGATTTAAAGAGTATTGGATTAAACGAGAAAGATACAGTAATTGGAATTGCGGCAAGTGGTCGAACTCCTTATGTAATTGGCGGTTTGAAGTACGCGGCTAGCGTGGGAGCGAGCACGGCGAGTGTTTCTTGTAATAAAAATGCTGAAATAAGTAAATATGCAAAACTAAATGTGGAAGTAGAAACAGGCGCAGAAATTTTAACAGGATCAACGCGTTTGAAGGCTGGTACAGCGCAAAAATTAGTGCTTAATATGATTTCAACAGCTTCTATGATTGGTGTTGGGAAAGTATATAAAAATTTAATGGTAGATGTTCAATCTACAAATGAAAAGTTAGTAGAACGATCAAAACGAATTATTGTGGAAGCAACAGGCGTTAGTTATGAAGTAGCAGCAGAGTGTTATGAAAAAGCAGAACGTAATGTGAAAGCTGCAATTGTTATGGTGTTATTGCAGTGTGAGTATGGGGAAGCACTGGAGAAATTAAAAAAAGCGAAAGGGTTTGTGAAGAAGGCACTATAAAATAATAGGGAGGGGGATTCTATTATGAAGAAAGAAGAGAGAATGGCCAAAGAGATTTCAGAGCAACTTGGGGGAGTAAAAAATATTCGTGGCATTGCTCATTGTATGACGAGACTACGATTAACGCTTCATGATGAAAGTAAAGTGAATATGGATCTTTTGAAAAAGGTTGAAGGGGTTATGGGTGTTATTGAAGATGAGACGCTTCAAGTTGTTGTTGGCCCAGGGACAGTAAATAAAGTAGCAGCTGCAATGGAAGGTTTAACAGGACTGCGAATTGGTGAGGTGGCAGATCATCACCTTGAAGATCTTGGGCAAGAGATAAAGTCAGAGATTAAGAAGAAAAATAATACACCAGTGAAAAACTTTTTAAGAAAAATAGGAAGTATTTTCATTCCGTTAATTCCAGGTCTTGTTGCGTCTGGGATTATAAACGGGGTCGCTAACTTTGCGAAAAACGCAGGTGCTGATCCGAATGCAACGTGGCTGCAAATGTTACTACTCATTGGCGGTGGTATCTTTACATTCTTAGGGATTTTAGTCGGCTGGAATACAGCGAAAGAGTTTGGTGGGACACCAGTTCTTGGGGCAATTGCTGGTATTTTAATTTTTAACCCGGCGATGGCGAATGTAAAATTATTCGGTGAAGCGCTCGTACCCGGACGGGGCGGATTGTTTGCAGTTATTTTTGCAGCATGGCTTATGGTTGTAGTAGAAAGACAAGTTCGAAAAGCAGTGCCAAATGCAGTTGATATTATCGTGACACCGCTCATTACCGTGTTAGTAGTAAGTATCGTAACGATGTTAGCCATTCAGCCGGTAGCAGGTTTCTTATCTGAAGGAATTACAAGCGGAATTAATGGTATTTTAAGTATTGGCGGCGCATTTGCTGGAGCAGTGCTTGCTGGAACATTTTTACCTCTCGTTATGGTCGGATTACATCACGGTTTAACACCAATTCATATGGAGTTTATTAATCAAACGCACGTAACGCCTTTATTACCAGTACTAGCAATGGCTGGGGCTGGGCAAGTAGGAGCAGCGATTGCGATTTTTGTAAAAACAAAAAACAAACGACTTCGTAACGTAATTAAAGGTGCATTACCAGTTGGGTTTTTAGGAATTGGCGAACCGTTATTATACGGGGTTACATTACCACTTGGGAAACCGTTTCTTACAGCTTGTTTAGGTGCAGCAGTTGGCGGTGCATTCCAAGCAGTTATGAAAACAGCCGCACTCGGAATCGGTGTATCAGGATTATCATTAATTCCGTTAATTGCTGATAATAAATATTTATTATATTTCCTTGGATTAGTAGTGGCATATACGTTCGGATTCATCTTTACGTACTTCTTCGGATTCAAAGAAGAAATGGCAGAAAACATATAGAGAAAGGGATTCCTTTCTCTTTTTCTATTCATAGAAAGGGAGATTCATATGATCGGAGTTTCAATTTATCTTGCAAAAGAACGAGTAAAGAAGCAAGAAGAGTGGCTAAAAGTAGCGAAGGAAAACGGGTTTTCATCTATTTTTACATCACTTCATATACCAGAGGATGATCCTGGTACGTATAAAGAGTTAATTGAAATACTTGGGAAACAAGCTCTCAAATATGAAATGGAATTAATGGTCGATGTTTCTCCAAAATCGTTACACCATTTAGGAATGACGTACGAAAATGTCGAAGAGTTAGTAGACTGGGGCATTACTGGTTTACGAATGGACTACGGCATCACACCGAAAGAAATCGCACGCGTATCTCATAAAATGAAAGTAGCTTTAAATGCGAGTACGATTACAGATTCATTTTGGACAGAGTTAATCATAGAAAATATAAAGGTAGAGAATGTAGAAGCGTGGCATAATTTTTATCCGCGTCCAGAAACAGGATTAGCAAAATCATTCTTACAAAAACAAAATGAATACTTACATGAGTGCGGCATAAAAACGATGGCATTTATTCCGGGAGATGGTGAAAAACGTGGTCCGCTATATGAAGGCTTACCAACGTTAGAAAAGCACCGCAATATGCGCCCACTTGAAGCGTACTTAGAACTTGTACAAGATTGTGGTGTCGATAAGGTGCTAATCGGGGATATAAGCGGAAGTGTAGAGAGTGTACAAGAGATAGCGAGTGCGAGCAGAGGAATTATTCCGCTGCAGTATGAGCCATTGATAAAGAAAAGTGAAGTATTAAAAATGGTAGAACAAGTGCATACAAATAGACTAGATCCAGCTCGTGATGTCATTCGTTCTGTAGAATCGCGAGAGGAGCATAAAGTGATTTTACAGCCGATGGATGCCATTGCAAGAAAGAAAGGCAGCATTACAATTGATAATGAATTGTACGGTAGATATGCAGGAGAGATGCAAGTTGTTGTACATGAGTTGCCTAAGGATGAGAAAGTGAATGTTGTTGGAATGGTTGTAGAAGAGGACTTGTCTTTATTGCCGTATGTTGGTGCTGGAAAAATGTTTCAACTTTTTTTGTGCGATAGAGTAAAAGCTTGAATTAGCGCTATTTTGTAGGAAAACATTATCCGTAAAAGGGATAATGTTTTTTGTTTCCTTAAAAAAAGTATTTGACGAATGAAATGAAATACCGTATTGTTTTGACTTGTAAATAAAAGTTCACCATAACAAAACAAAAAGGAGAGTTCAAAATGAATCAACATATTGGGAATTTAATTATTCGTGTCGTGTTAGGAGTAACGTTCTTTGCACACGGTTTAGCGAAGTTTCAATCAGGTATCGATAACGTAGCAGGATGGTTTACAAGCATCGGCTTACCAGGTGGTCTTGCATACGGCGTAGCAACAGTTGAATTAGTTGGTGGTATATTATTAATTATCGGTTTAGGCGTAAGATATGTAGGATTGTTATTTGCTCTTATTTTAGCTGGAGCTATCGTAAAGGTAAATGGAGCAGCAGGTTTATTAGGGGATGGAAAGAATCCAGGGTATGAATTAGATCTTGCATTATTAGCAATGGGTGCGTATTTATTTGTTGTAAAAGCAGAAGGATATGTAGATCGTTTCGTAAAAGAGAAAGTAATGAAAGCGAAGTAAACTTATGTATAAATTGTTGACTTGAATCATAATTGTAACTATAATGATTACAACTGATGGATTAAGAATAAAACAATTTAAATATTTTTTTACACAAGTTGTAACTATATTGGTTACAACTTGTGTAAAAAATAAATAAAACGGGAGGAATTAATATGTCTAAATCAAATTTAGAAATTATTCGAAGTACCTATGAAGGATCAGCTTCTTCGAATGCAAAACATTTAGTAGAAGCCCTCGCTGAAAAAGTAGAATGGAAAGAGGCAGAAGGATTCCCGTACGGGGGAACTTATATAGGTGTAGAAGCAATAATGGAAAATGTATTTAGCCGATTAGGATCAGAATGGGATGATTATAAGGCGAGTGTAAATATGTACCATGAAGTAAACGGAAAAGATGTAATTATTGCTGAAGGTGTTTATTCAGGAGTTTATAAAGAGACGGGAAAATCATTTGAAGCAGAGTTTGTTCATGTATGGCAGCTTAAAAATGGAAAAATCGTAAAATTTAAGCAATATGTGGATAGTTATATTGTACGAGAAGCGCTGAAGGTTTAAAATGAAATAAGGAAACAAATGGAATCGACTGTGCGCAGGCGATTCCATTTGTTTATGTGATTATTAGGGGAATGGGGAGTACATAATATGAAGAAATGGATAATAGGGGCAATTACAATGATTGTAATTGCGATAGGAGCTGTATTCGGTGTTACTAAACTTCTTAATTATATAGAGGAAGAGGAGAAGAGTCTTAAAACACAAAAAGTGATGAGCCAAAAGGACAAGAAAGTTACGGAAGAGAAGCCACAATTTAGTGAGGATGAAATTATTTCTACCATGCATAGGATGGTACATCAAAAAGTGAAATCCTCTGAAAAATGGGGATTTATTGAAATGACAAATAGGGAAATTGTTAGTGCCAAGAAGGCAGTAGAAAGTAGTACAAATTTTAAATATAAATCAAAGTTACTTGCCACTTTAGAGCGCTGGGAGAAAGGGGATTTTTCACAAACGGTTGATGAGCATAACTTTTTGTGGGAAATTCAAGGTGGTGATACTGGAAAGGCAACAGAACGTTTATCGCCAGAAGAAGAAAAGCAGTATGTGAAAGAAATGAAAGGTAAATAAAAACATCGCCACTTTGATGGCGATGTTTTTGATTAAGAATGTTTTCGCATTAAAGCTCTAGTTGGCTGAACAGTAACCGTTTTGAAATGAGAAAATAAATAACATCCCGTCACAACGATCATTGTCCCGAAAATTTGTATCCACGTTAGTTCTTCTCCGAGGAAAAGGAATGCTAAAATAGCTGTAAAAATCGGATTGAAGTTTAGAAAAATACCGGATGTAGTCGCTCCTAATTTTTGCACGCCAATATTCCAAAACACCATACAAAGAACTGTGGAAATAAGCCCAGTATATAAAAGTGATGTTAGGAAAGAAGTATTTATGTTTGTAACAGTGAAGCTCCCTATGTTAAATGGCAGTAATAGAATAACGCCGAAAATACCAGAGTATAATGTTGCCATAAGTGGCGTAGTTGTTTTTGTTGCCCATTTACTACAAACAGAATACATTCCCCAAATACAAACAGCCGCAATCATCCATAAATCGCCGCTATTAAAATGTAGTGAAAATAAAAGTGCAAAGTTACCTTTTAATAGGACAAGAATAACCCCAAAGAATGAAAGAATCATGGATAGAATTTGAAGTGTATTTACTTTCTCTTTTAGAAATAATACTGAAAATAGTGCAATTGAAATCGCATTTAATGTAGAAATAAGCCCTACATTTGTTGCGGATGTTTTTTCTAGTGCTAGAAATTGAAAAATGTTAAAAAGAGCGACCCCTGAAATCCCCATTAGTAGTAACGGAAGTATTGCAGCACGAGGTGGAATGATTTTCTTTTCTTTAAACCAAACCATCGGTAATAAACAAACGATCGCAATCATCCATCTTAAATTTGTAAGTGTCATCGGAGACGCGTGATTAACGAGCGATTTTCCAACGACGAAATTTCCTCCCCATAATAAGCTCGTTAGTAGTAGTAAAAAGACATAAAAATAAGGCATATTAAAATCCCCTTTGTTGTAATTAATATGAATTGTAAATAATTTTAGCATTTTTCTTTATTATGTAATATATTCTTTTGTATAATGGTTAAAAGTCAATAAAATATTTCGTTTTAGATGCACTTCACAATACATGATTCAGTATTGAATAAGTTAAGGTGTGTTTTTTCGAATAATCATCGGTAAGAAAAAAGGGGGAATTGTAATGGAGTCGTCAGTTATTAAAGTGTTAGATGATTTAGACGTACAAATTTTAGATATATTGCAGAAGGAGTCTCAAGTAAGTAATGCAGAGCTTGCGCGACGCGTTAATTTATCACCAGCTGCGATGCATGCGAGAATAAAAAGATTAGATGGAGAAGGGTTCATTGATAAGCAAGTAGCCATTTTAAATCAAGAAAAGCTTGGTTTTGATTTGTTATGCTTCATTTTTATGAGTACGAATATTCATCAATCGGATAAACTTGACGTGTTGGAAAAAGAATTAGAATCGATGCCTGAAGTGTTAGAGTGTCACTGTTTAACAGGAGAGTATGATTATTTATTAAAGGTTGCAAATCGTGATCGTAAAGAGCTGGAGCAGTTTATTAGAAAGCTGAACAAGCTTGGTATTACACGTATACAGACGAGTTTAGCACTTCGTGAAATTAAATATTCGACGGTATTACCGATCCGAAATGAGGAACCGAGCATCGATTAGATTGCTCGGTTTTTTGTTTGTATAAAGTGATTGACGAAGAGAAAAGAGAGATGTATTATTATATAAAATTATGTATTAAAATGCATTCTAAGTTATAAATATTAATATCGGGGGCAAGGGGATAGAATATGAAAATCTTTAATGCGGTTACGAGTGATGTGAAAGAAATTTATAGTCTCATTGAAGCTTATGCAAAAGAGGGAGTAGTTTTACCACGTTCGCTTTTGTCTCTCTATCAATATTTACAATGTTTATATGTTATGAAAGAAGGGGAAGAAATCGTTGGAGTTGCTGGTTTACATGTGTTAGGGGAGGACCTTGCAGAAGTCCGATCATTAGTCGTTTCGCATACATATGCAGGGAAAGGAATCGGACGTATGTTGGTGAATCATGTAATAAATGAGGCAGCAAAAATTAAAGTGAGTAGAGTCATTTCTTTAACATATGAAACGGAATTTTTTCAAAAGTGCGGGTTTGATTTTGTGAATAGAGAGGCGTTACCAGAGAAAGTATGGATTGATTGTAGACATTGTCCAAAGGTTGATTATTGTGATGAGGTGGCGATGATTCGGTATGTTGGTTGAAATTTTCAGAGAGAAAAAAGTCCCACTATTATTTAATTAATAGTGGGTATCTATATTTTAGGGGAAATTAAGAACTTGAATTCGTTTTTCTTACAGCAAAATTAAAAATGGGATTTTTAAGCTCATAGTTATAAGTAGAACCATCGACAAGCCCTACAACTTTATCGCTATCGTAAAGATCAAGCATAAATTGTGCCATTTGTTCTGCAGTGTGGAATTTCGGTACAACATTATTGTATTGGAATTCATCAATATCAAATGAACGTTTTGCAAATTCTGTTTCAGTTGCGCCAGGTGCTAAAACTTTTGCTTGCAGTTTTGCACCTTGTTGTTTCAATTCGTGAGATAAACCTTCTGTAAATGCACTTACATAGAATTTCGTAGCGCAATACGTAACCGCATCAGCAACAATTGTGTATCCACCGCCTGATGAAACGTTAATAAGTTGTGTGCCATCAACCATGGAATAATCTCGAACGAAAAGAGAAGAGAGTATTGTTAGTGCTTCTATATTTACATGCAACATCGTCTCTATTTTATTTAAATTTTGTTCAGCAATTGAGGCGAAATTACCAAACCCTGCGTTGTTAATCCATGTTTCAATTTGAAAGGCTTGTAGACTTTCATACAGCTTATAAACATTTTCCGTGATAGATAAATCCGTTCTTCGAATAACAACATCCAATTCTGGATTCATTTCGTTAATTTTTAATTTTAATCCGTCTAATTCTTCTTGTCTTCGAGCTACAAGTATTAAGTTCTTTCCGCGAGATGCAAAGGCTAAAGCTGATTCATAGCCGATCCCTGAACTAGCACCAGTAATAACAGTGTATTTCATATAAAATCCCCCTAAGTTCAAATAAATGTATTATGGTTAGATTTTATTTGTTAGAGTATACTCTAAGTCAAATGTTTTTGATAAATTTGATAAAGCTATAAAATATATGAGGGTAAGCACGTGGAGGGAGTTAAAGTATGTACACAATTAGCGAGGTGGCTAAATTAATAGGAGTGAGTACACATACACTACGTTATTATGAAAAGGAAAATATATTAATTGCAAATCGCGATACAAATGGGAATCGACTTTATGAAGAGTCGCATATAAAGTGGCTGCAGTTTGTAATGAAATTAAAACAAACGCAAATGCCAATAGCGAAAATAAGAGAATACGCTAGGTTATATTTAGAAGGGGAGCATACAACCGAAGCTCGTTTGCAGCTCCTAGAAGATCATAGGAAATCTATTCAGATTCAAAGAGAAAACTTAGTCATTACAGAAAAGATGCTGGAGAATAAAATTATTGCATATAAGGCCTCTTTGGAAAGTAAATAGAAAACATAATCCGACCCTTAATTATTTATGATAAAAATGGATTTGATCTCATAGTGTGCCGGTAAATAAAAAAGAGCAGCTAGCAAAAGCTAACTGCTCTATTAAAGGGATCTCTCCAAGGGGGAGTGGAGAAAATATTATGTTACTAGCAGTATTGACAGGTTATTAGGAAATATACAAATCGGATGAAAGAAATTTCAAATAATCTTTCGGCATTGACAGTTCTTAAAATATTCATGTACAATATTTATGAATGACATTCAGTCATTTTTATGGAGCAGGATCTAGTTTGCTTGGAAATGGAACAAATATAATGGTAAATGAGGATGATAGTTGTTATATATAGTAGTGATGTAAGGGAATATTTTTTTAAAACAAAAATGACTGATAGTCAGTCATAAGAGGTGAGAGGTATGAAAAATAGAGCTTGGTTATATGTCATATTAACATGTATCTTCGAAATTTTTTGGGTGTTTGGTTTTAATACCGCCGATACTTGGTGGCATTGGATTATTATTTTAGGCGTTATCGCTGTTGATTTTTACTTCCTTTCTAAAGCGTGTGAACATCTTGCGACAGGAACGGTATATGCCATTTTTGCCGGAGCTGGTACGGTAGGAACTTTCTTAATGGATGTATTCCTTTTCGGCGGAAGTTTCAGTGTAGGAAAGTTATTCTTTATCGTGATGGTTGTAGCCGGCGTTATCGGTTTAAAGTTAGCTGATAATAAAGAAGAAACTGTGGAAGGAGCTGCTTAAAGATGGGTTGGTTTTTCGTATTTTGTGCTGCAATTAGTGAAATAGTCGGTGTGATCGGTCTTAAAATGTATAGTAAAGATAAGACGTTAGCAAATGGTGCGATTTATATAGGTGGATTTGCTACATCCTTCGCATTCTTGTATACATCTTTCTTATTTTTACAAGTCAGTGTTGCGTATGCGGTTTGGATTGGTATTGGAACAGCAGGTGCCGTTTTATTAAACATGTTCCTATTTGGTGAGTCGAAAAGTAAAGCACGTATCATTAGTGTGGCTCTTATTGTATGCGGAGTGACAGGATTAAAGGCTCTTTCGTAAAAATATACTGTATCTCCTAACAAGTCGTTAGGAGATTTTTATGATAAAAAGTGCACGATAATTGACAGTACAGCTAGTTATTTTATAAAATGAGTGACAGTCATTCAATACGCGTTTGAAAGGGTTTAGATGATGAATAAAAAAGAGAAAATTGTCTATGCAGCTATTGAAGTGTTTCAGGAAAAGGGCGTTGAAAAAACGAAGATTTCTGATATCGTGAAATTGGCTGGCATTGCACAAGGAACTTTCTATTTATATTTTCCTTCTAAGTTATCTGTTATGCCTGCAATAGCAGAAGTGATGGTTGAAAAGATGATACTTGCAGTGAAAGAAAAAGTGCAAAACGATGCGCCTTTCTTAAGTAAAGTGACGCAAGTAATAGATGCGGTGTTTCACTTTATAGAGGAATATCGTGAAATACAAGCTTTAATGTATGCGGGTCTTGCATCTACAGAACATATAAAAGAATGGGAAGCTGTGTATGAGCCTCTTTATATGTGGCTAAGTGAATTTTTAAATGAGGCGAAAGAAGCTGGTGAAATTCGTGATTCCGTTCATGCGGAGCGAACAGCGAAGTTATTTATTGCTCTTGTTGAATCAGCGGCGGAACAAGTTTATTTATATGATCATAAAGATGAGGAGCAAGTCGAGCTACAAAAGGCAGAAGTACTAGATTTTTTAACACATGCACTACATATAAAGAAATAGTGAGGTGAACCTGTCTGAAAAGGTAGGTTCATTTTTGAGGGGAACTGAATGATAGTCATTCACCTAATGCTTATGTATGTGTGGAAGGATAGTGTGAAATTCTAATGAGTGGAGGCATCTCTACTCATGATTAGCTCACAAATAGCAGGATAAAGAAAAAGCTTCTTAGGCATTATTTTTTTGAGGAACTTACGGGAAGAGGTGTTAAAAAGTGAAGAAACCGATAAAAGAACAAAAGATGGTATTAGTCATTCTTTTGAGTAATATATTTATCGCTTTTTTAGGGATTGGATTAATCATTCCGGTTATGCCGTCCTTTATGAATGACATGAGTTTAACAGGGAAGACGATGGGTTATCTCGTTGCAGTGTTTGCAATGGCTCAGCTCATTACGTCACCTATTACAGGCCGGTGGGTCGATCTTTACGGTAGGAAGAAAATGATCATCATTGGATTATTTATTTTTGGTGTTTCAGAACTTCTTTTTGGATTAGGAAAAGATGTGTGGATGCTTTATGCAGCACGGGTGTTAGGCGGAATTAGTGCTGCGTTTATTATGCCTGGTGTTACGGCATATGTTGCGGATATTACATCTATGCAGGAACGTCCAAAGGCGATGGGATATTTATCAGCGGCAATTAGTACTGGTTTTATTATAGGGCCTGGAATTGGCGGATTTATTGCAGAGTATGGTATACGTGTACCGTTTTTCGTAGCAGCAGCAATTGCTTTTATAGCATGTGTAATTTCAATCTTTATTTTAAAAGAGCCGTTAACGAAGGAAGAGCTTGCAGAGATTTCTGCTAATACGAAAGAATCAAGTTTTATTGGTGATTTAAAGAAATCATTACATCCAATGTATGCAATTGCATTTATTATCGTATTTGTACTCGCATTCGGATTATCGGCGTATGAAACTGTGTTTAGTCTGTTTTCTGATCATAAGTTTGGATTCACACCGAAAGATATCGCAGCAATTATTACAATTAGTTCAATCTTTGGGGTAGTTGTGCAAGTCTTTATGTTTGGCAAATTGGTCGACATGTTCGGTGAAAAAGTGTTGATTCAAATATGTT
This sequence comes from Bacillus sp. ES1-5, assembly GCF_022487605.1. Lineage (NCBI taxonomy): Bacteria > Bacillati > Bacillota > Bacilli > Caryophanales > Bacillaceae > Bacillus > Bacillus sp. ES1-5. The sequence goes on along the minus strand of NZ_JAKVPU010000008.1, from coordinate 116,534 downwards.
TAATTGTAGGTGCAGTATTAGCCTTCGTTTCAACTGTAGTCTTTAATTATTGGATTGTACTTCTCGTTACTTGTTTCATTTTCTTAGCATTTGATTTACTTCGTCCAGCTTTAACGACGTTTTTATCAAAAGCAGCTGGAAAAGAGCAAGGATTCGTTGCTGGTATGAACTCGACTTATACGAGTTTAGGAAATATCGCAGGACCAGCGATGGGCGGAATATTATTTGATATGAATATTCATTATCCATATGCATTTTCAGGAGTTGTTTTAATAGTTGGTCTCGGCATTACATTTATGTGGAGAGAGAAACAGCTAGCTGAAAGTTTTGCGAAGTAATAAAACCCCTTACGACGGTAAGGGTTTTTTGTTTTATAAGCTTAATCCAAACCGTTTTAATTCAATGAAAATCCCCTCTAATTGCTTTCCTTTATCCGTTAATGTGTACTCTACACGAGGCGGAACTTCTGGATATACTTTTCTCGTTATAATGCCTTGAGATTCTAATTCTTTTAGTCGAAGCGATAATGTTTTCGGACTAATCCCGTCCATTGATTTTTGTAAATCACTAAAGCGTAATGTTCCTTCGATAAGAAGGTCACGAATGATTAAAAACGTCCATTTTGTACGAATTACATCAAGGGTTTTAGCGATAGGACAAGGTATGCCAGGTAAACCTTTCGTTAATTCAACTGGATCTATATTGTTCATGGAACTAGCCTCCATAAAATTTTTTTGAATGAATTTGCTTTATAGTATCACAAAACTATATTTTTGGTAACTATATGAAAAAAATATCACTACTTCCATAAAGGAAGTTAGTGCATATACAATAGCAATACGAAATAAAAAGGGTTTAGATGAGGAGGTGATTTTCATGGGGATAAAAAAGTTGTTTGGATTTCTTAGTTTGATTGTTGTTTGTATTGTGCTTGTAGCATGCGGTGTGGAACAAAAAACTGAAATTCAGTTATTAAAAGAAATGCCAAAGCCAAAAGCAATGACAATTGATCCCTCACTAAGTAAAAAAGAAGCGACAGAAATGGTTCATGCAGCGCAGCGTTTTTATGCATTTTGGGATACAGGTAAGGAGGAACTTATTCCGCAGACTGTTACTAAAGATTTTTTCGATAATACATTGCCGAAAGGGCGACCACAAGGCACGGAAGGATTAAAATTTGCGGCACAAAATTTTCGTAAAGTCATTCCTAATATACATTGCGAGATTGAAGATTTATTAGTCGTCGGTGATAAAGTAACAGCTCGTCTTTCTTTTACAGGAACGCATAATGATAAGAAAATCAATTTTTTCGCCATTGATATGTTACATGTGAAAGACGGAAAGGTCACGGAAGACTGGCATTTAGAAGATAATCTTATGCTGAAACAGCAACTTGGGTTAATAGCTGAAGAGTAAATTATATAAGGGAGAGAAAAGCGATGAAAAATATATTCATTATAAATGGACATGAAAAATACGGTACGAAAGAAGGACGTTTAAATAGAACGTTAGTTGATTATATGGTAACGGTATTAAGCGAGAATCATCATGTGAAAACAACGACGGTTCAAGATGGCTATAGTATTAAGGAAGAACAAGAGAATTTTTTATGGGCCGATGTTGTGATTTATCAAACACCGATTTATTGGTTTAGTGTACCGGGCTTATTTAAAACGTATATGGATGAAGTATATGAATACGGTTTGTTCTTTAAAGGTGCTGATGAATATGGGACAGGTGGTTTATTAAAAGAGAAAGCGTATATGTTTTCTACAACTTGGAATGCGCCTGAGAAAGCATTTGGAGATAAGACGAAGTTCTTTGAGGGAGAAAGTTTAGAGTCAGCGCTTAGCCATTTACATCGCGTGCAAAAGTTTCTCGGTATGAGTCCGTTAAAGAGTTTTGCTTGTTATGATGTGGTGAAGCATCCTACTGTTGAGAAGTATTTAGAGAACTTGAAGAACCATTTAGAAGAATTCATTCAATAATTATAGCCATTCCCGTATTTAATGCGGGGATGGCTGTATCCATAACTTCGCAAAATTTGTCGAGCCGAATGAATCAATTGTTACATTTTTTAAAGAAGAAGGGTATGTTTTTTCTTTTTAAAACGGATCCACTTCAGCTAAGTCTGGAGTGGTACTAGGCTGTAGCAAAAGATTTTTTAACGTTCCTACTTCAGAAAGAGCTACTAATATGTAGCCACTAATCAGTACAATAAGCCCAATGACGCGTAACGTTTGTAAGGTTACTTCACGCTTATTTGTTTCTGTAGGATTAGGAGACGTTGAAGGTGGATTGTTATTCATAAATAAGGCTCCCATCTTTTGTATTTATATATGTGTAAAATCATTATTTAACTTATGGATAGGAATTGTATAGTCATTTTCACTATATGAGAACTGCCTATGAAAAGTGATTAGAAATTTTGGGACGAAAAAAGAGGGGAATCCAAAGGTCATTAAAACTGAACTTTTGGATTCCACCCTTTTTATTTATCTCGCGCTATTTGTGGAAGCGGATTTCCTGTAAACACCTGGTTGGTGAGGGGGGAATAACCAGTGGGGGATGAACAAACCCCCACTGGTTAAATTTTTTTCATACAAATAAAAGGAGGTTAACCAAAGTAGCTACCCTAATATACGCAATGATTCTTCAATAAACGCTGGGATGTCCTCCGGTTGTCTACTTGTCACTAGTTGATTTTGGCATACGATCACTTCTTTGTTATGAAAATTTCCACCGGCATTTTTTAAATCGACCTCAATAGATTTATATCCAGTCACATCGCGTCCTTCAAGTGTTTGTGCAGTGATAAGTAGCTGAGGTCCGTGACAAATAGCGAAAACGGGTTTTTCCGCATCCATAAATGTTTTGCTAAAGCGAACAAAACGCTCATCTGCACGAAGTATATCTGGGGAAAATCCGCCTGGTATGAAGAGGGCATCAAAGTTTTCTGGAGAAACATCATCAATACTTTTATCAATTACGACTTCACTTTTTCCTTGTTTACCGTGTACCGTTTTCCCTTTTTCCATTTCAATAGTTGTTAATTCATATCCCTTTTGATTAAAAGCTTTTACTGGCTCTGTGTATTCTGTGTCCTCGAAATAATCCGTTATTAAAATAGCAATTTTTTTACTCATTCTAATCCGCTCCTTACATTATATTATTGGTTTCAGAATCATCCTTGAGCAATGTCTTTTATAAAGCGGAACTTTAATTCATATTTTTTCATTCCCTCCAGTTTCTTTGCCCTGTTAATTTAATACATACCCTTTTTATTAGGACGTAAACATGTATTATCGTTTTTGTATGTAAAATCATAAAATATCGGTTGTGCCGGTGATTCTTGTTTGAGGAAGAAAAATAAAAAAGCCAAGGAGATAATTTATTTTTCCCTTGGCTTTTAAGATAATTTTTTTCGTTAAAATGCGGAAATTCGTTGCTTCGTTTTTGGTACAATAATAAATTTGATCCAGAGTAACCCGATAATCATAATGATAAGGCTATGTAAAAATTGTCCTGTAGCAATGAGTATAACAATTGAAAATACAATGAGTTGAATGCTTAGTAATATAAAGATTAAGCGAAGAAATTGATTCATTCGTTTCTCAGTATCAATGGGATATAATGCTACGATAATATTTCCCGAAAAATATTTCCACAGGGAACGGAGCTGCATAGAGATCATATATAGGACGATGTAAGCGATAGCGCCTTTTACGTATATGTTTGGTATAAAATATAAGGCGAAGGCACCGATCAACCCTAAGCGAATATATATACCGAAATAATCATTCCCACGTAAAAATGCTAGTGTATGTAAATAGAAGAAAGTTGCTCGTTTTTTACGTAATAAAGGTTCAATCCAATTTGTAAGCCATTTTCTTTTATTTACTTGCTTATTCAGTTGCGGAACATCGGTGAAAATGCTAGCAAATTGATAAAAACGAACGTCCATTTTTTCTTCTTGTTCGATTATGTAATCCCACGGTATTCGTTTTGTAGGCTGTTTTTTCGTATATAGAAGTAGGAAAGCAAGTAGTAAGAGCAATCCGCCTAATATGAGAACATGTGCCGAGTAAAACAGCATGTAAATGATTAGGGCGTTACAAGTAATACGAATAATGAACCATATATTTTTTTCATGACTATCACGCCACATCCAATGTATATATATGTTCCAAGCTTTCGTAATCATTAAAACGATAAAGATTGTACATAAGAAAGGTACCGTTACTTGTAATGATTGCAGGGCAAGTGGAACGAGAATAAGGAACGTAAATAATAATGGGAAAAGCTGAATGATGTAATTATATAGAAGAGATTTTTTAAAATAAGATGTTAGTTTCTCCTCTAATGCAAGTAAATAGACAGCATCAGGTTTTTGAATAAATGTACGGATCGGGCATCTCGTTATAATCGCTGTTAGGACGATTGTAATAAGTAATAAAGATAGTCCTTTAGAAGGAGATGTCTTAAGAAACTTTGCGTAATAGTAAGCACCTATACAGGCAACGAAGATAAAGCTATATAGTAAACCGTTAATCATACGTGCAAAGTATGTAATGATATTTTGAATATGTTGTTGGAAGCGGCTGCTCCATAGTGATTCAATTGACATGTTTTTCACCTCTTTGTTCTATTATATATGTTTTATAAAAGAAAAAACGAGCAAATTGCGTTATGCAACTTGCTCGTTTTTCTTTTCGTTATTTTTTTTCTGATCACGATTCATTAATGGATAGAAGGCAAAGCCGATTACGAATAAACCAATTCCGAGAAGGAACGTTTTTATATCGGATGCGCCGGTTTTAATAACCCATAGTGCGTAGCAAAGTGCGATCACTGCGACTATACCATCTGTAATTCTTGCCCGCATTTCATTTTTATATGTTTCACCAGTTGCGACTAGTTTTAACTGGAAGATTGGTGAAACGAGATATGGAATGAGGTAGGCTAGTGTTGATACGGTAATAACGAATGTATAAGCCTCCGCAATTGTTCCGGATAGTGTTGAGAATAAGAACACTTGCGACATAATGTTTGTTAATCGTAATGAGTAAATTGGACTTCCTTTTTTATTTGTTTTCGTAAAGAAGGAAGGGAAGAAACCTTCTTTTGCTGCTTGATACGGTACTTCTGAGCTTAATAAAATCCAGCCTAAGATGGAACCGAATAGGGAAGTAAGAGCAAGTAATGCCATCAGTTTCCCGCCACCATGACCCATTGCAGCATTTAGCGCATCTGCTAATGGACGTTCCGAAGCTTGTAATTTATCAACGTGAAGAACACCCATTGTTAAAATTGTAATTCCTAAGTAAATCGCAACTGTAATAAGTAATCCAGCCACCGTTGCGCGTTTTACTGTTTTAGGAGAGGTAGCACGGTTTGATAAAAGTACTGCTGATTCAATTCCGATAAATGCCCAAAGCGTTGTAAGAGCAGCTAAGTTTACTTGTGAAAGAAGGCCGTGTGATACACCTGATTTATCGATCATCGGTGTGTACCATTGTCCAAACTTAGAAGCTTCGAATGCAAATAACGTAACGACGATGAATAAAAGGAATCCAGTTACTTTCGTTGTTGTTGCTAAGAAATTTAGCTTTCCAGCTCCGCTTACACCGTTTGTTAATATAATATGAGTTCCCCAAAGTAAGATGGAACAAATCGTAAATGTAATTAGTTTTCCGACTTCTATGTTAAAAGAACCGATTGAAAATAGTAGTCGTGTATCTTTCATAATTGGGAAGAAGAGTGATAAATATCCCGCGAAAGATGTAATGATGGCAACGTTACTTGCCCAGTTTGCAACCCAATATCCCCATACCATACTGAAACCAGCCATTTTTTTCTTTTTTGGTGATGAGAATAAAGCATATGCATGACTTTGTGGTCCTGTCGTTAAATCAGGACGACGAATTGCTAAATTACCGAAAACAAGAGCTAGCATTAAAACACCAAACCCTGTTGTTAACCAAGCTAAAGTGACACCGAGAGGGCTTGCTGTTTGTGCTAACGTACTTGGCACCATGAAAATACCAGCGCCAACCATGTTACCGACAACGAAAGCTGTTAGTACCCAAAAGCCCCATTTTTTTTGTTGCATAGAAAATACCTCCAAAGTTAGTATAACCAAGTCAAGCGAGGAGATATGTATGTCTTCTTAGTAGAGAAGAAAAGTCCCAAACAAAACAAAAAAAGCACGTAATTTGCCGCTACATGCTTTCTATCTTATAAGAAACCCACGACATACCTCTCGATAGCTCTCCACAAACGAAACGTTTGTGACAGTTCTGCACTTATTAAATGCAGACCCAGCAAGCGTGCATGGTGGACACAACTTACTTCGGCAATCATTCCTTTCTCATTCCTTCATCAATGCCACTACATCTCCTGAAACGATACTCTTAATGATTGCAACCTCTACCTCACCGAGATACGAATGAGGATTTAAATATTAAATTAACGTAGTTAAGAGTAACAAATGTATTTTTATACGTCAATGGATATAGTAATAATCAGATTATAGAGAAGAGTTTGTTATTAAAAAGGAGAGGGATTGTTATCTAATATTGAATTTTCGTAATATAATAAATGTTATTAACGCTAGAAGATTGAGAAAGGGATGAAGTATATGTCTGCATGTAATAAAAATTCCGTAATAGGTGTACTAGATTCAGGGGTTGGGGGATTAACAGTCGCGAGTGAGATTATGCGTCAATTGCCTAAAGAGAGTATTTACTATATTGGTGATAATGAGCGTTGTCCGTATGGGCCAAGAAGTGTAGAGGAGGTACAAGCTTTCATATTTGAAATGGTTGAGTTCCTCAAACAGTTTCCATTAAAAGCCCTAGTGGTAGCATGTAATACTGGTGCAGCTGCTGCATTGAATGATTTGCAAGAAGCACTTTCCATTCCGGTTATTGGCGTAATACATCCGGGAGCAAGGGCTGCAATTAAAGTGACAAAGAAAGGGGAAATCGGGGTAATTGGAACTGTAGGTACGATACAGTCTAATATGTACGAAAAAGCATTACACGGGCTTGATACATATTTGGAAGTGCATAGCCATGCTTGCCCGACTTTAGCCACAGTTGTAGAAAATCAATTAGAAGATGAACCATATGTAACGCAGCAAGTAAAACAAGCTTTACTACCATTAACGAAAGAAGATATAGATACATTAATTCTTGGGTGTACGCATTATCCACTGTTAGAGTCCTATATAAAAGAGGAGTTAGAGGCTGTGACGATTATTAGTTCGGCAGAAGAAACAGCGATAGAGTTAAGCACAATTTTACAGCACAAAGGAATTTTGTCTGACAATCTTAATCCGAAGCATCGATTTTTTACAACAGGCTCTGTTTCATCATTTGAACATATTGCTGAGCGATGGCTAGGGTATCGAATTTCTGTAGAATGTATGAATTTAACTATGGAAAAACAACTCGCGAACTAAATTGTATAAAAAGAAGCTGATCTAAAACTAGATCAGCTTCTACATATAAGATTAAACGAAATTTAATACAGTTACTTTTTCACGTGTCATAGACTCAAGGCTCTTACGAATACCTTGTGCGCCCATACCTGAACCTTTTACACCGATGAATGGGAAGTGGTCAGGGCCGCGCTCTGTGCGTCCGTTAATTTGAACAGAACCAGTTTCGATTTTGTTAGCAATTGCAAATGCTTTGTTAATGTCTTTTGTGAAGACACTTGCTTGTAGACCGAACTCTGATTTGTTAGCAATCTCAATTGCTTGCTCATCTGAAGAAACACGGATGATTGGAAGGATTGGGCCGAATGGCTCTTCCCAAGCAACTTTCATTTCTTCTGTTACGTGGTCGATTAATGTTGGGTAAATTAAGTTACGCTCACGTTTGTTACCGATAACGATTGTTGCACCTTTTTCAACAGCGTCGTCAACTAAGCCTTGAACGAAGTCAGCAGACTTGTCGTCGATTAACGGAACGATTGTGCTGTCTTGTTCTGGAGATCCAACTGATAGTTCAGCTACTTGCGCTTTTAATAAGCTAACAAGCTCGTCTGCTACGTTTTCGTGTACAAGTACACGTTTAATAGCTGTACAACGTTGACCAGAGTAAGAGAATGCACCGCTTACGATATGGTTTGCAGCATCTTGTAAGTCAGCATCTTCACGAACGATACCAGGGTCTTTACCACCAAGTTCTAATACAAGTGGAATCATTGCAGCTTTTTTCGCTAAATGTTTACCTGTGTTTGTACCACCTGTGAACGATACCATATTGATGCCTTCGTGTTCTACTAAGTAGTCACCAATTACAGAACCGCGTCCTGTAGCTACGTTTACAAGACCTTTTGGAAGGCCAGCTTTATGAAGTGCTTCAACCATTTTAATACCACTAATTGCACCTTGAGTTGCTGGTTTGAAAATAACAGCGTTACCCATAATTAATGCTGGTGCAAGTTTTGCAGCAGATAAGTTTACTGGGTAGTTAAATGGTGCGATTGCTAATACAACACCAAGTGGTGCGCGTTGGACGATCGCAAGTTTAGACTTCGTTCCGCCAGGGAAACTATCGCCCATCATGCTTTCTCCGTGCATATGTAAAGCTTCTTCAATTGTGTAACGAATGAAATCAGCTGTACGAACAACTTCTTTCTTCGCATCTTTATATCCTTTACCGACTTCTTTCATAATGATATCGGCAATTTCATCTTGCATATTTACGAGCTCATCAGCCCATTTATATAAATATTTTGCGCGATCTTGTAGAGAAGCTTCCGCCCATGATTTTTGAGCTTCTTTTGCAGATGCAATTGCTTCATCTACTTCTCCGCGAGTAATTGCTTGTACTTGTCCAATTACTTCGTGTAAGTATGGAGATGGAATTTCGATTGTTGCTCCTGAAGAGCTTTCTCTCCATTCTCCGTCTAAATAAAATTTGTACGTATTGCTAGTTGTCATGATTAGTCCTCCTAAAATAGCAACTTGTAAGAGTGAGTATAAGGTGATTGTAGGGGGTTTGATAACATTTTTCAAATGAAATGTTTGTGAAAACGATTTCTTATTCTTTTTTTATTTTGTATGCCCTTTCTTGCAGAAGATTCCCTTATTTCAAAATGATGTAGCGTATATTTTTATTCAGTTTGTAAAAAAAACAATTGACAGAATACTCAATAAAGTTGTAAGATTATAAATGGAAAATAAATGAAGGGGGTGTGCGTAATGATTGTAATCGTAAATGTAATGGGCTTAGCTCTGTTAAATGGCAGAAAACATTCATATCATTACGCAACCCGTGCGGATATATAAGGCATCTTTGTCTTATAAAAAGCGTACGTTGCGTATATCGTAACGTACGCTTTTATGCATTTTTGTGCATATCGTCAAGCGGCGGTATGCTTTTTTTTGTTTTCCACGTTACTATATAAAACTTTGGAAGGTGGAAAAATGTGATGAGATTGTATGGATTACGAAATGTAAATGTGATGGGTCTGGATAGTGGGTAAAGAAATGGGAGTGAAACGAGAACGAGAAGGGAGCGGTTACATTGTTATCAGTATTACTAAAGCTAAAATGGTTTTTTAAAGAGCATTGGAAGAGATATAGTATCGCCATTGGAGCTCTTTTAATTGTAAATATAGTTGAAGTCATTCCCCCGAAAGTGTTAGGGGTTACGATTGATAATATAAAAACAGGAACGTTAACGAATGCGGCGATTATGCAATTTATTCTTATTTTAATAGGGGTTACGGTAATTGGATATGGTCTTACTTTCGTTTGGCAACATCAATTGTTTGGTGGTGCATTCGTACTTGAGAAGACGATGCGCTCTAAATTTATGGGGCATTTACTTAAAATGACACCGACGTTTTATCATAAAAATCGTACTGGTGATTTAATGGCGAGAGCGACAAATGATTTAAAAGCAATTGCTATGACAGCTGGTTTCGGTATATTAACGCTCGTGGATTCGAGTTTATATATGCTTACGATTGTCTTTATGATGGGATTTACAATCAGTTGGGAGCTTACACTTGCGGCGCTTATACCGCTTCCGATTATGGCGTATGCGATGAACATATATGGAAAGAAATTGCATGAAAGATTTACAGTTGCGCAAGATGCGTTCGGAGATATGAATGATAAAGTACTTGAATCGATTGCTGGCGTGCGCGTTATTCGTGCATACGTACAGGAGAATGCAGATGAGGGAAGGTTTCATCATTTAGGAGATGACGTATACGAAAAAAATATGAAAGTAGCAAGAATCGATGCATTATTCCAGCCGACTGTGAAAATGCTTGTCGGTCTTAGTTATTTAATTGGTTTAGTGTACGGCGCATATCTTGTATTTCAATCAAAGGTGACACTTGGTGAACTTGTTTCATTTAACGTGTATTTAGGGATGATGATTTGGCCGATGTTTGCAATTGGCGAATTAATTAATGTTATGCAAAGAGGAAATGCATCATTAGACCGTGTGAATGAAACGTTAGCGTATGAACCGGATGTAAAGGATCCGAAAAATCCAAAGCTTGTACAAGAGCCGGATTATATTCAGTTTGATGACGTTACCTTTTCATATCCTTCATCAACTGAAACAAATTTAAAAAAGGTTTCATTTACATTAAAACAAGGGGAAACGCTTGGGGTTGTTGGAAAAACAGGAAGCGGAAAAACGACGCTCGTACGTCAGCTTCTTCGTCAATATCCGCTTGGAGATGGGGATATTGCAGTCTCTGATGTGACGTTAGATAAAATAACGAATGAAAATGTACTCGGATGGATTGGGTATGTACCTCAGGAACATATTTTGTTCTCAAAAACAGCGAGGGAAAATATTTTATTTGGAAATAGAGAAGCGACGGAAGAAGAACTCGAGAAAGCAATTGAAATTGCGGCGTTTACAAAGGATTTAGAGTTTTTACCAGAAGGGTTAGAAACGCTCGTTGGAGAGAAAGGTGTTTCTTTATCAGGAGGGCAAAAACAAAGGATTTCGATTGCGCGAGCTGTTATTCAAAATCCAGAAATTTTAATTTTGGACGATTCTTTATCAGCTGTTGATGCTCGTACGGAAGCAGCGATCATTGAAAATATAAGAACAGAAAGAAGCGGAAAGACGACGATTATTACGACGCACCGTTTATCTGCCGTACAACATGCGGATTGGATTCTCGTTATGGATGAAGGTGAAGTAATGGAAGAAGGTACGCATGAACAGCTTATTCAAAGCGGAGGCTGGTATGCGGAGCAGTTTGAAAGACAACAAGGTGAAAGTGAAAGTGCGGATAGTGGGGTGAAAATATGAGCGTTTCAAAACGATTGTTTCAATATGCGATGAAAGTAAAAGGGACAATTTTTGCAGCGATGCTAATGTTATTTATTTTCGTCATCGCAGAGCTTGCTGGTCCTTTCGTCGCGAAAACGATGATTGACGATCATATCGTCGGGATAGAGAAACCTTGGTATGAAACAGAAAAGAGTGAAGAGGCTGTTTCGTATAATGGCACCTTTTATAAGCGAAGTGATCGCTTCCAGGAAGGTGAGAAAAAAGGAAAAGAAGTACGCGTGATGCAAGTCGGCTTTCAATATTATTTTGTACCAAATAAAGTGAATGCTGAAGGGTCACGTACTGTAAAAGATGATATGATTACCGTCCAAAATGGTAAGGCAGTGCAAGTGTATAAAGCGAAAGCATTAACGAAAGAAGAAGTGTTTGCGTTTTATAAACCAGAAATAAACCCCCTATTATTACTTGGTGGTGGTTATTTCGCTTTATTAGTAGTTGTTTCATTATTTGCATACGGAAAGCAATTTTTCTTACAGAAAGCAGCGAACAAAATTATTCAAATTATGAGGGAAGATGTCTTTTCTCATATTCAAACATTGCCAATTCGTTATTTTGATCATTTACCAGCAGGGAAAATTGTATCGCGTGTAACGAATGATACGGAAGCCATTCGTGATTTATACGTAACGGTACTGGCGACATTCGTTTCTAGTATCATTTATATTATTGGGATATTCGCTGCGCTATTTTTACTCGATGTAAAATTGGCGACGTTATGTTTACTTATCATCCCGATTTTAATTGTTTGGGCGATTCTTTATAGAAAGTATGCGTCTGTATACAATCATAAAATGCGTTCACGTTTATCTGATATTAATGGAACAGTGAATGAATCCATTCAAGGTATGCCGATTATTCAAGCGTTTCGTCAAGAGCGTGAAACGAAAAAAGAGTTTGAAGAATTAAATGGCGATTATTTTAAATATCAAAATAAAATTTTGAATTTAAATGCAGCAACTTCGCATAATTTAGTGTCTGTATTAAGAAATATCGCTTTTACAGGTGTGATTTGGTACTTCGGTGGCGCTTCATTAAGTGCTTCAGGCGTTATTTCTTTAGGGATACTGTATGCGTTCGTTGATTATTTAACACGATTGTTCTCACCAATTACAAATATGGTAAATCAGCTTGCTAATTTAGAACAATCGCGTGTTGCATCAGAGCGTGTTTTTGAATTGCTAGAGGAAAAAGGGGAAGCGGTAGAAGAAGAACGTATGCCTCGCTTACAAGGAAATGTGAAGTTTGATAATGTATCATTTTCTTATAATGGAAAAGATGAAGTACTAAAAAATATTTCTTTTGAAGCGAAACAAGGAGAGACAGTGGCACTTGTCGGTCATACTGGATCAGGAAAAAGTTCCATTATGAATGTACTCTTCCAGTTTTATGAGTTTGAAAAAGGGAAGCTCACGATTGATGGTCACGATGTAAAAGAGATGCCGAAACAAGCAACGCGTGAACATATGGGAATCGTACTGCAAGATCCGTTTTTATTTAGCGGAACGGTTGCTTCTAATGTAAGCTTAGAGAACGAAAAAATTTCAAAAGAGCGCATCGTAAAAGCATTGCGTGATGTTGGTGCGGAACGGTTTGCGAACAATATAAATGAAGAGATTACAGAAAAGGGAAGCACGCTTTCCACTGGAGAACGTCAGCTTATATCGTTTGCTAGAGCACTCGCTTTTGATCCAGCTATTTTAATTTTAGATGAAGCGACATCTAGTATCGATACAGAGACGGAAGCGATGATTCAACAAGCGCTAGAAGTTGTGAAAAAAGGAAGAACGACATTTATTATCGCTCACCGCCTTTCAACAATTAAAAGCGCCGATCAAATTATTGTACTTGATAGAGGAACAATTTTAGAAAAAGGCTCTCATGATGAGCTAATGAAAAAGCGCGGGCGTTATTACGATATGTACAAAACGCAAATGGAAGGAAACCAGAGTGCTTAATATGTATGGAGGAGAACTTGTGATTTTCACAAGTTCTTTTTTAGTGAATCACGACAGTTAAATAAGAAGTATTGTTTTACCTTTTTCTTTATAAATGCTATATTAAAAAATGTTACTTATTTTTTGTATGTAGCATTATTTTCCCCTTTTGTTTGATTATGAAGAAAAAGGATAAACTAAATAAGAACATTTTCATTGAAAAATTGTTCAAGATTGCATACAATCAATATAGTTTTTAAATTCCTATCAGAATACTTGGAGGATTACCATCATGAAAAAATTATTTTCAGTACTTGCAGTAACTACATTAGCGATCGGGATTGTAGCGGGCTGTGGTAAAGAAGAGAAAAAAGATACAGCTAGTCAAGACGCGTTACAAAAGATAAAACAAAGTGGTGAACTTGTAATTGGAACAGAAGGTACATATCCACCGTTCACATTCCACGATTCAAGCAATAAATTAACTGGATTTGACGTTGAATTAGCAGAAGAAGTTGCAAAACGTTTAGGAGTAAAACCTGTATTTAAAGAAACACAATGGGATAGCTTACTTGCTGGTTTAGATGCAAAACGTTTCGACATGGTTGCAAACGAAGTTGGTATTCGTGAAGATCGTCAAAAGAAATATGATTTCTCTAGCCCATATGTTTCATCTTCAGCGGTATTAGTTATTGCGAAGGATAAAGATAAACCTGCTACATTTGCTGATGTGAAAGGATTAAAAGCAGCACAATCTTTAACGAGTAACTATGCAGATATTGCTAAGAAAAATGGTGCAGAAATCACGAATGTAGAAGGCTTTAGCCAAGCGGCGGAATTATTAAATACTGGCCGTGTTGATTTCACAATTAATGATAAATTATCAGTGTTAAACTATTTAGAAACGAAAAAAGATGCGAAAATTAAAATTGTAGATACAGAAAAAGAAGCGTCACAAAGTGGGTTCTTATTCCGTAAAGGTAGCGACAAGCTAGTACAAGAAGTAAATAAAGCGTTAGAAGATATGAAAAAAGATGGTACGTACGATAAAATAGCGAAAAAATGGTTCGGTGAAAATGTATCTAAGTAGTGCGTTGGTTTCAGATCGATTGTCTACTTGGATAGATATTATGCAGTCTTCCTTCATGCCTATGCTGAAGGAAGCTGTGTTTACGACAATTCCATTAACGCTTATTACATTCATTATCGGGATTATACTTGCGACGTTAACTGCGCTTGCACGTATTTCAGGTAGTCGTATTTTACAATGGATTGCTCGTATCTATGTATCTATCATTCGCGGAACGCCACTTCTTGTACAGTTATTTATTATTTTCTATGGTCTTCCAACTCTTAATATTGAAGTTGAGCCATATACAGCGGCAATTATTGGATTTTCGTTAAATGTTGGTGCGTATGCATCTGAAATTATTCGTGCTTCTATCCTTTCAATTCCGAAAGGACAGTGGGAAGCAGCTTACACAATTGGGATGACATACCCGCAAGCATTAAAACGTGTTATTTTACCACAAGCAACGCGCGTATCTATTCCGCCGCTTTCGAATACATTTATTAGTTTAGTGAAGGATACTTCATTAGCATCGTTAATTTTAGTAACAGAAATGTTCCGAAAAGCGCAGGAAATTGCGGCAATGAACTATGAGTTTTTAATTGTTTATTTCGAAGCAGGTCTAATTTATTGGGCAATTTGCTTCTTATTATCTATCGTGCAACAAATATTAGAAAAACGTTCAGAACGTTACACTCTAAAATAACCCTTTCATAAAAGGAGTTTTTGTTTTTATGATTTCAATTCAAAATTTACAAAAAAGTTTCGGAGATAATACCGTACTAAAACATATAGATTTATCAGTTGAGAAGGGGGAAGTTGTTGTTATTATCGGTCCATCTGGATCTGGTAAAACGACATTCCTGCGTTGTCTCAACGTGCTAGAAACGCCGAACGCTGGTAATATTCGCATCGGTAATAAAGAGCTCGACTTCTCTCAAAAAGTATCGAAGAAAGATATTGTCAATCTTCGTACGCAAACAGGTATGGTATTCCAGCACCATAATCTATTTCCGCATTTAACAGCACTTCAAAATGTAATGGAAGGGCTCGTTACAGTGAAAAAGATGGGGAAAGAAGAAGCGAAGAAAAAAGCAAACTATTTCCTTGAAAAAGTTGGTCTTGCGGATAAAGTAGACTTATACCCGTTCCAATTATCAGGCGGACAACAACAGCGCGTTGGAATTGCTCGCGCGCTTGCGATGGAGCCGGAAGTATTACTATTTGATGAGCCGACGTCGGCACTTGATCCTGAACTCGTTCAAGAAGTTCTGAAAGTCATGAAAGAACTTGCTAAAGAAGGCATGACGATGGTTATTGTAACGCACGAAATGCGTTTTGCGCATCAAATTGCGAACCGCGTTATTTTCATGGATGGCGGTGTCGTTGTCGAACAAGGTACACCAGAAGATGTATTTACAAATCCAAAAGAAGAACGCACGAAGAAGTTTTTACAAATGTTGCAGTAAATGAAGGAAGGTCTCAAGGCATATGCCTTGAGACCTTTTTGCCATATATATTTATTTTTGGAATCCGCCAAGGCTTTGCTCAGCCATTGCAACTAGACGTTTTGTAATTTCTCCACCAACAGAACCGTTAGCACGAGCCGTAGAATCTGCTCCTAATTGTACACCAAATTCTTGAGCGATTTCGTACTTCATTTGGTCGATTGCAGCTGTTGCTCCTGGTACTACTAATTGATTTGAAGAATTTTGGTTTGCCATAGGAATATATCCTCCTTAGAGTTATAAAAATTTTTTTTGGTTGGACTAGCTGGATTTGAACCAGATTATCGCCCCGTTTGGCGCTAATCCATCGTAATTAAGTTTGTACTCATAGTATGGATGTTACCTAGAAAGATATACGAAATATTAATTTGTAAATTTTGTAAAAAAATCTTAGTGATTTCGTAAATTATGAAATAAGAGTAATCGTTGTATTTTTTAGAAAGAAGGCTAAACTAAGAGCGATATGAAATATGTTTTTCTTTTTGTATCCCGCTATTGTGGGGCAAATCATTAACTTCTTATTTATGACTTACTAAAATTACATCGGTAGCAACTTTATAGTTCTATTTTAAATAGGGGGGGGACAGGACGCTCCTATGCACGGCTAGATGCTCTCTTCAATCTGCTTGTAAATGATAACGTATGGAGGAATCGTGATGGGAATTTGCCCGCTTTGCAACGCATTAGAATCACAAACATATTCTTGTCAAAATTGCCAAGGTATACTCCAAGATTATGGGAAAACTGTAGATTACATAGACGATTATAGTGCGTATATGGATCAAGAATTATTAAGTGCAGTAGATGGTTTAACACATAGTAATTCACAAGAGTACTGCAATCATGTTTTTTATTGCGGGATGTGTAATGTGGAAACAGAGGTTGTAGTGAAACTTGTGTAAATAGAAAACTTCCACCTTATGAATGAGGTGGAAGTTTTTGTTTTCGTATTTGTGAGTGAATCATAGGAGACGGGATATGTTCGGTGTTTGATGGAGTTCCGGATTTTATTTGAGCCATTTTTTCTTTTGCATCGCGCAAAGAATGTTCAGTTAAGTAGATGGCATATTCGTAAAATAATTGGCGCGTCAGTTCACTTTGTTCTTTTAACTTTTCATCTTGGAATACAGTTCGCCCAGGTTTAGAGTTTGCTTCAAAGAGCCACGGGTTTTCCTGCGTGTCTAAACCGATATCAAAACCAATTTCTCCAATATTTCCGGTTACTTGTTCATCGAGCGCGTAACTGATTTGTAAGGCTGTATGTTTTAATTTATTTTCAATTTGAACTTGTTTCGTTGGATCTGGAAAAAGTTCTTGCAGTAATTTTGTATCGCCACCACTATTTACATGCGTTGTTAAGCTACCTTTGCCAGCAATTTTTGCAACGATTGCACTGACTATCCACTGGCCGAAATGATTTTTATTTGTATGAATGCGAAAATCAACAGGTTGCCCATCGAAGCGAAGTAAGGAAATACCTTGTTGTACGATAAACTTTTTTAAATCATGTCCTTTTAACACATGGTTCAGAAGCGTTTCTAATGATTGGTACTTTCTTAGTTTATTTTCTTCATTTTCGCGATAACGACAGTAGTAGCAATTCTCTGTTTGAGAGTAAAATATTTGATGAATGTTTCTTCCGAAGCTACCGTGTATCGGTTTCATGTAAACAGATTTATACGTGCCAAGAAAGCGTTCTACTTGTTCGAAATGTTGAAAAGCTTCCGTGTTTGGTAATAAGGGAATAATGGATTCATCTTTCATAAGAAGTTGATGCACTTCCCATTTATTGAAAAACCCTGGGTTAAACCACGGAATGGAATAGTCATGCTCTAATTTTCTTTTTGCTCTTACGATCGGTTTATAATTTTCGGCTTTACGATTTGGTAATCGATCGTAAATGACATTCGGTAACGGGACTTTTTTCTTAATCCATTGCCCTTCTTGAAAGAAATACCCTTCAATTGTTTCATCTTCCCAGTCTATATGTTGCACACCAAAAACGAATACAAATGGTCGTAAGGTGAATGGCGGCGTTAGTAACTCGCCAAGAGAAGTTGATCGGTTTCCTAAAGGGTTAGAAGAGTCATCGTTAAAACCAGTTGTGAAAATCCCGATTAATGGTCCGAAAATAATGGTTTCATTTTGCGTGAATGCATGGATAGTAGTGGAATGAGGAAGTAAGAGCTTCTCTGCAATTTGTTTTCCGATAATGATTTCGCGAGTAAAGGAATAATGAATTTTCACCTCTTCACTTGCAACATGGCGTACGCCGAAGGAAAGAGATGCAATTGGTGGTGTAATGGAAAAAATGTAAGGTAAAGTAATGCTATTTGGATGCTCATCTGAAATGTTTAATGTATATATGTGCTCTTTCAAAATGGTGTTACCTCCTTTCATTATGGTGTGAAGCGACTAAACTTTAGTGGTCCATGATATATTTTTTCGGCTAGTGCATCACTATGACGAATGTAATGTTCGTACGGGGGAATCGTGTTGACATACATAAGCCAAATTGCCCCTTTTTGATCCATAATGGTGGAAAGCTCTAGCTCGAATAACGAAGAATAAGATTCATCTAATGTTTGAAACACTTCATTTATAATGTCATGTAAAGCGTCTTGTAATAATTGTACACCGGTACTAGATAGTACGTATTTAATTTTCGAAAATGAATGCAGCGAGGAATCATCCGTTGCCGAAAGTAAAAGTTGATTCGGAAATGAGCTTTTTTGTATAAATTGGCCGATAGCAGTCCACTTCTGTTCTTTATTTTTTTGCAAAATGGTTCGAATATGGAGCGGGTATGTTAATTGATTTGGTGGTTGCAGCATTGTATGGGTGATGTAACGTGCTGATCGTATGTTAGATTTGTACCAAGATATAAATTCATCTGTCCGTTTGATTGGAGTAGAAGTATGATAGTCATCATTTATCGTATCGATATGAAACGTTTTATTTTTATAAGCAATCCGGTACAGACTTTCATTGGAATGTGTATGGGTAGGACGTATAATAATATCTTTTGTTTTTAATAACAGTTTGAAAATGTTCTGTATCGTTGCTATTTCGAATTTTGGTATATAAGGAGATAATTTTTTATTCGTGAGAAATAAATCATGTAGTTCGCTCAAGTCAATGAGTGTGTTATTTAAAAAGGTAGTGGAAGCACGGTTGTGTAATGAGTGAATAATTGATTTTGCTTTGTCGAAGTCTGTTTCCTCGTTAAAAGAAGAACGATCGTAAATATAAGAAGGAATAGGGAATATTTGCTCTTTCCATTTTCCTGTATCTGTATCATAAATCAGACCAGAGACAAGATCTGTTTTAGGATCAATACCAAATGGCGTAAACTGGGCAACGACATTATGATAAAACCGAGCGCGTTTAGCGATTTCGGTGTGATACATTTGCTCATAATGAGGGTGAGAAGTTAAAATACCGAGAACCAACGAAATCACTCCTTTACTAACAAAATGTTGGCATAATAGGCATAGCTATATATTGCAAATACGTTTTTATACCATTATACTTTTGTCCGTATGATGATATGCTATAGTTTTGAAGAAGCGAAAGGTTGATTGTAATGAATATATGGTTAAGTATGTTAACGACGACAGGGCTCGGAGCGATTATTGGAGGATTCACAAATCATTTAGCGATAAAAATGTTATTTCGTCCTCATCGCCCTATTTATATTGGAAAGTTTCAAGTTCCATTTACACCAGGGTTAATTCCGAAACGCCGCGATGAGCTTGCTGTTCAATTAGGAAAAATGGTTGTCGAACATTTGTTAACGCCAGAAGGAATCGGAAAAAAATTAACAAATGAAGAGTTTCAAAAAAGTTTAATTCAATGGACACAAGTAGAAGTGGATAAAGTAATTACGAATGAACAGTCGTTACGACAAATATTAGAAACATGGAATTTAGTACATGTAGAAAAAGAGGCGACCGAGAAAATCGAGCATGTAATTACAGAAAAAATAGAGGCATTTTTAGCAGAGTATTATACATATACATGGGAACAGGCTTTACCTCATTCTGTTCATGAAAAAATAGAGAATACAATCCCAAATGTCTCGGCGTTTATTTTAAATCGAGGAATTCATTTTTTTGAAAGTGAAGAAGGGAAAGCACGTCTTTCAAAAATGATTGATGATTTCTTTGCTTCTAGGGGAACGCTGCTTAACTTAGTCGGAATGTTTTTAGGGAATGTAAGTGTAGTGGATCGTGTACAGCCAGAAGTTATTAAGTTTTTAGGGCAAGATGGCACAAAGCAGCTTTTAACTGATGTACTGCAAAAAGAGTGGGAAAAGTTAAAAGGAAGAGATGTAAAAGAAGTAGAAACGTTTGTAGAAAAAGAAATGATTGTAAGCTCCATATTGTCAGCAGTTAAAGTTGAAGAAACAGTGAGTAAGTTTTTAAATCAATCTGTGCAGCAAGTATGTGAGCCAGTTCGAGAAACAATTATTGAAAAAGTGCTTCCAAGCGTAGTAACAAAAGGCTTGAAGTGGGGGACAGAAAACGTAGAAAGTATATTAAAAAATCTACATCTTGCGGAAATTGTGCAGCAAGAAGTGTCTACATTTTCAACAGAGCGACTAGAAGATTTAGTGCTGTCCATTACAAAAAATGAGCTGAAAATGATTACGTATTTAGGTGCCTTATTAGGCGGAATGATTGGACTCGTGCAAGGGCTATTACTGTTGTTCCTTAGGTAGTAGAGATAAGTACATAGAAATAAAAGTGAAATTTCTTCACATCTCTTGCATAGTTTGATATGGTAAGAAGAGGTGCGTATGTAAATGCACTTAAAAGGCAGTGTGAGCGAAAAGCGCTAGCCTTCTAAAGGAGGAAAAATAAAATGACAAAAAACATTCATGATGTTGCATATGAATTACAAAAAGCAATCGCTGAAAACGAAGATTTCCAAACATTAAAAGCAAGCTACGCAGCAGTACAAGGTGATGCAAATTCAAAGAACTTATTCGATGAGTTCCGTACAATGCAACTTGGCCTACAACAAAAAATGATGCAAGGTCAAGAAATCACTGAAGAAGATAACCAAAAAGCACAAGAAGTTGTAGCTCGCATTCAACAAGATGCTAAAATCACAAAGTTAATGGAAACTGAACAACGTTTAAACATCGTTATCACTGATGTTAACAAAATTATCATGCAGCCACTTGAAGAATTATATAACGCGCAACAACAAGCGTAATAGTGGAAGACGCCCCTGTATAGGGGCGTCTTTTTTGTTTGTTATTTGTGGAAATACTCCGTCTTAATATTCTTTTCCTTCAAAAATGTTTCAATTTCTTTTTGCTTCCTACCATTAACTTTCTCAAAGCGTTTTGTAAAAGAAAAATCAGTTTTGAATAAGTTACCATCTTGCGCGATTTTGTCTAATTCTTGCTCTAGTTCTACTGAAAGTGCCGTAGACGCTGAAATGTAATCATGAATTTCCTTCGAAGGCTGTTTGTAATCATCGGGGATCGTATTGTTACTAATAAAATCATGGAAATTCGCATCATTTTGTTTTGCTAAATCTACTAGTTTTTTTAATTTCTCCCGATCGGATTCCGTGGCATTCTCGTCAGACATGGCTGACGAAAGTGGAACGATGTTTTCGTATAACTCTCCGCTATAATTTAAATACGTTTTTATATTTTGTTTCATTTCGTCTTCGTTAATCGTTTCATTCTTTTTTGAGGAAGTGAATATAGTTTCTGGAATTTTAATCGTTACATCTTTAATAGATTGCACATCGTTTTCTTCCTCATGTTGTGCACTATTTGAACAAGCTGATAGAAATAAAATTGTAAGTAACATGAGTAGATATAAAGTATACTTCTTCATTTGAATCTCCTTTCATATTCATTATTATCTTTGTAAAATAGCTATATTCCATTTCAAATACTTTACTAAAGCTCCGTATAGATGTTTTACCATTTGGTAACATATGACGGATATGAGTAAACCGACGCAAAAAGCGATGAACACATTATAAACATCGGAATAACTGATTTGATGAAACCCTTTAAAAAATCCTAATCCTATTAATAAAATAGGTGAAATAATTAATAATGGAGTGGCAATGATCAGTGCTAGAAGAACCGGTAATAAAAAGAGTAGTACGAAAAAGGCGATAATGATAAAGGTAAAGTTTAAAACACTTAAACTCATAACAGAAAATAGTGCGGTTATTATATTTTTGAAGCTTCGTTTACTGTCAGCATTGCTTATTGCATATGAAACAGTAAGTTCTTTAGCAATAGTTTTAGGGTTTCCTAGTTTTTTAGAAATTTCCTCTTCAGATTTCCCATCTTGTTTACCGCTAATAAAATGAGTTTCATACTCTGAGATAATATCCTCTTTTTCTGAATTAGGCATATTCCGTAGGGAGGAACTAAGTTGTTCCAAAAATTCACTTTTGTTCATAACAATCACTTTCCTTTATAAAATGATGAATTACAGCTGAGAATCCTATTTTTTGAAAAGGGGAATACGAATTATAAAGTTCATTCCAATTATTGGGTATTCCAATATTTACAAATATATCATTTAGTAGTGTTCTTTGCAAGGTACTGTAATGTTTTTAATACTGTGACTAGATGAAAGTTTTTCGTGCATTTTTAGATGAGATATAAAATTATTATTCTAGGATAAACAAAGGGTTGTAAGCGTATTCCTTAATGGTTGTCAAAAAACTGCCAAATTCATATTGTTGGAAAAATAATGCATTTGTAATATAATGATAAATAATACTTCACCACATTAATTAACTAGGTGAAATTAAAAATCTTTATTACACACATTATGAAATAAAGGGATGATTAGTTTGAGTACAGGTGTAAAAGCAAACGACGTGAAAACAAAAACAAAAGGAGCAGATCTTGTTGTTGATTGTTTAATTAAACAAGGTGTTACACATGTTTTCGGTATTCCAGGAGCGAAGATTGACTCTGTATTTGATGTACTGCAAGAAAGAGGACCAGAGTTAATTGTTTGTCGTCATGAACAAAACGCAGCATTTATGGCAGCTGCTATTGGTAGATTAACAGGGAAACCGGGCGTATGTCTTGTAACTTCAGGACCAGGGACATCGAATTTAGCGACAGGTCTTGTTACTGCGAATGCGGAGAGTGATCCCGTTGTTGCTTTAGCTGGTGCAGTTCCACGCACGGATCGATTAAAACGTACGCATCAATCTATGGATAATGCTGCACTATTCGAACCAATCACAAAATATAGCGTAGAAGTAGAGCATCCTGATAATGTGCCAGAAGCATTAAGTAATGCATTCCGAAGTGCGACTTCCACAAATCCAGGAGCTACTTTAGTAAGTCTTCCGCAAGACGTTATGACAGCGGAAACGACTGTAGAGTCTATCGGTGCGCTTTCTAAGCCACAACTTGGAATCGCTCCCACACATGAAATTACATATGTAGTAGAAAAAATAAAATCGGCGAAATTACCAGTTATTTTACTCGGTATGAGAGCGAGCACAAATGAAGTGACGAAAGCCGTTCGTGAATTAATTGCGGATACAGAACTTCCTGTCGTTGAAACATATCAAGCAGCTGGTGCAATTTCGCGTGAGTTAGAAGATCATTTCTTCGGCCGTGTTGGATTATTCCGTAACCAACCAGGTGATATTTTACTAGAAGAAGCAGACCTTGTTATTTCTATCGGTTATGACCCAATTGAGTATGATCCGAAATTCTGGAATAAACTTGGAGACAGAACGATTATCCATCTTGATGACCATCAAGCAGATATCGACCATGATTACCAACCAGAGCGCGAATTAATTGGGGATATTGCTTTAACTGTAAATAGCATCGCGGAGAAATTACCGAAACTTGTATTAAGTACGAAATCAGAAGCAGTGTTAGAACGATTACGCGCGAAATTATCAGAACAAGCAGAAGTTCCAAACCGTGCTTCAGAAGGTGTTACGCATCCGCTTCAAGTGATTCGTACACTTCGTTCTTTAATTAGTGACGATACAACTGTGACATGTGACATCGGTTCACATTCTATTTGGATGGCAAGATGTTTCCGTTCTTATGAACCACGTAGATTATTATTTAGTAACGGTATGCAAACGTTAGGTGTTGCACTTCCTTGGGCAATTGCCGCTACTTTAGTTGAACCGGGCAAGAAAGTTGTTTCCGTGTCAGGTGATGGTGGTTTCTTATTCTCTTCGATGGAATTAGAAACAGCGGTACGTTTAAACGCACCGATCGTACATCTTGTATGGAGAGACGGTACGTATGATATGGTTGCGTTCCAACAAATGATGAAATATGGTAGAACATCCGCTACAGAGTTTGGCGATGTCGATCTTGTGAAATATGCAGAAAGCTTCGGTGCAAAAGGTCTTCGCGTTAACACGCCTGATGAATTAGAAGGTGTATTAAAAGAAGCATTAGCAGCAGACGGACCTGTCATTATTGATGTTCCAATTGACTACCGTGACAACATTAAATTAAGCGAAAAATTATTACCAAACCAATTAAACTAATGGAGGCATGATTGAGATGACTGTTGCACAATTCATTGATATTGATGCAAAAAGAACGAAAACGAGTAATGAAGTATATCAAACATCTACAATGCTTGCGCTATTAGATGGTATATATGATGGTGTAATTAGCTTTGAGGAATTGAAAGAACGTGGTGATTTCGGCATCGGCACATTTGATCAATTAGATGGTGAAATGATCGCGTTTGATAACGAATTTTATCATTTACGTTCAGACGGTTCAGCAGAAAAAGTAGAACCGGAAGAAACAACACCGTTTGCGACTGTAACATTTTTTGAAAAAGAAATGAGTTATACGGTAGAACGTCCGATGAATCGTGAAGAAGTTGAGGCATTATTACATGAATTAATGCCAAGTAAAAACTTATTTTACGCTATTCGAATGGACGGTACGTTCCGTGAAGTAAGAACGAGAACTGTTCCAAGACAAGAAAAACCGTATACACCGCTCGTTGAAGTGACGAAATCACAACCAATCTTTTCATTTAAACATACAGAAGGTACGCTTGCTGGATTTTGGACACCAGATTACGCGCAAGGTATTGGTGTAGCTGGTTTCCACTTACATTACATTGATGATGAAAGAAGCGGAGGCGGACATGTTTTCGATTATGTTGTTGAAAACTGTACAATCCAAATTTGTCAAAAAGCTCATATGCATTTAGCACTTCCAGAAACAGCTGACTTTATGACGGCTGAATTATCTAGAGAAAACTTAGAGGATAATATTGCGACTGCGGAAGGCGCGGAGTAAAAAGGGAGAGACTGTTCCGTTGTGGAACAGTCTTCTTTTATTTGTCGATAAGTCGATATCGTTTATTTTTTTGAAACAAACGGATGCCCCTCATAATAAAAACGCCACGGATAATGTACAGCTTCTTCTGCATAGTCGATGTTAATACGAGGTCCTGCTGTTATTTTATATTGTGATGATATGTGTTCTTCTTCTGGGACGAGTTCAATATGCAATGTGTCGCTTTGTAATGATATGCCTCGTTCTTCTAACGTAATTCCGAGGGCACGGCATAGTTTGCCAGGGCCATTCGTTAAATTTTTATACTGCGCTTTTGTAACGTCTGTTTTGTTGTAGCGCGCTAATTTTATTTCTTCTATTCCATCTACTGGCTCAAGGGCTCGAATGAGAACGCCTTGCGGGGTGCCAACTGGTGCTGTAATGACGTTGAAGCAATGATACATACCGTAAATTAAATATACGTAAGCATGTCCTGGTGCGCCAAACATGACTTCTGTACGGTCTGTTCGTCTCCCGCCGTAACTATGCGCGGCTTTATCATCGGGACCCTTATATGCTTCTACTTCTACAATCATTCCGCTTCGTTTTATTCCATCTACAATATGTACAAGTTTTTGTCCGAGTAATTTCTTTGCGACTTCTAACGTATCGCCTTCATAAAAGGAAGGGGGTGCGTGCATTGTACTATCTCCTTTGCTGAGTGTATATGTATATAGTAAACCAAATTTTCAGTAGTAATTCTAACTCGTTCTATTTACTACATTTATTTCATAAATTATGGATAGAGTACAACAGCGAAGAGGGGGAGTGCGACATGATTTATCGCTTACTAGCTCTTAATATAGATGGGACACTACTATACAACAATGGAAAAATTGCAAAAGGATTAAGAGAAACAATTGAATTTGTGAAAAGAAAAGATGTATACGTTACATTATTTACGAGTCGTAATTTTCAGTCCGCTCATAAAGTTGCAAAGGCGTTAAAATTAGATTCTATATTAGTGACACATAGCGGTGCGTTCGTTTCAGCGACGTTAGATAAGCCGTACGTTCAAAGAAGATTATCGGAAGAGAAGACGTTTAACATTGTGCAAGTGTTAGAGCACTTCGATTGTAACGTCCGCATTTCTCACGAACGGTTTTCAATCGGAAATCGGGAGAGAAATACACCAAACTTAATTGCGCGTACTGTATTATCAAGTGCAGATCCGTTATTTTACCCGGTTCAGTTTGTAGACTCGTTAGGTGATGCGCTTCGTGATCATCCAGTAGCGGCACCAAAAATTGATGTTATTTTCCAAAGTAAAGGTGAAAAAGAACGAGGGCTAAATACATTAAGAAAAGCATTCCAAGATATAGAGTATGTTGAGTGTGATTCAAAACGAATAGAAATTTTGCCGCAAAACGTATCAAAATTACGTGGATTACAATTGCTTGGAGAGCATTTGAATATTTCGCTAAACGAAATGGTTGCGATTGGAGATAGTTTAGAAGATCTAGAAGTAATTGAAAATGTAGGACTCGGGGTAGCGATGGGGAATGCACCTGTAGAGTTAAAGCAAGCAGCCGACTGGATTACACGTTCAAATAGTGAGAACGGTGTGGAGTATATGATTAAAGAACATTTCCGTAAGCAATTCCCGCTTCCGTTTTTGAAAAATCATAAAAATACACCGAAACGATGAAAGAAAAACGTAGCTTTTGGCTACGTTTTTTATTCATTTTATTTTAGGAATGAAAGCGTTTCATGAAGGTGAATTGTGTCTGAAATCTATACAATTTACTTGAATCCTTTAGAAAACTGTTGTAAAGTGGGTGATGTTGCCAAAATAGTTACACCACATGAAATATTCTTCAGGTTAATTTTGTTGAGCTCCATATGCAAAAAATACTTCCGCATGATAGTTTAGTTCACGTATTATTTCAAAAATGAATTGTAGTAATGTTATTAAGCAGTTGTAGAGTTTCTTGTTTTTATTTAAATGGATTATTTTAAGTTATTGTGAGTAAGGCTTGGTACATATGAAATGAGCTTCTTTTCATAAATTTAGGAATCATAAAAGGGGGAATAAATTTTTTGAGGAAATCATTTAATCAAAAAATAAAAAAATTAAGTAGTAGTTTTATAGTCGTGTTACTAATATGTATGAATTTTTTAATCCATTTACCAAATAAAGCAGAGGCAGCTACAACAGAATTAAAAGGTTTAGGTGATGTATCTTATTACAACGCAGTCATTTTTGGAGATCATAGTGCAACGAGTGCGGATATTGAAGGTGCGATGGCCATTCAAAAAAATATGAATGCATCAAGTTATACAGTCTTAGCAGCTGCAACTGGAGCGAATAATTTAGCTGGAGCGACATGGGTAGATGAAGGATATCCATCATTATTACTAGGTGGTCAATTTACGAAAGCGGGAGCAGGACAAGTAATTATCCAAGATGGAACAGTGGCAATGACAAAAGATGGTGATCCAGAAGGTGTAATGAAATCGTCATATGACCGTATCTCTTATAAAGAACAAGCAGAGATTGATGCTAAATTTAAAGAGTTTAGAAAAGACGTTGATGGTGTAATTGGGGATGCGGGCCAATTACACACTGATAAGCCAATACTTAATATGAGCTTTGGAATCGGTGAAGATGTAAATAACCCTAATATTTATGTCTCTTCAGGCCAAACTGGAAAGAAAACATTTGATGTAAAAGACGTTTATCTTCCAAATGTAGAGAATAAAGACTTTATTGTTATTTATTCAGATGCAGAAGAAGTGAGTTTTGGTGGCGGTGCAATTTTGTATGATACAAGAAATACTGGGACAGCAACAGACTTAATTAATACATCTCAAGCATACGACCCTAATTCATCTTTTACTGAGTTAGCTAGTAAGGTAATTTGGGTGTTTCCTAATGCTACAAAGATAACAACTAAAGGTTATGGTGTAGTAGGTAGTGTGTTTGCACCTAATGCAGTTGTAGAGACAAAAGGTGGTTCTATTAATGGACAAGCCTATGTTGGAGGATTACATCAAAGAGATGGATTTGAGGTTCATAACTTTAAATTTAACTGGCCGAAATGGAATAAGCCAGCAGCTGAAAAAGGAAATTTACAAATTAAAAAAGTTGATGAAAACGATGAAAGCATTGTTTTAAAAGACGCAAAATTTGATGTTATAGACAAAGATAATAATGTTGTAGCTACTGTTACAACAAACGAAAAGGGTATTGCGGAAGTTAAAGATTTACCACTTGGTGATTATTTTGTAAAAGAAATTAGTGCACCAGAAGGATATATAAAAGTTGATACACCAGTCAAAGTAACAATTGATAATACAAACGTAATTGAACTTGTTATGAAGAATACGAAAAAAGTAGAGAATGGCCAATTTAAATTATTGAAAAAAGATAGTGAATCTGGTCAACTTCTACCAGGTGCAAAATTTGATGTTGTAGATAAAGATGGGAAAGTTGTGGAAACAATTATTACAGATGATAAAGGTGAAGCTTTATCGAAACAACTTCCAGTTGGAAGCTATACATTAAAAGAAGTAGAAGCACCGAAAGGATATGAATTATCATCTAGTTCAGTTTCTGTTGATGTAGAGACTAATAAAGTAGTGACTGTAGATGTGGTGAATAAAAAGATCCCCGAAAAAGTAACAGGTCAATTTGAAATCGTGAAAGTAGATGCGAATGATAAAACGAAAGTATTATCAGATGCAGAATTTGAAGTGTATAAAGACGGTAAGAAAGTAGATACGTTACGAACAGATAAAACAGGTAAAGTAATTTCTCAAAAATTAGAGCCAGGAAAGTACACATTAAAAGAAACGAAAGCACCACAAGGATATAAATTGTTAAAAGAAGAAATTGAAGTCGTTGTGGAAGCAAACAAAGTAGTACAAGTACAAGTAGAAAACGCAAAAGAACTAGGAAGCTTACAAGTAATCAAAAAGGATGCAGAGAGTGGAAAGGTTCTAGAAGGTGCAGAATTTAAATTAAAGAACGAAGCTGGTCAAGTAGTTGGAGAAGCGAAAACAACGAATAAAGATGGTATTGTGAAGTTCGAAAACGTAGTGCCAGGAAAATACACGTTAGAAGAAACGAAAGCACCGGAAGGCTACAAAGCGCTAGAAGTGACAGTAGAAGTAAATGTTGTAGCGAATGAAGTAGTAAAACAAGAAGTTACGAATGAAAAAGTAACAGGTCAATTCGAAATTGTGAAAGTAGATGCGAATGATAAAACGAAAGTATTATCAGGTGCAGAATTCGAAGTGTATAAAGATGGTAAAAAGGTAGCGGAACTGAAAACAGATGAGAGTGGAAAAGTGATGTCACCGAAATTACCATTAGGTGAATACACAGTGAAAGAGACGAAAGCACCAACGGGCTACAAGCTTTCAAATAAAGAATGGAAAGTAATAATTCAAAATGAGAAAGAAATAGTAAAAGTAGAGGCAGAAAACGAAAAAGTCTTAGGTTCTCTACAAATTATTAAGACGGATGATAAAGATCAAGCAAAACGTTTAGCAGGCGCAGAATTTACATTGAAAGATGTGAAAGGAAATGTTGTAAAAGAAGGAATTACAACAAATGAGTCTGGAACTGTAAAAGTAGACGGACTAGTGCCGGGGGAATATACGTTAGAAGAAACAAAAGCACCAGAAGGTTATGAGTTAACAAAACAAGTAATTCGTGTAACAGTTGACGGTGAAAAAGTTATTGATGTAAAAGTAACGAACAGTAAGAGCCTTGGTCAATTTGAAATCGTAAAAGTGGATGCAAAAAATAAAGCGAAAGTATTATCAGATGCAGAATTCGAAGTGTATAAAGACGGTAAAAAAGTAGAGACGTTACGAACAGATAAAACAGGTAAAGTAACCTCTAAGAAATTAGAGCCAGGAACATACACATTAAAAGAAACGAAAGCACCACAAGGATATAAGTTGTTAAAAGAAGAAATTGAAGTCGTTGTGGAAGCAAATAAAGTAGTACAAGTAAAAATAGAAAATGCGAAAGAACTAGGAAGCTTACAAGTAATCAAAAAGGATGCAGAAAGTGGAAAAGTTCTAGCAGGCGCAGAATTTAAATTAAAGAATGAATCTGGTCAAGTAGTTGGAGAAGCGAAAACAACAGATAAAGATGGTGTTGTGAAATTCGAAAACGTAGTGCCAGGAAAATACACGTTAGAAGAAACGAAAGCGCCAGAAGGTTATAAAGCGCTAGAAGTGACAGTAAAAGTAAACATCGTAGCGAATGAAGTAGTAAAACAAGAAGTGACGAACGAAAAAGTAACAGGTCAATTCGAAATCGTAAAAGTAGATGCGAATGATAAGGCGAAAGTATTATCAGACGCAGAATTCGAAGTGTATAAAGACGGTAAAAAAGTAGAGACATTACGAACAGATAAAACAGGTAAAGTAATCTCTCAAAAATTAGAACCAGGAAAATACACATTGAAAGAAACGAAAGCACCACAAGGATATAAATTGCTAAAAGAAGAAATCGAAGTCGTTGTAGAAGCAAACAAAGTAGTACAAGTACAAGTAGAAAATGCGAAAGAACTAGGAAGCTTACAAGTAATCAAAAAGGATGCAGAGAGTGGAAAAGTTCTAGCGGGTGCAGAATTTAAGTTAAAGAACGAAGCTGGTCAAGTAGTTGGAGAAACGAAAACAACAGATAAAGATGGTGTTGTGAAATTCGAAAACGTAGTGCCAGGAAAATACACGTTAGAGGAAACGAAAGCGCCAGAAGGTTATAAAGCGCTAGAAGTGACAGTAGAAGTAAACATCGTAGCAAATGAAGTAGTAAAACAAGAAGTATTGAATGAAAAAGTAACAGGTCAAGTAGAAATTACAAAGGTAGATGCGAATGATACAAATAAAACATTAGCAGGCGCAGTTTTTGAAATTTTGAAAGACGGAACGAAAATAGACACATTAACAACAGATAAAAATGGTAAAGCAACTTCGAAGAAACTGGAACCAGGAGATTACATTTTAAAAGAAGTACAGGCTCCAGAAGGATACACTTTATCTAATAAGGAAATCAAGTTTACGATTTCTAATCAAAAAATTGAAGTTATAAAACTTCAAATTACAAATCAAAAAGAGCCAGGTGGAGGAACAGAAACACCAGGTGGAGGAACAGAAACACCAGGTGGAGGAACAGAAACACCAGGTGAAGGAACAGAAACACCAGGTGGAGGAACAGAAACACCAGGTGAAGGAACGGAAACACCAGGTGGAGGAACAGAGAAGCCAAACTTACCCGAAAAAGGGCAAGGTTCTTCTAATAATCAACAACTTCCAGCCACAGGACATGATATGAACTATCTTCCATTCGTTGGTTTTGTTCTTGTGTTATTAGGAATACGTTTAAGATTTATGACTAAAAATGGTTAATAGATGTATAAAAGGCATAAGAGAAATGTTATCTCTTATGCCTTTTAGTTTTTTGTTTAAGCTTCAATAACTTTAAGCATTCGATTTAAAAAAGCGGCTGATTCAGCACGTGTTGCTGTGCCTTTTGGTACGAATTCATTCCGTTCGTTACCTTTTACAATTCCATATGCATAAACGTTTTGTAATGCTTTTTTATCGTATGCTAAGTTTTGGTCAGTGAATGGTAATTTCACTTCTTTTCTATAAATCCAGTTATATTCTAATGCACGGTCAATCATAATAACAGCTTCATCACGTGTTATTGTAGCATTGGGATCAAATTTATTATTCCCACGACCACTAATGATACCTGCGCTAGCAGCACGTTTAATGCCATCCACTAAAGATGGATGTGCTTCGTTTAAGTCTGTAAATTTAGCGTTTCCAGCAGGTAAATTTAAAGCTCTTGACATTAAATTTGCAAACTCAGCTCGTGTTACGAGGCGGTTTGGCCAGTAAGAACCATTGCCGTCACCGAACATGATTTTCCTAGCTGCTAACTGGCGAATGTCTTGCTCATACCATCCACCTGTAATGTCGTCTTTTTCATGAGGGACTTCTGGCGGCGGAATAACATCTTTACGATGTTCATTATAGTAAGCGTTCGTGCCCTTTAAAAAAGCATCCCATTGTCCACGTTGAATCATAAATGCAGGACAGTTTTTTCCGCTCCAAAATTGATGCTTTTGAACGTGATCGAGGGAGATATTTAATTCGTTCATTAAAAAAGCCGCTAATTTTCGTGCGTTTTCTACCGCTTTCGTATAATTTCCATCACTGTTTACAGCAATTTCAATTCCGATAGATTCATAGTTTCCAGTCTTATTGCCAGCATGCCATCCAACTTCATTTAATGGAAGGTGTTGATAAATTTCTTTATCATCTACTGTAAAATGCCAAGATGCTGAACGATCAGTATTTCCGCGGGCTTGACTATCTAGGTACTTCGCATGATTTAACGCGTTAGCACCTTTACTCGTATTAGCAGTTTCATGAATTGTAATGTATTTCGGTTCCATTGCGTAGCCAGGACGAATGTTTTCATTCCCTTTTGGAACGATCATTTCTTTAAATGTAACACCATAAACGTTATTTGTAGGCAAATTAGATGGTGTTTTGAAGAAAGTTGCGCTTCTTTTTTCGATAGAACCTGTTTTTTCAAATAATGATGCTTTCGTACCTTCGAATGTAGCTGAAGGAGCATAAATCCATTTCTCAGTTCCGTTCAGTTGAATTTTAAACCAATTTCCAGCTTGTTCAGTAGGAGCTACTGTTTGTGGCTGTAATTTCGTTTCTTCTTTAAACGATTGGAAAGGGAATGAATATATTGATGTTTCATCTTTCACAATTAGTTTTTGATTTGAAAGTTTATGAATCTCTTGTATTTCTAAACTATTATTTTCTTTATTAACCCAACCAGAACCGGATGTAGTTTGTACGTAATATGTATTCCCTTTTTTCTTCGTTGCCTTTACTACTGGTTCAGTAATTTCAATATTTGTTTTAGTTTTTAAGTCGTTTGCATCGTATAGTGGAAGTTTTGTTGATAAGTGGAGAAGATATTCACCTGAGATTTCAAGGTCGTTTTCCTCGTCATGTCTATGCTGCTTTGCATGTTCTTCAATGCTTTTTAAAGCTTGTTCATCAATAGACAATTCCGCAGTTTTCTCTATATTTTCTGCGAATGAAAGGGTAGGTGCTACAAATGTTTGTAATGCCAAAGTTAGTGCCCAAATGTTGTAAAACCTTTTTTTCATAGTTGTTTTTTAACACGTTATAGTATCTATGTCGTGTTAACAGTCCTCCTTTAGATGTATTTTAAATTAGTAGCAAGTACTAATACGTTCTAGATTGTAACAAGAGTATATTACAATGTCTATACAACTAAGAAAAGTTCGTGAAAAACCAATATTCAGTTTGTTTTAAATAGGATATAGAAATAAGGTAAAACCTTCTGTATTGACCTACAAACGCCCTTCAAGTAAACTAAAGAGAGTTTGCAAATGAAAAGGTGATAATGTTGTTAATTTCAATTAAAACGTTACAAGATGATCGTTTTTTACGTCCGCTGCAAAATATTGGCGGCTTATTTTTTGAAGATAGTACGATTGGATTTGAACAAGAGGAAGCAAATCTTATCGTTGATATACACATTGAAGAGAATGTGAAAGCATCTGCTCGTTTAACAGATGTTGCTACTGGAAATGTGTATGAAGAAACATTCGCAAAAGATTTATCTGCTTTCACAGATGAAAAAGAGCGTATGAAGCAAGTGAAGCACGTTGTTTCTTATGTATATCTTTCTGTTCTTCAGCAGTTAACTGGTCTTGAACAAAGCTGGGGCATTTTAACAGGAGTTCGTCCGACGAAACTTCTTCATAAAATGCTTCAAAGTGGTATGTCAAAAGAAGAAGCACACCAAGAACTTCGTGAAAGCTATTTAATTCATGAAGAGAAAATTGAACTTCTTCAGCGTATTGTGGATTGCCAATTAGCGGTAGTTCCGGATTTATACCGTTTGAAAGAGGAAGTAAGTATTTATATCGGTATTCCATTCTGCCCAACAAAATGTGCATATTGTACATTCCCGGCGTATGCAATTAACGGACGCCAAGGCTCTGTTGATTCATTCTTAGGTGGTTTACATTATGAAGTTCGTGAAATTGGTAAGTTTTTAAAAGAAAAAGGTGTAACAGTTACGACGATTTATTACGGCGGCGGTACACCGACAAGTATTACAGCAGAAGAGATGGATATGCTGTATGAAGAAATGTATGAAGCGTTCCCAGATGTGAAAAATGTGCGTGAAGTAACAGTTGAGGCAGGTCGCCCAGATACAATTACGCCAGCTAAGCTAGAAGTGTTAAATAAATGGAATATTGACCGCATTAGTATTAATCCGCAGTCATACCATCAAGAGACACTAAAAGCAATTGGACGTCATCATACTGTAGAAGAAACAATTGAGAAGTATCACTTAGCTCGTGAAATGGGAATGAACAATATTAATATGGACTTAATTATTGGTCTTCCTGGTGAAGGGCTAGATATTTTCAAGCATACGTTAGATGAAACAGAAAAGTTAATGCCAGAATCGTTAACAGTTCATACGTTATCATTTAAACGTGCTTCTGAAATGACGCAAAACAAACGTAAATATAAAGTAGCTGGTCGCGAAGAAATTACAGCGATGATGCACGAAGCAGAAGAGTGGACGCAAAAGCATAATTACGTACCATATTACCTATATCGTCAAAAGAATATTTTAGGTAACTTAGAGAACGTTGGTTATGCAATGCCGACGCAAGAAAGTATTTACAACATTGTTATTATGGAAGAAGTTCAATCGATTATCGGACTTGGCTGTGGTGCATCAAGTAAATTTGTTCATCCGAAGACAGGTGCAATTACGCACTTCGCAAATCCGAAAGATCCAAAATCATATAACGATGGCTTCGTAAAATATACAGAAGATAAACTGAAAATTTTAGAAGAGCTATTTGTATAAGAAGAAAGAGGTTGTTCCGATTTGGAACAGCCTCTTCTTTATATTGCCAGTTTTGGTGGGTAAGTCGATATAATTTCATTTACCATCTAACGGCGCTGTTTGTAAAACTATGTCGATAATAATTAGAAAAATTAGTCAAATCGTTAGAGGACAATGTCTACTTATGGACGAAATGATAGATTTATGAAAGAGAAAAGGGGGAAATTGTTGGCATGTACATGACGATAGGGAGAATTTTCGATTTATCAGTGGGTAAGTATCCGAATAAAGAGGCGTTAGTAGAGCCAGAAAAAAATATTCGCTGGACGTATAAACAATGGGATGAGCAAATAAATAAAACGGCGAACGCTCTATTAGAAGAAGGGGTAAGAAAGGGAGATACTGTATCTGTTTACTTATATAATTGCCGTGAATTTGTAAACGTTTACTTAGCTTGTGCGAAAATTGGGGCAATCTTTAACCCGATTAACTTCCGTTTAAAAGCAAAAGAATTATCGTATATCCTTCAAGATGCAGCCTCGAAAGTAGTGGTTTTTGAAAAAGCAGTTGAATCAACTGTTGCTATCATTGAACGAGATTTTCCAAATTCGTCTTTTTGGTATGTAGAAGACGATACACCTTCCTATGCTAGTTCTTACCATGAAAAAGTGAATACAGCATCAGCTGAAAAAGTAGATATTGAAGTCGATGAAATGGATTATTGTTCTATGTTATATACGAGCGGTACGACTGGTCATCCGAAAGGCGTGTTACATCGTCATCGTGAAATGACTGAGCATAGTATGATTTGTACGTATTTCCTTAAATATAATAGAGATAGTGCGGGGCTTGTTGTTGCACCTTTATATCATTGCGGTGAGTTAAATGCCGGAATTATACCGCGCATTCAAGTTGGCGGAAAGAATGTTATTTTACATCACTTTGATACGGATAGAGTATTACATACGATTCAAGAAGAGAAGATTACGACGTTTTTTGCAGCACCGACGATGTGGAATATGTTACTGCAAAAAGATTTAGCACAGTATGATTTAACTTCGATGAGAATTGGTATATATGGCGGAGCAGCGATGGCCCCAGCATTAGTAAAGGAATGTAAAGAACGTCTTTATATTGATCTTGTCCAAATTTATGGAATGACAGAAATGGGACCAGTTGTGGCGTTTCTCGTAGAAGAAGATCAAATTACGAAAGCAGGTTCAGCGGGAACACCGTGCTTTAGTCATGAAATTCGCATCGTAAAACCAAACGATGATGCACCGGCAGAGCCAGATGATGTATTGCCTCCGTATGAAGTAGGAGAGATTATTTTGCGTGGCCCAACTATGATGGCCGGTTATCATAACCGAGAAGAAGCAAATGCAAAATCGATGTATAAGGGATGGTATCATTCTGGTGATTTAGGCTACTTCGATAAAGACGGTTATTTATTCGTCGCAGATCGTGTGGATGATATGGTAATTAGCGGAGGCGTTAATATTTATCCACGTGAAATTGAAGATTTCCTTCATAGTCATCCTGGTGTATTAGATGTTGCGGTGCTTGGTGAGCCAGATGAATTATGGGGAGAACGTGTTGTGGCTGTTGTTGTAAAGAAAGATGAAGCGATTACAGAAGAGGATTTAGAAATATATTGTAAAGAAAGTGATGAATTAGCAGATTATAAACGTCCACGTCATTACTTATTTGTGGATGAACTGCCTCGTAATGCGAGTGGAAAATTACAAAAATTTGTCCTGAGAGAGTCGTTGAAAGGCGCAAAACAATAGGGAGTAGAACAGTCGTCTATACAAATAAAGCTATCTTTTTTAATAAGAAAAGATAGCTTTATTTTTTTGAAAACGATTGAAAAAATGGTGTGTATTTTCTATTTACACTCTCTTTTATTATTATGTAAAAATACTTTTTAATGGATTACATTTTGCTTATAAATGTATGTAATCCGCTTTAAATAGGGGTTTTGTGAACTTTTCAGGTGGATTGTATAGATGTTGAAATAATAAATGTAGTAAGAGTAGAATAAAGTGATTAGAGGAGAATTATTGCTGGAAGATAAAGAAAGTCAGTCGTCAGATGACCGTATGAATAAAGTGGTCATTTAGTATATTTTGGTAGCATGAATATAGTAACAAATTAATATGTAAATGAACAGTCTTGTAATGTGTTTTTATTAGGAATAGTATTTATTGTTGGCTGCCCGAAAAAAGTAGGAATGAACATAATATAGTGAATGGATTGTATTGTTTATTACTTTATGTTGTAGAACTAACGATGGTTTGATGCTGCAAATAATCTTTAGTCTGTACCCCCTTAGTTTAAGGGGTATTTTGGGTGGAATGGATCTCACGATTACAAGTTTAACAATGAATATTGGAGGCTTTATGAGTACATATTTAAAAAGAATATCTGTAATTTGTTTTATTTTTACTGTTTTTATTGGACAAGTTTTTACGCCTATCGTAGGGCATGCTCAAGAATTAAACGCAACAGGATTTGTTGATAGTTTTGCATTTGAAAAGACGAAATTAAGTTATGGAGAAAAGACTACGATACATGTAAACTTTAGTGAAAAACCCGGAAAGAAGATGAAGTCTGGGGATACATTAACGTTAGCACTTCCTCCAGAATTAAAAGGTTATAGTGGCACAATTGCGTTAAAGGATGAGGCAGGGCGTGTTTTTGGCACGTGCCAAATTAATACAAATAATGTAGTTTGTACATTTAATTATACGGTAGAGAAGCTTGAGAATATTAGAGGGAACTTTAATTTCACTGTTCAAGGTACGAATGTTGAAGCAGGAAAGACGAAAGATGTACAAACGAATTTAGGGACAGATTTAGAAAAACAAATGGTAAGTATTACGCATCCAAAAGGAGAGGGTACAGAACCGGGGATCTTTTTCTATAAGTCTGGTGATATTCAGCCAGACAAAAGTAATGAAGTGCGTTGGTTTTTAAATATAAATTTAAAGAAACAATATTTACATGACAATATCGTTTTAAAAGATACGTTACAAGAAGGACAAACGCTAAATAAAGATAGTTTTACTATTACTATCAATAATAAAGAGTATTTGTCTCTTAAACAATTTCAAGACCGAGGTTATGGATACATTAAGCTTACAAGTGATAACTCATTTGAAGTTGTAATTTATAGACATATGGCGAACGCTACGTCGTTTACTATTTTTTATACATCAACGATTACTGATAGCGGGAAAAAGTTGAAATATCTACAGAATGACTACAAGCTTGATTATCAAATTTTATATGAGAAACCTATTTCTGAATCTAATAGTGTAAAGGTTGAAAATATATCGTTTGGCGGCGGGGCTGAAGGGGTTTTACCTGCGAAAGGAACGTTGCAGATTGTTAAACATATTGAAGGAGACGAGAATAAGTTTATTCCAGGTGTTTCTTTTAAATTGTTTACAGAGTCAGGTCAGCAAATTGGTGATTCCTATACAACAAATCAAGACGGAATAGTTGAAGCGCCAAACCTTGCTCCAGGTAATTACTATGTGCAAGAAATTGCTGCTCCGAACTACGTAGAATTTGATCCGAAAGCAAAAATTTCTTTTACAATTAAGCAGGATGCTGTAAATGGAATTAAACTTATGATTCCAAACAAGTTAAAAACTACATCTATTGCAGGAACGAAAACGTGGGAAGGCGATAAAGTAAACGATCGCCCGAAAACGATTAAAGTAGATTTACTGCAAAATGGCAAAGTCATCGCAACGAAAGAAGTTATGGCAGCAAATGGTTGGAAATATGAGTTTGGAAAGTTACCGGCAGTTGATAACGAAGGAAAAGCTCATACGTATGAAGTGAAAGAACAGCCAGTATCAGGATATCAATCGAAAGTTAATGGATATGATATTACAAATATAAAAATCCACAAAGTAACAGAAGTAGAAGAGCAAGGCAAAGAAGAAACAATAGAAGGATTGGAAGATCCAGTTAAACCGCAAGCGCCAAAGGTGACAGAAGAGCCGAAAGAGCTAGAGAAGCCAGAAGTTACGGAGAAGCCGGAAATTCATGTAACACCAGAAGAAGAAAAAGCCGAAGAAGAAACAATAGAAGAAATAAAAGAAGAAAAACCGGAAACACCAAAGGTAACAGAAGAGCCGAAAGAGCTAGAGAAGCCAGAAGTTACGGAGAAGCCGGAAATTCATGTAACACCAGAAGAAGAACAAAATAAAGAAGAAACAACAGAAGAAATAAAAGAAGAAAAACCGGAAACACCAAAGGTAACAGAAGAGCTGAAAGAGCTAGAGAAGCCAGAAGTTACGGAGAAACCGGAAATTCATGTAACACCAGAAGAAGAATCAACTCAAGAAGAAACGACAGAAGAAATAAAAGAAGAAAAACCGGAAGAACCGAAAGTAACAGAAGAGCCGAAAGAGCTAGAGAAGCCAGAAGTTACGGAGAAGCCGGAAATTCTAGTAACACCAAAAGAAGAGCAAACTAAAGAAGAAACAACAGAAGTGTTAAACAAACAAAGTGTACAAGAAAAAGTAGAGGTACAAAACAAGCAAGAGGTACACAGTAAAGCAGAAGTGCAAAAAAAATCTGAGGTATCACCGAGTGAAGAAAATAATAAGAAATCAAAACTTCTTCCTCAAACAGGTGGAGCATCAACAGAAGCTACTTCTGTTATGGCAGGTATGTTCTTATTACTTTTCGGAGCGATGTTGTTTAGACGTCAGAAAAACTAATGAACATGAGAGTTTGTTTGGAAACAAAATGCATGTGAAAAAAGCGGAGACTATAGGTCTCCGCTTTTTTATTTTCGTACTTAGTTAAGCTGAATTTTATTATTTTAATTGATACGCTTTAAAATCATATGCTTTATGTTTTTACGAAATCGGGCGATTAGCGTAATGATAATCATACCGAAGAGAATTTTCCATATGTGTTGCCCAAGTATTTGGAAGATCTCTTCTAAATTTTCACCTAACCAATAACCACCGATCAAGAAGAAAGATACCCAAAATAGAGCACCTGAATAAATTGTCATCGCAAAGCGGCGAAATGGTAAGTTGATAATTCCTGCAAAGTACCCTGTGAAATGACGGACACCTGGGATGAAAAAGGCGATAAAGATTAGAAAGTAGCCGTATTTATCGAACCACATTTTTGTTAAATTAATTTTCTTTTGAGTTAAAAATACATATTTCCCGTACTTTTGAATGAAGGGCATACCTAGTTTATTTCCTAAAAAGTATTGGAATGTCATACCTACACTTGTCCCAATAAAAGATAACATAATTAAAATTGGTAGACTTAAATCTCCTTGGTGTGATAAAAATCCTGCATAGGCTAATGTAGGCTCCCCTGGAAACGGAAGCGCAATATATTCTAAAAGTAAACCGACAAGTACTACATAATACCCATATTGCTGAAATAATTCATGAATCCATTCCATGTTGTGCGCTCCTTTTTAAGTGAGTTTTCTCTATTTAAATCGACTTGAACCAATAATAGCGTTCATACTTAATATAGCTCTTTGCTAAGTAGCAAAGAGCATGGGAGTGTACATATTACTATGAGTTAAAGTTATAGCGGTACAAAAACACATTGAAATCTTCTTCTTTTGGTCCAAAATCAACTGCTTTTTCTTGTATACGCTGGAAGTTTTGTCTGTCATAAAATGCATAGTTGCATGCGTTATCTGTATATAAATATAAAGATGTTACCTCTTCTTTTTTCATGTATTGGAACAAATCGTTTAATAAATATTTTCCAACACCAAGACCTCTCGATTCTTCAGAAACGATAAATAATTGTATACAGCCTTGAAATTGATCTTCTTTTCCTTGTATGAGTTCTTTATATGTTTTTTTTACTTGTATAAATGCTTTTAAGAATTCCTTATTCTCTTTATTCGTTAGGAATAGTTTCAGTGTGTTATAGGAAAAGCTAACGGTGTTATGAAATCTCTTTAAACGGTTTTTATCTTTCTCAGAATCGCCTAAAATAACGCCGATCACTTTATTATCTTTTTCAGCTACTTTACTGAAGGAACTTCCTAAAATACAACTGTGTAGATAAAAGTTTAATACTGAGTTTAAGAAATTTTTATCTGTAATGAATTCATTAAATCCAAATGC
Source organism: Bacillus sp. ES1-5 (assembly GCF_022487605.1). Classification (NCBI taxonomy): domain Bacteria; kingdom Bacillati; phylum Bacillota; class Bacilli; order Caryophanales; family Bacillaceae; genus Bacillus; species Bacillus sp. ES1-5. Next base: position 75,300 of record NZ_JAKVPU010000008.1, on the reverse strand, counting down.
TTCACCAATTAAATGTTTTATAGGCTCATAGTCTTCTTTAACAAGACTTCTATATTGTACTGTGTTCATAATTTTATACTCCCTTTATTAATGTAAATGACTTATTATAAATAGTAAGGGCTCCTCTAAGGGGAGAGTCAATGGTTATATGCGAAAAAATATAAGGGAAGAGATGCAAATGAAAAAAATGTTTTCTATTGGAGAAGTTGCAAAAATAAAGGATATTACGATAAAAGCGCTAAGATACTATCATAAGATGGGGATTCTTATTCCAAAACATGTTGATGAATCAACGGGGTATAGATATTATTCTATAGATCAATTTATTCACATTGATATTATAAAAAGCTGTCGAGAGTTGAACACGAGCATAGTAGAGCTGCAAGAGATTTTTAAGGAACGTAATACGGATAAATTGCTACGATTTTTACAAGTGAAGAGAGAAGAAGCGGAAGAGCATATAAAGAAAATGAAAGAGGTAATGGAAACGATTGATGACTTACATGCGAAAGTAGTGAGTTCACAGGAAATATTAAAGAATGATGAAATCTCTATTGAATTTTTTGAACAGCGTTCTGTCGTTGTTGCGCCTTGTAAAGAAGTAGGGAGTTTACAGGAGTTACTGTATTATTCCGATTTAGAGAAAATCGTGCAAGATTATGAAGCGAAAATGGAAATGGAGATGGGGATTCTTTACAACGTAAATGCAAATTGGGATGTAGAACCGAAGTATGTTTTTAATAAAGTACGAGATGATGTACATATGGAAGAGATGCAAAATATAAAAGTATTACCGGGCGGGAAATATATAACGTTAGCGTATAGTAAAGAAAATGAGGAAGAACGTCGAAATACCATAATTAAATACATAAAAGAAAATAATATAGAAGTAGAGAGTTTTATTGAAGTGGAGTTAGTTAGTGATGTTTTCAATACGGAGACGTATAGTTGTCAAATTCAAATTTTGATAGGGGATAGTAAGAATAAGAAGTTTTGATGCTATAAATAAATTTAAATACATCGACTTAACTGGATCGCCTACTTATTAATAAGAGAGACCATCCCAAAAAATGGGACGGCCTCCTTAGATCGTATTATTTACGTGAAAACCCTTCTTCATCAAGGTATTCAGCAGCTTCTGGATAAGAGTTGAATGTACCGTCTAAGTTTACACCAGCGTACACGTTCCACATATCATCCTCTTGAATAAGAGTTAGGATGTGGCCGTCTTCGTTCTTCCATTCTTCTTCTGCAGCAGGTTCCATTGGTGTAACAATTTCTTCTGGCTCCTGTGATAGACGTTCAATTACTTTTTCAATTAATGAACGCAGTTCTTCTTCTGAAAACTCACGGATGTTAATCATGCCTTTATCATCTGTTTTATAACCTTTAATGAAGTTTGCATATACAAAGCCGTTTCCATTTGGATGTAAATGATATACAACGTTCTTTTTATCTAAACGACTTTCTTCAAAGTGAAAGTTCACACGTTTTAATGATACGTTCTTTCTTTCTAATTCTGGGAAAGATTCAATAATCGATAATTTTTCTTCAAAAGTTAGCATAGTGCCTCCAAATATATAATAAAAGATTTAATTTATCTATTATAGCATAGTTATAATAGTTTCCAAAGATGCGGCGTGAGCTTACAATTGAATGCGTTTACGTCACGATACTGTAAAATGTGGGCTAACGAATGTATTCTTTTAGGTGTACAATGGAAAATGGACTTTATATGAAGGTGGTTATTATATGTTTCAAAAAATAGCAAAGGAATGTTTAGCAGGTTTTACTGTTGCGATTGTTGCGTTGCCACTTGCCATTGCATTTGGTATTGCTGCAACGGGAACGTCTGAGGGAGCACTAGTCGGATTGTATGGTGCGATTTTTGCAGGTTTATTTGCGGCTTTATTTGGTGGGACGCCGGGGCAGGTTACGGGGCCAACTGGGCCGATTACGGTTATTGCGACAGGTGTTATTGCGACGCACGGGTTAGAGGCGAGTTTTATAGCCTTTATGATGGCGGGACTGTTTCAAATTTTATTCGGTGTATGTAAGCTTGGCTCTTACGTGCGATATATTCCGTATCCTGTCGTTTCAGGATTTATGAATGGTATCGCATTAATTATTATTTTAGGTGAAATAAAGCATGTGCAAAATAGTTTTCTACTCGTAGTATTAACGATTATTGTAATGATTGTTTCTGGAAAATGGATTAAGGCTATTCCATCTAGTTTAGTTGCATTAGTTGGTGTGACGGCTTTGCTTCCTTTATTTTCTTCTGCGTTAGAAGGGCTTACAGTGAAGTTGCCGATTATCGGAAACTTGTCATTAAATAAGGTGATTGAAAAGATTGGGACGATTCCAGAAGCGATGCCGACGCTTCATATTCCATCTTTAAGTGGAACAGGCATCGCAGAACTTATTTTACCAGCGCTTAGTATTGCTTTATTAGGATCGATTGACTCGTTATTAACATCGGTCGTAATGGATAATGTGACGGGTACACGTCATAAAAGTAATAAAGAACTGGTCGGACAAGGTATCGGTAATATGGTAAGCGGGTTGTTTGGCGGATTAGCAGGGGCAGGTGCGACTGTACGATCTATCGTTAATATAAGAAGCGGTGGTAAAACGGCGCTTTCGGCATGTATGCATAGTGTTATATTATTTATTTTCATTATGGGACTTGGATCGGTCGTACAATACATTCCGCTTGCTGTATTGTCAGGTATTTTAATTTTAACTGGTATTGGCATGTTTGATTGGGAAAGCATGAAGAAAATGAATGTAGCACCAAAAGGTGATGTCATTGTTATGCTTGTAACGATGATTGTCACAGTGAAGTTTGATTTAATGATCGCTGTTGCATTCGGTATTATTCTTTCGTTCATTATATACATGGTGAAATGTAAAGAACGTAAAGCTTCTATTGTAAAAGAAAAGGAAGCGACGTATAAAATTAAAGGTCCACTTTCTTTCCTAACAGTGGATCGTGTTTTTCAGACTTTACAAGACGTAAAGTCTCCGGTTGTTTTACGTATGAAAGATGTGCGCTATATGGATGTATCAGGAGCGATGGCATTGTTAAACTTTGTTGAGCAATCGGATAAAGCGGGCGCGAGTGTGACGCTGGAACATGTACACCCGCATGTTGAAAAGACGATAGTGACGTTGGCGAATGATGAGCAAAAAGATAAATTACAGTTTGTAAAAGCTGAGGCTATATAAGGAAATGCCCTCGTATGAGGGTGTTTTTTTTATTGTATTTAATATCACTATATAGAGATATTTTACGATTATTGACATTTATTAATCTTAGCAGTATAGTAACATCTTAGATTAGCAATATGCTATTATAAGAAGGTATATGAATTTTGAGATTCCTTTATATTCAGAAGGAAGAGCTTTAAGCTGGAGGGAATATTTGATGTACAAACAGTTACCACATGGAGTGAAGATCGGGATTACACGATCAATTGTTGTTTCTTTTGAGAAGTATATGAAAGAAATTGAATGGAATGAAGAAAAATTTGATATGCAGCAATTTGTTGAACAGTGGAAACAATATTTATACACAAAATCAACTTGGATTAATAAAGTAGACGAAGAGTTGAAAGGACATCCAGATTTCCATCAAGCATTAGCGATGAAAGTGAATGAAAAAATTAACGAGTTTATTAATGAAAAACCGAGCGAAGAGCAAGTAGAGCATTTAAAGAGGCATGAAATGCAACACGCAGATGAAATGTGCAAATTAGAAGCTGAATATCATATTGAACGTTTATTAGTAACGAAGTAAATTTTACATAAAGAATAAGCCTGTCCAAGGAGGTGTGATGACCATCTTTTTGAACAGGCTTTTTGTATGAAAAAGAATAAGAGAGGCTGCTTTGGAAGCAGCCTCTCTTATTAGTCTTGTGGTACAAACGCTTTCCAAGAAGATAGATCCATATCTTCTTTTAATATAGATGAAGCAGGGAAGACAAATGACCACGGTTTTGTAGTGTTCGCTTTAATTTCAAGATTCGGTAATGTGAAAGCACCTTTCACAACAACTGCACCAGAAGCATCTTCAATATGAAGAGGAAGCTGCTCTAGTTGAATGTTGTCTTTGCAACCGTTACGAATAAGAAGCGTTGTATGTAAATCACCGTTTTCTTTTCTTGCAGCTTGCAGACCTAGGAAGTTAATTTCACCATCATTTGGAGGTGTTAAATTGTCTACAAAATTACGTAAAGCTTCTTTGCTTGCTTCAGGTAACTGAGCTTCCCAAGATGGGTCTAAATCTAATGCATGCTTACTTTCAAGTTCAAAAGCTAATTCCCAATCTGTTTGCGATAATTCGGCATCTGTAATTGTTTCTTGCCCAAATGTAAAGATAAATGGCATATTTACATTTGCAGGAATATCTCCTAATGCAGAAAGGTTAAATGTTTTGCGGGCACATAGTTTCTTCTCTTTATTTAGAAGGATTAATGTAACCTCTTCGAAAGAAATTGGTTTCGGAACAGTGCTACGAATAAATACAGCTACGTCATAACCATTATCACGTTTTTCAATCTCAATTCCAGATAAAGAAATTTGATATTCTTGTAAACGTGTTAGTTCTTTATGTAAAAATTGATAAATGTATTTTTGTTCTTGTGCTACTGCACCCCAGCTAGGGTGGAAGTAAAGCGTTGGTTTTACAGTTTTATTTTCAGTATTTGTTTCTTCTTGTCCGAATAATTGATTACTAGAGACAGTCGTATCTTTTCCGCTTTTCTTAGCTCTTTTTAGGAATGATAACATAATCTTTCACCTCGTTATTGTACGTTTTCAGGAACACCTAAATGTCTAGCAACATAGCGGCACATTTCTTTTTCGAAATTACCATATGTGTATAAAAAGATATCCAAACCTTCTTTTTGATACAGACGAGTAGGGTCTTCTTGTTGATATTGTCTTAGCCCGATGCCTTCTTTTAAGTGGGTCATCGCATCTAAGTGATTTACCCAGTTCTGATCTAGGAAATGAAGGGCAACATATCGTAGCGACTGCTGTAAATCAGTATGGCTATTTAGTTCATTTACCCGCTCTTTATAAAGAGATAATGTTTCTTTCAAAACGGATTGTAAATCTTCCGGTGAATGTACATTATTCGCTGATAGTGATGGCATATTTGTTACTGGTAAAATTTCGTTTATATTTTCTGTTAAACGAGCGAAATCCCATTCTTCCGGAAGCATACCTTCTAAAAGATGTTGCTTAGAAATGGCGTCTACAGCATGATCAATCATTGGAATAATGATTTCAATCATATTTATATCTTCTTGTAACAAGTTATTACGTAATTTATAAATAACGTTACGTTGGTCATTTATTACATCATCTAACTTTAAATTGTACTCGCGCATTGAGAAATGGCTACCTTCACAAATTAATTGTGTACGGTTCACGAAGTCATGAACTTTAGAAGTTAGAATAAGTCCTGTTTCATCTGACTTCAGTGATTTATTTAATTTCTCCATTTCTTCATGTGCGAAACGTTTTAGCATTTCATCTTCTAAAGAAAGGAAGAACTGAGAGCTACCTGGATCTCCTTGACGACCAGCACGACCTTTTAATTGATTGTCAACGCGTCTTGATTCATGGCGTTCTGTCCCGATCACATGTAATCCACCAATCTCATGGACACCCTCACCTAGTAAAATATCAGTACCTCGTCCGGCCATATTCGTCGCAATTGTAATTTGTCCTTTTTGTCCAGCTGTTGCGATTAAATCCGCCTCTTGTTCTGCGCTTTTTGCATTTAATAATTGATATGTAATATGCGCTTCATCTAAGTAACGAGCAACGGTTTCTGATTGTAAAATAGACATTGTCCCAATTAAAATCGGGCGTCCTTGTTTATTGTGTTTTAGAACATCTTCACGTACAGCTTTATATTTAGCATCGGCTGTTACGTACACGACGTCATTTTTGTCTTCACGAATGATAGGACGGTTTGTCGGAATCGGCATAACTTCCATGTTATATACACGGTTAAATTCTTTTTCTTCTGTTTTTGCTGTACCTGTCATACCAGATAATGCTGGATACATACGGAAGAAGTTTTGAATTGTAATGGACGCTTGTGTTTGGTTTTCTTCAGTGATTTCTAAACCTTCTTTCGCTTCAAGAGCTTGGTGTAAACCATCACTTAAAGAGCGCCCATCCATAACGCGTCCTGTGAAAATATCTACAAGTAGAATTTTTTCATCATGTACAATATAGTCAACATCACATTGGAAAGCGACATGAGCTCGTAATGCTTGAATCATATAATGATATAAAGTTTGATGTTCTAAATCATATAGGTTATCGATATCAAATAAATCTTCTGTTTTTGTAATACCGTCTTCTGTAAAACTAGCAGATTTCGTTTCTGCATCGTACGTGTAATGAAGAGTATCCTGGAATGACTTAATAACTTTTGCACATAAATAGTGTAAATCAGAGCTGCTTGATTTCTTACCAGCGATAATAAGAGGCGTCTTCGCTTCATCAATTAAAACGCTATCAATCTCATCGATAATAGCAAAATGATAGGGACGTTGTACCTGCTCATTTTTTGAAGAGGCCATATTATCACGTAGATAGTCAAAGCCAAATTCTGTTCCAATACCATATGTAATATCAGCTTCGTAAGCAAGTTTCTTTTCGGCAGGATCGATTTGAGGAATATTCAATCCAACCTTTAAGCCTAGAAATTCATGAACTTGGCCAATTAATTCTTTATCTCGTTTTGCTAAATAGTCGTTTACAGTAATAACGTGAACGCCTTTTCCTTCAAGAGCACGTACGTATGTTGGAAGAGAAGAAACTAATGTTTTTCCTTCGCCAGTTGGCATCTCTGCAATATTAGCTTCTAATAGTACAAGGCCACCAATTAACTGCACATCGTAGTGACGTAATCCAAGTACACGCTTTGCTGCTTCACGTACAACAGCGAACGCTTCTACTTTTATATCATCCACTGTTTTTCCATCGTGTAGCATGTTTTTAAATGTGATAGTTTTATGACGTAAATCTTCATCAGATAAATCAGATAGTTTTTCTTCTAGATTATTAATTTCTTGAACAAGTTGTTCATATTTTTTTAGTTTTCTCTTTTGAGAATCTCCTAACAGCTTTTTTACCGAATTCAGCATGTTGTAAACACTCCTCTTACTGACAATAGCTACATTATAGCACATGTCTATCCTGAATAAGTAGAAGTAGTAAATTGAAGAAAAAACTGGATAAAAATAAGGTGTTATTACATATGATATATTTAAAAGCCGTAAAGAAAGAGAGTATTCAATGTATAATAAATTTGGTATGATAGCTAAATGAGATAAAGTGAAATTTTTCAAAAAAGAGAAGAATATAGTTATCTCGTTTTATGATGTAATATGTATGGAAATTATATATTGAAAGAAAAGAGCTAGAAGATGAATAATAAGTTTGTGAAAGGCGCTGCGATTTTAACGATTACAACGTTTCTATCGAAAGTGTTGGGAAGTTTTTTTCAAATCCCATTACAAAATATAGCAGGAGATGAAGTGCTTGGGATTTTCCGCCTTGTTTTTCCTGTATATATGATAGCTTTAACTTTATCAGTAGCGGGAGTACCGCTAGCTATATCACAGTTAATCGCTGAACTTCATGAGAAGAATGATAAAGATGGGATTGCAAAACTATTTACGTCAGCATCTATTATTGGAGTAATATTTGGGGTGCTTGGATTCTCGGTTATTATGATTGGATCAAGTATGTTTGCGAATATGCTTGGTGGACAAGATACGAGACTCCCATTAATTGTCACTTCGTTTGCTTTATTAATCGCACCATATATGGCGGTATATCGAGGGTATTTCCAAGGTTTTGGAGATATGATTCCTACCGGGGTGTCACAAGTAATTGAGCAGTTCATTCGTGTTTTCTTTATGTTAGCAATTGCATTCTTATTCGTATCTTGGAATAAAGATAGTGATGTTATAACAGGCGGTGCAATGATTGGTTCTTGCCTTGGGGTAATTATGTCACTTATTTATTTGAGATTGAAGTATGTAAAAAGTATATATCGTTATAAAAGTAATACATACTCACTGCAAGACTTTAAAAAAAATGCAAAAAAAATACTTCGGGTCTCGATTCCAATTGCGATTGGAGCATTATCGATGCCGTTGTTAAATTTAGTTGATTCTGTAACGATTCCACATATGTTGCATGAATCCACTACAACGATTCAAGAACAATTTGGTATATATAGTCGTGGCTTTGCGTTTACACAATTAATTGTCGTGTTTGCAAGCGCGATGGTATTTCCGTTAATCCCGTTGTTAACTGCTGCATTAACAAAGAAAGATATAGCGTTAGCAAAACACACAATTGAACGAACAAATGAGCTTGCTCATGTTTTAACAACGCCGATAACAATCTGGCTCATGGCACTTACAGTCCCGTTAAATGTTGGGTTGTTTACAGATGCTAAAGGGAGCGGCATGTTAGCTATTTTAATTGGTAGTTCGTATTTCACATCAATTATGGTATTATCAATAGGAATTTTGCAAGGAATTAACCGTTCTAAGCAAGCGGCGTGGATAGTTGTTGGAGCGAGTTTTGTAAAAGTCATATTAAATATAGTACTCGTAAGTCAATTTGGCATAACTGGTGCGGCTTATAGTACACTTATCATATATATCATGATTTGTATCGTAAATTATATATACATTCGAAAAGAATTGGCTTATTCGATTCGCATGGGGAGATTTTTTGCTGTAATTGGAGTATCTAGTATAGTAGGTATAGGATTATATTTCACATCTACTGTAATAAATGTGGCAGATTCTAGACTTATTGCAGTAATATATAGTGGTTTAGCATTTTGTGTGGCCTTTTTCATATATGGCATATGCGCATTAAAGTTGAACTGGATATCCAAAAAGCAAATTCCATTTTTACGTAAGTAAATTTGTCTATAAATGAGTAGGGCTATTTATATGTTTGTGAAAGAAATCAATTTGAAGTTATCCAACTTTTCTTATTAAAGAGTTGATAGCAATTTGTTGAATGACAAAAAGTTGATTGCGAAATGTTGGAGGAGATTAAGAGTGCGGTTAGTTTTATCAGGATATTATGGTTTTTATAATGTTGGGGACGAAGCAATTTTGCAATCAATTATTAAAGCGCTACATGAAGAGGATCCTACTCTTGAGCTTGTTGTACTTTCGAATGACCCCGACTATACAAGGAAAATGTACGGTGTAGAGGCAGTAAATCGCTGGGATATAAGAGCAATTTATAAGGAAATAAAGAAAAGTAACGGTTTAATTAGCGGAGGGGGAAGTCTCCTTCAAGATAAAACGAGTATTAAAAGCATTTTGTACTATACAGGTATTATGCGGATTGCTCGTTTTTTGAAGAAGCCGTATTATATTTATGCGCAAGGAATTGGTCCAATTACGAAAAGACAAAATCGTTTATTAGTGAAATGGCAAGTATCAAAAGCGGCATATATATCAGTTCGTGATGAAGATTCATTTTTGTATTTAAAAGAAATGGGTATTAAGAAAGAGATCGAACTAGTTCCAGATCCAGTATTGGCATGTCAACCAGAAGGAATGAAGTCGGAGTGGCTTCAAAAACATTCGATTCAAGGGAAAGTAATTGCAGTTAGTGTGAGGTATTGGGACGCGAAAGAAGATTATATGAAGAAGCTAGCAGATACGCTGAAAAAATTTAAGCGTGAAGGATATCATATTTTATTCGTACCAATGCATGGACCATTTGATCAAAATGCATCACGCGATATTATTAACTTAATGGGAGAAGAAGCTCATATGCTTCCGTATAAGCTGGATATCCATGAGAAAATTTCAATTTTGTCGGAATGTTCGCTTCTAATAGGTATGAGACTTCATGCGCTTATATTATCAGCGGTTGCTAATATTCCTATGGTCGGTATTTCATATGATCCAAAGATCGATTCATTTTTACAACAAGTAAATCAGCCGATTATCGGAAACGTAGATGGTGACTGGACGGCTGAAACTTTGTATAACGTGGCAACGAAACAACTAGAACAAAAAGAATATGTACAAGCAACATTGGAACAAAGAGTAGAAGAATTGCGAGAACAAATTTCAACAGCGTCTCGCTACATCATAAGTGACTTGAATTCAAAAGAGTTCGAAAAAAGAGGAATGTAATCTTAATTTAAGAGGACATCCTCTTTTTTATTTTTTGAAAAAAAGAAAATGTCGAAAGAAAAGGAACGTTTGTAGAAGAATGTCGAATCTTACGAGTGATTTGAAACTTATGCTCATAAAAAAAGAAGTTTGAGAGATAAGATGTATGTTTAATAATCCTAACATTCGCATATAGGGAATGTTAGGATTTGGTGTTTTATTTGGTAAATTATAAGAAAATAGGTTTGGTAATTTTGAAAAATGAGAAGGTAAGAAAAGTGTCGAATTATATAAAAATAAGCTGTCGATTAATGTCGCAATATCTTCATAGTTAAATATTGAAATTGGAAACGTTTTTCTGTTATAGTTGTAAATGGTTATAAGAAGATTGTTAAAAATGTAATTCTGACGCGTTTTTCTGTTCGTTTAAAATATTCTGATTTTATAATCTGAATGTTTTAAAATAAAAGTCGAAAAAATGATCGTTCAGAATTTCGAAAATTCACTTTTTTGTCGAATTTGAGATTTTAAATTGGATGAAAAGGGTGTATGATTTCTTTACGATTCCGTAATACAGGATATCCTATTATTCTGTATAAAGAATACGTTAACCACATTTATATCTACTAGTTTCAAAAATAAATAGAATATCTATTTAAAAACTTATGGAACTAGTATTACATTCCTAAGGAGGAAATATATAAAATGGCAAAGACTAACTCTTACAAAAAAGTAATCGCTGGTACAATGACAGCAGCAATGGTAGCAGGTGTTGTTTCTCCAGTAGCAGCAGCAGGAAAATCATTCCCAGACGTTCAACCTGGTTCTTGGAGTGCAGAGTACATTGATTATTTAGTAGCAAAAAAAGCAATCGAAGGTAAGCCAGACGGAACATTCGCTCCAACTGAAGCAATTGACCGTGCTTCTGCAGCGAAAATTATGGCAATTACATTAGGTTTAGACGTTAAAGAGGGTGCAAAACCATCTTTCAAAGATGCTCAAGATTCATGGGCTGCTAAATATATCGCAGCTGTTGAAAAAGCTGGTGTGATTCAAGGGGATGAAACTGGTAAGTTTAATCCAAACAACCAAATTAATCGTGCTTCTATGGCAACAATGATCGTAAAAGCATACAAATTAGATGGTAAAGTAAGCGGACAATTAGAAACTAAATTCTCTGATTTAAAAGATCACTGGGGTGAAAAAGCTGCTAACATCTTAGTTGCTTTAGATATCACTAATGGTACTGGTAATGGTTGGGAGCCAGATAAATCTGTAACTCGTGCAGAAGCTGCTAAATTCATTGCTAAGACTGACAAAGAGTTCGGTACAGAAGCAGTAACAGTTGAATCTGCTAAAGCAGTTACAACTCAAAAAGTGGAAGTTAAATTCAGCAAAGCTGTTGAAAAATTAACTAAAGAAGACGTTAAAGTAGCTAACAAAGCTAACAACGATAAAGTATTAGTTAAAGATGTAAAATTATCAGATGATAAAAAATCTGCTACAGTTGAATTATATAGCAACTTAGCAGCTAAACAAACTTACACTGTAGATGTAAACAAAGTTGGTAAAGCAGAAGTAACTGTAGGTTCTTTAGAAGCAAAAACAATCGAAATGGCTGATCAAACAGTTGTAGCTGATGTGGCAACTAAATTACAATACAAAGTTACAGATGAAAACGGTACTGAAGTTGTTTCACCAACAGGTATTGAATTCGTAACTCCAGCTGCTGAAAAAATTAATGCAAAAGGTGAAATCACTTTAGCAAAAGGTACTTCAACTACTGTAAAAGCTGTATATAAAAAAGACGGTAAAGTAGTAGCTGAAAGTAAAGAAGTAAAAGTTTCTGCTGAAGGTACTGCAGTAGCTTCAATTTCTAACTGGACAGTAGCAGCAGATAAAGCTGATTTCACTTCTAAAGACTTCAAACAAAACAATAAAGCTTATGAAGGTGACAACGTTTCTGTTCAAGTAGAATTAAAAGACCAATTCAATAACTTGGTGAAAAACGTTAAAGCTGAATATGAGTCATTAAATACAGAGGTAGCTGTAGTAGATAAAGCTACTGGCAAAGTGACTGTACTAGCTGCAGGAAAAGCGCCAGTAAAAGTAACTGTTAAAGATGCAAATGGTAAAGAGCTTGTTTCAAAAACAGTTGAAATCGAAGCTTTCGCTCAAAAAGCATTAAAAGAGATTAAGTTAGAAAAAACTAATTTAGTGCTTTCTACAAATGATGTAACTGACTTAGCTGTAAAAGCTCCAGTATTAGATCAATATGGCAAAGAGTTTACAGCTCCTGTAGAAGTGAAAGTACTTGATAAAGATGGTAAAGCAGTTCAAGATCAAAAATTAAAAGCAACTCATGCTAATAAAGAGTTAGTTTTAAATGCAAATGGTCAAGCAGCTGGTAAATATACTGTAGAATTAACAGCTAAATCTGGTAAAACAGAAGTAAAATCTACATTAGCTTTAGAATTAAAAGCTCCAGGCGTATTCTCTAAATTTGAGGTTCGTGGCTTAGAAACTGAATTGGATAAATATGTTACTGAAGAAAACAAAAAGAATGAAATGGTAGTTTCTGTTCTTCCAGTAGATGCTAATGGTTTAGTTTTAAAAGAGAAAGAAGCAGCTACAATTACAGTTACTACTACAGATAAAGATGGTAAAGTAGTAGATGCAACTCCAGGTCAAGTAGCTGTAAATAATACTACTGGCACGATTACTGTAGGAAATGAAGCAAAAGCTGGTGAAACATATAAAGCAACTGTAGTAGCAGATGGTAAGCTAATCACAACTCATTCATTTAAAGTTGTTGACACAGCACCTGCAGCTAAAAAATTAGCAGTAGATTTCACAAGCACATCTCTTAACGAGGTTGTTCAAGGTAGCGAATTAAAAGATGCACTTTTAAATATCTTATCAGTTGATGGTGTTCCAGCAACAACTGCGGGTGCAACTGTAACTGAGGTGAAATTCGTTTCTGCAGATACAAATGTTGTAAATGAAGAAACTGCTAAGTTTGGTACAAAAGGTTCTACTTCAATCTTTGTAAAAGAACTTACTGTTAAAAAAGGTGAGCAAACACAAAAAGTTGAGCTTGATAAGCCAGTACGAGTAGATGTTTCTATTAAAGAAGCAGCAAAAAACTAATTTAAAATCATTTGATACATGAAATGATTAATAAAAGCCTATGAGAAAATAGACAATAGTCTATGAGTATCATAGGCTTTTTATTTTAATCTTATTTCATGTACATTTGAGATTGAAGGGAATGGTTTTATTGAGAAACAAATAGAAAACGTTTTCAAAAATAGAAGGAAACCTCATTAATATGTAAATTATTTGTAAATTAACACCTTTTTTTGTTAAAAAAACATTCGAAAAGGAGAAGAAAATGTCGAAATACAATAATTTTAGTCGAATGTAGTCTGAAAATTGTATTTATTGTAAAAAATATTTAAGTGATGAAGTAGAAATATATGCTATAATTCCAATTGTGTATTCGATATGAAAAATATACGAAGCGCAGTGAGAGTGGTTTATCGGAAAATAGTTTGTTCATTTCTATATTTGAGTATTATTAATATATTAATAATACAATAAAAAGACTGAATTATCAGAATGTGTCGAATCTTCTTTTGAGAAAGTTCTTGATAACGAATAGTTTTGTATAGTATGATGAACTTGTTTCAAAAAATGGTATTTAAACCTTATATTTACATCTAGCGGTTTATATCATTTTATTATGTGAACTACTTTTCATTATAGTATTTTTGTTTGTGTTTTTATTGTTTTATGGTTTTTCTAACTAGCTAGTTTCAAATTTAATATGATATGAAACTAGTAGCATATTCCTGAAGGAGGAAATTTATAAAATGGCAAAGACTAACTCTTACAAAAAAGTAATCGCAGGTACAATGACAGCAGCAATGGTAGCAGGTGTTGTATCTCCAGTAGCAGCAGCAGGTAAATCGTTCCCAGATGTTCCAGCTGGTCATTGGGGATTAGATTCTATCAATTACTTAGTAGATAAAGGTGCAATCGAAGGTAAGCCAGATGGTACATACGCTCCAGCTGAAGAAATTGATCGTGCTTCTGCTGCGAAAATTATGGCAATTACATTAGATTTAAAAGTTGAAGAGGGTGCACAACCATCTTTCAAAGATGCTAAAAATCATTGGGCTTCTAAATACATTGCAGCTGTTGAAAAAGCGGGTGTTGTTAGAGGTGATGGTAAAGAAAACTTCTCTCCAGATAAAAAGATTGACCGTGCTTCTTTCGCTTCTATGATAGTAGGTGCTTATAACTTAAAAGATAAAGTTAACGGCGAGTTAGTTACAAAATTTGAAGATTTATTAGATCATTGGGGTGAAGAAAAAGCAAACATCCTAATCAATCTTGGACTTTCTGAAGGAACAGGCGGAAACAAATGGGAGCCAAATAAATCTGTATCTCGTGCAGAAGCAGCTAAATTTATCGCAGTAGCAGATAAAAAATATGGCAAAAAAGATAATGCGCAAGCATATGTAACTGATGTGAAAATTTCTGAACCAACGAAATTAACATTAACAGGTACTGGTTTAGATAAGCTTGCTGCTGATGATGTAACTCTTGAAGGAGACAAAGCTGTTGCGATCGAAGCAAGTGCTGACGGTACTTCTGCAGTTGTAACACTTGGTGGTAAAGTAGCTCCAAATAAAGATCTTACTGTAAAAGTGAAAAATCAATCATTCGTAACGAAATTCGTATACGAAGTGAAAAAATTAGCAGTAGAAAAACTTACATTTGATGATGACCGTGCTGGCCAAGCAGTTGTCTTCAAATTAAACGAAGAAAAAGGTAATGCTGATGTTGAGTACTTAAACTTAGCAAACCATGACGTCAAATTTGTAGCAAATAACTTAGACGGTTCACCAGCAAACATTTTTGAGGGTGGAAACTCTACTTCTTCTACAGGTAAACTTGGTGTTGGTCTTTCACACGGTGACTATAAAGTAGAAGTACAAGTTACAAAACGCGGTGGTTTAACAGTTTCTAACACTGGTATTATTACAGTGAAAAACCTTGATACACCAGCTTCTGCAATTAAAAACACTGTATTTGCGGTAGATGCAGATAAAAACGGTGTAGTATACGGTAATAAACTTACTGGAAAAGACTTCAAGCTAAACAGCCAAAACTTAGTTGTTGGTGAAAAAGCACAAATTCATAACGTAGTTGCTACAATTGCTGGAGAAGATAAAGTTGTTGATCCAAACTCAATCAGCATTAAATCTTCAAACCACGGTATTATTTCTGTAGTAAACAACTATATTACAGCTGAAGCTGCTGGTGAAGCTACACTTACTATTAAAGTAGGCGACGTTACGAAAGATGTTAAATTTAAAGTAACGACTGATTCTCGTACTTTAAAATCAGTAAAAGCTAACCCAGACAAATTACAAGTTGTTCAAAATAAAACATTACCGGTTACATTCGTAACAACTGACCAATACGGCGATCCATTTGGTGCTAACGAAGCTGCAATTAAAGAAGTTCTTCCGAAAACTGGTGTAGTTGCAGAAGGTGGATTAGAAGTAACTACAACTGAAGCTGGTTCAGTTGGTACGAAAACAATTGGTGTTACAGGTAACGAAGTTGGAGAAGGTACAGTTCACTTCCAAAACAGTAATGGCGCTACTTTAGGTTCATTATATGTGAACGTAACAGAAGGTAACGTTGCATTCAAAAACTTCGAACTTGTATCTAAAGTAGGTCAATACGGCCAATCACCTGATACAAAACTTGACCTAAATGTTTCTAACACAGTTGCATATCAATTATCTAAGTACACTTCAGATCGCGTATACTCTGATCCTGAAAACTTAGAAGGTTATGTAGTTGAATCTAAAAATCCAGCTGTAGCTGAAGCTAAAATTGTTGGAAATAAAGTTGTTGTTACAGGTAAAACTCCAGGTAAAGTGGATATCCACTTAACGAAAAATGGTGCAACTGCTGGTAAAGCGACAGTTGAAATTGTTCAAGAGAAAATCGCTATTAAATCTGTAAACTTCAAACCAGTTAAAACAGAAAACTTCGTTGAGAAGAAAATTAACATCGGTACTGTATTAGAGCTTGAAGGAAGTAATCTTGATGATATCGTAAAAGGTATTAACTTAACGAAAGAAACACAACATAAAGTACGTGTTGTAAAATCTGGTGACAACCAAGGTAAACTTTACCTTGATACAAATGGCAATGCTCACTTCGATATCTTCGATCAAGAGCTTGGTCATGTAACGGTATCTCAAACAAGTGATTCTGTACTTCCAAACTTCAAGTCAGACATTTACGATACTTTAACTACTAAGTACACTGACAAAGGTACATTAGTATTCAAAGTATTAGGTGAGAAAGATGTTCTAACAAGCGAAATCGGTTCACAAGCTGTACACGTGAACGTGCTTAACAACCCAAATCTATAAGTTGATTATAGATAAAATGAAAAATCAGTGGGGATTTATCCCCGCTGATTTTTTTTCGTAAATATGGAAAAGAAGCCTCTTGTAATTTTTACAAGAGGCTTCTTTTATTTCTTAAACTTAAACATATCCCCACTCAAATTCGAATCACTATACACGAACAATACCATGTTAATATTATTGTCTTTAATGTATTGATATACATCTTTTTCGTGATAGTGACGCAGGTCGAGGATGGATGTATGTTTAAAGCTTTGTGCTAAGTGTGGCACGATTGCGTTTGCGAATGAGTCTTTTAGGACTAAGGCGCGTACGTCATTTGGTGCATTGTTATTTTCGATGACGATTTCTGGATAGTCGTCCGTGTAATAACCTGCGTAGGAAGTTGTATCTTTTTGTTTTTCTACGCCGTATATGTCATCTAAGTTTTGATGAACAGTACCTTTCACATCTTTTGCGGTAACGCTTGTGAAGCTGAAACCGCCTTTCGGTGTGTAGTAGCACAATTTTTCACCAGTTGCATCGATGAGTTGGTATAGTTGGTTGTTGAAGCTTCCGACTAAATATTTATTTTGCGCACATGTACGAGTGTAGTCTTCTTTTTTTATTTCTTTTCCTTTATATATAGAAGATTGTTGCCCGATTGTGTTCATTATATATTGGTAGCCTAAGAAGGCACCGTCCATATTCCAATGATGATCTGTTTTGAAATACATGTCCTGTATTTCTTCGTTCGTATAGTTCTGTTTATAGTGCTCCATCAGTTTTATTGGCTTTACGTCAGCTGGAAGTTTTTTTAGAAAGTAATTTAAATTTTCCTGTGCATATGTGTGAATATGAGAAGGTAATTTAAATGATAATGCATTCGTTTTTGACGGTGGTAAAGCAAAATAAAACTCAACGTTTTGTTCTTTTAAAAACTGAGATAAATCATTTATAGCAGGCATGGATTGATCAATTTCATTATATTTCTTCGTCCAAGCCGGGTTTTTAAGGAGCCATTTATCATCAGTTAAAATAATGTCGTTAATGAGAGATTTGCCCATATTAATTTGAGCGATCGTATAGTTTTTAATAAGCTCATCTCGTCCGATTAATTGATCATTTGTGTATGTTTCAAAATCTTTAAAGAAGCTACCAGTTAGGAGAGCTTCTTTCGTCAGTGCAGGTTTTTGAGCGAGCGGCCGATTTTCAACTGGTGAAATGGCTCGGTCTGGTTTGAGTAACGATAATATGCCAAATGAAAAGATAATGGTGAGAAAACCAATAAACAGGATGAGGTTCCCCAATTTTTTCATAATAACTTTTCCTTCCTACATCAGTTAAAACCTGAAATAAATAAATGGATTATATGTTGAGTTAATCAAGTACATAACCGAAATCATAAATAATGTTAGTAGTAATATAGGACGTACAATCTGCATCGTGAACATATACGTTTTTGGTGCAAGTTCTAGTATGTTTTTCATTCGTTTTAAAATTGGTGTCGCTGCGATAAAGGCAATGAGAAATACGATAATGTATTCATGTACGTATAACATTGTATTGTCATCGATGAAAGATTGTCCCCCTATTCCGAACATCGCTTTTAAATATTGGAATGAGTAAGCGAAGTTGTCAGCTCGGAAGAAGACCCAGCCAATCATAACGATTAGTAATACGTATGCATGTTGCAGCGGTTTCCATAGTTTGTTTAATATTTTTTCGAATCCGGCTTTTTCAATTGAAATAATAAAGCCATAATATAAGCCCCAGACGATAAATGTCCAACTCGCCCCGTGCCATAAACCAGTTAATCCCCATACGATGAAGAGGTTACGATAATTCGCTAGTTTTGAAACGCGGTTTCCGCCGAGCGGGATATATATGTAATCGCGGAACCAAGAACCAAGTGTAATATGCCATCTTCTCCAAAATTCTGAAATAGATTTAGAGATGTATGGGTAGTTGAAGTTTTTCGGGAAATCGAATCCGAACATTTTTCCAAGTCCAATTGCCATATCAGAGTATCCTGAGAAATCGAAATAAATTTGCAGAGTGTAGGCGATAATGCCGATCCATGCCGTTCCAGTACTCATTTCAGATGGTGGTAAGGCGAAAATCTTATCAGCGACGAATCCGACTTGATTGGCGATTAACATTTTTTTTGCTAGTCCGAGAACGAAAATTTGAATCCCTTCTGTGAATCGTTCAAAAGAATGGATGCGCGTTTTAATTTGCTCAGCGACGATATTGTAACGGACAATTGGTCCGGCAATAAGCTGAGGGAAAATAGATATATATAGCGCTAAGTTAAGTGGATTTTTTTGAACATCCCCATCTTTACGGTATATATCGATGACATAAGACATCGCTTGGAATGTATAAAATGAAATTCCAATTGGTAGTGGAATAGGTTCCACATGAATAGATAAGTGCAATACGTTGTTTAAAATGTCTGTGAAAAATGAAATATACTTAAAATAAGAAAGTAATAGTATATTCCCGACCACAGCCATAATTAAAAATGTGACTTTCATATTTTTTCGTTTATCATAATGATGCACGAGTAGGCCAAAGCAGTAGTTTAATACGATGGAAAAGAGCATTAAAAGAACGAAACGCGGTTCGCCCCATGCATAGAAAATTAAACTAAATGCAAGTAATACGAAATTACGTAGCTCGGCACGCACTATAAAATAGAGAAATAATACGAGAGGTAAAAAGATAAATAAGAAAATCGAACTACTAAATACCAAATGACTCTCCTCACTTTTTCTAAATACATTTCGTGAAAAAAAAACCGACATATCTATTATATATTCTTTTATATAATGATGCCTTTAATATTTTAGCATGTTAATAATTTGATTAAAATAATTATTCCATTACTGTAGCAGAAAGAATTAGCACTTTGAATGCTAGAGGCGGTAAAGGGTTGGAATAGAAAGAAGCAGCATCCACCTGGATGCTGCTTCTTTTATTCTATTTCTAAATCAACAATTAAGTAAGCGAGTATCACAACAAAGAAAATGCTAACGGCTGGTGCTGTTAATACGTGTCCAGACATAAAACCGATACCGAGCGATAAGACGAGTGTGCTAGCTAGTAGCATATGTTTTACGCTAAATAGTTTCTTGAAGTTTGTGATCAAGCGAATGAATATTTTTATACCGAAATAAAGAAGAGGCAGTAAGTACATAAGGAAGCCGACAATTCCGAATGCGAAGAATAGGTCGTGGAAATCCATTTCGACTAACTTCATTTTCGTCGTATAGTTACCAGCGTACCCCATTCCAAATAGTTTTTGAGATAGTGGTGCTTCTTTATAGTATTGTTTATATACTTTTAAAAACTTGTCGCGATCACTGTAAATTAAACTTTTCATTTCAGAGTCTGTTAGTTCGCCTTGCTTATGTTCTTCTTCTGTAACTACTTTTCCTTCTTTTCGGTCTTTTTCTTCTTGTACTGATTTTTTGTATTCATATATTTGTAAATGGATGGTCATGTTTTTTGCGATAGGAGTTTGTGGTGTAAGTACGAGTAACCCTCCTAATACGACAGCAGCAACAACCGTATTTACAAGATATGTGAATCCTTTTCCTTCTTTTTTACGATGTATCATATATTCAATGAATAAGAAGAAAAGGGCGATACCAAGTGTAATAACGATGGCACCATAGCCTACTTTCGTTCCAATCATAATGCTTGCATACATCGCAAGTACAGTTGGAATCCAGTAATACGCTTTTGAGAAAGAAGTTGTTTTATGAACTGAGTATAAGACAACGATTGGGAACATAATTGCGAAAATGGAACTTAAATCATTTCCAGCAAAGAACCATCCTCTTGAACCGATTTTTGAGTTCGGATAGCTTGGGAAATCTGTACTAGTTGCCATAGCCGCGATGATTGAAATACTTAAAATTAACGTTGCATATAAGAAATACGTAATGATTTTATGAAACGCATATTCGTTATTTTTTAATTCTTTTAGTGCGATAATATATCCAAACAGTAGTACAATTGGATATATACTTTTCAAAATAAATTTCACTTCTTCTCCAAATGAAACTGGAGATTTTACCATTAAATTATTCACAAGACCGATTGCGAGTACGATGCCAAATAGACATAAATAAAGAATATACTTTTTCGCGCCTTGTTGTTTATGATGAAGAAGTAGATAACCTAATGCAAGAAGCATAAAGGCGAAACGGACTACGATTCCGACTGTTGCGCTCATGTGTAATACATAGATTGAAAAAGACGTTAATAAATCTAAAATTGGTTGAAACACAATGAATAGCAGTAGGAAATGCGGGAAGTAGTTATCCGTCTGTTTGAACTTAGTAACCATATGTTCCTCCATTTCTTCATTCCTTTATTTCAGAACCTCTATATAAATAGGAAGGAGAATGAATTTCTATATTTAATTTTTATATCAGACTTAAGAATACACCATTTCATTGTAATGGTAAATAGATGAAGAAAGGTGATAAACCGACTTTAATTTCTATATTTTTCAACGGAATTGTATGTTTTATACGAGGTCATATACAAATTACGAGATTATTAGACAGAAAATTGAGAAAAAAGAAGGGTTTTTCACCACCTTTCTATAATTATATAAGTATAATCTTTATGTAGAAAAGAGGGGTATATATAATGGAAGTAACAAGTAAAACAGAATCTGTCGTTGTGAAATATGAAGGGCACGTTGCAACGGTTATGGTCAATCGCCCAGAGGTGTTAAATGCATTAGATGAGCCAACGTTAAAAGAGTTATTACAAAAATTGAAAGAAGTAGCGGAGAGTTCTGCACACATTGTTGTGTTATGCGGAAACGGCCGTGGTTTTTCTGCGGGTGGAGATATTAAATCGATGCTTTCAAGTAATGATGAAAGCAAGTTTGATGGCATTATGAATACCATTTCTGAAGTTGTTGTGGCTTTATATACGATGCCGAAGCTTGTTATTAGTGCTATTCATGGACCAACTGCTGGTCTTGGGTTAAGTATTGCGTTAACAGCTGACTATGTGATGGCAGATATATCATCCGTTATTGCAATGAACTTTATTGGAATCGCTTTAATTCCAGATGGTGGCGGCCATTTCTTCCTTCAAAAGCGCGTCGGTGAAAATATGACGAAGCAAATTATTTGGGAAGGAAAGAAATTATCAGCAACAGAAGCGCTTGATATCGGTTTAATTGATGAAGTAATCGGCGAGGATTTCCAAACGGCTGTGAAGCAAAAAATTAGTGAATGGTCACAAAAGCCGATTAAAGCGATGATTCAAACGAAGCAAATTTTATGTGAAGTAAATCGCTCCAATTTAGAACAAACGCTGCAACTTGAAAAGCGCGGCCAATATGCGATGAGACAAACAGCGGATCATAAAGAAGGCATTGCTGCATTTTTAGAAAAACGTTTGCCTGCATTTAAAGGGGAATAAAGTGAAATTTGAATTAATGGTAGTTTTACTGCCGGTTAATTTAAGGTAAAGGGGAGAAAGTGCTAACACATTTTAGTATAATTGTGTTAGCACTTTTTTTTAGGAGTAATATATGAAGAAAATTATCGGTGTTATCGGCATGATTGTAATAGCATATTATGCTTTGCATAGTACACCATCTATGGCGGTGCGAACTGCTTTGTTTTTTGAAGGACATCCAAGCGTTGCGTTTTCTGGCGAGGTGACGAAAGAAAACGATGTGAAAAAAGAAGCAATTCCAGCTGAGTACCAAACTTTATATGGTAAGGAAGAAGAATTAGAGCACTATTTCTTTCCACACGTAAGGGCACATGGATCAGGAATTGATATGCTTAGTGCGTGCGTGAAGAAAAAATGGTTTTTCTATAAAGCAGAGCTCGGATGTTATTAAATATAGGAGGTTGAATGATGTCAGCATATAACAAGTTAGTAAGAGATCGTGTTCCAGAGAAGATTTTAAGGTCTGGAAAAACATATACAGCACAAAAATTAACAGGACAAGCATACATACAAGCTTTAGCGAAAATTGGAACGGAAGAAATTCGTGAATTCGCTTCTATGAAAGAACGTGAACATGCGCTAGATTCTCTTGCGGATGCACTGGAAGTGATCATTTCATTAGCGCGTGCAGAAGGTGCAACAATTGAAGATATAGAACGTCTTCGTAAGAAAAAAGAAATAGAGCGCGGTGGATTTGAAAGAGGCATTTATTTGTTGGATGTTTCAGAAGAATAGTTTCGTAGGGAAAGCATAGCGTTAGTGAGTAACGCTATGCTTTTTTGTTGCAATTAAACTAATAATGAAGAAGATAACTATTAATACCCAGCCAATTGTAATAGAAGTAGTAGTGTGAACTGCATAAGAAACTTGTAAACAAAATAATGATGCTAAAAACCAAATGAGTGCAATGTGTATATATTTTTTTGATATATTCATATTTTATAACTCCTTTTGTATACTAAAAAGAATTTTACCGCAATTTAGAAAATTAAGCTATATGAGTAGAGGATTTATAGTAAATTCGGTATACTAAATAATAGAGAAAATGAGGAGGGAACGACAATGGCACATCATGCGAAAGAAACGATGGAACTTATTAAGGAGCTTGTCTCTATTCCAAGTCCATCTGGAAATACAGAAAAAATCATTCGTTTTATTGAAAACTATGTAAGTGAGTGGAATGTAGAAACGAAGCGTAACAATAAAGGCGCTCTCATTTTAACGGTAAAAGGGAAAAATGATGCACAGCACCGTTTATTAACGGCACACGTTGATACGTTAGGTGCGATGGTGAAAGAAATTAAGCCTGACGGTCGTCTGAGTCTTTCTATGATTGGCGGATTTCGCTGGAACTCTGTAGAAGGAGAATATTGCGAAATTGAAACATCAAGCGGTAAGACGTATACAGGAACGATTTTAATGCATCAAACATCTGTGCATGTATATAAAGATGCAGGTGAAGCGAAACGCGACGAGAAAAATATTGAGGTTCGTATTGATGAGCGTGTGTTTTCAGCTGATGAAGTACGCGAATTAGGAATTGAAGTAGGAGATTTCGTTTCATTCGATCCGCGCGTTCAAATTACAGAGAGTGGATACATAAAATCACGTCATTTAGATGACAAAGTAAGTGTTGCGATTCTATTAAAGTTAATTAAGAGATTACAAGATGAAAACATAACATTACCATATACAACTCATTTCTTAATTTCTAATAATGAAGAGATTGGATACGGTGGTAACTCTAACATTCCAGAAGAAACGGTTGAATATTTAGCAGTTGATATGGGAGCGTTAGGAGATGGACAAGCATCTGACGAGTATACTGTATCTATTTGTGCAAAAGATTCTAGTGGTCCGTATCATTATGCACTGCGTAAACATTTAGTAGAGCTTGCGAAAACGAACAATATTGAATATAAAGTAGATATTTATCCGTACTATGGATCGGATGCATCGGCTGCGATTCACGCTGGATTTGATGTGAAACATGCATTAATTGGAGCGGGTATTGATTCTTCTCATGCGTTTGAGCGTACACATGAAAGTTCGATTGCACATACAGAAGCACTTGTTTATTCATATGTATTATCAGAGATGATTGCGGAATAAGAAAAGAAATAGGCTGCCAGAGGTAGCCTATTTTTGTTTGCAGAGAAATCGATTTTATTCAACAAAAAGTAAATTAATTGTATTTTATTTTACAATATTAAGAAAGTAGGTTTACTACATAATTCGAGTATTATAAAATGATAGAGGCGCATTAATTTTTTTTGTTCGGATTTATCGAAATTTATATATTAAGATTACGCGTTATTAAAAGGTGATTGTTGAGAGGAGTATTATTTTTTATGAAGTATCGTGCAGTCGCGGCAGGTATTTTAGCCGCAAGTTTATTATCGTCTCCAGTAAGTAGTTTCGCAGCAGCGAAGAAGTTTTCGGATGTTCCTACATGGGCGCAAGAATCAGTTAATTATTTAGTAGAAAAAAAAGCGCTTGATGGAAAGCCAGATGGAACGTTTTCTCCATCTGAAGCAGTAGATAGAGGATCAGCTGCAAAAATCATAGCAGTCGTTCTTGGTTTACCAATTGATCCAAAAGCAAAACCATCTTTTAAAGACGCACAAAGCCATTGGGCAGCACCGTACATTGCTGCAGTGGAAAAAGCAGGTGTAATTAATGGAGATGGTACTGGTAAATTTAATCCATTCGATAAAATGAACCGTGCATCTATGGCATCTATGTTAGTACAAGCGTACTCATTAGATAAGAAAATTATTGGAGAACTTCCAACACAGTTTAAAGATTTGGAACCTCATTGGGGTAAGAAACAAGCTAATATTTTAGTAGCCTTAGAGATTTCCAATGGTACGGGAAATGGCTGGAATCCTGAAGGAACTGTAACTCGTGCAGAAGCAGCTCAGTTCATTGCGAAGGCTGATGAAAATAAAACAAATACATCAAAAAGAATGTATATGAACAGAAACTTTATTACATATCATCAACCATCATTATCATCTGGTATTACTGACGTTCAGCATAAGCCACAAATGGTTGAAGTGAAAGAGCAAAGAGCAGACGGCTGGTTGAAAATTGTAACAAGTAAAGGTGAGAAGTGGACACCTCTACAAGAAAAAACAGAAACAATTAACCAAGACTTTACTGCATATGAAACAGCTTCACATAGTTCTAAAGTGCTAGGTACATATAATGCACAAACAGTAACGATCATGGAAGAGAGTGGCAGCTGGATTCGTATTCGCGTAGGCGCTGGCTTCCAATGGGTTGATAAAAATCAATTAAACCCAGTAAAACAAGAGAACTTCTTAGAAGGTAAAGCAATTATTATTGATCCAGGTCACGGTGGAATTGACTCGGGTAATCCTGGTTATTATGAGAAAGAAAGTGAAACTGTATTAGATGTATCATTACGATTAAAGAAAATATTTGAGCAAAAGGCACCATTTACTGTTATGTTCACTCGTACAGATAATACACGTCCAGGAGTAGACTCAACAGATTCATTGAAAAAACGAGTAGAGTTTGCACAGGAACATAATGGAGATATTTTTGTAAGTATCCATGCTAATGGTTCTGAAAAGAAAAATGGACAAGGTACAGAAACATTATATTATCAGTCAGCAAGAGCAAAAGTAACGAATCCGCATGTAGAAGACAGTAAGTTATTAGCACAAAAAATTCAAGACCGTCTTGTAGCAGCACTTGGAACAAAAGATCGTGGTATAAGACATCAGGACTTATACGTAACTAGAGAAAATACAATGCCAGCTGTATTAACAGAATTAGCATTTGTAGATAATAAAAGTGATGCAGATAAAATTGCTACACCAAAACAGAGACAAGATGCAGCGGAAGCGATTTATCAAGGTATTTTAGATTATTACGAAGCAAAGGGTAATAGCGTATCTTCTTTCCGTTAATAAATAAAAAGAGATTGCCAATGGCAGTCTCTTTTATTTATTAACGTTTCTCTTTATTTCCGGCATGTGATATCATTTAATTTTGTACGAAAAGTATTGTAGCAATTGTAATCATAACAATTTTAAACGATAGAGGATGATCATAGATTGAATAATCATAGTAAAACACCTGCATGTATATATACGTATGCATTTCGCGAGGAGGAGCGTGCTTTATGTTACTTGGAAATGCGCTCGTTCTTTGGAATGGAGTCTCACGTTAATATTTTGAAAAGTGATGTCAAAATTGAACCGAGTAGAAGTGCGTTTATAAAAGAGCGCGTTGAGGTTATGTATGAAGGAGACGACTTAGAAAGTATTCTAAAACAAGTGGAACAAATTGATTTGGCGGGGGCGTCATTTAAAGTTATCTTCGTTAAAATCAATGACCTTGGGAAAGAAAATAAAATTGAATATGGGGAAAGACGTCTCATTGAACGCGACCTCGGTATGCATATTGAAGGAGAGGCGGATGTTCGTAATCCAGAGCGTGTATTCGGGATTGTTCCTCTTGGAGGACGCTGGTACTTCGGACACTATGTAGAAAGTGAGCCAGTTTGGTATCATCACATAAAAAAACCGCATAGTTACTCGACATCTCTTAGCACACGTGTTGCGAGATCAGTTGCTAATATTGCTGTACCAAATCCAGAGGGAGTACGAGCAATTGACCCGTGCTGCGGTATTGGAACAGTAGTAGTAGAAGCACTTTCTATGGGGATTAACATCGTTGGTAGAGATATTAATCCACTGGTAGTTCTTGGAACGAGAAAAAACATCGCACATTTCGGATTTGAAGGGACAGTAACAATAGGTCCAATTGAGGAAATTACTGAGAACTACGACGTTGCCATTATCGATATGCCGTACGACTTATTTACGCATGCAACACCAGAAGACCAGTTCTCCATTCTTTCAAGTGCGCGCCGCATCGCTAAAAAGGTAGTCGTTGTCACGATGGAAACGATGGACGACATGATTCATGAAGCAGGATTTGAAATTGCAGATCGCTGTATTACAAGAAAAGGATCATTTACTAGACAAATTCTTGTTTGTAAATAAGAAAGGAAGGTCACCCGTTTGGGTGACCTTTTTTGTTTGATATTGATGTGTGATTGGTTGGTAGTGTAGATAGATGAATTAGGGGGATTTGTCGGTAAGTCGATATCCTATGTCGAATCGCGGATATCGTTACATTAGTATATTACTGTTCTTTTAATTTCTCTTGTTGTGCAAGTAATAAATTGCGTAAAACGTGCCCGCGGTAACTTTCTAGTTTTCGTCCTTCAAGATAGCGCACGCCTAATTTTTTTAATTCAGCTACGTACCAGCCTTTCGTTCCGTAATACATTGGATCACTTCCTTTTTGCTTTTGAACAGTATATGTGGCGGGGGGAGAGAATTTTCTTTTTTATTCAGTATTAGGGCTACAAAATTGAAAAACATGTAAGGAGAATATGATATTACTTCTATTTCTAGTTTATTAAAATAGGCTTTATAGTAAGAATTTCTAAAAGTATAAAGGGGGAATATGTTTTGTTTCCAGGTACTTTATATGAAACACATGTTAAAACAAGAAATTTAGAAGTAGCAAAAGAGTTTTATACGAAACTAGGGTTATTTCATGCTCGCACAATTGAAGAACGCCGTGTAGCATTCTTTTGGTTTGATAAAGATAATAAGAAGGAACAAATGCTGGGCATTTGGGAGGTATCAGAAGAGGAATTCCATAAAAGTCACTTTGCATTCAAGGTTAACTATGAAGAAATCATTCATGCAAGGGAATGGCTTCTTAATAAAGGAATAAACCCAAGGGCCGCTTTCGGTCTTGAACCGTCTGAGCCTATGGTCCAGACGTGGACACCTACTGCAAATCTTTATTTTTATGATCCTGACGGTAATTCTTTAGAATTTCTATGTTTACTTCCTGAAAAGAAAAACGTAAAACAAGATGTCATGCATTTAAGTGAGTGGGAAAAATTTCCGAGTGAAATATAAATTTGATTTTGGCTCCAATCCAGCAAAATAATTTAAAAAGGAACCATAACTTTGCTCAAGTAGTGACGTTATGGCTTTTTTGTTTTGTGCGGACTAAGAGTCACTCACTGTCTACTGTATAAAAAAATAGACAGTAGTGTATGCTTTTTTACACAATGTATACAAATTTATACCCTATGCGTTGGCATGATATTTGCAATGAAAATAGTATTAACATATAGGGGAGAGATAGAAATGAAGGTTAGTAAAGTGTACACGACAATTGATGCTCACGTAGCTGGGGAGCCGCTTCGAATTATTACAGGTGGCGTGCCAGAAATAAAAGGAGAAACGCAGCTAGAAAGACGCGCATACTGCATGGAACATTTGGATCATCTTCGCGAAATTCTTATGTATGAACCGAGAGGACATCACGGTATGTACGGTTGTATCATTACTCCGCCGGCAAGTGCTCACGCTGATTTTGGTGTATTATTTATGCACAATGAAGGCTGGAGTACGATGTGCGGTCATGGTATTATCGCTGTTATTACAGTCGGAATTGAAACAGGTATGTTTGAAGTGACAGGTGAGAAACAAAAGTTCATTATTGATAGCCCTGCTGGGGAAGTGATTGCATACGCAACATATAACGGGAGCGAAGTAGAGTCCGTATCATTTGAAAACGTTCCTTCATTTGTATACAAAAAAGACGTTCCTATTAAAATAGATAACTATGAGTTTCAAGTAGATATCGCATTTGGCGGGGCTTTTTATGCGGTAGTAGATAGTAAAGAATTTGGTTTGAAAGTCGATTTCAAAGACTTATCTGCTATTCAAACGTGGGGCGGTAAAATTAAGCACTATATTGAGAGCCAAATGGAAGTAAAGCATCCACTTGAAGAAGGGTTAAAAGGAATATACGGCGTTATTTTCTCAGATGAACCGAAAGGAGAAGACGCAACTTTACGAAATGTAACGATTTTCGCTGATGGACAAGTAGATCGTTCCCCTTGTGGCACAGGAACTTCTGCAAGAATTGCAACTCTTTTTGAAAAAGATGCTTTACAAAAGGGAGAACTTTTCGTCCACGAATGCATTACTGATGGGAAATTCGAGGGAGAAGTATTGTCGGTAACAGCGATAGATACATATGAAGCTGTCGTTCCGAAAGTAACGGGGCAGGCGTTTATTACAGGATTTCATCAGTTCGTTATAGACCCGAGAGATGATTTGAATCGGGGATTTTTGTTAGGATAAGAGGAGGAGGTGGAAAGATATGCTAGTCATAAGCGCGAACGAACAAAGAAACTTAGTAAATATGAACGAAGTCATTGAATACGCGGCGCTTGCTTTAAAAGAATTTTCCGCAGAAAGGACGATCACACCAATACGCGGCTCATTACCATTTGCGAACGAGAAAAATACGGCATTAATTATGCCTTCGGTAGCGGAAGGACTTGAGGCACTTGGCTTAAAAGTAGTAACAGTAGTCCCCGAGAACAAAAAGATAGGAAAGAAAACGATAAACGGGATTGTGATGCTATCAGACTTTCAAACGGGAGAACCGCTCGCACTTTTAGAAGGATCCTACTTAACGATGATTCGAACAGGGGCTCTATCAGGAGTAGCGACGAAACATTTAGCTCGTCATAACGCAAAAACTTTATGTATTATTGGGACCGGTGAACAGGCAAAGGGGATTGCTGAAGCTGTATGTGCGGTTAGAGATATTGAAAAAGTCATTTTATACAATCGAACAGAAGAAAAAGCGTATGCATTTGCGCAACATATACAAGAGAGATTCAATAAACCTGCATATGTTCACACAAATGCAAATGAAGCAATAAGCGAAGCAGACATCATTGTCACAACTACGAACGCATCCACACCAGTCTTCTCAGAAAAACTACAAAAAGGCGTCCACGTAAACGCCGTCGGCTCATTCAAACCGAACATGCAAGAACTACCATCTCACGCTATCGCGGGTGCTAACAAAGTAGTAGTCGAATCAAAAGAAGCAGCACTAGAAGAAACAGGTGACCTTCAAGTTCCGATACAAGAAGGTTTATTCAAAGCAAGCGATATCCATGCCGAACTTGGTCAAATTATAAGCGGTAAAAGAGCTGGGCGTGAAAATGATGAAGAGATTACTGTTTTTAAATCGGTTGGTTTGGCGGTAGTGGATATCATTGTTGCGAAGTATTTGTATGAGAGGGCGGTGGAGAGTGGGGTGGGGAATAGGATTGAGTTTTGAGGGAGACTGCCTTTTGGTGGTCTTTTTTTGTTTATAATGCCTGTATGCATCTCAAATGTGATGTATCATATATTCTGTTAAAATTAAATAAAAATGCAGGTGAGAAACTTTGGATTTAGTTCGGAAATTAACTCGTATTTATGGTTTAGGGCTTTGCTGTGGGTTGTGGAGTAAAGCTGAAGTAATTCAATGGTGTGATAAATTGATTGAAGCAAGTGACAGTCCGCCATATGAATTAATTGAGATATCCTTAATGTCTAAAGCAAAGATAGATGATATGGAAGAGAAGTTATTTGAGTTTAGTAGCACGGTTGATGAAGAATACACTGTTAAATTAACTCTTTCCGTCATTCATGAAAAACTAAAAAAACATGAACTGACGATTGAAGAATCAATTAAATGCACCACTAGACTTTTAGTCAACAGGGGGGTGCATTGGGAGGCGGAATACTTTGAATTGTATAGTCTAGACGATAGTTATGACTTAGCTAAAGATGGTGTTCATTTTGATTTAAGTGAAGTTATTCATACATATATTGAAATGTTAAGTATTTATAGTAAGTACTTTAGTGGATTTGAAAAACTGTATTTTAAAGTAATGGGAAATGAGTGGAGATTTTAATATATATCAGTATTTGATTATCTTTGTTTGTCCCTTATTTCCCAATTGGAGAATAAGGGACAAAGTTTTATGAAGGAGTAAATTTAGACACCAAGTATGCAGCTTTTTTACCATTCCCGCCATTCTTCTGTTATATCTTCTTCGGATTCTAAGCCAGCTATTCGTGCAGCTGCATCGATAAATTCATAGAGATCTTCTCTTTCCATTGTTTCGATAAAATGGTCATGCTCGATATTTAGTTCATTTATTTTAATAACTACCTCTTTAACAACTTGCATTACTTCGACTTCGGTTGGGTTCTCCCCTAATTGCTGCAAATTGTTAATGTAAGTGTCAAGAACCGTATTTGTTGCACTTATATTTTCTTCGGTGAAAAATTCCCCATCTTCATCATACTCAACCCATGAGGTTGTTGGTTTGGTTTTTTTCAATTCATCAAATGTCATGATAACCTCCTAAATGTTTTTTTTGACTTTAATTTCATTCTACATTTTCGATCATATATAACAATCATTTTAGAGGCATTTTCTATAGTCTACTAGTTTTTTAACTCATTTTATGAGGTTAACTATTCGTGGTCTCCTTATTTTATGTAAAAACAAATGATTATTCTTAATTACTCGACAAGATGCAACAATTTAAGATTGTATTTTTTGCTATGATAAGTAAGGAATTTATATATCGTGTTATTGGGGGATAAAAAGAGATGTTGAAAAAATTTACTACATGTATTTTAGGTGGCGCTTTAGTATTCAATTTATCTGGTTGCGGCAATGCATCCGACAAAACTTCTTCAGAATCTAAAGAAACCAATTCTAAACAAGAAGAAAAGAAAGTGCAAACAACTGATGAGACGAAAACGAAAGAGAATGCAAAGCAGAAAAATATAGAACAAACAAAAGAGAAATCAAAAGTAAAAGAAAAAGAGTATGCTGTAAACAAGGATTTTCATACACCTAAATTTGATGTAACTGTAAAAAGAGTTGTAGAAAGAGATAAGGTTGGTAAAGAAAGTATAGGATTCCAAGAACCTGAAAATGGACATGTCTTTATTGTTGTAGAAGTAGAAGGGAAAAACATCACAAACGAATCGATGAAATTAGCTGTTTTACCATCAGTGGATTTAGTGGATGAAAATGATAATGCTTACCAAAGTGATGTGTGGGCAGCTAGTAGTTATGATGTTGAAAAAGGTGAGACCTCTAGTATTACTAAGGAATTAAAACCAGGGGAGGTAAAGAGACAAAATAAAGTTTACGTGATTAATAAAGAAAAATTTGATACAGGAAAATGGTATGTACTTGTTAACCATGAGTATAAGAAACAAATTAAATAGTGTTTATTTATTAAGAGGAGATGACTCCTCTTTTTTTGTTACAAGTTAACACAGGATTTCGTTATAATGTAGAAATTTAATGTTTTCGGAAAAAAGAATTGACTTCTATATTAGTTGTAACTAAAATGGTTACATAAAGATGTAATTTATTTGGTTACAGCTGATATCAGCTAAAAAATATGATTTATATATTTAATTAAGGATGGTGGTCCATACGTTGCCACCCGGTGTAGACAGTTACTAACGCATTCAAATCAATGCATATTCCAAGCTTTAGTATTTTCTGTTACGGGGCAATAAGGTGCAGCGTTATCTTTTGTTAAAAACCTTGGTTGATCTTTCTTTGGAAATATTAGTTTTAGGGAAATATAGTAAGGTATCTAAAAAAAGAACAAGGTATAAAAAGATGTACTTATATAAACCAAAAATTTAGTTGAGCTGGATAATAAAAAGAAAGGTAGGAGATTTAAATGGAGACGAAACAAGATAACCTTATTTACGTATGGGACGCATATTGTGGATGGTGCTATGGTTTTTCAGAAAGTATTAAAGGATTTTACAAAAACCACACTGAAGTGCCATTAATGGTTTTATGTGGAGGGTTATTTTTAGATAATTTACCAATGAAAAACTTCTCATATATAGAAGAAGGAAATAAAAGAATTAATCAACTTACAGGTGCTGAATTTGGTCCTTCATATCAAAAACTGGTGGAGGAAGGGACTTTTAAAATGAATTCGAAAGATGCTGCAATTGGCTTTTCAGCCTTACGTTCATTAGCGCCAGACCGTTTATTAGAATTCACTTCGGCTATGCAAAAAGCGTTTTATTATGAGGGCCAAAGTCTGAGTGATCCTGAAACATATCGTAAGATTGCAATCGAGCATGGTTTGGACCCTGAACAAGTATTAGAACGTTTAAACGCTCAAGAAACAATAATAGATGTCCAAAATGATTTCAATAAAGTTCGACAGCTTGGTGTTAATAGTTATCCTTCATTACTTTTACAAAAGGATAATCAAATTATCCCTATTGGTGGTGGGGTAATGACGCCGGATAAAATCGAAGCACGTTTTAAGAATTTTTAATAAGAAATATTAGATTAAAGTATATAACATTTAACTTTTAATAAAGACCAGAAGTAGATTGAAATGTATCTTTCTTATAACAGTTTTTGTTTCAATTTATTTCTAAAGAGGATTCAATTTTACTATAGGCTATAGTGGCAAACATGTTATCTTACGCCAACTGATATTCTGATGGTGCTAACACATTTTCAGGTGAATGGAAGAGGAAGCTTCTGTCGGAACAAGTTAAAAATATGTTAACTAGTTAATAACTTTAACAAAAGGAGAATAACATACTATGTTTAAAACAATCGATACAAATCAAAAAGATGTGAAATTAACGGTGTTTAGTTCGGACGAAAAAAGCTTTATGGTCACAGCAACCTTAGTTGAGAAAGCAGGACATGCATTTTTAATAAACTCAAAATTTACTCAGTCTGATTCGAAAGAAATTGTTGAGTATCTGAAAAAAAACGACTTATCTTTAGATAAAATCTTTATTACTCATGGGGATCCTGATTACTACTTTGGATTAGAAAATATTAAAGCTGCTTACCCAGAAGCTATAGCGTATGCTACAGAGTCTACTGTTGAACATATTGTTCATTCTGTCTTAGGGAAATTAAAAGTTTGGAAAGATGCCCTTGGAGAAAATGCACCAAGTAACGTGGTATTACCTCAAGTGTTTAAAGAAAAAACGATTAATTTTCAGGGGTTAACATTTGAACTAGTAGGCTTAGATTATTACAGAACTAGCTTATTTAATAAAGAGCTAAAAGTATTAATTGGTGGTATTGATGTATTTAACGAAATACATGTATTCTTAGCGGATACTAGCTCAAAAGCGGCGATGGAGACATGGATTGAGAACTTGAAAGTGTTACAAGCATTAAATGCTGACATAATTGTACCTAGCCATGGATCAATCGAAAAATCCCTAAATAATCAAGCACTTACTGCGACAATGGATTATCTAAGAACTGCGGTTCAAGCTTCTGAGGAAAGTGGAACTTCAAAAGATTTTGTGGCAAAACTTGAAGCAGCATATCCAGGCTATGCAAATAAAGGTGTATTAGAATTAAGTGCAAAAGTTGTAACAAAAGAAATGCCTTGGGGTTAATGTTATGAATAAATATCAAAAACTATTACATGAAACGTATGTGTTAACTGGCGAAGGAAAATTGGATGCGTTCAAAACGTATTTAAGTGAAAATGTATCTTGGACAGAAGCTGCTGGGTTTCCATATGCAGGTACTTATATAGGTCCAGATGAAGTAGTGAAAAACGTACATGAACGTCTTGGTACGGAATGGGATGACTATAGTGCTAAAGATGAAATTTATACTTTTAATAACAATACTGTGATCGTGTATGGAAAATATAGTGGAACATATAAAGCTACAGGGAAGTCATTTGTAGCAGATTTTTGTCATCTTTATAAGTTTGATGAGAACGATAAGGTTAAGAAGTTTATTCAAATTGTGGACAGTGCAACTGTTAATGAGGTATTAAGTTAGAGTTAATCGTTTCTAATGTGCCTTGTATAGGGGGTAGTGTTAGGATAAATGAAATTTCCTAACATTACCCCTGACATTACATTTTTGGGAATGGTTTTACTTCCCAATCGTGTTATGGAATATAATTTATATGATTAGAAGAGGTAGGTATATATGAAATTAGAGAAAAATTTAATAGTAATAATTATTTCTGTGTTTATTTTAGGAATTGTGTCGACTTTGATATTTCAAGCTTCCACCGGTAATAACAAAGGTAACTCAATAAAGAGCGAGAATGTTGCTTCTGTATCAAAAGAAGTGAAAGAAAATGAAAAGAATAAAAAGATGGTAGTTGATTTCTATAATGAAGTTTTTAACAAACATAATATCGATATTATCCCTAAATATGTTAGCGAAGATTATAAGCAACATAATCCTTTTGTTGCTGATGGACGAAAAGCCTTCATGGATTTCTTTAAGGAGGATTTTGTTAAAAATCCTAATTCCTCTGCAGAGATTAAACGTGTGGTAGCTGAAGGGGATACAGTTGCTCTTCATGTACATTCTCGTACTAATTCTCAAGATAAGGGAGTTGCTATAGTGGATATATTTCGTATCAAGGATGGAAAGATTGTTGAACACTGGGATGTAATTCAAGAGATTCCAAGTGAAGTAGCTAATGATAATACGATGTTTTAGATAGAAGATATATCTAATAATTGTTTAATTGATAGTGCTGTATAGAATTTAGAAATTTAGATAAGTAAAGGAGATGTCCAAGGCATGGTACTAGGACATCTCCTTTTTGTTTTAATGAGATTTAATTTATTGTTATTTGTATTTTTTCATGTACTACTATTCGAGTACACATCATTTCAGGCGGTTTTCTTTTATCCCGCATTAACGGGCAGTAAGATCCCCACCTCAAAATTCAGCGAAAGCAAAGAAATTAGGAGGGGGGCGGGCTGCCCGTAAAAGCCCAATTGGTGAGGGCCGATAATCAGTGGGGATGAAGAAAACCCCCACTGATTAAAGTTTCACTTTATGCTTCTATATCTTTTTCCTCTTCTACACCAGCAAAAGCAAATTAGATAAAAATGTAGGGCTTAAGTAACTAAAATAAAGAAAAAGCCATACAAGTAGTATGACTTTTTTTGCGAAACAATTAAGCTTGTGGTGCAGGCGGTCTTCCATGATCGTAAGTAGGTGCACCGCCACCATTACCGTGACTATACGCTAAGTCAGGTCTTTGAGGTGACCAGCCTTCTCCATGTGTTGATTGTAATTTATTAACGTTCTCTATCTTTGCTGTTTGTTGTGTTTCAGGAATAGTACTTAATCCGAAAGACATAATACCTGTAGCAGCTAAACTCATTACCGTTAAACCAAGCTTTTTCATTACTTTAACGCCCCTTTAGCTAATAATTTTGTTCTTGCTTCAAGACCTAAACAGAAATAGTCACTAGATGTTTGGTACTCACACGCAGTATGTAATCTAGTTGCTAACAGTTCTGCATATTCTTCTACATAATCCCAAAGTGTTTCTCTTTTGAAATAGGAAATACCTGCAATAGTTACTCTTTTTAATTCTTCAATAGAAGCATTGTTATTTAGTGCTTTTAAAATGGTAAAGTGATGCGTGTATTCTTCATTCTCTAGGTTTAAACAAATTTTTAAACCTTTTTCAATTAGGTCAGAGGCAATATGTGTTTCACCTAACTTAGAATATTCTCTAGCTTGTAGGAAAATAGCTTTAAAATGATTAGGAATTTTCTCTGTTACTTCTGATAAGTGACGAATAGCTGATTCAGAAAGATTTTGACTTGAATATAACCAACCTAAATTGTGGCGGACTAATGAAACTAATGTTTCTTCGTTATTCTTGTTTAATAAGTTTAATGCAGAATTTAAATGTTCCTCGGCTTGTTCAAATTGTTTTAGAGATACACAACTCATTCCGATTGTATTTTCACAAGAAGCTACATTACTTTCATAACCTTGGTGTTTAGAGAAGATATCTTTTGAAGTAGTTGCATAACGAATAGCTAAAAGTGGTTCGTAGGTGTTATGGTAAAACAAAGCTAACTTAGATTGAAATTCAGCTTGTTCGATTTCATTGGAAACATATTTCAAAAGAGATTCAGCTTTTTCATAATGATTTTGTGCCTCATTATGGTCAGTGAGTATCATGAAATGTACAGCTTTATAAAAATGATAATAATAAGCTAAGAAACCATCAGTCGGAGTTTCAAAAGAATCAATTTTATCAAAACTACTTTTAGTGATACTGAATCTATCGGTAAGTGTTTTAAAACGAAAATCTAATAGAGAGTAGTATAATAATAGGTTTTGGTCTTGTAGTTCCGCGTTTTCTTCAGTTTTTAAAATTTTAATATATTCATCAAGTTCTTGTTTTAAGTTTGTTACTTTTGAAAGTTGTTGTTGTAGCATTAATTGATACCAGTCATTAAGTAACTTTGTAATCTTTTCATTCCCCTTCACTGGAACCTGCATATAATCCCTTCCTTTTCTGAATAGTCTTACATTAAATAATAGCAAGAATAGAATATAATGGAAATTGAAATTTGATATTTCTCAACATTTGTTTAACAATTTTATTTTCAATGTATATTTTAAATATATTTAAAAGCAAGGGGATTTTCTATGAAGAAAAAATGGTAATTATCTTATCCATTATTTGTATTATAGCAGGAGGGTATTTTACTATGGAATACTTAAAACAAAAAGAAAAAGAAGAAAAGTTTTGGAAAGACCAAGAAACACGGATAGGAAATTATATTCATTACAATATTCAGGATGTAAAATGTATTACGTTTACAAAACATGATATAAGTCCGATGGGTGTTCCTAGATTAAAAGGATATATAAACAATAATGAAAAATTAGATTTTATAGCTTATATTAGTACTACAGAAAATTTTGAAGATGATTTTACACGTTCTAGAGAATTAGGAAAACTTATAAAAGATCCTGAAAAATCGGTATCTGAAATTGAAAAAGAAGAGAAGGAAAAGAAACAAGAGTAGTCTTTGCGATTACTCTTTTATTTTTCTATAATAAAAGAGTTGAAAATATGAAAGTAAACTAATAATAAAAAGTTTGCTTTCAAATTAGAAAGGGTTAGTCCCTCACTCCACTCCAGCTAAAAACCTCACACCCAAAAACAAAGGGGAACTCAATTGTTCAAACTCATATAAAGTTTCAATCTTGTCTAAGCATTCATTAGGATATACAATTGATCATCTATTTTTCTTTACATAATCTCCAGATACAGTCCATATCAACTATAGATTCTTGTCTTATGCTAAATGTAATCAAAAAGCAAGTAGATAAAGATAATGACTAAAACATTAACTCTAGATACTTTTTTGATGAATATTACAAATAAACAGGAGGTAATGAAAAATGATTAAAACATTATTAGCAGGAGCACTTTTAAGTACAGGATTGGTAGCGGGAGGTGCAGTAGGTGCAGATGATGCGAAAATGGACAATTTAAAGTCAAATGAAGATAGTTCAAATCAAGTAATTACACAAAGTGCAGATGGAACAACGTCTTTCTCACAAAACTTTGATTTACCTAAAGATGCAGTACCAGCAACTCCTAAAGGAGACGCAAAAACTGTTGAAAGAACAGAAGGTACAGGTTCTCAAGAAGGAAAAATGGTACCAACAAAAGAAGGTACAGATTCTCAACCTGGATTTGAAATGGGAGCCCCTGAAAAACCAGAACATGCAAAAACTGTTGAAAGAACAGAGGGTACAGACTCTCAAGAAGGAAAAATGGTACCAACAAAAGAAGGAAATTAAATAATATATAGTTATAACGAAGAGCATCCAAAAAGTGGTGCTCTTTTTATATTATAGGGATTAACCAGTTTTACTGAATATAGAACTGTAGGAGGAATTGAGACTAGAACATGGGGGCCTATCTCTTCAAATCATGGTGTTTAGGGCAATAGTTTTGGTGGTAACGTTACAATACAAACATTTTATTAGAGATTTTCTAAATTTACATACACTCTAGGTAGACTACATATCAACTTCAGATACTTGTTTTATGATACAAGTAATCAAACAAAAGGAGGGCGATACAAAATGATTAAAACAGTATTAACAGGGCACTCTTTTATGTACAGGAGATTATTAGCAGGTGGAGCAAATGTTGAAGATATACAGACAGATAAGCATATTCCATATGAACAAGATGAATTGCAGCAAACTCTAGAAAAGTACGATTCGAAGAAGTTTGAGTTATAAAAAGAAAATAGATAAATTAACAAGAGAAAAGTATTTTCATTTGGATATAGGACTTGAATCAAACTTTTATACTAGAATATATAGGGCAAAAAGGAGGGAGTACATTGCACAAAATTATTTATGGAATATTAATTTTAATATATACTTTGTATTCATTTTTTGTAAGTGACGGAAGTGAAGTAAGGTTTATTATGCTGTTAACTATAGTACTTATCTTTTCTGTGGTTTTAGAAAAAGGAAATGCAAACAAAACGACTGATTAAGGGTCGTTTTGTTTGCATTTTTTTAATTGGCTATTACAGTCCAGATGTTTTAGGGGGAGCACCAAATTTCATTTTTGGGGCACTATTAAATTTTTAGTTGATGAAAATACGGTGCAACTCCTACTAGAGAAAACACCCCCTAAAATAGAAAACTTTTAACCTATTATCCTCTATTCCGTAGCTTTTAAGGTATGTAACACGACTTTAGTTGCGTCTGCAATAAGTTTATCGTCATATTTAGCATCTTCTTTATCATGATTAGAAAGTATAGCAAGAACAATCGGATTTTTATTTGGTGGCCAAATAATTGCGATATCATTTCTTGTTCCGTAAGATCCCGCGCCTGTTTTATCAGCTACTTCCCATCCTTTTGGTACGCCAGCACGAATCAATTTATCTCCAGTTGTATTTCTCTTCATCCAATCTACTAATAGTTCACGTTTTTCTATTGGAAGTGCAGTCCCTAATGTAAATGATTGAAGCGTCTTAGCTATTGCTTCTGGTGTACTGGTATCATGTGTTTCTCCTGGATGCACTTCATTTAATTCAGGTTCAAATCGTTCTGAAGTAGTAACAGTATCTCCCATTTCTCTCAAGATTTTTTCAAATTCAGAGGGACCTCCTAACTGTTTAAGAATCAAATTATGTGCTGTGCTGTCACTATGTCGAACTGAAGCATCTGCAAGTTCTTTTAACGTCATTCCTGTATCAACATGCTTTTCAGTAATTGGATTATAATTAGAAAGATCTTCATGAGTATACGTAATCCTTTGATCAAGAGCTTCTAATGAGTTCTTGCGTAAAAGAGCGCCCACAGCTAATGATTTAGATGTAGATGCAAATGCAAAACGATCATCTGAATGATAAGCAACAGTTTGATTTGTACCTGTGTCCAGTGCATAAATACCAAGCTTAGCATCATATTCTTTTTCAAGTTTAGCAAAAGATTGATTACCTGTATTTTCGTGTTTAATTTGATTAGCTTGATTCGTTTGTTTAGGTGGTTCAGATTGAGCATTACTATTGGAACAACCTATAAGTGATACACATGAAAGTAATATTACAGGTACAATCTTTTTGGAATGTAAAATGTTATAGAACTTGTTTAAAACGAACATAAATTTTCAACCTCTTTCAAGAATATATGGATTTTGTCTAGGTATTCTAAATACCGATGCAATTAAAGATGACATAAGATAACAATACTACTGCAGCTGAAATTTCACAGGTTAAATGACATCCAAAACGTTTATCCCGCATTAACGGGCAGTAAGACCCCCGCTGATTAAAGTTTCACTTTATATGATTGATAAGTCACAGTTTGCGTTATTTCTTTTTTGTTTCTACTTGTAATGATTCACCTGTGAAAGTATTAAACTTGTAATACTTAACCGTAGTATTACAATACATGTTTTTTACTTTTTGGAATAATAAGTCCTTTCATTTTTTTATAATACATAAAAATAGATGTCAAACGGGATATGTTGTATCCAATCTGGACAGCTCATATTAGAAATACACTTATTAGACACTCTAAGTAATAAATTTGTTCCACTTTAAGATGAGGAAGAATTTGGGGTTTGTAAAATAACAATGGAACTACGTGTTTTTTCGTCATACAAAAACCTCTACATATAAGTAGAGGTTTTTAAATTGTATATTAATGAATTATGCTTTTTTAGAAAAAGAAAATCGAGTTCAGGTAAACGAAGAACATAGAATACATAATTTTAACTAGATTTATTATTAGCTAGTTTATCTCCACCACCAAGCTCCGCCTCAATCTGCGAAGTCTTCGATGACTCATCCATACGCCAATACGTAATAAAGCTTATCGCGATACATCCAGCTACGTAGAAATAGAATAGTGATTCCATTCCGATACTCTTTAGCCATAATGCGATGAATTCCGCTGTTCCACCGAATATTGCAACGGTTAGTGCATATGGTAAACCTACGCCAAGTGCACGAATTTCAGTTGGGAAGAGTTCTGCTTTTACAATTGCGTTAATGGAAGTGTAACCAGTTACGATAATGAGACCTACCATCATGAGTAAAAATGCTACCATTGGTTCTGTCGTTTTTTCCATAAAGAAGAAGATCGGTGCTGTTAGTAACGTTCCGAGAATACCGAAAGCCATTAATAGTGGGCGTCGTCCGATTTTATCGGATAGTAGCCCCGCAATCGGTTGAAGTACAACGAAAATAAGTAGTGCGACAAAGTTAATCCAGCTTACAACTTCTTTCGGAAGACCGACTGTGTTTACCATGAATTTTTGTAAATATGTTGTGTACGTATAAAATGCGACAGTGCCTCCTAGTGTTAGACCGACTACTGTTAATACTGCTTTCGGATGTTTCATAAGAGCGCGAACGGTTCCTGCGTTTTCGCGGTTTTGTGATTTTATATTTGCAAACTGCTCCGATTCATCCATCGTGCGGCGAAGCCATAATACAGCTACTGCGCCCATCGCTCCAATAATGAACGGAATACGCCATCCCCATGCTTTCATATCTGGTTCGCTTAGTAATTGCTGAAGAACAATTTGAACGCCTAACGCAACCATCTGTCCAGCAACGAGCGTTACATATTGGAAGCTTGAATAAAAACCACGGCGTCCACTACTAGCCATTTCAGATAAATACGTTGCGGAAGTTCCGTATTCTCCGCCAAGTGATAATCCTTGTAGTAAACGAGCAAGAACTAAAATAATTGGTGCCATGATTCCAATGCTTTCGTAACTAGGTGTACAGGCGATAATTAAAGAACCACCGGCCATAACTGTAATCGAAAGCGTTAATGCTGCCCGGCGTCCGTGCCGATCTGCATAGCGTCCCATTAATAAACTTCCGATAGGGCGCATTAAAAACCCAACTGCGAAAATAGCCGCTGTGTTCAGTAACTGACTCGTTGGATCTCCTTTAGGAAAGAACTCTGCTGAAAAATAAACGGCGAAAGCAGAGTAAACGTACCAGTCGTACCATTCAATTAAATTGCCGACTGAACCTTTGAAAATATTGCCGGCGACTCGGTTAGATTTTGCTTGAGCCATAATCATTCCTCCTCTTGCTTATAAATAAAATGATAAATATGAAAGCGTGTTCATTGTAGTTGAATTGTAATGTCTATAGAATAAAATCTCAATATTATGACAATTTTATTCTTTTTGTACTTTATGTACATGGAGAGTTTTAATAGTTGCTTCATTATTAGTTTTGTCATAATAATAGAAAAGGAGATTGATAGTTTTGAATATTTTATCAAAGGATATGAAGCATGAAGAAATCACGCAAAGTGTCATTACAAACGAAAATAGTAAGCTTAATTATTACGTTAATTTTATTTGTTGTTCTCCTATTAGCAGGGATATTTGTTTACATTCAGTCCGTTGATACGAAGCGTCAAGTGGAACAGTTAGCACTGCAAACAGCGAAGTCGCTCTCTTTTATGCCAGCTATAAAAGATGCTTTTCAAAATAATGAGCATAAAAGTACGATCCAATCTATTGCGGAACAAGTTCGTGAGCAAGCTGGCGCAGATTATGTCATTATAGAAGATCGCTTTGGGGTGATGTATTCCCATTCTAATTCGGAGTTAATTGGTACAAAGAGTAACAATCCATATAACTATGAAGCACTCACTTTTGGTGGCTATTATACGCTTGAAGGAAATGGTGAAAGTGGTCCTGCTTTAATGGCGAAGGCGCCCATTATTGTTCATAACGGAGACTACGATCAAGTCGTAGGTGTTGTGACAGTAGAGTTTTTAATAAAAGGTATTGAATCTAACATACTGAGCAGAACGAAAGAAATTATACTCTTTTCTTTAGCTGTATTATTAGCCGGCATTGTTGGTGGCATTCTTTTAGCACGTAGCATTCGAAAAGATACACTCGGTTTAGAACCGAATGAAATCGCAGCGCTATACCGGGAACGAAGTGCAATCTTACTATCTATAAAAGAAGGAATTATCGCTATCGATCAAAACGGTTTTATTACGATGATGAATACGTCGGCAGAAGAGATGCTACATGTAAATAATGATTATATGCAGCGGCACATTTCAAAAGTTTTACCGGAATTTAATATGGAGAGAGTGCTAGAAAACGATCAAGAAATCGCGTTTCAAGATAAAGTGTTTATTTTAAACATGACACCGATACTCGAAAATAATAATACGGTAGGCGTTGTATGTAGTTTTAGAGATAAAACAGAACTACAAAACCTTGTTAATACGATATCTGAGGTAAGAAAGTATTCCGAGGACTTACGTGCTCAAACACATGAATTTACAAATAAACTTTTCGTCTTATCAGGATTACTTCAGTTAGGACATTACAAAGAAGCGATTGAATTTATCCAGCAAGAATCTAATATTCATCAAAGCCAAAATCATATTTTATTCCATCAAATTCATGATGCGAAAGTGCAAGCTATTTTATTAGGGAAAATTGGAGCAGCGTCTGAGAAGAAAATTGATTTTTATATTGAAGGAGATAGTGCGCTTCATCCGTTACCAGACCATATAAAAGTTTCACACCTTATTACGATCCTTGGAAACATAATTGACAATGCGTTTGATGCGGTAAGTGAGCAAGAGGAAAAAAAAGTTTCATTCTTTGTTACGGATATTGGACACGATATTGTGTTTGAAGTGATAGATAGTGGAGCAGGGATACCGGTAGAAAAAATCACGACCATTTTTCAAAAAGGGTTTTCAACGAAAGGAAACGATCGTGGTTACGGGCTAGCAAACGTGAAAGAAATGGTGGATCTACTAGGAGGAACAATTGAGATTCAAAACGAGAAAAATGGGGGAGCTATTTTTACAATTTACCTTCCGAAAACATTTAAAGAAAGTACATGACAAACAGGGGGATGGGCATATGTTGAATGTTGCAATTGCAGAAGATGATTTCCGTGTCGCGCAAATACAAGAGGAGTTTTTATCAAAAATAAAGGACGTAAAAGTGATCGGAAAAGCATTGAACGCGAAAGAAACGATGGAACTACTACAAAAGGAAGAAATCGATTTGCTTCTATTAGATAACTATTTACCAGATGGAATCGGTACAGACTTATTGCCGAAAATTCATGCAG
Organism: Bacillus sp. ES1-5; assembly: GCF_022487605.1. Lineage (NCBI taxonomy): Bacteria > Bacillati > Bacillota > Bacilli > Caryophanales > Bacillaceae > Bacillus > Bacillus sp. ES1-5. The sequence goes on along the minus strand of NZ_JAKVPU010000008.1, from coordinate 30,789 downwards.
ACTTTCCAGACGTTGACGTTATTATGGTTACTGCGGCAAATGAAAATCACATGTTAGAAAAAGCAATTCGAAATGGCGTAAGCAACTACCTTATAAAACCGGTCACGTTAGAAAAATTTGTTCGCACAATTGAAGACTATAAAAGAAAGAAGCAACTATTACATAGTGACAATGAAGTAAATCAAGCACTCATCGATAGTTTCTTCGGCACTTCGCAAACACAAGACATAAAAAACTTACCGACAGGTGTGGATCCGTTAACACTGCAAAAAGTGAAAGGAATTATAAAAGGATTCGAAGAGGGTATTACAATAGAAGAAATGGGCGAACAAATGGGGGCTTCCAGAACAACCGCAAGAAGATATTTAGAATACTTAGTAGCGACAAACGAATATACAGTAGAGTACACATACGGCATTATCGGACGACCAGAACGAAAGTACCGAATAGGACGAGGACTATGAAAAAACGATTATTACTATGTATATGGATCATGACAGGAGTAATAGCTGGTTGTTCCTCAGAAAAACCTCAAACGAATACAGTAAACATAGACAAAGTAGAAATCGTTGCACCGAACGTTCAAGGAGCAGGATGGGACTTAACAGCACGAGCGATGCAAAAAACGCTGACGGAAGAAAAAATCTTCACAAAACCAATTACTGTCACAAACAAAGTAGGTGGCAGCGGTGACGTCGGATGGAAATATACGAAACAAAAAGGCGGTCACGTACTGGCGATTAATTCAAGCTTACTCATAACGAATAACTTACTAGGCCACAGTAAACTAACATATAAAGACTTCACACCGCTCGCGACACTCGCATCGGACTGGGAAGTCGTTGTCGTATCAAAAGACTCAAACATAGAAACCGCAAAACAACTAATGGAACAACTAACACAAGACAAGAAAAACTTCAAAATCGGCGTTGCCCCCGGCCTAGGAAACGACGATCACCTATCCTTCGTACAAGTAAGCAAAGCATTCGGCATAAACCCTGCCGAACTACAATTCTTCGTCTACGAAAACAAAGAAAAAATCATAAACGCCCTAACGAACAAACAAATCAGCGCCGCAACCATGACCCTATCCGAAGCCGAAAAACAATACAAAGCCGGTAAAATCAAAATACTAGCCGTATCCGCACCAAAACGTCTAGACCGACTACCAGAAATCCCAACGTGGAAAGAACAAGGAATCGACGTCATCTTCCAGCACTGGAAAGGGATCATGGGCCCGAAAGATATGACGAAGGAAGAGGTTGCTTATTGGGATGGTGTGATTAAGAAGATGGTGGATAGTGATAGTTGGAAGGGGGTTTTGAGAGAGCGGGGTTGGGAGAGTTTTTATAAGGGGAGTGGGGAGACTAGGGGGTTTTTGGAGGAGAGTAGTGGGTGGTATGGGGGGATGGTGAAAAAAGGGGCTTAAGAGGGAAGTATTCAATCAGGCTTTATTTTTGTAGTTACTTCTATATAATATAAAAGAGATGAGAGTGTTAGGCTGATTGCATTAAAAGGGCTAGATAGGGATAGATAAAATCTAGCTTACTGATTAAAAATATATTAGTCGTTAGAAGATATAAAAGGCATTTTTCAGTCTATAAAGTGTGGAAACATAAAGTATAGAGTTTCTGTGAGATTTAAGGAGGACATAATGAAGAAAAATATTTATGTTGTTGGAGCAGTAATTGTACAAGATGAGAAAATTTTATGTGCGCAAAGAGGACCATCTAAATCGCTACCTCTTATGTGGGAATTTCCAGGTGGGAAAATAGAAGAGGGCGAAACACCTCAAGAGGCGCTAAAGCGTGAAATTGATGAAGAAATGCATTGTAGCGTGCAGATTGGTGAACAAATTGATTATACAGCCTATGAGTATGATTTTGGTATTGTTCATTTGAAAACTTACTATTGTAAACTTGTTGAAGGAAGTCCAGTTCTAACTGAGCACGTAGCAATTAAATGGTTATATCCGAATGAACTATCAGCTTTAGAGTGGGCACCTGCGGATATTCCAACTATTGAAAAATTATCAAAGGAATCGATTGTAAAGTAATTTGATTAAAAACTATTCGTTTTATGCGGATAGTTTTTTATTGTAATAAATTTGCACTTTAAATCAGTGAGTAATACAATTAGTATAAAAATTTGTCATAAATGGTGATCATATGGAGAATTTCATTCAGAAGTTAGAAGGGTCTTTATATAAAGGATTTATTAATCAAAAACATAATCATCCTGGAATATATAAGCCTAAATTATTAGTAAACAATACGAAGAAAAATGAAAATGTTTTAAGCTCATTGTTGGAAGAGCTTGAAAATAGTACAGCCTTTATTTTCTCAGTGGCTTTTATTACAGAAAGTGGGCTAGCGACTTTAAAATCACATTTCCTTGATCTTAAACAAAAAGGGGTTAAAGGACGTATATTAACATCTACATTCTTAAATTTTAATACACCAAAAGTGTTTAGAGAGTTAATGAAACTTGAAAATGTAGAAGTGAGATTAACAAACTTATCTGGTTTTCATTCAAAGGGATACATATTTGATAATAAAACACATTGTTCATTAATTGTCGGTAGTTCAAATCTGACTGCGCATGCTTTGAAGGTAAACTATGAATGGAATGTTAAGTTAACATCGCATGAAGATGGAGAGATAGTACAGCATTTTAAAAATCAATTTGAAGAAGTCTGGGAGCATTCTCAAGTGTTAACTGAAGAGTTGATTGCAAATTACGAAACAATATATGAACAAGTTGCAGAAAATAAGTTGCTAGATCGAGTTATAGAATTACCTGGTCAATATCATAATGCAATTGAAGCAGCGTTGAAAATTACGCCAAATAAAATGCAACAAGCTGCATTAAAAGAAATACAAGCTATTCGAGACGCTGGAAAAGCAAAAGGCTTAGTTATTTCCGCAACAGGAACGGGTAAAACATATCTTTCAGCATTTGATGTTAGAAATTTTGCACCTAAACGGATGCTATTTATTGTTCATCGAGAGCAAATATTAAATAAAGCAAAATCAGATTTTCAAAAAGTTCTTGGTGGAGTAGATGAGGATTTTGGGATTTTATCAGGATCAAATAAGCAAATGAATGCTAAATATTTATTTGCGACGATCCAAACCATTTCAAAAGAGGACACTTTACATCAATTTGATCCTGAGCTATTCGATTATATTCTAATAGATGAAGTTCATAAAGCTGGTGCTAGTTCTTATCATAGGGTTATTGATTATTTTAAACCTAAATTTTTAATGGGAATGACTGCTACACCTGAACGTACAGACAATTTTAATATTTATGAGATATTTGATTACAATATTGCTTATGAAATTCGTTTGCAAGAAGCACTTGAAGAAGATATGCTTTGCCCTTTCCATTATTTTGGAGTAACCGATTTTGAATATAATGGTGAAAAGATAGATGACACTACTGTTTTATCTAAACTTGTTACAGAAGAGCGAGTGGATCATATAGTTGAAAAAGTAAAATATTACGGTTTTTCTGGTGAGAAAGTAACAGGACTAATGTTTTGCAGCCGAAAAGATGAGGCAGAACAATTATCACATGCCTTAAATAATAGAGGTTTTCGCACATTTGCATTAACCGGCGATCATTCCCAACAGGAAAGAGAACTGCGCGTAAATCAATTAGAAAATGGCGTGCTCGATTATATTTTAACGGTAGATATTTTTAATGAAGGAATTGATATTCCGAGTGTGAACCAAGTTGTTATGTTAAGGCAAACTCAATCAAGTATTATCTTTATACAGCAGCTGGGGCGTGGACTTCGAAAGCATGATTCGAAAGATTTTGTTACGATTATTGATTTTATTGGAAACTATAAAAACAACTATTTAATTCCGATTGCCCTTTCAGGAGATAGATCGCAAAATAAAGATAACATACGTAGATATACAAATGATACGAGTTATATTAAAGGTATTTCAACAGTTAACTTTGAAGAGATAGCGAAAAAACAAATCTTTAAAGCGATTAATAATAGTAATTTAACAGCGATGAAAGTATTAAAGGAAGCTTTTGCTGAGTTGAAAAATAGAATAGGAAGAATTCCATGTCTATATGACTTTATAGTAAACCATTCTATTGATCCAGTTGTACTTGTAGAAGGATATTCGAACTATTATCAGTTTCTATTGAAAATGAAAGAAGATGTCCCTGTATTAACAGAGTACGAGAATCAAGTTTTAACGATGTTTTCATTGGAAGTATTAAACGGAAAACGTAAAAATGAAATTACTCTATTAGAATTGTTGTTAAAGCAGGAAAAAGTTGATAAAGATGAGTATCTAAACCAACTTGGGAAATCTAACTGTTTAACAGATGATGAGACCATTACTTCTGTGCAACGAATTTTTGAATTGGAGTTTTTCTCACAAAACAACCAAAAAAAATATGGGGGAAAGCCAATTCTCACGTTGCAGGATGATAAGACATATATGTTTAATGATTCTATTCGAAAAAGTTTAGAGCAAAATGAATACTTTAAGTATATGGTTATGGACATTATTAGAAGTGCAAAAGAAAAGAGCAAAAACTATGAGTGTGATAGTAACCTTACTATATATAAAAAATACTCAAGAAAAGATGTATGTAAACTTTTAAATTGGCACAATGATGAGAGTTCAACTATGTATGGTTATAAGACAAAATACTATACTTGTCCAATATTTATCACATACCATAAAAATGATGACGTAGAATCCAGTGTAAACTATGGTGATGAATTCCTTAATCAAGATGTTCTTAAATGGTACACAAGAAGTAATAGAACATTAAAGTCAAAGGAAGTACAGACAATTATTGATGCTAAACAAAATAATATTGATGTCCATATTTTTGTGAAAAAAGATGATGACGAGGGAACCGACTTTTACTATTTAGGAAAAGCGAGACCTGATAAAGCAAGTGTAGAACAAACTGAAATGCAAGATAAAAAACCGGTTGTTACGATGAATATGATTATGGAGAAATCGGTGGATAATAAGCTCTATGATTATATAAAGGATGGTAATGTTTTGTAGGTAGATTAAAGTTTTAATGCTTGTATAGCCCAAAAATGATCAACGAGATAGTAGTATTAGTAGATAGGATAAGGCTGTATCAAAATGGCATCGGAGTATGCTTTTGATATGGCCTTATTTATTGGGTTAGAATGTACTATTTGAGTAGTTATTTCATGCGAACAGAAAGAAAAGCACTAAATCTTATATGGTATAATTAGAGAATTAAATCCTTAATCCTGGAGGAATTCAAATGCCAACTTACAACAAATTAGTAAGAGACCGTATCCCAGAAATTATTGAGAATAACGGAAAAACATTTACAACTAGAATACTAGATGAAAAAGAATATATAGAAGAAGTGAGCAAGAAAACACAAGAGGAGTTAGCTGAGTATTTAGAGGCTGAAAGTAAAGAGCATAAAGTAGAAGAATTAGCTGATTTATTAGAGCTAGTGAATGCGTTAGCACAATATGAAGGTGTAAGGTTAGAGGATGTTGAGAAAGTTCGTAAGCAGAAGGCGGAAAAGCGTGGTGGTTTTCAGGAGAGAATTTTTTTAGTTGAGGTACATGATGACTAATGTACAGCTCGTTACGAATAATTTGATCCATAAGCTAGAGCGATATATGGATGATGCAAGATCAAGTTACATTTTAACTTCGTTTGTTATGAAATCAGGAGTAGATGTCTTAGCCCCCCTTTTGCGGAAAGCAGCAGAAAAGAATGTAGATATTAAGATTTGTACAGGAGATTATTTGTATATTACGCAACCAGATGCTTTAGAGAAATTGTATGAAATTCATCCTGATATTGAGATTCGACTGTGGAGGAGTGCAGGGAAATCATTTCATCCGAAGGCTTATTTATTTGAGCGTGAGAGTGACGGAGTTATGATTGTTGGTTCTTCTAATATGTCTCGTTCTGCGTTAACAAGTGGTGTGGAATGGAGCTTACTTGTGAAAGAGAGTGTTGGAGAGGAAGCTTTTTCAGAGGCGATTGATCAATTTTTACACATTCATATGAACGAAGCAACTCAGCCTATCAATATAGAAACAATTAAACAATATCGTAAAGAGTATGAAGAATTTCATACAACTCATTCGAATTTAGTCCGAACTTGGACAAGACAAGAAGAGATTGAAATGATGATTCCCTCGGGACAAGAGGATTATACTGCGAGATCAGGAGTAGAAATTGAATTAGAGGAATCAGCTGTATATGAAACAAAGATTATACCACGCTTTGCACAAGTACCTGCATTGGAACAATTAGAGAATGTATTGGAAGAAGGATACAACAAAGCGATGGTTGTTATGGCAACAGGACTTGGCAAAACTTATTTAGCCGCTTTTTTTGCAAAACGTTTTAAGCGAGTTTTATTTATTGCGCATTTAGAAGAAATATTAAATCAGGCAGAAAAATCTTTTTTGCGTGTAATCGATAATAAGACTACGGGAATTTATAATGGAAAGAAAAAAGAGGGCGAGAAGGATGTTGTTTTTGCTTCTATTCAAACGTTGAGTAGAAAGCGTCACCTAGAAAACTTTTCCCCTAATGATTTTGATCTCATTATTGTGGATGAATTCCATCATGCAGCAGCTAACAGTTATCAAAGAGTATTAGCTTATTTTAACCCTAATTTCTTGTTAGGGATAACGGCAACACCTGATCGAAATGATTTTCGTGATATTTATTCGATTTGTGATGGGAACGTTGCATACCGAATTGATTTTATGGAAGCCATTCAGCGTGGATGGTTATCTCCGTTTCACTATTATGGAGTACATGATGATACCGATTACTCACAAATACGTTGGATAGGCAATAAGTATGATCGTGAGGAACTTGCGCAAATTCAGTTAAGAGAGGAACTAGCCTTAAATATTTTAGAAGCTTGGAAGAAATATAAGAAAACTAGAACAATTGTCTTCTGTTCTAGTATTAGGCAAGCGGTCTTTTTGTCTACATACTTTAATGAGAATGGTTATAGTACAACCTCACTGCATTCAGAAGCAAAGCATATTTCGAGAGTCGATGCAATTAAACAGTTGGATAGTAACGAATTAGATGCTATTTTCACAGTAGATTTATTTAACGAAGGTGTTGATATTCCATCTGTCGATACACTTTTATTTGTTCGCCCAACAGAATCATTAACAATTTTTACGCAACAAATTGGTCGTGGTTTACGATTACATGAGCATAAGGAGTCTTGTGTTGTAATTGATTTAATTGCGAATTACCGAAATGCAGATATAAAAATGCAAATGCTTCGAGTTGATGATGGAAAGACGAAAGGAAATGGTACACACAACATATTGCCAGATGGATGTACAGTAGAGTTTGAATTGGAAGCAAAGCAGTTATTAGATGAATTACTGAAAAAGAAAATGCCGAGAAAAGAAAAACTACAGCATAGCTATCAAACTGTAAAAATAGATCTTGGACGTAGACCTACATATTTAGAATTACATAAGCTTGGAACAGAAGAAAGTAAAGAATATCGACAAGAATTTAAATCGTATGTAGGATTTTTGCTATGTAATGATGAACTAACTGAACAAGAAAAAGCAGTGTTTTTACATTATGAATCATGGTTACAAGAAGCTGAAAAGACAGGAATGGCAAAAAGTTATAAAATGCTATTACTGTTAGCGATGTTGCAACGTGGGAGAGAGAAGTGGTACCATCCTATTTCACCAGAAGAAGTTGCACCATTCTTCCACCAGTTCTTAATGGAAAAAGAATACCGTAAGCGAATTGATTTTAGTGATAAGCAAGCGCAACGTATGTGGGAATATGATGAAGAAAAAGTTAGTAAATTAATCGCTACAATGCCAATGACAAAATGGAGTGGTAGTTCGAAAGATTTACTATCATTTGATGAAAACTTGTTTTCTCTAAATATGGATGTTAGAAAAGAAGATGAAGAAATTTTATTTGAATGGACGAAGGAGATATGTGAATATCGTCTTCATACATATTTTGAAAGAAGGACAGCAACGCTGAAATAGGCGTTGCTGTTTTTTAAATTAAAATGCAGTAACCCCCTTGTACCTCCCCCAACGTCACCCCCTAACCTAAAGAAGACAAATCAAAAAGGGGGCCAAACCACTCATGAAAACCACCACAAAAGAAAAAAGAAACACCATAATCATGCTACTACTCTCAGCCCTAATAGGAATCTTTTCACCATTACTCATGTACATCACACTGGCACGTAAAAATGAGGTATACAAATATCATTGCCGAAAGGCTTTCAATTTTCATTTATTAATTTTTCTTTTATTTAATATTAGTTCACGTATTAGTGATGTTTTGTTTTGGATTGTGTTTGCGCTTGAGGTAGTTCAAGTGATCTTTGTTGCGTGGAAAGTAATACACGAAGAACCATATCGCTATTTGATTCGAATTCCGTTATTTAAAGAAGATAAGTATGGATTGGAAGGAGAATAGGTGATGAAACAAGAAGTGGAGGTAAGGGGAAAGCGAACTTTTATCATGATTGCAGTGTTATTTATTGCAATTTATATCGTTTTACAAAAAAGAAAGTATGAGTACTTTTATGATGGTATTAGTGAGTATGAAAATCGTTATAGAGGTAATGTACCTTTTTTATTACTTGCTGTAGGTTTGTTTCAATATTATCGGCAGAATGAGATGAGTTTTTCTCATATGCTTCAATATGTGAAAGAGAAGTTAGCGGAGTAGGTGATGATATGACGTGGATGATTAGTGAGTTTGCCAGTGTTGGGGATGTTACGGTGCGGACGCTTCGTTATTATGACAAGATTAATTTATTAAAGCCGAGCGATTATACTGAGGGCGGGCATCGGTTATATACGAAAGATGATTTGTATGTGCTGCAGCAAATTCAATCTTTTAAGCATCTTGGGTTTTCGCTTGGGGAAATTCAAAATATTATATTGCAGCGTGATATAGAGGCGGGAGAGTTTTTAAGACAAATACATTTTCAAAGGGAATTGCTTTTGGCAGAGCAAGAAAGAATTACGAAGGTACTTTCGCATATGGATGAGATGACGAAGAAGTTTCAAAAGGAAGAACGAGTGGATGTCGCTTTGTTTTCTTCGTTTCTACAAACTTTTATTTGGGAGAAAGAAAATAAAGAATGGTTAGAGGAACACTTTTCAAAGGAGAGTGTTCGAGCGTTTTATAATAATAAAGAACTGAAAGGAGAGTTTGATCGGCGTTTTATGGATGTGATAGGGAAGTTGAAAAAGTATAAGGAAGAAGAGAAGAATCCGAGTCATCATGACGTTCAAGTTACCTTGAAGGAATTTTTCAATTTAATAGAAGAAGTAACGAACTATCTTGATACCCCTCCAAGTGATATAGAGGATATAATCAATCAATCTAACCTCCCACTATCCGAATTCCCAACCCTCTTCACAACCGAAGAAGAAAACTATATAAAAGAAGCAATGCAGCAGTTTAACAACTAGTTAAACTGCTTTTCCATTATAATAGAAGAAAAACCAAACGGAGGAAATCCCATGCCAACCTACAACAAGCTAATCCGAAACAAAATCCCACAAATAATAAAAGCTAACGGAAAAGCACCCAAAACAAGAATCCTACCCCAAGACGAATACATAAAAGAACTCTGCAAAAAAACACAAGAAGAACTAACCGAATACCTAAAAGCAACAACAAAAGAACATAAACTCGAAGAGCTATCCGACCTACTAGAACTAATAAACGCCCTAGCCCAACACGAAGGCACAACCCTAGAAGAAATAAACGAAATCCGTAAAAAGAAAACAGAAGAAAGGGGCGACTTCTCAGATCGAGTCTTCCTAATCAAAGTAACCGATAACTAACCCCTCCTAAGCCCCTTACAAGCCCCTACCAAGTAATAAATCACTAAGAAAAAACATAACAAAACAAAAACAACAACAAACACCGTAGTAGGAGTCGAAAAAAAATTTGAAATAACCCGCCAAAAACCCTGCCATCCTCCCATATATATTATGAAGAGGTTTTCACTTTTGAACGGAGACGGGAGGAATTAGGATGGCGGTGTATAGTAATGTGCAGGTGAATTTTTGGCAGGATGATTTTGTTTTGGATTTGACGCCGGAGGAGCGGTATTTTTATGTGTATTTGTTAACTTGTTCGAAGACGACGCAGTGTGGGATTTTTCCTTTTCCGAAGCGGTTAGCTGAGATGGAGACGGGTTATAATCGGGAGACGATTGATAAGCTGGTGCAGCGCTTTGTTGATTATGGGAAGATTCTTTATGATGCGGATACTCGGGAGTTATTCGTTTTAAATTGGCTTCGTTATAATCCGGTGACGAATACGAATGTGGAGAAGTGTGTGCTTCGTGAGCTTAAGGGTGTGAAGAATAAGGAGTTTGTACATATGTTTCTTCAGAAGTGCGTGGAGGAGGAGCTGAGTGTTCCGATGCTTTTAGCGCATTTCGGTATGCCTGGTGATTTGGCTGTGGATGATGTTGAGCCGGTTTGCGAGGAGACAGAGGAAGAAGAGGTTGTAGAGGAAGAGACGGGAAGTCGCGTGTTTTCTTTTTACGAGCAACATTTCGGTAGTTTGTCTCCGCATACTGTGGAGGAATTGGGTGCGTGGATGGAAGATTTGTCAGAGGAGCTTGTGCTGAAGGCTCTTCAAATTGCGTTTGAGAATAATAAGCGGACGGTTGCTTATGTGAAGGGGATTTTGAGAGGATGGCACGGGAAAGGGTTTACGAAAGTGTGTGAGGTTGAGGCGGATACGGCTAAGTTTCGGAAGAAGGAGTCGTCTGTTAGTACGGGGGAGACGGAGGAGTTTTTGGCGAGGTGTGAGGAGTGGGAGAAGAATGCGCCGTCTGAGGAAGAGCTGCAGCGCTTTTTAGCGGAGCGCGGGTGGCGTCCATGAGTATTCAAAATGTGGAGGCGGAAAAGACGGTGTTAGGTTCTCTATTACTTGATGGAGAGCTTATTAAGGAGTGCCGTTTGACGGAGCAGTATTTTTCGATGTCAGTGCACAAGTCTATATTTCAGTTAATGCGAAAAATGGAAGAAGAGGGGCAACCGATTGATCTTGTGACGTTCATTTCTAGGATAGATCCGAAGTTTTTGCAGGGGATCGGGGGAATGGAGTATTTTATAGGGTTAATGGATGGTGTGCCTACAACTGCCAACTTCTCTTATTATGAGGGGCTTGTTCGAGGTGCCTGGAAAATGTATCAGGCTGGTGTTCTCGGGCACAAGATGGGAGAGCGTCTTATTGCGGAGAAGAATGAGAAAGTTATTGGTGAGACGATTACGGCACTTTGTGAGTTAGAGGAAAAGGACTGTGTATGTGAGTTTGATTTGAAGGATGCGTTAGTTGGTTTGTATGAAGAGCTGCATCAAGATGCGAAAGAGATTACGGGTATTGAGACTGGTTATACATCGCTAAATAAAATGACGTGCGGATTGCAGGAAGGTGATTTTGTCGTTCTTGGCGCGCGGCCTTCTATGGGGAAGACTGCGTTTGCGCTAAATGTTGGACTGCATGCGGCGAAGTCTGGAGCGGCGGTTGGATTGTTTTCGTTAGAGATGAGTAGTAAGCAATTGTTAAAAAGGATGGCGTCTTGCGTAGGTGAAGTGTCAGGAGGTAGGCTGAAAAATCCGAAGCATCGTTTTGCGATGGAAGATTGGGAAAAGGTGAGTCAGGCGTTTGCGGAAATCGGGGAATTGCCATTTGAGATTTACGATAATGCAGGTGTTACGGTGCAAGATATTTGGATGCAAACGCGTAAGTTAAAGAGGAAGCACGGTGATAAGAAGGTTTTAGTCATTGTAGATTACTTGCAGCTTATTACGGGCGATCAGAAGCATAAGGGCAATCGATTTCAAGAGATTAGTGAAATTTCTCGTAAGCTTAAGGTATTAGCACGTGAGTTAAATGTTTGTGTAGTAGCATTATCGCAATTATCTCGTTCCGTAGAAGCACGGCAAGATAAGCGACCTCTTTTATCTGATTTAAGAGAGACAGGACAAATTGAGCAAGATGCGGATGTCATTATGCTTATGTATCGCGAGGATTATTATGATAAGGAAACGGCGCAGAAAGAGATGACGGAGATTCATGTGGCGAAGCATCGGAATGGACCTGTGGGGAGTTTTAAGCTGAGGTTTTTGAAGGAGTTTGGTCGGTTTTTGGAGGGAATGAATTAAGTGTTGGGAAAATAGCCGACTATTTTTATATGAAAAAATTATTAAGTTTAATACGCAAATTGTTTGATTTAAAGGCTCTTTAGTATATAAGTGTATAAAAATATTAAGTTAGTGTATTGGAAAAAATGGGGTTCATGTTTATGAAAGAAAGCATTATATTTTTGTATGGGATAACAGATTATGAATACTTGAAAACTTTATAGGATTGTTGAACAAGAATTACAAGGGTGATGCATAACGAAGATGTATCACCTTTTATTTTTTATGACGTTTTAGGTATTGATAATTTGTAATAAAGTTTGATCAAATGTCCTATATTGATATGCAGGTTTTTTACTTTTTCAGCAAGTGGGTTATTTGTTGAATGGTTAAATACCTATTATTTTGCTGCGGTGAATATACTGGAGGGTATGTTAAGACTTTCATTAGGATAGGAGTGAATAAGTAATTATGAAACAAGCGATACGCGTCCTTATTTCTGGTGCGAGCATTACCGGTCCGGCACTCGCTTACTGGCTTCATCGTTATGGCTTCGACGTGACTGTAGTAGAACGCGCACCCGCATTGCGCTCTGGTGGATATGGGGTTGATATCCGTGGTGCAGCTGTTACGGTGCTTGGACGGATGGGTATACTCGATCAAGTTCGTGCAGCTGACACAAACATGACTGGTGTTTATTTCGTGAACAGCAAAGGTGAGGTTGAAGGTCAATTAAGTGAAGCAAGTCTAGCGAACCAGCATGGTGTGGACATCGAAATCATGCGTGATGATTTGAGTAATATTTTATACGATTTAACTAAGGATACAATTAAATACATTTGGAGCGAGTCGATTACTGCTATACATGAAAATGAAGCAGGTGTAGAAGTCCAATTTATTCATGAAAAGCCACAGACGTTTGATCTGGTCATCGGTGCGGACGGGCTACATTCTAATGTGAGGTCCCTGACTTTTGGCGATGAAGCACAGTTTAAACGTACACTTGGTTGTTATATATCGATTTTCACTCTCGAGAATTACCTTAACCTCGACCACCGCGTACTGCTTTATACAATGCCAGGAAAAACTGTGGGTATGTATAGCGCTCGTGGTAATACAGAGGCAAAAGGTATGCTCCTGTTCCAATCAGAGGCACTGGAGTACGACCGCTATGATGAAGAATCTCAAAAAAAACTTGTAGAAAATGCCTTTGTAGACCATACAGAAGACTGGGAAACTTCACAGATACTTAAAACTATGAAAGAGGCGAATGACTTTTATTTTGATGAGATTTGTCAAATTCACATGCCAACATGGTCAAAAGATCGAATTACATTGGTAGGTGATGCAGCGTATGGCCCATCACCTCTATCAGGGCAAGGTACTAGTCTAGCACTTGTCGGAGCTTATGTATTAGCAGGTGAACTCAAAAACGCGCATGGTGATCATTCCCGTGCCTATGTTGCTTATGAGAAAGAGATGAGAAAGTTTGTTGAGAAGAATCAAAAAATAGGAAAACTAGCTGCTGGGAGCATGGTTGAAAAATCGAACTTTAAAATCTTTCTGCGCAATTTCATGTTACGAGTACCAACCCTTATGGTCGTACAGTTTAAGATTATCTCGAAAATGGTAGCGAAAGCCGCTAACGGAATCGAGCTAAAAGACTATTGATATGAGTATTTAAGAAAAGAGCTTTGTCTCCATGATTTATATTACCGCATGAGATTGATTGTGATAGCTGTTCTTGAAAAGACTGAAAAATCGATAAATATAAATGAGATAATAAAATGAAAAAATTATTTGATAGGGGGAAGTTTTAAGCTGAGATTTTTGAAGGAGTTTGGGCAGTTTGTGGAGGGGAAATAGTGAAAAGACTGGAGTATCACTTTGTAAATAAAATAAAGCATAAGAGTTCTATTTCATTAACTTATGCTTTATTTTTTTGCTTCTTTGAATATGTTCCTTATTTCCCCATAAAAAAGGATTTTCTCTCTGTAGTAATCCATTTCTCCAAATCATCTTGGCTACGTCGGACAAGTCGATTCACTAAAACATCATGCCATACATAATCCTCTAATAGGTATATATGAACGGGGTCATCTGTATAAAAAGCAACATTGCGCTCTTCAAGTGATGGTCCATAAATCATCTCTTTAGAATCTATCGATAAAATAAACCAATGTTCTGTAGAGCGAGTTTCTGTATAAGGTGTGATACGATGGGCTTCTAGATTTTTAATTGGATCTTCAACATGCAGGGTAATGCCTTGTACTGTAACTTTATCAGCTACCTCACATAGTTCCTCTTTTAATGCTTCATACATCTCATCCCACATTGAAATGACAATACGTTGTTCTGCTTTTTTTATTAATGCCTGACAATAGCTAATGATTGTTTTTTTGTCTTTTAACGTAATCACTCGATTATCCGTTTTTTCCTCGGAAGTTTCTAGTTTTTTTAATGAATCACTGATTCCTTCATAAGTAGACTGCCATTCTGATTGAGCCTTTTGTAAAAAGATTTCAACAGGTAGAGGTGAATAGCGAGTGGTGTCATTTATTTCTTCCTTCATGACAATTCCTTTTTCTACAAGGTTACCTAAAATCTCATAAATTCGCGCTCTTGGGACACCTGAATCCTTACTCACTTGATAGGCTGTGACAGGCCCCTGTTTAACAAGAGATACATAAGATTTAGCTTCATATTCATTAAAACCCATTTTTTTAAGCTGTTGCACTATGTAGTCCACTTTTTTCGTCCTCCGATGTTTGCTTTTATCCCGCTTTAACGGGCAGTAAGACCCCCACCTCAAAATTCAGCGGAAGCAAAGAAGTTAGGTGGGGGATCAACTGCCCGTAAAAGCCCGATTGGTTCAACTAATAATCAGTGGGGATGAACAAAACCCCCCACTGATTAAAGTTTCACTTTATATTTCAACGTTACAATAACTGTTTACATTTAGCAAATTATTAGTTACTATTCTAATAGTGACTAAAGGGGGGTTAATAGTTTGGACTTTTATTTAGACCCATCAGTATTAATTATTTTGATTGCTTTTGGATTTTTAGCTGCATTTATTGATTCAGTTGTAGGAGGTGGTGGACTGATCGCCTTACCCGCTTTATTATTTACAGGACTGAATCCAGCAAGTGCAGTAGCTACGAATAAACTAGCGTCGACAATGGGGTGTGCAACTAGTAATATTGTGTTTTATCGTTCTGGTAATCTTAATTTGAAATCGGCGTTTAAATTAGTTCCACTCACTTTCATAGGTTCCATAATAGGGGCATGGACCGTTCATTTAATGAATCCAGAAGTACTGAAGCCATTGATGCTGATTATGCTTGGTGCGGTTGCTATTTATACGATATTTAAAAAGGATTGGGGTAGTATTTCCACTCATAAGAAATTGTCTGGTCGACACGTCATTATTTTTACTTTTTTTGTTTTTACTATTGGTTTTTATGATGGATTTCTCGGTCCTGGAACAGGTTCGTTTTTAATGTTTTCTCTTTTATTTATTGGATATGATTTTTTAAAAGCAGCAGGTAATGCGAAGCTTCTTAATTTAGGAAGTAATGTTGGTGCGTTGTTGATGTTTATGTATGTAGGGCAAGTAAACTATGCGCATGGTTTTATAATGGGGATTGCTCAAATTGCTGGAGGGATTGTTGGCTCCAAATTTGCTATAAAAAAAGGAAGCGGGTATGTTCGTGCTCTTTTCATTACAGTAACTTGTTTATTGTTAGCGAAAAATCTGTATGACTATGTGCAGTAAGTAATGTAGAAAAGGTTAACTATGCAGGCTACATAAATATAATAATTCCTTGTAACATGTTTTAGATGCTACCTTATTCGAAGATAGCATCTAAAAAAATTAAGGTAAGAGGGTGAAAATAATACAAACGAATATTTTCGGGGTATGTTTATGTACTTTAGCGAAATAACTATTCCATATTTTTCTTATAATTAGGCCGCAATACACTCTTAAAATCCACCTCAGCAATCAACACACTCACTAATATAAGTGTCGCGCCTAAGTATCCTTTCCCAGTAAGTGTTTCTCCTGTGAAAACGAAAGCGAAGCCTGCGGAAAAGACAGGTTCTAATGAGAAGATAAGTCCTGTATGTGTAGGCGTCGTGTATTGCTGGGCGATAACTTGCACGATGAATGCCACTGCGGTGCAAAATATGCTTAAGGCTAAGATGATGAGCCATGAGTTGGTTGTGCTAGGCAGTTTTGGTGTTTCGATAATGAATGAAAAAATAAGACTAAATAGACCGACGAAACCGAGTTGTATGACTCCAAGTGCAATGGAGTTCACATGTTTCGTTACGCTTCCAGTAATGATGACGTGAATCGCATAAAATAAGGCTGACAGTATGCAAAATATATCGCCATTACCGATCTTGAATTCGCTAGTTAATGTTAGTAAGCCGATTCCTATTATCGTTAAAAAGATTCCTACTATAACTTTCTTTTCCGGAATGTGTTTTAAAAATATAGCTGATAATATCGGAATGAAAATGACTGTGAGACATAGTAAGAAACCAGCATTAGAAACACTTGTGTACTTTGTACCGAACGTCGCGAAAATGTAAACGATAAATAAGACAGAAGCGAGTATAAATGCATATTTTACAGTTTTAAAATCGATTTTGAATAAATGTTTGTAAAATATTAAACCTGATAAAAGAAAGGCGATAATAAATCGTAATGCGATTAAGTTGTATTCTTCTATGCCTTCAAGTCCAACCTTTGTAAGTAAGATGGATGCACCCCAAAAGAATGTAACTAGTAGTAGCCCTAAATCCGCTTTTAATTGTAGTTTCATTTCTATTCCCTCGTTATGTATAAATTTTATAATCCCATACCCCTATCCCCATTTTTTATTTTAATATTAATTCTGAATATTTGTAACTTAAATTTATCGACGTTTTATTCCATCAAAAAAGGCTGTTTATAAAACAACCTTTTTTGATGGTGAAGTTATTCCTCTCCAAACTGAAAAATATCCCGGTTAATAAGTTGGTGGAGATATTGATCCATTTCTGCTGCAGAAACTTTTCTTTCATTTTTAAACCACCACGTGCTTAATGAGGTGATTGCCCCTGAATAAAATTCAATGATTAAATCATTTGGCATCGTATGATTTTTACAAAGTTGATTTAACGCTTCTATTTCTTGTTTTCTCGTTTCGTGACTTAAATACTGTGTCCGGCTAATAAATTGTTCATCAGACATTTGCGTCTCTAATATTTTACCGATTTCTTCATGATGTAGAAATTGTTCCATTACTTGAAATGGTTTACTTAATCGATCTGAAACCGGTATTCCAGCAATTATCTTGCTGTATCGTTTAAATCCAAATGCTAATAAAGCATCTTTATCTTCAAAGTGTTTATAAAAGGTTGTTCGGTGTACCATCGCACGATCACAAATTTGGTTAATCGTGATAGTACTATATTTCTGTTTTAATTGCGTCATTAATTCAAATAAGGAATCCCACAATAATTTATGTGTACGTCTAATGCGTAAATCAAGTTGTTTTTCACTATCGTTCATCTACAATTCTCCTTTTTTGTAGATTAAGTATACAATGGCTGAAAATTGATTCTCCCTTTTTAATCTACATATGTATAGTATATTACATGTGTTCCGGTTTATTTAAAGCTTTTTACGTAAGAAATAGGAGGAGAATCTGCAAATGAATATGACAACTAAGAGCCCTGCAAGTGGCAAAGTTGATATTTCTAATATGAAACATACCCCGATTTTAATTGCATTACTTTTAGGGGCAATGGTTGCATTATTAAACGAAACATTGCTTGGTAATGCGCTAACCGTATTAATGAAAGAGTTTGACGTAACAGCTTCAACGATTCAATGGCTTTCTACAGCATACATGTTAGTAGTTGGTGTTTTAGTCCCGATTACAGCGTTACTTCAGCAATGGCTCACAACGAGACAAATGTTTTTGATCGCTATGGTAACGTTTTTAGTCGGTACATTAATTGCGGGATTTGCACCGACCTTTTCCGTTTTATTAGTCGGCCGTATCGTCCAAGCTGTAGCGACGGGATTAATTACACCGTTATTAATGAATACGATTTTACTCATTTGTCCCCCTGAAAAACGTGGTGCCACAATGGGATTAATCGCACTTGTGATGATGTCTGCTCCAGCAATTGGTCCTACATTATCTGGAGTAATCGTCGATTCACTCAATTGGCGCTGGTTATTCTATATCGTTATTCCGATCGTGATCATTTCAATTTTGATTGGGATGAAGTACATTCAAAATGTTACAGAGTTAACGAGGCCAAAAGTGGATTATCCATCTATCCTTTTATCGACATTAGGATTTGGCGGACTTGTGTATAGCTTTAGTGCATCGGGTGATTTAGGATGGTCCGATGCGAAAGTGTATGGCACTTTACTTGTTGGGCTTATCTCATTATGTATTTTTGTCGTTCGACAATTGAAAATTGAGAATCCAATTTTAGAATTACGCGCATTTAAAGTTCCGATGTTTACATTATCAGTTGGATTAATTGTCATTGTGATGATGTCGTTATTTTCAACGATGACTTTATTACCGATGTTCCTGCAAACAGTTTTACTCGTTACAGCTTTTAAATCAGGAATCATCATGCTTCCAGGAAGTATTATTAGCGCCATAATGGGACCAATCGCAGGTAAACTATTTGATAAATTTAGCCCGAAAGTTATTATCGTTCCTGGTATTGTGTTAGTAGGGATTGCAATGTTCTTATTTAAAGGCATTACTCCTGACACATCAATGGTACAAATTATTGTCATGCATAGCGTATTAATGGTTGGACTCATGTTTGTCATGACAGCACAAACATACGGTTTAAATCAATTAACACCAGATTTATATCCGCACGGAACAGCACTATTTAGTACGTTACAACAAGTAGCTGGCGCAATTGGTACAGCTATATTCATATCGAAAATGTCTTCAGGAACAACTAGCTATATGGAAAGCTCCGCAAATCCAATGGATCCAGTAGAGAAGTTAAATGGTTTAACGTCAGGGTTCCAAGGTGCGTTTACATTGGGGTTAGTCTTTATCATTGTTGCATTTATCGTATCGTTGTTTTTAAAAGAAGAGAAAGAGGGAGTAAAAGCAGCGAGGGTTTTACAGAACGAGAATTAAGGGTTATATAAAAAAGACATCTTTAATAGATAAAGATGTCTTTTTACATGTCTTTTGTAACATCATACCTTAACAACTGCCCCTGATCATAAAACCTCTCAAAAATAATCCCCATTACATAGAAGAATACTAGCCCGAAACCAATATGAATGAGTGTAAAAGTAGCTCCAAACGAAGAAAATTCATACACGAGAATTGGCAATTTCGCAGTTGTCCAAACGCCTAAGAAAAATACGATGTACCGAATGCTTGCGCCTTTTTTTAATAGTAGTGCTGCAATTGGAAAGGCGACGTAGAGAGGACCAGCCGCAATGCCGCCTAATAATAGAGAGAATAAGATTCCGTATACGCCGGAATTTTTGCCCATATATTTCATGAGCGTTTCTTTCTTCACCCATTGATCAAGTAATCCTACAAATAGTAGGACAGGGGGAAGGAGAAACAACATATCTAAAATGCTATTCCCTGTTAATTGTAATGCGCTCCATCCTAAAGATTGATTTATAAAAGTTAATACAATGAGCCCCAGTAGTAAGGTGAAAAAGAAGCGATATCTTTTTAGTTCCTTCATACCATCACCACCCAAATAATATAGGAGAATAGGAGAGACATGAGTAATGCAGATGCATTACGTGCGTAAGCAAAGCTTCGTCCGAATATCTTTTGTTCCATCGGTAATGTTGTAATTCCAACTGACATGAGTGTCGACATAAGTGCCGCAACTTGAGGAAGGCCTGCGCCGTGTTGCACTAACGTATTACCAAGTGGGAACACGACGAAGCTTGGAATAAGTGCAACGGAGCCGAGTATTGCTGAATAAATAATACCTAACAATCCAGACTGTTCCCCAATGATGGAAGAGATGAAAGACGGCGTTAATATAGAAAGCGATAAGCCAACGAAAAGCATGATGGAGAGCATCGCAGGTAGAAGATTGCGAAACATTTTCCATGACTTCATTAGAGCTTCTTTCGTTTTATTGCGGTCTTTCATAAAAGAAATCCCCGTAAGAATAATGGCTAAAGTGTAAAGGATCACGCCGTTAATCATGATTGGAATCCTTTAAGTCGTTATATTTGTCTATGAAAAAGGATAAGTTCTTCATTTTTTCTTCAATATCCATTTGGAAATCTGCCAATTGTTCCTTTCCAGCAGGCGTAATTTTGTACATCTTTCTCGGTTTGTCTTGATGGTCTGTACTTACATAAGATTCGATTGCACCTTCGTTCTCTAATTTTTTTAGCGTACGATATAAAATGGCGCTATCGATTGGATTGACGGGAAGTTCTTCCTCGCACTTTTGCAGTAATTGCCCGCCATAGTTATCACCTTCTGCCAAAAATAACAAAAGAAATGCACCTGTATGTCTTCCTGTATGTTTCATGGATATACCTCCTTGAATGAATTAGGATTTATACTGTTAATGACAGTATACTGTTGTTAACAGTATATGGTGCATGAGGTGCTATGTCAATTTTAAAATGTGCGAATTTCGAGGGGCAATTACAAGGATACTGTTGATAAACTACCAATGAGAAGGGTTGTACATTAAAAAACACACAAAAAAAAGACACTCTCAAGAGTGCCTCTTATTAGCAGCCGAATCCGCCGCCCCAACAGCTAGCGCCAACGATGATTAATAAGATAAAGAGTACAACAAGTAAAGCAAATCCGCCGCCGAAACCGCAGCCTCCACCACAACTACCGCCATATCCCATATTAACTCCTCCTTCCATAAAGACCATTAATTAATGGATTTAATTTACTTTATGTCTTTACGGATAAACTTGAGCAGGTCCTTTTGAAAAATAAAAGATACTTAGATTTTATAAGAATTGACGACCTTATTTTGTCACGGGTATTATGCTGATGACATATTGTATTTTATTCTGTGTATTGGGGGAAGGAGGATCTTTATGGCCAATTCTGAAATGATTTTACGATTACTTACGGATTTAAAGATTGAACAGCAAGCTTTAAAAGAGCAGTTGGAAAAAATACAAACAGCTGTGACTGCTCTTGAAGAAAAATCAGCGATTGTGGAAGAGAAACCAACGACTATTGAAGAAAAACCAGCTGTTGCTGCTGCAAAGCAAAGAGCTCATTCTGGACACCCAACATCTTTTCGTGCTTGGAGAGCATCTGCTCAAAAGAATTCATAAAAATATAAGAAAAGAAGACATCGATTACGATGTCTTCTTTTGCTTGTACAATCCAAATGCGATAAGAAGGTATATATCCATATTGCTTTAAAAATAAGAAGAAAATAACGATTGTCGACTCCTTTTTTAGTATAGCATGTAATGATAAGATTTTTTTATGTAATATTGCATATATATAGATTAAATGATGTTAATCTTATATATTTTAGTTGTCTGTTATTTGTTTTAATTCATTTACTTATATTATTTTTTGAGCGCCCCATTGATGGGGCCTTTTTTTATAATTGTTTTAAAGCGGAAACCCCTGAAGCATCATAAGGGGTTTTATGACTAGGTAAATGATTATTGGTGCTTAATGAGATGAAGTTCAGTATATTGCGTCTGAATTTCTTCTAAATGGATTAATATTTATTTTTAAACCGTTCCTCATAAATGATAAACCATACCGAAAACAAAAAAAGCTAGTCCTACAAACAGAACGATTAAAGCAAGCATCCCGTTTTTATTATGTTCCATACAGTCAGCTCCTTTTTAGTTATATACATAAAAACCTTTAGTCGTAATTATGGCTAAAGGTTTTGGTCTTCATACTTTGTAGTTTATAAAAAAGTTGCACTTCTGTATTAATTTGGAATATGATTGTTTAAAGAGTAGGTGATGAGTACATGCAGGAAAGAAAACAATTCCCGCTTATATCTGGAAATCTCTCATTAGATTTAGTGAATACAGAGTTAGTTAGGCGTGGACAACGTTATGATTTATTAATAACAGATGAAGATGTATTAGAATGGCTACATGTAATAAAGGTTAATCTTCCTTTCTGGAATGAAAAAACACTTATAGGAATTCAAGAGCGGATGAATCAAGTTACATCTAGCATACTAGAGCTAAGAGAATTACTGAGAAAACAGTTTGAGGCAATTGCCGATCAGCACGAAATTTCTGATGATTTTATTACGTATTTAGAAAAAGAACTTGAGAAGGCACCATTTACATATAAAGTTATTGAACAGAGTTTAGTACCTATTCCAGTTGGAGAAATTGAGGATGTACTTGTATCGTTAATTGCATTTTCTGCTTTAACGTTAATAGCAGAAAATGAGCTTATTTCTCTTAAAAGGTGTTCAAACCCTGACTGTGTTTTATTATTTATAGATAAAAGTGGAAAACGAAAATGGTGTTCTATGAAAATATGTGGGAACCGAAAAAAGGTAGCAAAATTTCAGGTTCGAAAATCTGAAGAAGTTTAGGGAATCAACTTATAACAGTTGATTCTTTTTTTTCTGCATCTTTAAACTAACCTCTAAAATTGATATTGACTGGTTAGTTCGTTCGGGATATAATTATTGGTAAATAAAGGAGGAGAATGATGAGTAATATAACAGCAGCTAAGCAGAAAGAGGATCAACCAATAAGTGTACGATATTTTGCAAAAATGAAAGGGAAAGGAAGAAGTCCATTACAAGTAAATATAAAGGACTCTTTAACGGGATTATTGGGGGGATTTTTAACGATTCTCACCTTAACATATTTAACGAGTATAATTTCTACAGAATTATTAATGGCTCCATTTGGAGCGAGTTGTGTATTAGCGTTTGGAGTTTGGAATGCACCGCTATCTCAGCCGCGTAATATTATTGGAGGACATTTGATTTCAACTTTCATTGGCCTATCAATATATCATTTGTTTGGGAATGAATATTGGACAATTGCTTTAGCAGTTGGTATGTCGATTGCTATTATGATGTTAACAAGAACAACGCATCCTCCGGCAGGGGCTGATCCCATTGTCGTTATTTTAGGAGCATACAGTTGGAGTTATTTAGTAACACCGGTTTTAGTTGGTTCCCTTGTTATTGTAGTTATTGCTTTATTTATTAATAATATGAGTAGTAAAAGGAGCTATCCAACTTTTTGGATATAATTTATAAGGTGAAAAACAATTTGAGTAATTATCTCATTTTTACTATGTTTTCATTTCACATACATTTTAGTTCACAAAGAAAAGACACCCATATAAGAGTGTCTTTTCCGATAGTTTGTTTAGCAGAAGCAAGAAGCTCCAACGATGATTAATAAAATAAACAATACAACTAATAGTGCAAATCCTCCAGAAAAACCGCAGCTTCCGCCGCAACTACCACCAAATCCCATAATAGTTCCTCCTTTAATAAGAGGGGAAAACAAAGGGTCACTCATGTTTTTTAACGGATTCTATTTACTTTATGTTTTGACGCATAAACGTGAGCAGGTCCTTTTAAAAATAAAAAAAGACACCTTAAGGTGCCTTTATGTAATTAATATTCGCTAGCATAAAACTCTTTTATTAGTTTTATTTCATTTGTATTCGGGTCAAACTTAAATATTTTAATTTGATTAGATTCGTCTTTATAGGCAAATGTATTATCGCCAACTGGGGTCATATTGCTGGTGTTTACGATAGGGTCACTACCATGGTCAGTAATTTCTACAGGTTTCTCACGATCCCAAAATGCAATGACAATGATCAAGATGATAAGGCATATACGTATGAACCTAAGTTCTCTTGCTACAGGATGCTCCATATGATAGTCTCCTTTTTCATTTGATAGATTGTGTGTATAAAAGAGATAATTCTTATGAAAATAAATAAAAAAGACACTGTAAAGTGTCTTTTTTATTTGAGTTATGCGCATTGCTTAATAAGACGCTAGTTTCTCAGTATGAATATGAGTAACTATGTAGGGTAGTTTTATTATAACATTTTAACCATTAATGGGTCTATATGGAATTTTATTAATAATTATGTTTGATTATTCAGAACGTTACATGTAGTAAAAGGTAGGTGTTACCTACAGTAATTGCAAAATATAATGATGTATATAACTAGTCTTGTAATAAATGTAAGCAACAGCTGATTGATTGTTAGTATTTTCTTTGTAAAAAAATATTCAATAATTTATCGTTGCAACCGCTTACTCTTTGTGTATAATAAAGGTAAGTTAATAAGTAAAAGGATTGTTACTGTTCGGCAGGCAAAACCTAAATTGATCTAGAGGCTACGGGTGTAGTGTAGCTTTTGGAATCAGTTTAGTTTTTTTTTATACCTTTTGTGACTTTAAGAAGAAGAAGGCGGAACAATATGAGAATCCATAAAATCTTAAATAACAATGTTGTTTGTACGATGAAGGATAACGAGACAGAAGTTGTACTTATGGGCAGAGGTTTGGGATTTCAGAAAAAAGTAGGCGATACGATTGATGAATCTAAGGTAGAAAAGACCTTTGTGCTAGAAACAAGAGAATTATCAGAGAAACTTGCTAGGTTGCTAACTGAAATTCCTGTAGAAAATTTAGAGATTACAGAGAGAATTATTCAGTTTGCTAAGACAGCTTTGCCGGGGACTTTAAGTGATTATATTTATCTTACATTAACGGATCACTTAAGTTTTGCCTTAACTCGGCATAAAGAAGGAATGGATCTTAAAAATACTTTGCTTTGGGAGATTAAGAGGTTCTATCAGAAAGAGTTTGAAATTGGTCTACAAGCTTTGAACATAATTGAAGAAGAGACTGGGTTTAGACTTTCTGAAGATGAGGCAGGGTCAATTGCACTACATTTCGTTAATGCGCAGCAAGGAGAGCCGGCGATGCAACAAACGGTAGCGATGACGAAAATCGTCCAAGATATTTTAAATGTTGTAAAGTACCACTATAAGATGAACTTAGATGAAAGTTCATTTAATTATAGTCGGTTTGTAACGCATTTACGATATTTTGCGCAGCGCTTAATGCAGAAGGAATTGAACTCGGCCGATGATGATTTTTTATACGAGCAAGTGAAAAGTAAGTATGAAGAGGCGTATTGTTGTACAGAAAAAATTGAAGCGTATTTACGAAAAGCACATAATAGTCATCTTTCAAAAGATGAAAAGGTGTACGTAACGTTGCACATTCACCGTGTAACGAAACGCAATGAATTATGTAATTGAATAAACGGGATTGTTACTGTTTGGCAGGCAAAACCTAAATTGACTTGTAATGGAGTGATTCGTATGTATCACACCGTTACGGTTAGTTTAGGTTTTTTCTTTTATAAAAATAACAAATGGGATAATTGTAGGGAGGGAAAGTTACTATGAAGTATGAAAAATTAGCAAAAGACATACTGAAACATGTTGGAGGGAGAGAAAATATACATAGCGTTGTACATTGTATAACTCGCTTACGATTTCAGTTAAAAGATGAGGGGAAAGCAAATACAGAAGTACTGAAAGGTATGGAAGATATTGTGACGGTTATGAAAAGCGGTGGACAATATCAAGTTGTAATTGGTAACCATGTATCCGACGTGTATAAAGCGGTTATTGTTGCCGGAGGATTTCAAGAGACAGAGGAAGAAGACGCGAGTGAGAAGAAAAAGAGTAGTCTTATAGATATTCTTTCTAGCATTTTCACTCCTATTTTAGGAGTGTTAGCTGCAACTGGGATGATTAAAGGATTTAATGCATTATTTGTAGCGTTAGGCTGGTTAAGTACACAGTCAGGAACGTATCAAATATTAAATGCGGTAGGCGATTCGTTATTTTACTTCTTCCCGATCTTCTTAGGATATACGGCAAGTAAAAAATTCGGGGGATCACCATTCATCGGTATGGCAATTGGGGGAGCGTTAGTCTATCCGGCTTTATCCGGTTTAAAAGCAAGTGAGCCATTATTTACGTTATTTGCAGGAACGATGTTTGAATCACCAATTCATATTACGTTTTTAGGCATACCAGTTATTTTAATGAATTATGCATCATCTGTTATTCCAATTATTCTCGCTTCTTATTTTGGAGCGAGAGTTGAAAAGACTTTAAAGAAAGTCATTCCAGATGTTGTGAAAACATTTGTACTACCATTCTTAACGTTACTAATCGTTGTACCAGTTACATTTCTCGTTATTGGCCCAATTGCGACGTGGGCAGGGCAGTTTTTAGGACAGGCGACGCTTTGGGTGTATCATGCAAGCCCATTAGTAGCGGGTGCTTTACTCGGTGCTTTCTGGCAAGTACTCGTCATATTTGGCCTTCATTGGGGCGTCGTTCCGATTGGCTATAACAATTTAGCTGTACACGGTATTGATCCGATACTAGCTCTTATATTTGCTGCTTCATTTGCTCAAATTGGTGCGGTGCTTGGTGTTTGGGTGAAAACGAAAGACAAGAAATTAAAAACACTTAGTATTCCAGCTTTTATTTCAGGTATTTTCGGTGTTACAGAGCCAGCGATTTATGGTATTACACTTCCGCTAAAAAAGCCGTTTATTATGAGCTGTATTGCTGGAGGAGTTGGCGGCGCAATACTTGGCGTATTTGGTACACAAGCTTATATGACAGGCGGACTTGGTATATTTACGCTTCCGACATTTATTAGTCCGAAAGATGGGATTACAGCTGGATTTTGGGGCGCAATTGTTTCGATGGTTGTTTCTTTAATAGTAGGTTTTATTCTAACTTACTTATTTGGTTTTACGAAAAAGCAAATATCTACAGAAACAGAGGAAACAAGTAATAAAATTGCTGCATCAAATGATGATGAAGTAATCTTTAGTCCTTTCCATGGCGCTGTTATGCCGCTTCAAAATATTGACGATGCTGCATTTGCATCAGGTGCGCTAGGTGAAGGAGTTGCGATTGAGCCTTCAGAAGGAAAGTTGTTTTCACCAGTTTCAGGTACGATTTCTGCGCTATTCCCGACGAATCATGCGATAGGAATTACGGCGGATTCAGGTGCTGAAATTTTAATCCATATTGGAATGGATACTGTGAAATTAAACGGCGAATTTTTCTCTTCTCATATTGAACAAGGAGCGAGAGTAGAAAAAGGGCAATTACTGATTGAGTTTAATATAGCTGAAATTCAAAAGGCGGGTTATATTGTGACGACACCAGTTGTTGTTACAAATTATGATAAATATAGCATCAAAAAAACGGAAATAGAAAAGATTCAAGCAGGAGATTCTTTACTAAAGTTAGGAGTTAAATAGTAGTTACATTTCATACAGGTTCAAACGAAGAAAGGTATTCTTTAAAACTTACAATAGCTTTCCTCGTTCATTCTTATATAAAGGAGTTTTTCTATATGTCTAAAGTTAATTTTCCAAAAGGATTTTTATGGGGTGGAGCAACTGCAGCCAATCAAGTTGAAGGCGCATATGTAGAAGACGGAAAAGGATTAACGACGGTTGATCTATTACCAACTGGTGAGAACCGTTGGGATATTATGAAAGGAAATATTCATTCCTTTACACCAGTAGAAGGAGAGTTTTACCCGTCACATGAAGCGATTGATTTTTACCATCGTTATAAAGAAGATATTGCATTGTTTGCAGAAATGGGATTTAAAGCGTTACGTGTATCGATTGCGTGGACACGTATTTTCCCAAATGGTGATGATGAAAAGCCAAATGAAGCAGGATTACAGTTTTATGATAATTTGTTTGATGAACTGTTAAAGCACGGTATTGAACCAGTCGTTACGATGGCTCACTTTGATGTGCCTGTTCATTTAGTAGAAAAGTATGGAAGCTGGAGAAGTAGAAAGCTTGTCACTTTCTTTGAGACGTACGCAAAAACAATTTTTAATAGATATAAAGATAAAGTGAAATATTGGATGACATTTAACGAAATTAATATGCTTTTACATTTACCTTTCATGGGAGCAGGTCTAGCGTTTAAAGAAGGTGATAATAAAAAACAAATTCAGTATCAAGCGGCGCATCACCAACTTGTTGCAAGTGCGTTAGCTGTAAAAGCGTGTCATGAAATCATTCCAGATGCGAAAATCGGTTGTATGCTTGCTGCGGGTGCAACGTATCCATACACATGTAATCCAGACGACGTTCTTCGCGCGATGGAACAAGACCGTGAATCATTCTTCTTCATTGATGTACAAGCAAGAGGAGCATATCCTGGATACGCAAAACGCTTCTTTAAGGATAACAATGTAACAATTGAAATGGAAAAAGAAGACGAGGAAATTTTAAAAGAGCATACAGTTGATTATATTGGCTTTAGCTACTATTCAAGCCGAGCAACAAGTACAGATCCAGAAGTGTTAAAAAGTATAACGAGCGGAAATGTATTCGGTTCTGTTGAAAATCCATATCTTGAAAAATCAGAGTGGGGATGGACGATTGATCCGAAAGGCTTCCGTATTACAGCGAACCAACTGTACGATCGTTACCAAAAACCGTTATTTGTTGTTGAAAATGGTCTCGGTGCAATCGATCAATTAAATGGTGAAGACGAAGTGAATGATGCATACCGTATTGATTACCTAGAGAAGCATATGATTGAAATGTCAGAAGCCATCCAAGATGGAGTAGATATTATCGGTTATACAAGCTGGGGCCCAATTGACCTTGTAAGTGCTTCTACTGGAGAAATGAAGAAACGTTACGGATATATACACGTTGATAAAGATAATGAAGGAAAAGGTTCATTAAAAAGATCGAAGAAGAAAAGTTTTGATTGGTATAAGGAAGTAATTAAGACAAATGGTGAGAGCTTGGAATCTTAAGTATGAAAAGGAGACATCTTAATGGATGTCTTCTTTTTTGCATTGTGAATAAAGTACGGAGCTATATTTCCCTTTACACGAACATAAAGGTATAATATAGTTTAGTTAAGTGAACTAAACTATTAAAACGAAATAACAGCATGGAGGAAGAACGCTATGACTAGATCATATAAAGAAGTAATTAATGAAATGAATCGAGCCTATACTGAACTCTACATTTTACTATTTCAAGATTTAAAGGATGAGTTCGGTCTTACTGGGCAGCAAGAGAGCATGCTATTTCATATTCATTTAAATGAAAACACGACAGCAAATAACGTTGCGAGTACTTTTAATATAACGAAAAGTGCTGTGAGCCAAGTTTTATCGAAATTGGAAAAGCAGAAGATGATTTCAAAACAAGTTAATCCTAATAATAAAAGGGAGTATTTCCTTACACTTGGTCCAAACGGTAGTAAGTATATGGAGCAGTTGTCGAAGTTAGATGATGTACTAATCGAGAAATATTTCTCGAAAATTGATATTGAAGCTTTGCAACAAATGACTGATACGTTAACGAAAATAAATAAAGTGATATTGGAAGAAAAACAGAAGGATCTTGAGTCTAATGAGTAAAACCCGAGATGAAGCAATTAGTAGAAAGGAGGAGAAGCGTGTGATGAGTTACATACCAAATATGCTTACGATAGCAAACTTTGTGTGTGGGCTTTTGGCTATTCACGCTGTTTTCGTTCACGATATGTATGGTGCAGTTATGTTCATTATTACAGGTATGGTATTTGATCTGTTTGATGGTATGGTTGCTCGGAAACTAGATGCTGTTTCGGAAATAGGCGGAGAGTTAGACTCATTTGCGGATTTAGTTACCTTCGGTGTAGCACCGTCTATTCTGGCATATAGTATTGCTTTAAAAGATTTGCAGTCTATCGGGATGATATGTGCACTCGCTTATAGTATTTGCGGAATGCTTCGGCTTGCCAGATTTAACACGCAACAAAGCAAACTCCCAACATTTATCGGAATGCCCATTCCATTTGCAGCAATGTGTCTCCTCATTTTATGCCTCCTAAATAATTCAGTTTCCGTGGCATTTGGCACATGCGTACTCGCTTATTTAATGGTGAGCAAAATCAAATTCCCCCATTTTAAAAAGGATATATCGGAAAGCTTGAAGTCCGAAAGATGGGATTAATAGGAAAGATAAGGAGCATAACATGATTCGTATGGCATTAAGATCATTCAACATACAAATATATTGTTTACTAGGCGTGATGTTACTCGGATGGTTGATGACACCTTTCTCAGCCCATTTTGTAGGGATAAGCGTTGGCCTTTTAGTTAGTATGTACTGCGCCTGGATTTTAGGAAGGCGTATTGAAAAGTTCGGAAATAGCATCGTAAAAAAAGAAAAAGCACCAATGCTTGGCATGATGAATCGCTTTGCCGCCGCCATACTCGGTGCGATTATTATGTATGAAATTGAACACCGTGAGTACATGTGGACATTTGCAGCTGGAATTATGGGTGGGTATTTCTTAATTATTATTAATTTAGGTTATTACAGTATGAGGGATGCGAAGGAATAAAGTGCTGTGTAAATAACTAATTTGGATGTGAAAACCTTCCTTTATCAATTTAGCCAAGAAGACTCCTTCCTCAAGGAGCGTGAAGGACGTAGCCCAGCGAGTAGGTGGGAGATGAAT
>NZ_JAKVPU010000007.1:0-232572 GCF_022487605.1 Bacillus sp. ES1-5 | reverse complement strand
GCGAGTAGCCAATTGTGTTCTTGCTGTGGTTATAAAAATAAGGAAGTCAAGAATCTAAGCCTTAGAGAGTGGACTTGTCCTGAATGCAATAGCCATCATGATAGAGATGTAAACGCAAGTATAAACTTACTAAAATTAGCCACGTAATTGGTATTTTCTTTAGGGGTAGGTACTACCCTTATAGCTTGGTAAATATAGATAGCTAATAAAAGTATCTACTTCCCAAGAAGCTCCCACTTCAAATAGTCCGTAGGGACGTTAAGTGGTGAGTAGTTCACTGTTAAAGAAATTGTTATTATGTGTACTTATGAGCTTATGTGTAATGGCTTTAAGTGCTTGTAAAGGTGATGAAGAAAAAATAAAAGTTGCATCAGATGAGCAAAAAATAGATGAAGATAAAAAAGTAGCAGAGGAAGAAAAACGTAAACAAGAAGAGCAACAAAGAGCGGAAGAAGAGAAGCGTAAGCAAGAAGAGCAACAGAGGGTAGAAGAAGAAAAACGTAAGCAAGAAGAGCAGAAGACTCAGTAACAACAGTCTATACAACAAGAGAGAACACAAAAACAAGAAAAAACAACACAAGCAACAGGTGGGAAACCAACAAGATCACAAATTTCAGTTGGTTCACATGTAGTTATTCAATTGGATAATGACTATAGTAAAACTGTAAGTGGTGTTGTGAAAGACATTTTGACGCATAGTGAAACACATCCGTACGGCATTAAAGTTCGATTACAAGATGGACAAATTGGCCGTGTTCAAAGTGTTAACTAGTGAAAAAAGATTTGACTATTTTTCAAATAAATAAACGCTACAAAAAACCGGTTCTTTCGTAAAGGAACCGTTTTTTTTGTAGCGTTTTGCTTAGCGTACGAAATTTGCGTTTTGTTGATGTCACCACACCTCTATCAAGTTATCACATACAAGGTAATAGATGTTTTTTATAATTTGAAAGGAGAGGAAATGAACTTGGAGGGAGTATGTTTGAGAAGATTAAAAGGAAATGGTTTTTAAGTCTTGGCTATGGACCGAACCTCCCGTTCTAATTAACTAAAAGAAGAACTTCCCCATACCGATTAGACTACTAATCATTCCTATTCCACTCATGCTGCTTTTTCCTACTGCAAGTAAGTTTCCAAGCATTCCTGGCTGACCGATTCCGCCGTTATTCCCCCATCCCATGGGATTTACCTGTCCTCCCCACCCTGGAGGGTTTCCGAAAGCACCCCAGTTATTGGCATTAAAATTAAAAGGCTTGACTGGAGGCGATAGTAAAGCGGCAATATGACCGTGTGCGAACATCCCTGCATGATTGAATGGTTGGGGCCAGGGGAGGGGAGGTTTTTGAAAATTAAAACCTGCATGGACTGGTAATGGAGCCCAATTAGCAGGATGTCCTTGGGGCATCATCTCTGCATAATGGATTGGCTGAGCGAAAGAGAAGGGAGGGGGCTCGGGATTGAAACCCGTATAATTGGCTGGTGAATCCCAACCAAATGGATAGACTCGGCAACTCCAATTCTCAGGAACCTTCAGACCATCCATTCCCTGAGCTTTAGTTATTTGAGGCTGTGAATGTAATGATGACATTGCAATTTGGCTATTATATTGCTCCCCGTTTCCATTTGAATTCAAATACCAATATTGGTACATAAGCTTATTCCCCTCACTTTAAAAATGTAATGTTAGACTTAGCCTATGTAATATTCCTTTTTATGGCTGGTTACATAACTAGATTTACAAGCCTGTATTTAAAGGAATGGGTGTGTGTTCTTGTTGATTAATCCCGCTAATTGTGGACAACAAAACACTTCTATCTCAAAATTCAGCGAAAGCAAAGAAGTTAGATGGGGGGCTGCTTGTAAAAATCCGACTGATTAAAGTGTCACTTTATTTTAGAAGGGGATTTTCAGTCGCTCCTTTTGTTTAATTCAGCCTAATTTAATAAACGTGTTTAAATAAACATTCAAAATCTTATTTAAATGTTTATAAAGGTTTAATCAACAAAAAAATTTAAAAATGTTATGTTGAGCAAGTAGAATTGCTAAAAAGAGAATATCCATTCGAAGAGTTTGGCAAAATACTGCAAGGACAATGTATTCTTGTGCAGATATGCAAAAGATTTAAACGAATCAATGGAATTTATAATGAAGGGGCAAATGAATATATGAGTGAAACATTACATAAAAGAAAACCACCATATTTAATGCTTGTAATCCTTTTTATTGGGGCATTTGTTTCATTTCTAAATAACTCGCTTTTAAATGTAGCTTTGCCATCAATAATGAAGGATTTAGACATTAAAGATTATTCGACGATCCAGTGGCTTTCTACAGGCTATATGCTTGTAAGTGGTATATTAATTCCGGCATCAGCATTTTTAATAACCCGCTTCTCCAATAGGAGCTTATTTATTACATCTATGGTGATTTTTATTTTTGGTACGGCCTTAGCGGCTTTAGCACCGAACTTTAGTTTATTACTTACTGGCCGGATGGTTCAAGCAGCAGGTTCTTCAGTCATGGGGCCTTTGTTAATGAATATTATGCTAGTAAGCTTTCCAAGAGAAAAAAGGGGAACAGCGATGGGGATTTTTGGATTAGTTATGATTACAGCTCCAGCAATTGGACCGACACTATCGGGTTATATTGTAGAGTATTATGACTGGCGTTTGCTTTTTGAAATGATTTTACCGTTAGCAATCATTAGCTTACTGTTAGGGATTTGGAAATCGGAGAATGTCATGAGACAAAACAAAAATGCAAAACTTGATTATCTCTCATTATTATTATCTTCTGTCGGTTTTGGCGGTTTGTTATATGGATTCAGTTCTGCAAGCTCCGACGGTTGGACGAATAAAGTTGTTTTAACAACCTTAATCATAGGCGCTATTGCCCTAATTACTTTCATTGTCCGCCAATTAAAAATGAATGAACCGTTATTGGATTTACGTGTTTACAAGTACCCAATGTTTGCACTTGCGTCTGTAATTGCAATTGTCAACGCAGTGGCCATGTTTTCGGGTATGATTTTAACCCCAGCTTATGTACAAAATGTCCGCGGTATTTCACCGCTGAGCTCTGGGCTGATGATGCTTCCAGGTGCGGTAATAATGGGGATTATGTCACCAATTACAGGTAAACTATTTGATAAATATGGCCCTCGTATTCTTGGTATAGTAGGACTTTCCATTACAGCTGTTTCAACTTATATGCTGGCAAACCTGCAACTCGACTCTAGTCACACACATATTATTCTTATTTACACATTGCGGATGTTTGGGATGGCGATGGTGATGATGCCGCTTATGACAAATGGCCTTAATCAATTGCCAACACGCTTAAATCCGCACGGTACAGCTGTTAATAATACAGCTCAACAAGTGTCCGGTTCGATTGGTACTGCTATTCTTGTTACGATTATGAATTCTGTAACAAAAACAAAAGCTGAAAGTCTAATGGTTGATGTAGATCCTACTACCTTCACAGAGGCTACGAAGGCAATGTTAACTCAGAAGGCTTTATTATCCGGAATTCAATATTCATTCTATGTAGCGCTTGGCATGAATGTTGTTGCACTACTATTAGTTTTTTTCGTTAAACGTGTAGATACAAGTGCGGAAGCTGTCGAGAGGTTAAATCGGTAGAGTAAAATAAAACTTAAGATCATGATTCCTATAAGTTTTTGCTGTTTAGTTAGACTATGAAGAAATGTAAATTTCTGCTGCTAAGGCGCTGGTATTTAAATCTGGAAAAGAACCAGTGAAATAATCATATATAGTAAAAAGGATCTGATATTCATATCAGATCCTTTTTCATTAGTCACACAGTATACTTACTTATCGTATTTGTTTGAATTGACATTAGAAACTACTGGTATTCCCAATACTACAATCTTTAGCTCTCAATTTCTGATTAACATTATAATAATTCGCTTCGTATTAATTTAGTATTTTCTCTGCAAGCTATAAATGTAATAGCAACAAACAACTTAGATTACCAACCTTATAAGCAATATCATAATCATGAATAGTTAGGGAAAAGATAAAATAAGGTAATCAATTACATATCTTTATCCCAGGCGATTCATTGCTATCTTCTCTTTATTGAATGGGATATTTTATTTCATGCTTTTTTGAAAGGGTGTTTTTAATGGAAAAAAAAGTATCTGCCATTCCTCAACCGAAAACATATGGACCGCTGGGGAATCTCCCATTAATTGATAAAGATAAACCGACCTTATCCTTTATCAAGATAGCGGAAGAGTATGGTCCCATTTTTCGAATTCAAACTTTAAGTGATACCATCATTGTCGTTTCTGGACATGAACTGGTAGCAGAAGTCTGTGACGAAACAAGATTTGATAAAAGTATAGAGGGTGCTTTAGCGAAAGTTCGCGCCTTTGCTGGAGACGGATTATTTACAAGCGAGACTCACGAGCCTAACTGGAAAAAAGCTCATAATATTTTGATGCCTACATTCAGCCAACGAGCAATGAAAGATTATCATGCTATGATGGTCGATATTGCTGTACAACTCGTTCAAAAATGGGAACGGCTTAATCCGAATGAAAACGTAGATGTTCCGGAGGATATGACTCGCCTTACATTGGATACAATTGGTCTATGTGGTTTTAATTATCGATTTAATAGCTATTATCGTGAGACCCCTCATCCTTTTATTACTAGCATGAGCCGTGCTCTAGATGAGGCAATGCACCAATTGCAGCGGCTGGATATAGAAGATAAACTCATGTGGAGAACGAAACGTCAATTTCAGCATGATATTCAATCTATGTTTTCTTTAGTAGATAATATTATTGCTGAACGTAAAAGTAGTGGAAATCAGGAAGAAAATGATTTACTTTCCCGTATGTTAAATGTGCAGGATCCGGAAACTGGTGAAAAATTAGATGATGAAAATATTCGTTTCCAAATTATCACTTTTTTAATAGCTGGGCATGAAACAACAAGTGGATTATTATCTTTTGCAATCTATTTTTTATTAAAGAATCCAGATAAATTGAAAAAAGCCTATGAAGAAGTAGATCGGGTTTTAACAGATCCCACTCCAACATACCAACAGGTTATGAAATTAAAGTATATCCGGATGATTTTAAATGAATCGCTACGTCTATGGCCTACTGCTCCAGCATTCAGTCTCTATGCAAAAGAGGATACAGTGATTGGTGGGAAATATCCAATTAAGAAAGGAGAAGATCGTATTTCTGTTCTTATTCCACAGCTACATAGGGATAAAGACGCGTGGGGAGACAATGTGGAAGAATTCCAACCTGAACGATTTGAAAAGCTGGATAAGGTTCCACATCATGCTTATAAGCCATTTGGAAATGGTCAACGAGCATGTATCGGTATGCAGTTTGCACTTCATGAAGCCACACTCGTAATGGGAATGCTTCTTCAACATTTTGAATTCATCGATTATCAAGACTATCAGCTGGACGTAAAACAAACATTAACGCTAAAGCCTGGTGATTTTAAAATTAGGATTCTACCCCGAAATCAAACTATTAGCCATACTACTGTTCTTGCGCCTATAGAGGAGAAATTGAAAAACGATGAAATCGAACAGCAAGTTCAGAAGACTCCTTCTATTATTGGAGCCGATAATCTTTCGCTTCTTGTTCTGTATGGATCGGATACAGGGGTAGCAGAAGGTATTGCAAGAGAACTAGCAGATACAGCTAGTTTAGAAGGTGTTCAAACGGAAGTGGTAGCTCTTAACGATCGAATTGGAAGTCTGCCAAAAGAAGGGGCGGTTCTTATTGTAACTTCTTCTTATAATGGAAAACCACCAAGTAATGCAGGGCAGTTTGTGCAGTGGTTGGAGGAATTAAAGCCGGATGAGCTAAAAGGTGTTCAATACGCAGTTTTTGGTTGTGGAGATCATAATTGGGCTAGTACCTATCAGCGGATTCCAAGATACATTGATGAGCAAATGGCTCAAAAAGGAGCAACAAGATTTTCTACACGTGGAGAAGCGGATGCAAGTGGTGATTTCGAGGAACAGCTTGAGCAATGGAAACAAAGCATGTGGTCTGATGCGATGAAGGCATTTGGATTGGAACTTAACAAAAACATGGAGAAAGAACGCAGTACATTAAGTTTACAATTTGTCAGTCGTCTTGGAGGATCTCCTCTTGCGCGAACATATGAAGCAGTTTATGCATCTATACTAGAAAATCGTGAACTTCAATCATCTAGCAGTGAAAGAAGCACGCGACATATTGAGATATCCTTGCCAGAAGGCGCTACGTATCAAGAAGGTGACCACCTTGGGGTGCTGCCAATTAATAGTGAGAAAAATGTCAACCGAATTTTAAAACGCTTTGCATTAAATGGGAGGGATCAAGTCATATTGAGTGCAAGTGGACGAAGTGTAAATCACATACCTTTAGACAGTCCTGTTCGTTTATTTGACCTTCTTAGCTATAGTGTAGAAGTGCAAGAAGCAGCCACTCGAGCACAAATACGAGAAATGGTGACATTTACAGCATGCCCTCCTCATAAAAAGGAATTGGAATCATTATTGGAAGACGGAGTTTATCATGAACAAATATTAAAGAAACGTATGTCAATGTTGGATCTTCTTGAAAAGTATGAGGCTTGTGAAATCCGATTTGAACGCTTTTTAGAACTTCTTCCGGCGCTAAAACCGCGTTACTATTCTATTTCAAGTTCTCCACTCGTTGCACAGGATCGCCTGAGTATTACGGTTGGTGTTGTAAATGGGCCTGCATGGAGTGGGGAAGGGACATATGAAGGAGTCGCTTCTAATTATTTAGCTCAGCGTCATAATAAAGATGAGATTATCTGTTTCATTCGAACGCCACAATCAAACTTTCAATTACCTGAAAATCCAGAAACACCAATTATCATGGTTGGACCAGGTACTGGAATTGCACCATTCCGTGGATTCTTACAAGCACGACGTGTTCAAAAGCAAAAAGGTATGAAATTAGGACAAGCACATCTATACTTTGGTTGTCGTCATCCGGAAAAGGATTATCTCTATCGTACAGAACTAGAAAATGATGAAAGAGATGGATTAATCTCTTTACACACAGCTTTTTCTCGCTTAGAAGGACATCCTAAAACATATGTACAGCATTTAATAAAACAAGATAGAAGCAATTTAATTTCGTTATTAGATAATGGGGCTCATCTTTATATATGTGGTGATGGAAGTAAAATGGCTCCTGACGTAGAAGATACCCTTTGTCAAGCATATCAAGAAATTCATGAAGTCAGTGAACAAGAAGCAAGGAATTGGTTGGACCGTGTGCAAGATGAAGGGCGATATGGAAAAGATGTTTGGGCTGGTATATGAATTTTTCTTAATTAGATAAGTAATATGTAACGAATGAACTTCTTTTGAATAAGTGTTAATTTTAAAAATCCCGTGTTTTTATTAAATACGGGATTTTCATATTTTTAATAAGCTGGACTGATACTGTAGAAAAATAATAGCTAATTCATTTGACAATTAAAATGATCTAATTTAATATGTATGCCATAGCATATAATTAATAAAACAAATTCATTCACTGTGCAGAATTGACTGGTATGCTGTACCCTTTTATATATTAATTTATAGAGGTGATATATGAACTTACATGATTTAATAGGTTATCTTGTTCATCGTACTGATGTGAAAATGACTAATTATTTTACGAAGAAATTAAAGCCTTTTGGAGTTACGCCAGAGCAGTGGGGGATTATTAGTGTTCTTTGTAGCCAAAGGGCCACTACTCAAAAAGAGTTAGCAGAAGCGATTGATAAAGATCAAACTACTGTCGTAAGAATGATACAGTCAATGGAGAGAAAAGGGATTGTAAAGAAGGCTTTGAATGACCAAGATAGGCGTTCACACAACCTTTTTTTAACTGAAAAAGGTGATGAGTTAAAAAAAGAAATCTTGCCTGTGGTGACAGACGCTCACCATTTCGTTACGAGTAATTTGAGCGAAGAAGAAATTAAAGTATTACAATCGTTATTAAACAAATTGTATGATACACGCTATTAATATTTGTTCCTTATTGATGCTATTCATAAGGAACAAACTTTTTTTTATGTATTATATATGCTATAGCATATAATTTATTTTAAGGAATGGTGGAGATATCTTTATTTTGTATGATATTTGATTCAGGATCACGTTTTTTCCTAGTACCAGTCAAAATTCTGTATTGTATATGCTATAGCATGTAAATGTATTAAATAAATAAGAAAGATGTGATTGCTATTTTAATATTAATCAATGTAGTAAAAGTTGTATTGTTTCTGTTCTTTTTAATGACAGGAACGAAAATTATATCTGGGAAAATGGCAGATGAGTTTAAACGATTTGGTTTACCTTCGTTTTTCAATTTCTTAACTGGGGCTTTTGAAATTGTAGGAGCAATTGGAATGTTGATAGGAATTTGGTTCCCAATAGTAGCTTTATTGGCAGGACTTTTGTTAGGCGGCACGATGCTTGCAGCTGCTTTAACTCTTATCGTATTAGCGAGAGATCCCTTTAAGAAAGCAATACCTGCG
This sequence comes from Bacillus sp. ES1-5, assembly GCF_022487605.1. Lineage (NCBI taxonomy): Bacteria > Bacillati > Bacillota > Bacilli > Caryophanales > Bacillaceae > Bacillus > Bacillus sp. ES1-5. The sequence continues at coordinate 224,017 of NZ_JAKVPU010000007.1, read as the reverse complement.
CTTGTTTTGTTTGTCCTTAGTATAGGGATAAGTTTGTATCATATTTTTTAAACATAGCCGAAAACTGTTAAATTTTATGCGTTCAAGCTGATATCGTTTTGTAATTATTTTATAGATAGGGGTGTGAAAACGTATGAATGGATTATTATTTTTCAACTTCTTAGCGTTTCTTGCTATATTGACAACAAGTATTGTTGCTGGAACCGTTTTTGCATACTCTAATTCTGTCATGCCTGGTCTTCGTAATTCGGATGATCGTACCTTTGTTCTTTCGGTTAGACACTTTACCTCAGCAGTGGCTAATCCGATTTTTCTCTTCATGTCAAACGGTGCTCTTATAGCGCAGATCGGTTTTGTTGTATTAGCCGTTTACTTACAGCAATTTGATACAGTCGTTTTAGGAGTAATCGCAGTAATCGGTTATGTTGCCACGCTACTAATCACTTTCACAGGGAATCTCCCGATGAATAAAGCAATCATCTCGGCGAAACTACCTGTAAGAGATTCTGGCTGGGCTGAACTGAACTTAGAGTCCGATTTGAATCACGTTGGACGTTGCTGAATCACTTGCGTACCTTAACGTGTATTTTAAGTGTGTCGGCATTATTAGTAGCGTTGCTTATTTATTAGTAGTATTCATGTATTTAAAAATAATTAACAGGATCTGATGTTCATATATCAGGTCCTGTTTTATTATGTACCCCTATCTACCGCCCCTTTTAGTAGATAGGGGTACCATCACATGTCCATTAACCTAAAATTGTAAAGTCTCCCAGAATGAAGATTCTATTCATTATTAACTACTGTTAACGAGAACTACGTGAAATATTTCCTTTTTATAAAAACTATTACGGGAGGATTTTTATTTTTGATATATTATACCATTTATTTAATGGTATAATATGGTATTCGTTCTATGGAATGGAGTTGAATGAGTATTATAAATACAAAAGGTGAAATTAAAAAAACAAAAAGAAAAGTATTAATAACTATACTTACTATGTTAGTAATTATAATTGGATTTGGATATTGGAAATTTTTTAGTTTGCAAGGTGTTCCAAAAGGGGAATTAATTCGAACAGTGGAATCTCCAGATGGAAAATATCTCATTAAGACTTATTTTCATGATGCAGGATCATTAAGTGCGGATGCTGTTAGGGGTGAATTAGTTAACCTTGATACAGATTCAGAGAAAAATATATATTGGAACTATCCAGATACCGATCCATATATAGAATGGGTAAATAAGAATATTGTTAGAATTGGAGATCAAACTTTAGATATTTCACAGAAAGAAACCTATGATTGGCGTGATGATGATAAGCACGTTACAGAAGTGCCTAAACAATTTATTAGATAAAGCAAGAAAATTTAAATTTATTTAATCTTATTCGTTTAAATATAGATAGGATTAATGGAACAAGCTTGTTACTTAGGTTGTCTATTAAGTATACGTATAAAACAGGTGTTCATGATAGTTTGCTCATTTTATGAAAAGTGAGATGCAAGAAGAGTGATATCTTATAAATTCTTTAATTGTATCGGTATGTATAACACCTAGAAAAACCATATATTCTTGAAAGAGGTTGAAAATGTATGATAGTCTTAAACAAATTTTTTAACATTTTACATTACAAAAAGATGGTACCTGTAGTATTTCTTTCATGTGCAACGCTTATAGGCTGTTCCGATAGTAATACTCAATCTGAATCACCTAAACAAACGAAACAAACAAATCAAATCAAACAAGAAACTACTGGTAATGATTCTTTTGCTAAACTTGAAAAAGAATTTGATGCTAAACTCGGTATTTATGCATTGGACACTGGTACGAATCAAACCGTTACTTATCAATCAGATGAACGGTTTGCATACGCATCTACCCACAAAGCTTTAGCTGTGGGAGTACTTTTACAAAAGAAATCAATAGAAGATCTAAATCAAAGAGTTTTGTATAATCGTGAAGATCTTGTTAATTACAATCCAATTACAGAAAAGTATGTTGATACAGGTATGACTCTGAAAGAGCTTGCAGATGCTTCCCTTCGATATAGTGATAATACTGCACAAAATCTTATTCTTAAACAATTAGGTGGACCTAGTGAATTCAAAAAATCACTGAGAGAAATAGGAGATACCGTTACAAATCCTGAACGCTTTGAACCACAATTAAACGAAGTGCATCCAGGGGACGTACATGATACTAGTACCCCAAAGGCATTAGCTATTAGTCTTCAGGCTTTTGCGTTAGGAGATGTACTTTCAACTGAGAAACGGGATTTATTAATAGATTGGATGAAAAGGAATACTACGGGAGATAGCTTAATTCGTGCTGGAGTTCCAGTAGGATGGGAAGTAGCTGATAAGACGGGTTCGGGATCTTATGGAACCAGAAATGATATCGCAATTATTTGGCCACCAAATAAAAAGCCAATTGTTCTTGCGATACTTTCTAATCATGATAAAGAGAATGCTAAATACGATGATAAGCTTATTGCAGAAGCAACCAAAATAGCGTTAGATGCCTTGAAAGCTAAAAATAAATAATAATAGTAATTAGTTATTGAAATTTTCCTGTTTTTCCGTCACAATACTGTGACGGTCTTTTTGTGTACTTTACAAAGAATCGTCTGAAGTAAAGAAAAAAGATAGAAACTATCTCTATTAAGTTTATTAATTAAGTAACAACAAATATATGCTTTATTGGATACTTATTGCATTTAATGTGGAGGAATAAAATGGAGTCGAAAATTCTTATTGTTGATGATGATAAAGAGATTAGAAATCTTATCTCTGTATACCTGGAAAATGAAGGCCTAAAAACTCAAAAGGCAGAAGATGCTATACAAGCTTTACAACTGTTAGAAGAAAAGGAATTTGATTTGATTATTTTAGATATTATGATGCCAAATATGGACGGTATTGAAGCCTGTATGAAAATTAGGGAAAATCGCAATATGCCTATCATTATGCTATCTGCAAAATCTGAGGATATAGACAAAATTCAGGGTCTAGCCTCTGGCGCAGACGATTATTTATCAAAGCCGTTTAACCCATTGGAATTAATCGCTAGGGTAAAATCTCAATTAAGAAGGTTTAAAAAATACAATTCATCAATAGAACATAATAAAAGCATTCTAGAAATTGGTGACTTAACCGTGAATACAGATACACGTCAAGTATGGGTAAGAGGAAAAGAAACAAGGTTAACTCCAAAAGAGTTTGCTATTCTCGAACTACTTGCCCGCAACAAAGGGATTGTCTTGAGTGTAGCAAAAATATATGAAGCAGTTTGGAAAGAGGTTTTTTATAAATCAGACAATACCGTCATGGTGCATATTACAAAAATAAGAGACAAAATTGAAGAGGATTCTAAACATCCTATTTATATTAAAACTGTTTGGGGAATTGGGTATAAAATATGAAGAATGTTAGTTTCAGAAATAAGATTATTATAAAACTTCTTGGTGCTGTTGCAATTAGTTTTTTTATTTCATTTGGTTTAACAATCCTCATTGTGCAATACGTCATAGATCCATTTTTTATAAAACACGAAGATTTTGGCATGTTTGAAGTGAGACTCGCAATGTTGTTCTTATTTACGTTCGCAATTTTAAACTTTATAGTAATCTTTTTGCTATTGGTTCGAAAGAAAATAGTATATTTGAAGCTCATTTCGGAAAATGTGAATGATATTGCAAATGGAAAACTAGGTTTAACAATTGGGATTAAGGGGAAGGACGAATTGACCCAACTTGCTCAAAATATCAACTATATGTCCAAGGAATTGGAGAATACATTTGAACAAGAAAGACAATTAGAACGTACAAAAAATGAACTTATCACCAATGTATCTCATGATTTACGTACACCGTTAACATCTATTATTGGCTATATAGATCTATTAAAAAGAGGGCAATACAACAGTAAAACACAATTGCAGGAATACCTTGAAACCACTTATTCAAAGTCAAAGAGACTGAAATATTTAATTGATGAGCTGTTTGAATATACTCGTTTATCAGGCATAGATGCTAAGTTAAATCTTAATGAAGTTGATTTATCAGGTTTGTTGGAGCAAATAGTTGGAGAATACATTCCTATATTTGAAAAGGAAAGTTTAATCGTTCAAAAATCAATCACGCAAGAAACAATACCTATCTTCATAGATGTAGAAAAAATGGTACGTGTATATGAAAATCTCTTTATGAATGCTATAAAGTACAGCATAAAACCATCTGAATTATCCGTATGTCTTGAAATAATGGATAACAAAGCAATTTTGAAAGTATCAAATAAAGTCGAGAAACCGCCTGTTAGCGATCCAAATAAATTGTTTGAAAGGTTTTTTAGGGGGGACAGGGCAAGAAAAGGTGACCAGGGAAATGGACTGGGACTTGCTATCTCAAAAAGAATTGTTGAACTTCATCATGGTAACATACATGCAGAATATAAAGATGGTTGGATGTTTTTTATTGTTGAACATCCAATTAAATAGAAAGCTTATGGAACTACAGGTTCCATAAGCTTTTTTAAAACTTAAGAAATCTTAAGGATTTTACGGTGTGTTTCCTAATTTTCATAGTTTATCATGGGTGTATTCAAAGTGATGAGGTGAGTGAAGAAGCTAAAATGAAAGTTTTCATTGTAGCTTAAGGGTGGATGCAACATGACTATTTTGTTAGTAGTAAATAAAAATAGTAGTTTAGTGCAATGAAATAGAAAAAAACAAACGTAGGAGGATATATATGATAAAACCAGTTGTAGATGTAAAAAACATTCGAAAATTGTACGGTAAAAAAGGTGAGAATCAATCACACGCATTAAAAGGTGTATCATTCTCAATTCAAGAGGGGGAGTTTGTCGGTGTTATGGGGCCATCTGGTTCTGGTAAAACAACATTATTAAATGTAATTTCAACGTTAGATAAAGCGACAGGCGGCGTTGTTGAAATTGCAGGTACGGATATTACGAAAATGAAACAAGGTGAGCTTTCTGATTTCCGTTCGCAAAAATTAGGATTCATTTTCCAAGACTTTAACTTGTTAGAGAATTTATCTATATATGAAAATATTGCACTCCCACTTTCACTTCAAGGTGTTTCATCTCGTAATATTGGAAAGAAAGTAGAAAAAGTAGCTGATATGTTAGGGATTACAGCAATACTTCAAAAGTATCCATCTGAAGTATCTGGTGGACAAAAGCAACGTTCCGCAGCAGCACGTGCGTTAGTTCATGAACCTGCAATTATTTTAGGAGACGAGCCGACTGGAGCTATAGATTCTAAAAATGCAACGAGTTTACTTGATGCCATGACAAGCTTAAATAAAGAGCAAGGTGTATCCATTATGATGGTTACGCATGATCCTTACAGCGCAAGTTACTGTCAGCGTATTTTATTCATTCAAGATGGTGAGTTATATAAAGAAATTCATCGCAGTGGTACCCGTGAAGAATTCTATAAAGAAATTTTAGACGTGCTTGCAAACTTAGGCACACAAAAAGCGTAAGGAAGGAAGTTCAATCATGTTATTTAAGCTTTCTATGTCAGGCCTAAAAAGTAAGTTGCAAGATTACATTGTTTTACTTGTTGGTCTTATTGTCTCTATTTCAACTTTTTATATGTTTCAAACGCTAGCATCCAATAAAACGTTCCTTGAATCTAACTCTTCTATTAGGGATATTGCGGCTGTCTTTAAAATTGGTTCCTTTTTGTTAGCGGTTATCACATTTTTTTATATTTTATATGCAAACTCTTTCTTATCAGCTCTTCGTCAAAAAGAATTTGGTATGTATATGATGTTAGGAGCAAAAAAGCATAAAGTTACATTACTTATGTTTATCGAAACAATCATATTAGGTGCTACCTCTCTTTTGATTGGAATTACAATTGGTGTAGGACTTGCAGAAGGTATCGGTCAGCTATTAATGAAACAGCTCGAGTTTGCTGGCGAAGGTTATAAAGCATTTTATCTGCCATCTATAGCTATTACTTGCGTCTTTTTCTTTGCACTATTTGTATTATCGGCAATTATGAATAGTATTAAATTATCTCGTATTTCTGTACTGCAACTTGTACATGCTGATGAACAAACAGAACGTGTTGCCGTAAAAGGAAAAATGACAGTTGTAATTGCATTCTTTGGTATTCTTTTATTGGGTATTGGTTATGCATCACTGATCTATATGTCATATGCAAATCCGCTAATTGCTTTGGGATTAATGGCCGTTGGATTAGTCACAGCAACCATTGGTACTTACCTTATATTTGGATCACTTCTCCCAGTTATGATTAACAAGCTAAAGAGTAATAAAAAACGTAGTGAAAAAGGCCTTAATGCTTTTACTTTTGCACAATTAAATTTCCGCATTAATGGTCTAACAAATGTGCTTGCAACAGTAGCAATTTTAGTGGCTCTTGGTGCTGGTGGAATTGCTTGTGGTATGGCATTTAAAAACAACATTATAAACATGACAGATCAAATGCGAATTTACGATTCAGTCATTCATAATCCAACTGCGGAAGAAAAGACAATTTTGGGTAGTATCTTATTTCAAGAAAAACTTGAATATCATTACAAAGTTGATGATAGGTATGTTTATTATCTTAAAGAAGATGTAGAAAAAAATCGTCCTTTCTTGCAAGGTATGAAAATAGAGAAAGTTTCAGAGGAAATACCAATTGGTGCATTTTCAATAAAATGGGTTAAAGGAGAGATCGACACAAAACAATGGATTCAGGCTTTCAGAACGATCCAGCCAAATTATATGTACCCTGATTATGAAATCAAAATTGTAGAACAAAACATATACGATGGGTTGAAGGGTAAAGAAAGTACTGTGTTTATGGGGAAAACAGATGATTTTGGATCATACATAAAAGAATGGGAAAAACTGGATGAATTACAGATAGCAAAATATAAAAATGTGAAAGCGGAAGAATTGGATAGTAAGTATCAAAAATATATTACGAGTCATGATTTTTCCAGCGGACTAATGTTTATGGGCTTTTTCGTTGGAGTTGCATTTTTAGCAATGATGGCAAGTTGCTTAATGTTTAAAGTTCTATCGGGAGCATCAAAAGATGTAGCACGTTATCAAATGCTTCATAAAATTGGTGTCCGCCGAGAATTATTAGCAAAATCAATCTATAAAGAGTTATTCTTCATATTTTTATTTCCAGCAATTGTCGGGATTACTCACATATTAGTTGGTATAAACATGTTTGGATCTCTTTTAATCGATCCATACTTTCGTATTTGGTTACCACTTGTTATTTTTGTAGTAATTTACTCGATTTATTACTTGATTACAGTTCAATTATATAAAGGAATAGTACTCCCGAAAAAAAAATAATGTAATGATGTTATTTATCCCGCTATTTGCCGGGCAGTAGGACCCCCACCTCAAAATTCAGCGGAAGCAAAGAAGTTAGGTGGGGGATCAACTGCCCGTAAAAGCCCGATTGGTTCAACTAATAATCAGTGGGGGATGAACAAAACCCCCACTGATTAAAGTTTCACTTTATGCGTTCAAGCTGCTAACATTTTGTGATTATTTTACAAATAGGGGGATTCTCAAATTAGTACTTGAATAATAATAGCAATACGAATTTAGACATTACTATCATTCGAATCATAATCAGTAAAAGAATGGGAAGGATTTTTATACAAAGGAATTCCTGATGAATTTTATATTAAAAATAGGAGTGAGTGAAGATGGCATATTTATTACAAGTTGATTTTCCGTTTGAAGGTCCTTTTGGTGAAGAAATGGAAAAAGGATTTTGGGATTTAGCAAAAAGTATTAACGAAGAAGAAGGATTCCACTGGAAAATATGGACAGAGAATCAAGAAACAAAAGAAGCTGGAGGCATTTATGTATTTGAAGAAAAACAAGATGCTGAAAAATACGCGGAAATGCACAAGAACAGACTTGAAGCAGCTGGTGTTAAAGATATTAGAGTAAGAATTTTTAACATCAATGAAAAGTTATCGGAACTGAATCGTGGGTATACTAAATAATTCCGAAAGTCGAAGTAAGCTTAAAAAGGAGGGGGATAATTCCCTTCTTTTTTTATTCTTAAATTGATGGTGAGGGGACTCGCACAAAAAAATCCTTCGCATAATATGTGAGAGAAAAGGAGAGATAAAGGTATTTTAACCTTATCTCTCTTTTTCTATATTAATTTATTTCCAGGTAAGGAGTTGATTAGTTATTACTATTTATAAGAACGTGAAGAAGTGTTGATGCCGGTTGGAACTGTGGTAAAGGTTGAGGGGGAATCCAAGGAAATATCAGAGATGTGCATGATGATTTGGCGCAGGGTTATTAATCCATCTTCTATGAAATCGTGGGATTATATAAGCATTTATTATCCTGGAGATCTTAAAATAAAACCTACCTAATTATAGAAGTGATTTGAACGTAAGGAAATTGTAAGAAATGCATAAGAAAAAAGAAATTTTTATTATGTAGGATACAAATATAGAGAAACGTAAAAGAGGGAGGGTAAATAGGATACATTTATACGAAAAATAAACTAGTAATAAGAGCATTCTAAATGAAAAAGTAATTTATGGTACTAACATATGTGTAAAAAAGAGAGGATTTACCCTTGGTTATGACAGAATGGTGTATGGGTAGAGCCGAGAATCCTGGTCTTTTTAAAAGTATTTTACTTGTTGAATATAGACGGTAGGGATAAAGCCAGAATAGTAGTTTATGTGATGTTTGTAATTGAACAAATAAAAGATGAAATCGATCATTTATCTAAGGAGGAATTTTTCTTATGGAAAATAAATTATCTGGAGTGTTAGCCGCTACCTTAGCTCTAACGATGAGCCTACCAACAGGAGCGATAGCGTCTTCTAGCAGTAAGACTCCAGTTGTATCTAGCCAAGAAGTTGCTAGCCAAGATTTGGAGAAGATTGCTGCAGAGAACGCTGAACTACTCACGAAGTCCTATGAGACGACTAGCGTGCAGTATGCGCTGATTGATAATGGTAAACTTATTTTGTCGGGGCAGACAGGCAAAAACGACATAGAAGGGAAAGAGCCACTAACTAAAGATACTCTATACGGAATTGGTTCAACCAGTAAAGTATATACAGCTGGGGCTGTTATGAAACTGGTAGACGAAGGAAAAGTAGATTTGGATGCTCCTGTTGCCCGCTATATTCCTGATTTCAAAATGAAAGATAAACGATATAAGCGTGTTACACCGCGTATGCTGTTGAACCACTCCTCGGGTTTGCAAGGTTCGACGTTCAATAATGCATTTTTATTTAAAAATAATGATGCTTATGCCCATGATATCTTGTTGCAACAATTGTCCAACCAAAACTTGAAGGCAGACCCTGGCGCGTTCTCAGTATACTGTAATGACGGTTTTACGCTGGCTGAGATCTTGGTAGAAAGAGTCAGCGGTATGAGTTTTACTGAATTTCTACATCAAAAGTTTACAGAGCCATTAAAACTGAACCATACGATAACATCGCAAGACAAATGGGAAGACGAAAAGCGGGCTGGACAGTATTCTCCGACATACCAGGGACAGCTTCCAAGTGAAATGGTAAATGTGATTGGTACGGGAGGAATCTCTTCTACTGCAGAAGATGTGGTGCGATTCTCACAAATATTTATGGGACAGGGAAAAGAAATTCTCTCTAATAAAGCAGTCAAGGCGATGGAACAAGAAGAATATAAAAAAGGAATGTGGCCGGGAGATAGCGAAAATGTGGTCAACTATGGTCTTGGCTGGGATAGTGTGAAACTATACCCATTCAGTGAATATGGGATAAAAGCGTTGGCTAAGGGTGGGGATACGATACTGCAACATGCTACATTGGTCGTGCTTCCAGAACAGAAGATGGCAGCAGCTGTATTGTCCTCCGGCGGCAGCAGCATGACAAATCAACTGTTGGCAAACAAATTACTGCTAGCTAGGCTTAAAGAGAAAGGGACAATTAAGGATATAAAACCAGATAAATCTTTCGGCAAGCCAGTCAAGGCTAAAGTGCCTCAAGACGTGGTAAAAAAAGCAGGATTTTATGGAAATAGCTACAGCCATTTCAAAATAGAAATTACGAAGAAGGGAGAACTGTTTTTACCAACTAAACCGGAAGAAAAATATGTATATACGGCGGATGGAAGCTTTATAAATGAGAAGGGTACTTCCAAGTTTAACTTCGTCACTGAGAAAAATGGAAAAGTTTATTTGAGAGAGAGCACATATGAATTATCGCCGGGATTGGGGCAAAATGTGCTGACTCACTATTTAGCCCAGAAATTAGAAAACAATGTGTTACCGAAGAAAACAGCTGCTGCATGGGCGAAGCGCGAGGGCGACAAGTTCTACCTCGTTAACGAAAAATTTAATTCTATAAATTATCTAGGACAACTAATACCTCTTAACACACAAATTACGCTCAAAGATGGCTATTGGGATGGCAAAAAAATTACAGGTCCGAATACGGCGACGCATCAAATTCAGATTCCCGTGATGAATGGGCGGGATACAAAGGAAGCCCATTTCTATACAGAGGATGGTACGGAATATATGGAGATGGCCAGCTTTTTATACGTCAGTGAATCTAACGTAAAATCCCTTGACACAGGTCAATTATCGAAAGTTACACTGCAAAAAAATGGGCATGCGAAATGGTTTACAATCCCGCAAGAGGCAGCAGGGAAAACGATGAATGTGGAGTTGCCATCAGGAAGTTCATTCGCGGTGTATGATGAGAATGGAGTATGCGTCAATTTTACCGTCGTTAGTAACAATAACAAAGTGAAACTACCAGAGAACGGAACGGTTGTATTTGCTGGCGCACCGAACTCCGAATTTACAGTCGCATTGAACTAGCTACAACTCGGGATAGACTTCAATAAAACAGTGCGACATGGAAAAGATATTTTATTTGTATCTTAAGTGTTCCCTTAAATGATATTACACTTAAATTCTTAGCTTAATAGCAATGGGATAGCACCACATGCCTATCAACCTAAGAAAATAAATCAACCCCATGTCCATCAAGCTAGTAAAATTGACATCCCCAGAGTAAAAATGTAAAAAATTATTGTTTAGGGGCAGCATAAAACCTTAGTTTGATAGCGATATGGCGCTACTCATAAAAAAAGAAATAGGAGAGAATATCCTATTTCTTTTTATTAATATAATAAAATGAAATGAATAGATCCAAAGTAATGATAATAATTAGAAGTAACAAGTGTATAAGTGCATCAGTTTTTCCGTTTAGTAAAGACTTTACAAAGAAATCCCATTCTGTTTCGTAGGGAGGTTCTACCCAATTTCGTTGCAGACCTAATACCATTCCATTTATAAAATAGACAATACTTAATAGAATTCTTCCAACAAATAAGGCAGCTGTTTTTATATTCCAATCCTTTATCTTGATTACATAAAGGATTGGAAATAGTATCAGTATCCAAAAAACAATAATAAAGACTGTATTTCCCATTCTCTCCTAACAAAATGATTGTGTTTTTAATCTTGGTAAATTCTTAGGTTGGAGGTATGTTTCATTGTTACTGGTTAAAAACAAGGGCCGGAATTCCGGCTCCTTTTCTATCCTGCAAAATAAAGGTTTGTTTTATCTCTCAGTCTCAAAAAACTCAATCCATTCTCCATCAGGGCCAGCGAAGAATATGTAACGTGTTCCATCTGGTAATGTTTCGATTTCCTCTCCTAGTAAAAATGTTACGCCGTGTTTTTGTATTCTTTCAATTTCATCCTCTAATGAATCCACTTTAAAGCAAATGTGATGTACTTTTCCTTCTGCCGGAAGAGAAGAGTTATAACCTTCAATGAGTTCGAGTATCGTTTCCTTCGATTCTTCCACACCTAAAAAAGCGAGTTTTAAGTCTGGATTCGGGTGCCCCATACGTTTAATGAGCTGTAAGCCGACTACTTCTTCATAAAATGAAATAGATGTTTCTAAGTTTGCAACCATAAGTCCAACGTGTTCAATTCTTCTAACTGGCATGTAGATTCCTTCTTTCTGAAAATTATATACAATATGTTATTGAAAATTAAGAAAATAAGCAAGATAAAAACCTTACAAATTTTAGCGTATTATATGGTATAGTGAGAAAGTATGTTTGGGGAGAAGGAAGGAGATTATACGATGAATACACCTACTCAAACTCCTTCATTATCGGCAACGATGAAAGAGTGGCATTATGCATTAGCGTATGAAATTAAACATTGGAAAACGATAGGTGGTAGTAAAATTTCTATCATGAACGGTCGTTTTTTATATACAGATTATGAAAGTACAGTATACGTATTTCAGCTTATTTCCGAAGTAAGCTTACCGGAAGGTTCACCAATTCGCATTGAGTTTGATGGTGAGGAAGCGACAGGAGAAGTATTATCTGTACATGGATTAGAAATAGAACTGAAATTAAATGATTATATACAAGGTGAAATACGAGAAGCTGTTTTATACAGTGAACCGTGGCAATTGTTAGAGCAACTACAAGAGCGATTGAAAGAGGCACATAAAGATAAGTTAAAACGTAATCGTATAAAGCGTCTTGTTGATGGGACGAGCAGTCCGAAGCATATTGAGAAGATGAAAAATCCGAAAAATGAATTGGCGTATCGTTCGTTTTACAATCCGACAACGTACGTGTGGGGACCACCTGGAACAGGGAAGTCTTACAATTTATCACGTATCATTTCGGCGCATTATCAAAAAGGAAAATCGGTACTTGTATTAGCTCATAGTAATGCGGCAGTAGACGTATTAATGAGTGAAGTAACGAAGCAAATTGAGAAGAAAAAGAAATGGACGCCTGGCGAAATTGTTCGTTACGGTTATAGTCAACATGAACATATACGAAATCATGAAACATTACTTACGTCGAAGCTAGTTGAAACGACGAACGGATCTTGGGGAGAAGAAAGACTCTATTTAGAAGAAACACGACAAGATCTTCGTGAAAAGATTTTATCATATAAAGCGACTTCTGCTGATAAGAAGCGTATACAAGAGATTGAAAGTGATCTTCGAAAGCAAAAAGCGAAAATTAAAGAAGTAGAAAAAGAATACATTGAAAATGCAAAAGTAATCGGCGCAACTTTATCGAAATGTGCCATTGATTCACTTATTTATGAGCGTACATTTGATTTAGTTGTCGTAGATGAAGTGAGTATGGCATATGTTCCGCAAATTGCATTAGCTGCTTCACTTGGAAAACGTATTGTCGTTTGTGGTGACTTTTTACAGTTACCTCCGATTGCGATGGCAAACCATGAACTCGTTCGAAAATGGCTCGGGGAAGATATGTTTTACCATGCCGGAATTGTTGAGTCTGTCAATAAATCAGAAGCACATCCGAACCTCTTTATGTTGCAGGAACAAAGACGTATGCATGCGGATATATCGAAGTTTACAAACTCATTTATTTATAAAAATAGAGTATATGACCATGCATCTGTTTCAGAGCGTAAAGAACTTGCGCAATTGCAACCGTTCGCAAGTGAAGCGAGTGTTTTATTTGATACGAGCTTAATGGGAGCTTTTTCGTTAAAAGACGCTGCTTCAGGATCTCGTTTTAACATTATGTCTGGTTTAGTAGCGATGCAAATGATGTTAATCGGATTGTTAGACGGTGTTCAGTCGATTGGTGTTGTGACACCTTACAGGGCGCAGTCACGCTTTTTATCGACGTGTATTAAAGAAATGTTGCAGAGAACGAAATATCAAAACATACCAGTTTTAGCGGCGACGGTTCATAAGTTTCAAGGTTCTGAAAGAGATATGATGATATTTGATACGGTTGATAGTTATCCGCAAGAACGACCTGGCGTGTTATTCTTTGACCATAAAAATCATCGCCTCGTCAACGTTGCAGTGACAAGGGCGAGAGGCAAGTTCATTCAATTATCAGATTGCCATTATATGCGTAAAAACCTTTCGAGAAAACAAGCGTTATCACAATTAACAGCTCATATAGAACGTCACGGAGATGTGTATGATCGCACGACATCAAGACAATTGTGGGAGCGGAAAATTTCGAAACGTTTACGCTGGTTTATGGAAATGAATCTTGAAGAGCCGAAAGGGCTATTAAAAGATATTTTAGCCGCAAAACGAAAAATTATTATTTCACTTCCAAGTACAAAACAAGTGGATAAGCGAGTATGGCAAGCGTTAATGCGTACAAATGCGCAAATAACAGTGTATAGTGATGGACCAGCTCCGTTAAAAAATGTAAAGTTACAAAGACAAAATAAAGCATTCCCGTTTATCGTAATCGATGATGAAATCTTTTGGGCAGGAGCACCGCTCACATCTCAAATGATGTTTGAAGGTAGTATGGAATTTCCGTACGTATGTGCAAGATTACAAGCACCGGAAACAATTGGTGTGTTAAAAGGATTTTTAGATATTCGGTAAATTCGGATAGGAATTCCTTGACTTTTAATCGGAATGAACTTAGAATGAATGTAATTTAATATAATTTTATGAAAATTCTTATCGTGAGAGGTTGAGGGACTGGCCCTATGACACCTCGGCAGCGGATTCCTTATGAATACTGTGCCAATTCCAGCAAGGTAACTTGAAAGATAAGAAAGAAGCTCATTTTGACTGTATATGCAGAAGCCTCTTTCTATCTTTTAGAAAGAGGCTTTTTTATGTGAAAATATAAGGGGGAAGAAAAATGGGAGCGACAGGAGTAACGTCACAAAGAAAAACAATTGAAGAGAGTATTGAAAGAAATAAGGAAAGGTACATAGAAACAAGTCACGATATTCATGCGAATCCGGAGATTGGTAACCAAGAGTTTTATGCATCAAGAACGTTAAGTTTATTACTAGGTAGTGCAGGGTTTCAGCTGCAGCACAATATAGCTGGACATGAAACAGGATTTATCGCGCGAAAAAGTTCAGGAAAACAAGGACCAGTCATCGCATTTTTAGCTGAGTATGACGCTTTACCAGGACTCGGCCATGCGTGTGGTCACAATTTAATTGGCACAATTAGCGTTGCGGCAGCGATTGCATTATCAGAGACGCTTGAAGAAATCGGCGGAGAAGTTGTCGTATTCGGTACTCCGGCTGAAGAAGGAGGGCCAAACGGTAGTGCAAAATCGAGTTATGTAAAAGCAGGTTTATTTAAAGATGTTGATGCGGCGCTTATGATTCATCCGAGCGGAAAAACAGCGACAACGAGTCCGTCACTAGCAGTCGATCCACTTGATTTTCACTTTTACGGAAAAACAGCTCATGCCGCAGCTTCACCGGAAGAAGGGATTAACGCATTAGATGCGGTTATTCAGTTGTACAACAGTATTAACGCACTTCGCCAACAACTTCCGTCAGATGTGAAAATTCATGGCGTTATTACTGAGGGTGGAAAAGCACCGAATATTATTCCTGACTATGCCGCAGCAAGATTCTTCATCCGCGCAGCAACGCGAAAAAGATGTGCGGAAGTAACAGAAAAAGTAAAAAATATCGCACAAGGAGCAGCGTTAGCAACAGGCGCAAAAGTAAAAATTCATCAATTCCAAAATGAAATCGATGAACTACTCGTAACAAAAACATATAACGACATCGTAGCCGAAGAACTAGAACTACTAGGTGAAGACGTAAACCGAAAAGAAAGACTGGGTATCGGTTCAACCGACGCAGGAAACGTAAGTCAAGTCGTACCGACCATTCACCCGTACATTAAAATCGGTCCAGATGACTTGATTGCGCATACGAATGAATTTAGAGAAGCGGCACGTTCAGAACTTGGAGATAAAGCGCTAGTTACATCGGCAAAAGCACTAGCAAATACAGCGTATCGATTAATTACGGAAGAAGGGTTGCTAGAGAAGGTGAAGGAGGAGTTTAGAGAGGCACAGAGGAATCAGGGATAAGGGGATTAAGGTGCTCTTTTCGAAGAGCAATCTAATTAATAAGTAGAGATATAAAAAAGAACATTGAAATATCAATGTTCTTTTTTATTTACTAATCATTGATTTTGTTGGTTTTTTTCAAGAAAGAGAAACTTTTACTGTTACGTATCCCTTTATCAGAACGACAATTTCTCCTCAAACTCACTCTTTAATACAATTAAAGGAGATGATAATCCAAATTGCATTAAAGAGTCTAAAAATGTAGCGAGAGAATCCATCGAATCGCTCATGACCTTCATCATATAATTAAACTCCCCGCTAATTCGATATAAATCTGTTACTTCAGGAGCGGCATTACAATATTGGATAAAATCAGAGCATTGGCTCGTTTTAAACATGATGAATGCTTGAATGTTTTTATTAATTTTGGAAGGCTCAAATTTCGTTCGGTAAGCCGCTATAACTCCTTGATCCTCAAGCTTATTAATACGCTCTTTTACAGCAGGCTGTGTCATGGATATGATCCGTCCTATTTCTGAAACGGAAATCCTCGCATTTTCATATAACAAGTTCATTATTTTGTGATCGATGTCATCCAGTTTTATTGCATTTTGCATTGGGTTATCTCCCTTGTTTTGTTTTCTAAAGTAAATTGCAATTTATAACTATAATATCATAAGTGAAGGAACTGAATTACCTATAAATCTATATTTAAAATGATTGGTGTTTGCATGAAAATATAAGTATAGGATTTATCAAACGGAAATTTAGGAAGGATGGAAAACATGAAGAATCTTGATGGGAAAGTAGCGTTAGTAACAGGGGCAAGTCGCGGAATTGGCCGTGCGATTGCGATGAGGTTGGCCAAAGACGGTGCATTAGTAGCGATTCACTACGGCCGAAATAAAACAGCTGCAGCTGAAACGATTAGTGAGATTGAATCTAATGGAGGGAAAGCGTTTTTAATTGAAGCTGAGCTCAATTCAATTGATGGTGTCAAAAAGCTAGTAGAACAATTAAAGAATGAATTACAAACAAGAATTGGTACATCAGAGATTGATATTTTAGTAAACAATGCAGGGATAGGTACACAAGGAACGATTGAAAATACGACAGAAGAAGTTTTTGATGAAATTATGGCCGTAAATATGAAGGCACCGTTCTTCTTAATTCAGCAAACATTACCATTACTACGAGCAGAAGGGCGCATTATCAACATTTCATCAGCTGAAGTAAGACTTGGTTTTACAGGATCCATTGCATACGGCTTAAGTAAAGGTGCATTAAATACGATGACACTGCCTCTAGCTAAACATCTTGGAGAAAGAGGTATAACAGTGAATACAATTATGCCTGGATATACGAAGACAGATATGAATGCAAAATTGCTAGATGATCCGGAAATACGAAATTTTGCTACAAACTCATCTGTGTTCGGACGAATAGGGCAAGTTGAAGATATTGCAGATGCAGTTGCATTCCTTGCTTCTTCTGATAGCCGCTGGGTAACGGGGCAGATTATAGATGTTTCTGGAGGGTTTTGTTTATAGGGGCACTACTCCATACCCATTAAGCTAACAAAGTAAATTACTAGATATGAAACGATCCTCGTTTCATATCTGGTGATGTATAGAAAGGTAGGGATAGGGATGCTAAAGAAGCCTATTCAAACGTGATTTTTTCGCTAGGCAACTTGAATAAGGGGGCTATTTTTCATTATTCGTAATCTAACATAATCAAATTTTATTTTACAGTAACAATAAAACAAAATTATTGACCGCGTGGTACAAAAAAGAGTATTCTATTCATGTTATCTTTAAAATGAGAGGAGGATACGATTGAATAAACGCGGCAGACCTCGAGAGTTTGATTATTCCTCAATTGTAGATGTTGCAATGAAAACATTTTGGTTAAGAGGATATGAAGGGTGTTCTACACAAGATTTATGCAGTGATACAGGACTTGGAAAAGGAAGTTTGTACAATACTTTCGGTAGTAAACATGAACTGTATAAACAAGTATTAGAACGCTACCATGAAATTGGGATTAAGGAACAAAGGAAATTGTTACATACTCCAATTCCAGTTAAAGAACGATTAAGTAATTTTTTTGAATGGGCATTGAAAGAAGACTTTCAGAATGTTGATCAAAAAGGATGTTTATTGATTAATGCCAGTATAGAACGTGCTAAAAACGATTTAATGGTACAAGAAATTTTCTCGAAGCATGTTGAACTTCTTAAACAAGCTATTGTAACAGTGATGGAGGAAGGATTGCAAACAGGTGAAATTTCAAAGAAGCAATCAGCTGAGGAATTAGCTAGTCTGCTTTTAAGCAGTTATTACGGATTCCGTGTTCTTAATGTATCGATGCAAAATTGGATGTTGTCTGAACAAGTTATCAAAGGAACAGTGGAGTCTATTTGTGGCGCTTAGTGCGCTCTTTTTTCGCACTATTTTTGTACCAATCATTACAATAATGAATAAGGAGTGTTTTTATGCCATCGATTATTTATTTATTAGCTTTAGCAATCTTTTGTATGACTACATCAGAATTTATGGTTGCAGGTATGATGAATGAACTTGCTCTTGCATACCAGGTTCCTGTATCATCTATTGGGTATTTAATTTCAGCTTATGCAGGAGCAATGGTAATAGGAGGCCCCATTTTAACTGCAATCCTTTTACGAATGCGCAGCAAACAAGCATTATTGTTTTTAATGTTCGTATTTTTAATTGGTCAATCGCTCGGAGCTATTGCTTGGAACTATGATATTATGATGATTTCACGTATTATAACTGGTATTGCTTCAGCTTCAGCTTTTGGAGTTGCGATTTCCTTTTCTGCGACATTGGTTCACTCTGATTCAAGGGGAAAAGCTGCATCAATTGTACTTGCAGGTTTAATGTTCGCAACTGTATTAGGTTTACCTATAACAACCGTTATTTCCCAATCTTTTGGCTGGCGTATTAGTTTTGGGGCTGTTTCTGTTCTTGTGCTAGTATCAGGGCTTATGATTCAACGGTTGTTACCATCATCTTCAAATAAAGAGCAATTAAATTGGAAAGACGAACTTCTGCGATTTAAGAATATTCATCTTTGGGCAGCGTACGTAACAAGTATGTTCATTATTGGTGGCACGTTTGCAGCATTTAGTTATTTCACTCCGATCTTTACAAATGTCACAGGCTTTTCAAGAGCAAGTATTCCATATTTACTTGCTCTCTATGGTAGTGCGACGGTAATTGGGAATATAATAATTGGCAAGTTCGCTGATAAATTTACAATGAAAATACTTATGGGTGGATTAATTATATTAATCATAGCGTTGTCTTTATTTGCTTTAAGTGCAGAGAATAAATACATTGCAGTGATTTCTACGATTTTTATTGGTTTAACTGGTGTAGCATTGAATCCAGCTATGGTTGCGAGGGTGATGAAAACAGCTAGTAATGGAATAATGATAAATACCGTTCATAGTTCTTTTATTACGCTAGGTATTGTTATTGGTTCGTCACTAGGTGGTCTTGGGATCAGTAAAGGATATGGTTTTGTATCTCCGCTATGGATTGGAGCTTGTTTAGCTATCCTTGGGATAATTTCATTATTCCCATATTTACATAAAGGAAAGGCAGATTAAGATGTTTAAAATTTCTTTATATGGGGGAGCACCATATCACCATCAAGCTAAAATTTTCATATCCCCCTAAATTAAAATTTTCTTTCTCTACAGATAGCTATTTTGAGAAGCCGCTCATTTTTTCGTTTTGGGGGCATTTCCTTTTCTTAAGTTGATGGGCATGTATGGTGACCCCTATTAGACGATAGTGAATGAACAATTTCGGGGTTCAGTTCAACTTTATTCAAAATAAGATTTTTTTGCAGTAAAATCAATGTTAGTGGAACTTTTTTAATCAAACTTTTTTCTAAATGAACATAAATACTTGCAATATTTAAATTAGTACTATATAGTTCTAGTTATGACGAAGGTAAAATTAATGAATCAAAAACGTGTGATTGAAGTAGCTGCAACATTATTTTTAGAAAAAGGGTTTGCTTATACAAGTATGGATGAATTAGTACGTGTAAGCAAAGTTTCAAAGTCTAATGTGTATTATCACTTTTCTAATAAGGAAGTATTATTAGAAGGGGTCGTTGATTATTGGATTGAAATGTATCAATCTGCAATTGATGACGTACTTTCTCAGAACCAATTTTTAGTTGAAGATCGTATCCAACTGTTTTTAAAGCAATTATCACAAGGAGTTCAGTCGAGAGAGTATAAGGGGAGCTGTCCATTTATTACTCTTTATATTCAAAGTCCTACACAGGCCACGCAAATAAAAGAAAAAATAGGTCTTTTTTTTATAGGATTACAAAAGAAAGTTTCTCTATTACTTAAACAAGGGGTAGAGAATGGAGAATTCAGAAATACGATTAATATTGATGAGGTTGCATCACTTTTTATTACAAATCTTGAAGGAGCGTTATTTATTTCAGAAACATTGAAAGATGCAACTGTAATCACGAAAACAGCAGATCATTTTTTAAAATTGCTTCGATAAAAGAAGCATTTTTTTTACATTAAATTAGTACTGATTAGTACTAAAAAGGAGATCTTATATGAGAACAGTATTTTTAATTGGTGGAACAGGCTTTATTGGAAAGCAATTAGTGAAAGAATTAGCCAAAGAGGATGTTAAAATTCTTCTTTTAGTAAGGTCGAAAAGTAAAGCAATACGCCTTTTTCAAGAAAGAGGCATCTTAAAAAAGGCAGTTATGCACTTTATTGAAGGTGATTTGACGAAAATAGATTTAGGTCTAAGTGCTGAAGATAAGGAGAGGGTATTGAAAACGGATGTGATTATTCACGCAGGAGGCCCCATGGATATTCAAGCGACAAGTAAAGAGGCAGCTTCCGTATTTTTAAATGGCGCCAAACACATTAGTGAATTAGCTAAAAGCATTCATCAATTGAAGGGCTTGCAACAATTTATTCATATTGTAGGTTATATGAGTCCCTTTGATGATAAAAATAGCAAGATTGCAATTGATGTGTTTAAAGAAGGAAACAATTATTTGAAAATGAAAAATCCATATGAGAGAACAAAATTTTTAGCAGATCTTTATATCCGTCACCAGGCATCAGCAGTAGGTTATCCGCTTTCTGTAATTAATCCGCCAACTGTAGTCGGTAGTAGTAAAACTGGGAGTACAGAGCAGATAGCAGGATTAGGTTTGCTTGTGATGAGTATGCGAAGAGGGCTCATGCCAATGATTCCTGGAGGTAAGGGATATAGGTTACCACTTATTTCAAACGATGAGCTTGCGAAGTTTATTGTGCAGGTTTTCAGATTGGAGCAACCGACTATTCAAACATATACACTTGTTGAAGACAAACAGCACGATCAGAACATTGCTGAATTATTAAGTATTATGTCGGAAAGTATGAATATGAGGGCACCAAAAATCTCTGTCCCAATGCCACTTATGAAAGCAATTATGAATAGTGGAGTAAGTAAAATAACAAAAATTCCTTCTGATGGACTGAATTTTATTACAAAACGAAAGTTTTCAAATGTTTCAGCGGAAAAAATTATGGGAGGAGATTGGTTTAAGAAGACGAGTGTAATGAAATTTTTCCCTGCCGTAGTAGCTGATCTGGATTATCGAATGATGCATCAAAATGGCCAGCATAATCATTTATTTAAACGAACATTATGCGATAACACTACCCTTTACCAATTACAAGGAGAGGGTAAACCGTTTATTTTATTACATGGTTTATTGAGTGATGGAGAGGATTTATTTCCTTTAGCACAAGAGCTTCATGAAAAAACTGGTCAACCTGTATGGATCTTGGATCTTCCAGGTTTGGGACGTTCTCCTTTTAAACGAGAGAAAAATCTTCTAGATATCTATTTGAATGTAGTGAAAAAGTTATTGGAGAAAGCTACTAATGGTGCACATCTAATTGGCCATTCATTCGGTGCGTTTATTCTTCTGGAAGCATTGGTACAAGAGTACATAGATAAGAAGTATGCAATCACTTTACTTCAGCCACCTGTTGCTAAAAAAAATGCTAAATCGCTAAATGTTCCTCAATTTATGAACAAATGGACATTAAAATTGGCAACTACTAATTTGATAGGGCGTTATTTATTAAGTAATGGTTTGTTTGAAAGTATGGAGAGTATCCCTGAACATTATATTGAAAAAATAAGTAACAGTTTTACTTCTCCTAGAATTTTAAATACTACGGTTCAGCTTAACAGTTTACTACTGAAAAACGATCAAGGTGATTTCAATGAAGTAACAAAGTATAATCTTCACATTATTTGGGGGGATTATGACAGAGGCTATTCTGCTCCAGCGCATCTTGGTAAGGTTGATTTTGTTCCATATGGCCATCATTTTCCTCTTAGCCATCCGAGTGAAACGGCAACATTAGTAATAAAAAATAGTAATACTAGCAGATGAGAGTGTGGGATAAATAAAAAGTGTGTAGTAAGATCGTTGTGTCTTTGAAATAAAATCGTACTGTTTGGGGCCCTACCCCATACCTATCAAGCTATACTGCTGAAATATCCCCAAAACGAAAATTTCATCCTTTCATAGTTGTCCATAGGATCTTAGGTCGATTTTCATTTTTGAGAAGAATACATTTCTCAAATTGATGGCAATATGGGTGGGAAATAATGTTACGATGTTTATAAAAAAGTAGTTAGACTAGTGTGTTTTACTTCGGTTCATTTCAAAATATAATTGAAAATTCATCTTTAAATTAAAAAAAGAAGGTGTTACCTTTATATATTAATAACTTCGAAATATTGTATAACAGATAATTTTATGCATTATTGATTAGCATTGCTTATTGTGCTAACGAATCAGGATAGTGTGGCGACCGACCGACTAAATAGTTGCTTATCCTCAATTATTAGAAGGGAAGTTCTATCATTTCGCGAATTGATTAGACATAGACGAGTGCTATAATTTTCTATATCTACATAAAGAGGTGACTACGCATGAATCAAAGACCGTCAGAAGAAGAATACGCCGGGAACTCCGGCGAATATATCCGTTTGGTGCCGGACGGTAACATCATCGACATTCTGCTTGCCCAGGAAAAGCAAATGACTGAGCTCCTGGCATCGTTGACCGAAAGCCAGGCCGCATATCGGTATGCGGAAGGAAAATGGACGCTGAAAGAAGTCGTGGGCCACATTGCAGACGCGGAACGCGTCATGACCTACCGCCTGCTCCGGTTCGCAAGAGGGGATCAGACGCCTCTGACCGGTTTCGATCAGGAATTGTTCCTGCCTCCTTTCGGAAGCTGGACAACGGCGCAATTGGCCGAAGACTACCGGGCCGTACGGCAAGCAACGATCACATTGCTGCGCGGGCTACCGGCGGAGGCATGGACCCGCAAGGGCACAGCCAACAACCTAAGCATTACGGCGCGCGCTCTCGCGTACGGCATCGCAGGACACGAACTTCATCACATGGGGGTCATCCGAAACAGGTACTTGAGTTAATCGTCGGCTGAGGTCTTTAGAATGGAACTAGCACCTCTCATACAACCTTAGATACCGTTCTTATTGGGGTCCCACCTCACAACCATCAACTTAAGGATTTAGACTGTTTTTGAAATTAAAAGCACGTTACTATTCTCTTATGTTACTGAGAAAGGGTGACGTGCTTTTTATGAATATGCACCAAAAACAAGAGTTATCTTTATTTGCCGAAGAGTTATATTGATTTTTTTCATTTGGAGGTATTTGTTTTTCTTAGCTTGATGGGGCACTACTCTATAATGGTCAAATTAAAATTTAAAACAGTTATAGAGACTCCATTCCTCGGAAATATTTTAACTATTAAGTTGTAAAAAGATATGATGCGAGGAAGTTTTTTTAATAAATCAAAAAAACTTGATGAATTAGTTGCATAAAGAACTAAACAGCGTATATACTATAAATATCAAAAAAAATTGATGAAGGGAGAGTGAACTACAGTGGCACAAGATTTTCAGCTCTATGAGAAAAAATTCAAAGCATTAGCGGATCAGAAGCGTTTAGAGATTATGTATGAACTTTGCCAGCGAGGCCAGACTTGTGTATGTGATTTAACAGAGATTTTTGAAATGACGCAATCTAAGTTGTCCTATCATTTAAAGATTCTATTAGATGCAGGTTTAATTGTAAAAGAAACAAAAGGTACGTGGAGTTATTATGATTTAAATGATGCGGAAGTAAACAATTTATTATCAGAAGAATTATGTTGTATCTTTAGAAAAACAGGCAAAGGTAGCTGCTGTTAAAATTTTGCACTATTAATCAAAAAAAATTGATTAATAACATATATATAGGAGGAATAAGCTATGAGATATGTTCACGTTGGTATAAACGTTACGAATTTAGAGAAGTCTATTGAATTTTATGAAAAGGTATTCGGTGTATCACCAGTTAAGGTGAAAGTAGATTATGCAAAATTTTTATTAGAAAACCCAGGTCTTAATTTCACGCTGAACGTACGAGATGAAGTGAAGGGAAATCAGGTAAATCATTTCGGTTTCCAAGTGGATATAGCTGAAGAGATTACATTACATAAAGAAAGATTAGAAAAAGAAGGTTTCTTTGCGCGTGATGAGATGGATACGACTTGTTGCTATGCGGTGCAAGATAAGTTTTGGGTAACGGATCCTGATGGGAATGAGTGGGAGTTCTTTTATACGAAAGCAGATAGTGATGTTCACAAAATAGAAGAGTCATCTTGTTGTACGACTTCAAATGAGGCAGCTAAAAATTCTTGTTGTTAATAGGAGATGGAAAATAAAATGAAACGTTTATCATTTCTAGACCGATATTTAACACTATGGATTTTTCTAGCGATGGCTGTTGGGATTAGTTTAGGGTTTGTATTCCCTAGTGTAGTAGATGGACTAAACGCATTACAAGTTGGTACGACGTCTATTCCGCTCGCTGTTGGTTTAATTGTAATGATGTATCCACCATTAGCGAAAGTTCGCTATGAGGAAATGGGCCGAGTATTTAAAGATGTAAAAGTGTTAGTTCTATCTTTAGTACAAAACTGGATTATTGGGCCGGTACTTATGTTTGTTTTAGCAATTATTTTTCTTCCTGATAAACCAGAATATATGGTCGGACTCATTATGATTGGGTTAGCTCGCTGCATTGCAATGGTAATTGTTTGGAACGATCTAGCTGATGGTGATAAAGAATATGCAGCAGGTTTAGTTGCTTTTAACTCGGTATTCCAAATGTTATTTTTCTCCGTTTATGCATACGTGTTTGTAACAGTAATCCCGGAATGGTTAGGAATTGAAGGAGCTATCGTTAGTATTACAATGGCAGAAGTGGCGAAATCAGTATTTATCTATTTAGGAATTCCTTTTATAGCAGGTATGTTGACACGATTTGTATTCGTGAAGTTAAAAGGCAGACTATGGTATGAAAAGGTGTTTATACCTAAGATTAGTCCACTTACATTACTTGCATTACTATTTACGGTCATCGTTATGTTCTCTTTAAAAGGGGAAATGATTGTGAGTGTACCACTCGATGTAGTAAGAATAGCAATTCCGTTATTCATTTATTTTATCGTGATGTTTTTCGTTTCTTTCTTTATGGGAAGAAAAATTGGTGCAAGTTATCCAGTAACAACAACGTTAGCATTTACAGCAGGTAGTAATAACTTTGAGTTAGCGATTGCGGTAGCGGTTGGTGTGTTTGGTATTCATTCGGGCGCAGCATTCGCAGCTGTCATTGGACCGTTAGTCGAAGTACCTGTCATGATTGCACTTGTAAATGTCGCTTTTTGGTTTAAACGTAAATATTTTAATGATCAATCAACTTAAAAACAAAGGTGGAAAACAACATGGAAAACAAAAAGACAATCTACTTTTTATGCACAGGAAATTCATGCCGCAGCCAAATGGCAGAAGCATGGGGCAAACAATATGTAGGCGATAAGTGGAATGTATATTCTGCAGGTATTGAAGCACATGGAGTGAATCCAAATGCTATTAAAGCAATGAATGAAGTAAATATCGACATAACAAATCAAACATCAGATATAATTGATGCAAACATTTTAAATAGTGCTGACTTAGTTGTTACGCTTTGTAGTCATGCGGATTCTGTTTGTCCATCTACTCCGCCGCATGTGAATCGTGTTCACTGGGGGTTTGATGATCCAGCAGGAAAAGAGTGGTCTGAATTTCAACGTGTTCGTGATGAAATTGGTGAACGTATAAAGCGATTTTCTGAAACTGGGGAGTAAATAAAGAAAAGAGTCAATCTTCTATTGTGTTGGAGATTGGCTCTTTTTTTATTATATATTTCATTGGTTTAAAACAACTATTAAAAGGAATAGAGAATATTCTGTCATGATGGTAAAGTTAGAATAGAGCAGTTTCAAGGGGAATAACATATGATTTTTGAATTAAACAAGACTGATTTTTATAAATGTGTTTAATTATGTAGGTTATTATTTTCCTTTTGATTAAATTAAGTGTATGTTACAAACCTATCATCGAGGGTTTTTACATGAAAGGAAAATAGGATGAAATACGTAATAAAAGACATATTAATAAATTATTTTAAAGAAATTCATTCACTAGCAGTGGAAGAAGAGTTACATAAAGATAGTTGGAATACGGATCCGCATTATAAAATAATGGTAAATGGAAAGCGGTATTCCGCAAGGTTTATAAATAGCAAGCGAACAATCAATCCAGCTTTTGGGGCGTTATCAAACGAACAACTGATAGAGCAAGTACGGTATACGTATTATTTACGCGAGCGCGGAATTCCTTTTATGCAAATGAACAAGAATAGGGCAGGAGATTCATTTACGATTGTCACTTGGAATGATGAACAATACCGATTTGTATTGTCTAATTGGATTGAAGGAGAACATATTACACATTGTACAGAAGCTATGGCAAAAGCCTTCGGAAAGGAAGCAAGAAAGATCCATGATATTTCTTGTGCATTTGAAAGCTCGATTTTTCAAAAGAAATCTCATTTGGATGGGTATGCCCAGTTTATTAATATGTTAGAAAGTAAGGCAAGCGCATGTAAAGAATTACGGGAGTATATAGAGCTTGCTAAATATCATATAGAGTGCGCATATGCGAGTGAATTAGAGTTTATCGTACAAACGGATTTGAATCCACTAAATGTTTTGTGGGACTCAAATCAACAGGTAAAAGGAATTGTAGATTTTGAATCTATTAGTTATGTAGACCGTATTGAAGAATTGTCCTTTTTAATTAAGTGGTATTCTCGAACAGAAGGAATACATTCACATGAAGTTAGTCCAAGTATCGCTAGTGCATTTTTAGAAGGGTATAAGGCTCATGATATTTTAACTATAAATGATTATAAAAGACTGTCTTCATTACTATGGCTATCCGGTAGTTTGAATTGGAATTTTGTGAGGAAAACGCTAAGTGTAATAAGTGATGAGAGGCAATTAGAAGAACATTTGGAAGTTTACAGAGTAAGAGGAGAAAGACTATCTTCATTGTTAATTTGTACATAACATGTATTCTACAAATTTAGGATTCAAAAAAGAAACAATATGAGGTGTTCTAAAAATGAAAATACAAATTGTGTTGTTTGATGGTTTCGGAGAACTTGTCTCCTTTGCACCTTTTGAAGTATTGAAAAGAGCGGTAGAAGAAGGTGCTCCATTTAAGATTGAACTCGTATCAAGTGAACCAAAACAAGAAATTACTACTTCGTTTGGAGTTACGGTTAAATTACATGATTTTTTACGAATGGATAATCGTCCAGATTTGTTAATTGTACCTGGTGGTGGCTGGAATCATAAAGCAAAGTACGGGGCACGCAAGCAAGCAGAGCTTGGTACTTTGACCGAAATGATTAAAGAGATGCACAATGAAGGAACGATTGTTGCTGGAGTTTGTACAGGAGGTATGCTACTTGCTGCATCCGGTATATTAAATGATAAAAAGGCAACAATGCATCATTTGGCACAAACTGAAATTAGTAAATATGGAGCAGAGCTTCTTCATTACAGAATTGTAGATCAAGGCGATATTATTACTGCAAGAGGAGTTACTTCAGGAATTGATTTGGCTCTTTGGATTACGGAAAAGTTCGCAAGTCCAAAAATTGCAGCTGCTGTTGAATATAGAATGGAATATGAGCGGCGAGGTGTTGTTTGGAAGTAATTTTTTATTCGCTTAATCATATTTTAAATATTGTAAAAGAGAAAGAGTTAACTCATACGAGTAGGCTCTTTCTTTTATGTATTCATTTTATGTGGTTAATAATTTGGCTGAATATACCCTAATTTTATTCCCTTTGTGACACCTCCCAAAATCCAATTAGCCTATAAAATGAGGAAAGTTCCACATAATGGACATAAACGGTGCTTATACATGTAAAGTAAGAGGTCAGGAAAATGAATAAAGACTGCTAAATTTCGTGCGCTTTGATTATATAGAAATAGGGGGAACAACATGAAAGACAATACTCCTAAGAAAATTTTATTTATTCAATCGGGAATTCCTTTTTATTATCCAATGATCGAAGCAGCAATTTTGAATAGTTTACAAAAGGTAAACAGCAATACGATTATGGTGAGTCCGGAAAAAGCTATAAAAACCGCATTGAAAATGAAACCAGATTTTATTTTGGTACTAAGTGGTTTAAGCGAAGAATTTAGTAGTGTCATGCCAGTCTTAAAGAATGCAGGCTTTACTACTGGAGTTTGGTTGACAGATGATCCTTACTATACGGATTTAACACAAAATCTTGTTCCGTATTACGATTACATATTTACGCAAGATTTAAATTGTATCAAGTTTTATAGAGGGATAGGATGTAATAATGTGTTTCATCTCCCATTAGCAGCAAATCAAGATGTGTTTAAACCGTCTCATAAAGAAGATACATATAAGTATGATCTTAGTTTTATAGGCACAGCATTTGAAAATAGAATTACTTTTGTTGATTCTATTTCAGAGTATTTAGCAGAAAAAAATACAAAAATTGTGGGATTTGGTTGGGAGAAGTTAAAGAATTATGAAAGATTAAAGGATAAAATACAACTCTTGCCACTTGCAAAGTATGAAGATGCGTTACAATTTTACGCCTCTACTAAAATCAATATAAATTTACATCGTTCACCAAGTGATAAGGAATTGAATTGTAATTCTGCAAATATCCAAGCATATTCAGTAAATAATAGGACGTTTGAAATTAATGCTGTAGGTTCTTTTCAGTTAACTGATATACGGCCAGATGTAGCAAAGCATTACATACCAGGCGTTGAAATAGAAAGGTTTTATAGTGCATCGGAGTTTATACAAAAAGCGGAGTACTATTTGGAGCATGTACAAGAAAGAAAACAAATAGCAAAAAATGGGCTGGATAGGACTTTGAAAAATCACACATATGATAGACGTGTATTACAATTATTAACCTATATTAATTTTATGGGGGTGAAGATGTAGTCTAACCATTAACTTAAATGATAAGCGTTCCGTGCTTTCAATTAGAGTTAACTTTCGTATTCTATAAAAATCATTTACGAAAAAGGGATTTGGATAATTTTATTGAATCTATTTATACAGAAAAAATAATTTCGTATTCAAACTAATTTATATCTAATAATTAGAGGAGATTAAAAATGAATCACTTTTTTGTAGAATTTGGCGAATATAAAGCAAGTGTTTGTGAATGGGGGGATAAAAGTAATCCTCAAATCATTTGTTTTCATGGTTTAGGAAGTACAAAATTAAGCTTTATCCCACTTTAATGGGCAGTAAGACCCCCACCTCAAAATTCAGCGAAAGCAAAGAAGTTAGGTGGGGGATCAACTGCCCATAAAAGTCCGATTGGTTCAACTAATAATCAGTGGGGGATGAAGAAAACCCCCACTGATTAAAGTTTCACTTTATCGAAATAGCGGAACTTTTAAAAGATAACTATCATATTGTATCGTTTGATCTACCTGGACATGGGAAAACACCAAGTTTTGAGAAGGATGAAGATTACGGTGCATCTCACTTAACAAATTGGGTAGTAGCATTACTTGAGCAGATAGGAAAAGAAACATTTCATATAGTAGCACATTCATGGGGAGCAAGCGTTGCGCTTCACTATGCAGCAGAAAGTCCAGAAAAAGTGAATAAAATGGTTTTGTTAGATGGTGGTTATCATCATGGAAAAATGAATGCAGACTATTTTGCAAAGCTATATAAAGGTGCGAAAGAAGGAGAGTGTCCACCGCGATCATTAGAAGAAGAAATAACTCATTACGAAAAAGATTTTGATGAATATATTTTTGACAGTAAAGAAGCATTCATCCAATCAGAAAAACTGGCTTACAGCAGGTGGTCACCATTAATAAAACGTGCGGTTTATGATTTAATGCGAGAAGAAGATAATAAAGTGAAATGGCATGCTACTGGCGATACTGCTAGAGGTGTAATTAAGTTTCAATATACGGTGTATAAAACGTTGAAATCTCATAAAATTAAAAACGATATTTTACTATTGTATTGTGATCTTCCAGATAATTATTTAAAAATAAGAGAATTGCAGATTGCGGAATTTAAGAAGCGTATTGATATTACGACTAAGCTTTATCAAAATACAGGGCATTTAATGCATTGGGATAGACCAGAAGAGATTGCCGAGGATGTTTTAAATTGGTTCATAGAAAGAAAATCCGTTGTTCGAATTTGAGCAACGGATTTTCTTTTGAAAAACTTAATGTAGTTGTCATAACCAGTTCCTTATAAATAGAGATAATAAAGCTAGCTATAAGTCCAAAAAGTTTTTGGGGAAAAGTAAGCCTAATGCTCAAAACTGGCTCAGGGTTCTTGATATAAATCTGTGTATTCAGCTTCAACCGCGAGATGTAGTAGACCCGTTATCATGAATAGTTTGTAAGTCTCCTAAATTGAAGTAACCAAGATCACGTAAACACAAATCGCCTGCTTCTACTAGATTAGGTTTCTTGTGAATTTTGAATTAAAGGTCTTATCCAAAGTTGAGAAAAATCCACATAACCAAAATATTTCATCTTAATATTCGTTAAATCTGATGAAAAAGGAATTTGACGTGTATCATAATATAAGGGAATCATAATAGAGGATTCTATCAGTTCTTTTTCAAGCTTCTTATTTAATGAAGCCCACTCTTCAAAATGTGTATGTTTGTATTTAGATAGTTGCTTTCTTAGTGATTCATTTGTTTTTAAGACTTTAGCCAATGGTGAATATCTAGCTGTTAAAAAATAATAAAATGATATCTCTTGGTTCATCTCGAATACTTCACCATGAATAAAAAGATCAACTTGTTCATTAAGTTTTTCATCCTTAAGATAGTTTTCAAATGGAACCCATTTAACTTGAAAAGGTATATTTTCTTTTTCTAAGATATTCATTAACCATTTTGTTGTCGCTTCTGTATACTGAGTAGCTTTTATAATAAGTGGTTCTTTAAATTCGGGACGTTTTCTTTTTGGAATATTGAATTGATGATCTATGTCTTTCAAACAGCTTTTAATATTTGGTTTTTTTTGAGAATCATATTCATGAATATGATTTATATTGTTAGCGATAATTGAATGTAAGTAATTACGAACTTCTATGTGCTGAATGGAAGAATCGCGCCAAGCATTCATAATTATAACGCCAAAACCTGAATTCCTTTCTACTTGAAAGGTAGAATTACATTTATGGTGTTTGGAAGATTGATAAATAGTATCAAATTCTAGGGGGACCTGAATGAATTCTACTATATCTAGCAGAGGTCTTTGTTGAAAATAATCAGGAAATGCTATTAATGATGTTTTCTCCAGGTTATTCTCTCCTATATAAAAACCGCCAGTTCCTATGATTTGACCGTTATTTTCTTTATAAATGCTTGTATTTATCATGCATAACATTTGTAAACAATAACTACACCCCTTTGGA
The DNA here is from genome assembly GCF_022487605.1 of Bacillus sp. ES1-5. Lineage (NCBI taxonomy): Bacteria > Bacillati > Bacillota > Bacilli > Caryophanales > Bacillaceae > Bacillus > Bacillus sp. ES1-5. The sequence goes on along the minus strand of NZ_JAKVPU010000007.1, from coordinate 192,159 downwards.
TAATGTATATCAATAATTAATGGTGAAACAACTTCTATTTTTTCTATGGGTGCCCATAAATCTTTATAGTATGTATGACTGCGTAATTTTGAGAGACATAGTTTCACATCAGACGCTGTTAAGATGGATCCATCATGAAATTTTATAGACTTTTTTAAATATAGTCTAAGCGTAGATTGAGTTAAATCCCAACTGTGAGCTATTTCAGGTAATATGTTCCCCTTTTCATCCATATAAACAAGTCGATTGAAAACGTTCGCGACAATATGTGCACTATGTACATCGGCAGCCTCGAGCGGATGTGTTGTTAAAAAGGGCTTTCTTCTAGGAATAATTAATTTATCATCTGAATTATGTATATAGCCAAATTTTGAATGAAACTTAGTCATCAAGCGTAGTTTACTGTTTGGAGACCAATTATATAGTAAATATTTACTACTTTTTTCAACAGGCTGTTGGTCCATAATTTCCATTACTTGTGACTCATAGATTTGTTCTATATTTTTCAACCATTGGAGAGAGGAGGGCTTTCCTCTACCTTTTCCAGAAATGAAAGTCAGCCAACCTTCATCCATCCATTTATGTAAGTAACGTACTGTTTGCTTTGTACTTAAATTTAAAAAATCTGCTAGGTCTTGTGTTTTTATATTTCCTGAAGAAAATGATTGCCATAGATTCAGTAAATTTTTATCCATTTTCCTATCTCCTTTAATAAGTGGACATGTTTTTCTGAAGGTGTCCATTTTTAATTTGATAAGTCTAGTTTAATATAACATTAGAAAAGGGGAGGAGATACGATGAATTGGAAAGATTTTGAGCAAAATATAAAAGTACGTTTAATTACATCGTTTTTTAATCGTGCTGTTACATCAGCAGTAATGCCTTTCATGGCATTGTTTTTTGCTCAAGAAATAAATAAAGTATGGGCCGGGTTATTTTTAATCTTAACGGTTATTTTCAGTTTTTTTTCAAATTTAATTGGAGGTTACATTTCAGATCGATTTCAACGAAAGAAAATCTTATTATTAACTTCTTTTTCTAGTACTTTAATGTTTTTATTTATGACTTTAAGCCTATTTCCTACAAATAAGATAATTTGGTTATTTGCAATCGCTTATGTAGGTTTTATAATAACTAGCAGTCTTGGGCGCCCATCCATGCAAGCTATCATCATAGATTCAACTACACCGGAAAATCGAAAGGCTGTCTATACAATTGACTATTGGCTTATGAATCTTTCTATGGCAATTGGTGCAGCATTAGGTGGTTTTTTATACATTAATCACCAACAAGAGTTGTTTATACTACTGACTTGTGTTTCTGCTACAGTACCGATTGCTTATAAAATTTGGCTAGTTGCAGAAGTTAATGAGTGCTTAGAAAAAAGGCAGGGAAATATAGTACTTGATCTAATTCAAAATTATAAAATTGCTATTCAAGATAGAGCATTTTTAAGAGTTGTAATAGGGTCTACCTGCATATTTGCAGCAGAGTTTTCGTTAAACAGTTATATTGGTGTACGACTTTCAGAAACATTCAATCCAATAAGCATTGGGAACTTTGAAATAGTAGGAGTGAGGATGCTAAGTATTCTTAACATACAAAATATGCTTTTAGTAGTATGTTTAACGTTTATTGTAAATAAATTTACAGATCATCTAAGTGGAAAAAAAGCGTTACTTTTAGGTCTTGTGCTCTATGGGGTAGGTTATGTGGTAGTAACATCTGCAAACACCTGGTACGTACTAATTATTTTTAACTTTATTGCTACTGTTGGTGAACTTGTCTACTCACCAATCAGAAATGCAGAACAAGCTAATCTGATTCCGGCTGACAAGAGAGGATCATATTCAGCCTTTGCGGGTCTATCAGATATTGGGGCGGACCTAATTGCAAGAATGACTATTATCGTCGGTGCATTCTTAATTCCTACGATGATGTCTGTTTATATTGGTATGATTGTAATAATAGGGGCATTTTTCCTATATAAGGGTCTGTTTGTTAGAACTAATAGTCAATCACAGGAAAGATTGAATAAAATTTCAATATAATATAATGCCTAAAATGAAATATACACGATTCTTTCTATAGAATCGTAGGATAGGTGTGCAAAGAGGGATTATACAACTTTGGAGGAATTATCATGGTAAAATATATTTCGATTCTTGGTTCAACTGGCTCAATTGGTACGTCTGCATTAGATGTAGTCACTTCTCATCCGGAACATTTTAAAATTATTGGTTTAACAGCAAATCACAATATTGACCTTCTCGAACAACAAATACATACATTCCACCCTCGGATTGTAAGCGTAAGCACAAAAGAATTAGCAGATGCACTTCGGAAGCGAATTTCTACGGACACAAAAGTCACATATGGAACAGATGGATTAATTGAAGTTGCAACTCACCTTGATTCTAATCTTGTATTATCTTCAGTTGTCGGTGTCTCTGGTCTCCTTCCAACAATTGAAGCATTAAAAGCGAAAAAAGATATAGCAATTGCGAACAAAGAAACATTAGTTGCAGCAGGGCATATTGTGACAGATTTAGCGAAAAGAAACGGCTGCCGCTTAATTCCAGTAGACAGTGAGCACTCTGCCATTTTTCAATGTTTAAATGGGGAAAATACTCAAGAAATTGAGAGGCTTATTGTTACTGCTTCAGGCGGTGCATTTCGAGATAAAACGCGTGAGGAAATGGAAATCTTACAAGCTAAAGATGCCTTAAAGCATCCTAACTGGTTAATGGGAGCAAAACTAACCATTGATTCAGCTACATTAATGAACAAAGGCTTTGAAGTCATGGAAGCACGTTGGTTATTTGATATCCCTTATGAGAGAATTGATGTTTTAATTCATAAAGAAAGTGTTATTCATTCTTTAGTTGAATTTATAGACGGATCCATCATGGCACAGCTCGGTGCCCATGACATGAGAATGCCGATTCAATATGCATTCCATTATCCAACTAGATTACAATCAAACTATAAAAAATTAAACCTACTAGAGATAGCTAGCCTACACTTTGAAAAACCAAATTTTAAAAAATTCCCTTGCTTACATTATGCGTATGAATCAGGGGAAATTGGTGGTACAACACCAGCTGTCTTAAATGCAGCAAATGAAATTGCAAATGCGCTATATTTACAAAATAAAATTTCATTTTTTGATATTGAAAAAACAATTTATTCTACTCTTGAAGCTCATCAGAGCATTGCAAATCCAGATTTGGAAACAGTATTAGACGCCGATCATTGGGCTCGTGAATATGCAAACGAATTATTAATTAGAAGATGAAAAAAGAGCTAGAACAGAACTCGCCTTTTTTAGCTCTCCATTTTACGTGTTCTTTTATTTTAATACATTTACGTTCACAGAATTGTAAAGAAATGTATGTAAGATATCGCATGCAGAAGGATTTATAGTAATTATTAGTTATGGTCATTGGGAAAGTTCTTTTTAATTAATATAAGCTATATAAGGAATAAAAAAAACTAAAAAACTGGAGGTAATTATGAAAACTTTCATATATATGGTTAGACACGGAGATTCACCAAAGTTTGGAAAAGAAGCAACACGAGGATTAACCGAAAAAGGAAAATTAGATGTTCAACGAATAACAGAAATATTACAAGGTGAGGGAATCGACGTTGTTATTTCAAGTCCATACAATCGTTCAATTCTAACTGTTCAGCAGTTGGCGAAGCAAATAGGACAAGAAGTTTTAGTATTTGAAAACTTAAAAGAGAGAATCTTTATTGCTGAAGAGGAACGAATGTCGGATAAAGAATTATTTCCTTTGATAAAAAAGTCATTTTTAGACCCCGACTTTGCTTTAACGGGAGGAGAGTCTAATGTCGACTGTCAGAAACGTGCTATAAAAGTCTTAAAAGAATTATTAAATACCTATCGAGGACAGAAAGTAGTATTAGGCACTCATGGAGCTATAATGACTTTGATGATGGGGTATTATGACAGTAAGTATGATTTGAATTTTTTACTTCAGACATCAAAACCAGATATATATAGAATGGAATTCAACGGGCAGGAATTGGTGGAAGTTAAAAGATTGTGGGAGATTTCATAGATTGAATTTATTCATCCGTAGCTTCCCGAAATGACGTGTATTATAAGCAATAGGGTTACTGCGGTAACTCTTTTTCTTATGGCACTGACGGGGGATTGATTTCAACAATCTAAAAAATTCGGTTTCTTAGCGTACAAAATTCACGTTTTGTTGTTGCTATCCCGAGGTGAAATGGGAGGGAATGTTTTTGGGCAGGATATCTTTAAAGTTATTTGTTAAATCAATCCTATTTTTTTTCATATGCGGTATTGTTGTTTATTCTATATTTCAGATTATTTGTGTCTGGAGTGTTTCGACAGGATTAGGGAGAGATGATATAGTCGGATTTTCTGATAATAAGTATGTAATTGGCCGTCCACCTGTTAGCTATAATTTATATAAAAAAGATAGTGGAGAAACTATATTAGATAATGTTAATGGTTATAAAAAGGGGAAAACTAAAAGCTATGTTCGAAATGAAGCTGAATTTGTAGTGATAGATGAGATAAAGGGTAGCTATGAATTGTATAAAATAGAAAAGGCTTCAGAAAAGGATATAGAACGGCTGAAAGAAATGAAGAAATTAGAATAAAAGAGACTATCTGAAAGGTAAAAATGTACACTTGTTATTGTTAGATCTAAAAATGGTTTAGACTGATAACTGGGTTTTATTTTATGAAAAGAATTATTATTAAAATAAAGCATTAGGGGTTCAGTCCCATGCCCTCAAGCTAATATTTTGAAGTGTCCTCAAAACGAAAATTTTCTTCGTTTTGGGGAACTACCAATTTCTTAAGTTGATGGGCAGGGGGTATCGCCAGCATTTGGGAAAAATCAAGCTAAGCAAAAATAAAATAAGCCATCCGTTTGGACAGCTCATTTACATAATTCTCGTTAGCGGGAGTTATCAATAATTCATATATGATAAAACTCTTAATTTAGTAATTTGCGTAGTACAAGCCGTAACCAAATCTATTAATCTGACATACCGTATGAAGGTAACTTTAAATCGATAAAAAAGTTGCAAAGGAGGTGAATATAAAGTGGCATCATTTGAAATTGGAGCAAGATCTCTTTTCAATTTTCGAAACCAACGTTTTTTCTTATTAGTTGAAGATGAAATTACAATTCCAGATAAAGGTGTAGAAATTGATCCAGTTAATATCTACGAAATTGACGAGCAAACTTTCAATCTTATCAGAGATGAAGGTGATACACCTGTAATTGTACCAAGTGATGAATTTCCAACTGTACCACCTGGATTTAAATTAGAACGAAAATGTATTTTTACAGTCGATAATGCATACTTTGTAATCTATGATTTAGAAGATGGAACTGATAACAACGTCCTATTAAGAATCAGTGCAGCTTTATTTAACTCATTGAAAAATTCCGGTGTTCGTGAATGTGTACCTCAAAATTTCATTTGAGAACATAATTTGATTAAACCTCAAATGGAATACCCTTTGAACAATTTAACCCTTAGTAGAAAACTACGAGGAGTTAAATTGTTATGTGAAAAGTTTTTTTAATTATTAGCAGTTTTTGGCGGTTCGGCAGGTACAATTGCTAGTCCAAGTCGAGCAACCTAAGAAAAGCAAATACCCCAAAACGAGAAAATTAGCATATCCAGGTGAAAATGTACAATTTTTTTGTTTTGGGGGTATTATGAAATTCTTAAGTTGATGGGCATGCAACTGTACCCCATATTAGAAAAAACGATATTTTGATGCAAAGTTATCGTGCAAGCAAGAGCATTAAAGTTCTATCGCCAATTCTTTTTTTGATATAATAGATGTGAAGCAGAAAATAGATAGAAAGATACTGCTAGTAATTTATACTTAAATGTAGGGAGCTTGAACAGGATTATGGGGAATGAAAAAGAAATTAGTTCCGCTAAATTAATATGGAAGATGACGCGCCCGCATACGTTAACGGCGACGTTTTCTCCTGTAATTTTAGGAACAGTAGCATCACTTTATGTTGCAGAAATTCATTGGCTTTTATTTATTGCGATGATGGTTGCATGTTTAGCATTGCAAATAGCAACGAATTTATTTAATGAGTACTATGATTTCAAACGAGGATTAGATACAGCTGATTCTGTTGGAATTGGTGGCGGAATTGTTCGTCACGGATTGAAACCAAAAAGTGTTTTAACAGTTGCGCTTTTATTGTATGTGGTAGCAGCAATTATTGGAGTTTATATTTGTATGAATAGTAGCTGGTGGTTAGTCGTCATTGGTTTAATTGGGATGGCGGTTGGCTATTTATATACAGGTGGTCCATTACCGATTGCGTACACTCCGTTTGGAGAACTAGTTTCTGGATTGTTAATGGGGACATGTTTTGTACTCATTGCTTTCTTTATTCAAACGAATACGATAACGATTGAAAGTGTATTAATTTCCATTCCAATTGGAATTTTAGTAGGTGCAATTAACATGTCGAATAACATCCGAGATATCGAAGAAGATATTAAAGGTGGAAGAAAGACATTAGTAATCCTCCTTGGAAGAGAGAAAGCAGTAGTAACACTAGCTGTAGCCTTTTTCATTGCTTATTTATGGATTGCTGTAATTGTATTAATGGGTTATATAAGCCCTTGGGCATTAGTTATGTTCCTAGGTTTGAGAAAACCAATCTCTGCAATTCAAAGTTTCCAAAAAGGAGCAAAGGATCCCGGATATATGCGCATCGCAATGAAATCAACGGCGATGACAAATACGATTTTCGGCTTCTTATTATCGGCAGGCTTATTAATTAGCTACTTGTTTTAAATGAAAACTATTGTTAGATAACTTAACCCCAGTTTCTCAATTTTTATATAGAGAGATTGGGTTTTTTATTTTGACTTTGTTTCATGTTAAAAACAGTTTCATTTGAAATGAAAATACCAATAAATTGCAACTTCATCACTTGTCATATCTAAACCTTTATAAACAAGAAAATCAAATCCACCAATTACAAATCCGCATTTTTCATAAAATTTACATGCTGCGGCATTGTTATTTTGCGTTTCAAGCATGATACCGGGCATATTGCCTTCTTTTGCCCACTTCTTTGCTTGGTCAACTAATCTTTTACCAACTCCGAGTGTACGATATTTTTTATCCACTGTTATATCTTCTATGTAAGCATAGTGATTCCAATTCTTTTTCAATACTATGAATCCAATGATTTTGTTTTGGAACAGTGCTATGTAAATTACTTGATTAGGCTTATTTATATATTCATTGTACGCCAGTTCTTCATTATCATATTGATTTTGTAAATAACTTTTTTCATAACCTGGAACGTCTTCTACTGTATATTCTATGCGTCTATTTACTTTTGAAAGAGAAAGAACTAACCGAGCATTCACTATAAAACTGTCATCAATTTTCGGGAGATTATCTAAATCATTTGTTTCTAACTCTCTAATTAAAAAGCTCATCGTGATACCTCCAAATAATAGTATTTCTTCTGGTTTTTTATGTGATTCAAATTCATTCCAATTACAAAATTATAATAGCATTTTAATAGGAAGGCTATCTCTGCATTTTATCTTTATACCGTCATGCTATTATCTTGATATAAATATGTTATTTAGAAAGAGTAGTATTTTTTCTAAACTTATTAGTTAAGATTATTCGACAATCCTATTAATAATAATTAAAGTATAAAATATATACATCTTAGGGAGGCATATTTGTGAAGAAGTGGATGAAAATTATTTTGTACTCTTTACTAGGCATTTTACTTATGGGAAGTATAACTTTTTTTGTTTGGTCTCAGTTTAGTTATAAACCAACGAAAGAGGCTTTGTCGTTAGTGAATGATAAAAAAGATGAAGATAATATAGTATTTGGAGAGAAAGATGCTAAAATAGGGGTTATTTTTTATCAAGGAGCTAAAGTAGAAGCTGAGGCTTATAGTTACTTAGGAGAAGCTCTTGCAAAAGATGGACATTTTGTAGTAATGCCTAAGTTACCATTAAATCTAGCGATACTTGGAATCAATGAAGTAGACAGTGTAATTGAACAGTATCCTGAAGTTCAAAAATGGTATGTTGCAGGGCATTCAATGGGCGGAGCTATGATTTCTAAGTATGCTTTTCAACATGAGGACAAGGTAGACGGGATTATTTTCTTAGGTTCTTATCCCGCAGAGGATTTCTCTACCAAATCGATTCCGATGCTATCTATTTATGGAGAAGTAGATGCTTTAGCAACTGTAGAAAAAATAGAGAACACTAAAAAGTTCATGTCAAAGAATGCAACCATGCACATGATAAAAGGGGGAAACCATGCTCATTTTGGCATGTATGGTGAGCAAAAGGGGGATAATGCGAGTTTAATTACGGCAAAAGCACAACGAGATGAAACAGTGAAAGTAATGGAACAATGGTTATTAAAACAATTATGAAAAACTCTTCTTCCCCTAGCTCAATGGTAGGTGGGAGAGGTAATAAAGAGCCAACTCATACGAGTAGGCTCTTTTAGTTATCTACAATTTTCAATTGTTCTCTTACTTTCTCCGGTATGTCCTTTTCAGTGATAACATCGTAAGAATACACATACTTTCCTTTTACATGAATTTTCAAGTAAGTTTTTCTTATAAAATCATTAGGAGTGTTCGTTCCTACTGTATATTCTTTCTCATTCCTTAATTCATCAACACCTTTTAGTGAGTACATAGCTCTTCCTTTATGATGGTAATCCGGAACGCCATATCCTTTCGCAACGGCGTATACATTTTTTTCTTCAGCAATCGGATTAAATCTGTCTAAATCCCCGCGTAATATGAAAGGTAGTAAGTATATAGGAAGACCAATTCCTATTATGCAAATTACAAATTTCTTCATGATTATTTCTCCTTTTGTTCATTTACATGTTTCAGTATAGAAAAAAATTCTTATGAATAAAGGGAGATTTTCTTAAGATTTTCTTAAAAAGAGTTGTAAGGTTATTTTAATTTTTTCTAGTGGGTGGATAAAGGAGAATAAAATCTGTTCTTGTATGAATTGCTTAACAGTAGCTACAGGTGCAATAGAGAAACCTAAACTAAGATTCATGAAGAGAGTATCGGATCATTACTCGATATACATTTGGTGACATTGAAAAGCCACTAAACGCCTTCATACCAGCGTTTAGTGGCTTTTTTGAACTATTCATGTACATATTTTTATACATTGTCCCCTAACTTTTACAGACCTACTTGAAATTGCATTAAGCTTTATTCAATCGGCGCTTGAGTAGCGTCCATTTCTACAAATTCACTAAATTCATCTCCCCAATCACAGATGGCAGTTACTACGCGTTCTAGGCGACGACCTACTTCACTAAGTTCATACTCAACCTTTGGAGGTACTACAGGATATACACACCTAGTAATTATTTTATCTTCTTCTAACTCCCTTAATTGTCTGATTAACATGCGCTGATTCACATCAGGAAGCTTTTTTTGTATTTCACTTAATCTTAAAGGTGAACGTTGTAACAAACACCATATAATTGCTATTTTCCAACGTCCTCCTATTACAGATAGAGCTAAATCTTTTCCGGTGAAAAATTCCTTGTCCTTATAATGAATAACCATAATTTTTGTCCGTCCTTTCGTGAAAAAAATGTTTATAGTGACAAATTTGTCAGTATTGTAATTAAAATTATAAAGTGTAATCTTAGTGGTGTAAACAATAGAAAAAGAAAGTAGGGATTCAGTTGAAAAGTAGAGCTGCTGTTGCATTTAAGTCAGGAGAGCCACTTCAAATCGTAGAAATCGATGTAGAAGAGCCAAAAGCAAAAGAGGTATTAGTTAAAATACTATATACTTCCGTCTGTCATACAGATGCTTTTACATTATCAGGTGACGATCCAGAAGGAGTATTTCCTGCTGTACTAGGTCATGAAGGTGCGGGTGTTGTCGTTTCAGTAGGTGATGAAGTTACTTCAGTAAAACCTGGTGATCATGTTATTCCACTATATACACCTGAATGCGGAGAATGTAAATTCTGTCGTTCTGGTAAAACAAACTTATGTAGTGCTGTACGAGAAACACAAGGTAAAGGGTTAATGCCTGATGGAACAACTCGATTCTCTTATAACGGAGAGCCACTTTATCATTACATGGGAACTAGTACATTCAGTGAATATACAGTTGTGAATGAAATTAATTTAGCGAAAATCGACGAAAACGCTCCGTTAGATAAAGTTGCCTTATTAGGGTGTGGTGTGACTACAGGTATCGGTGCTGTACACAACACTGCAAAAGTCGAAGAAGGAGCTGTGACAGCTGTATTTGGTTTAGGAGCGATTGGATTAGCTGCTATTCAAGGACTAGTTCAAGCGAAAGCAAGCCGAATTATTGCAGTTGACCTAAATCCTCAAAAATGGGAACTAGCTAAAAAAATGGGAGCAACTGATTTTGTGAACCCTGCGGATTATGATCGCCCAATTCAAGAAGTTATAGTCGAAATGACAGATGGAGGCGTGGATTATAGCTTTGAATGTATTGGTAATGTTGAAGTAATGAAGTCCGCTCTTGAAGCGTGTCATAAAGGTTGGGGTGAAAGTATCATTATCGGTGTAGCTGGTGCTGGTAAAGAGATTCATACTCGTCCATTCCAATTAGTAACGGGCCGAGTGTGGCGTGGATCAGCCTTTGGTGGAGTTAAAGGAAGATCTGAGCTTCCAGAAATGGTTGAAAATTATATGCAAGGTGATATTGATTTAGATTCATTTATTACTCATCATTTAGAATTTAAAGATATCAATGAGGCATTTGATTTATTACACAAAGGTGAATCCATTCGTACGATTTTAACTTATGGAGAGTGAGATAATGAGTCTTACATGTATTGAACAACATCGTTCTTTTGAAGGAGAGCAACGTAAATATAGCCATTATTCAGAAGTCTTGCAATGTGATATGAAATTTAGTATCTATTTACCATCAAATAAAGAAAAGAAAAAAATCCCACTTATATGGTGGTTATCTGGTTTAACCTGTACAGATGATAATTTTAGTCAAAAAAGTGGATTTCAGCGTTTGGCTGAAAAACATCAAGTTGCAGTAATCATGCCAGATACTTCACCGCGTGGAGAACATGTTTCAGATGTTGCAGCATGGGATCTTGGACAAGGAGCAGGTTTTTATGTAAATGCTACCGAGGAGCCTTGGACAAAGCATTATAAAATGTATTCCTATATAGTAGATGAGTTAACATCCATTGCTGCGACTATTGTACCTAACTTTTCAGGTGAAGAAAGCATAATGGGACATTCAATGGGAGGGCACGGGGCGTTAGTGATTGGTTTAAAAAATGCTAAGAGATTCAAAGCGATTTCTGCTTTTTCGCCAATCCTAACCCCTAGTCAAGTTCCATGGGGAATAAATGCTTTCACCTCTTATTTAGGTGAAGACAAAAATTCTTGGAAACAATGGGATGCTTCAGAATTAATTAAAGAAGATACGATTCCACCTATTCTTATTATGCAAGGTAGTCAAGACGAGTTTTATCCAAAACAATTGGAAGAGCATATTTTCTTAGAGAATGCTCAAAAAAATAGTCAAATGGTAACTTATAAAAAAATGGAGGGCTATGATCATAGCTACTTCTTTATTGCCACTTTCTTACATGAGCATTTCTCTTTCCATATGAAGTATGTAAGATGATTCTTATTTACAAGCAAAATATAGTAACAAAAGTATCCGCATGTAGGGGTGTGGGTACTTTTGATTGTTATATTTTGTCGTGTTTAATCGTTTGTAAAAACAATTAAAGTGGGGGAAGAGTTTATGTGTATTAAAAAAATGCTATTTAATTACCGTGTTAAACGATCCTTATTAAAGGCTCGTTACGGGATTGAAAAGGGAAATCAACAAGTTGACTTAGATGAAAGCTCAACTGAAACGTCTAAATCCGTTTCGATAAGAGATACCAGATTATACATTCAACTTAATACTAAAACATTAGAAGACAAAATTAATTACTTAGCAGCTATCCGCGAAAATCCTTCTCTTTCTGTGGATAAGAATAAAATGCTTTGGCCATTAATATCCAAATGCTAAATTCAAAAAAATGCCTATAACTTTGGCGATTTCTATATCAAATATTTGAGTTGATGGGGGGTACCGTTTATATGGAAATGAAAAAAATGTTAAACAATGACCGTATTAAACCATATGTATTAAAAGCACGTTTTGGCGTTGAAAAAGAAAGTCAACGAGTGGATCTATCAGGAAGTTTAGCTAAAACAGAACATCCCAATAGTATTTCAGTAAGAGATGACCATCCTTATATTCAGCGGGATTTCTCTGAAACACAGATGGAACTAATCACACCAGTTACCGAGACACTAGAAGATTTATTTAATTATTTAGCAGCTATTCATGATGTTGCCTATCGTTCTATGGGCGTTACCGAAATGCTTTGGCCATTAAGTATGCCGCCACAGTTGCCTGAAAAAGAAGAAGATATTATGATTGCGAAACTTAATAATCATGAAAATGTTTTATACCGCCGATATTTATCTAATTCTTATGGGCGACGAAAACAAATGATTAGTGGGATTCATTTTAATTTTGAATTTAGTGAGGATTTAATTCAGACATTATTTGAATTACAATCAGAAATAAAAGAGTATCATCAATTTAAAACAGAAATTTATTTGAAAGTCACAAGGAATTATTTACACTATCGATGGCTAATAACATATTTCTTCGGTGCTTCTCCTAGTAGTGAAAAGAATTTCTTTGAAAAAAATCCTTTAAATGGCGCCGTAAGAAGCATTAGAAATAGTAAATATGGTTATAGCAATGAAAATGATGTTCAAGTATCCTATAGTAGTTTACAAAACTATATATCTGATCTTTCTTCGCTGGTGCGTAAAGGGGTTTTATTAGAGGAAAAAGAATTTTATGCATCTGTCCGTTTAAGAGGCGGTCCTCAAGTCTCAGATTTAAATAATCAAGGTATTCGTTATATTGAATTAAGAAACTTAGATTTAAATCCTTTTGAAACATATGGAATTAGCCAGGAACAAGCAGAATTTCTACACCTTTTCCTTATTTATTTACTCTGGATTGACCAAGGTGATAATAATGATGAATGGGTAAAAATCGGTGATGTTCAAAATAATTTAGTGGCTCTTGAACATCCTTTAGAACATACGCAATTTAAAACAGATGCTGAGCGGATTGTTGATGAGATGGAACATGTAACAGAGCTGTTAGACATAACGGTTTCGAATACATTATTTGTTAACTTGAGAGAAATGCTAACAGATCCAAGTAAGACTTTAGCTGGACGACTTTATAAAGAGATTATAAAAAGTAGTCAAAGACAGGTAGCTTCCCGTATTGCTAAAGAAAATTATAAAAAATCATGGGATAAACCGTATCAGCTATCAGGATTTACTGACATGGAGTTATCTACACAAATTTTAATGTTTGATGCTATTCAACAAGGAATACAAGTAGACGTTTTAGATCGACAAGATCAATTTTTAAGACTAAAGCTAGGAAATCATATCGAATATGTGAAGAATGGGAATATGACTAGTAAAGATAGTTATATATCACCATTAATTATGGAAAATAAAACAGTAACAAAGAAAATTCTTCAACAACATGGATTTCGTGTACCAATAGGTGAGGAATTTAACGACATAGAAAAAGCTTTACGTTCCTATGATTTATTTGCAAGAAAGCCTTTTGTTGTAAAACCAAAAACAACAAATTATGGATTAGGAATATCTATCTTTAAAGAAGATGGAGCAAGTTACGAAGACTATCAAAAAGCACTCACATTAGCATTTAAAGAAGACTCATCCGTATTAATAGAAGAATTTGTTTATGGAACAGAATATCGATTTTTTGTACTAGACGACAAAGTTCATGCTGTTTTATTACGAATTCCTGCTAATGTTGTAGGGGACGGTACACATACGATTGAAGAATTGGTCCTACAAAAAAACTTAGATTCATTAAGAGGAATGGACCATAGGACCCCTTTAGAAAGTATACGATTAGGTGAATTGGAACTCTTAATGCTTAAAGCTCAAGGGTATCGAAAAGATTCAATTCCAACAAGTGGCGAAATTGTATTTCTGCGAGAAAATTCTAATGTTAGTACAGGTGGAGATTCAATTGATGTGACAGATCAAATTCCCGACGATTATAAGAAACTAGCTGTAGATGCGGTAGCTGCACTTGGAGCTAATATTAGTGGTATAGATTTGATTATTGAAAATACAGAAGTTCCTGCAGCAAATAAAAATGCTTATGGAATTATTGAGGCAAACTTTAATCCATCAATGTACATGCATATATATCCGTATAAGGGAAAGTCTAGACGTTTAACTATGTATGTATTACATTATTTATTCCCTGAATTGTTAGTTGGTAGTTAAATTTAATTAAAAAGGTCCTTAGCTATGTCTAGGGCACTGAAAAAGTTCTTATAGTTTAAAAAGCGAAAGCTTCCTCGATTTCATCGAGGAAGCTTTCGCTTTTTTCATGTATAATGATTGAACTAATTCTAGGTGGTGTCTCATTCCTTGTATAACATTTTAAAAAATTGAATTTACACTAGGTAAGGCTGAAAGGAGTTATATATGTTAGATAGAGCCCAACTAAAATGTTATTTAACGAGTATAAATACATAATTTCTATAATTGGAAGAGAAATAAAAGTATTTGAAGGTAAAGAGGAACTTTACAAACTGTGGATGGAAGATAAAGTTATTGATACTGTAAAATTTGTTGATTTAGGTTTAGCATTATAAGTTCAAAGTGAATTAATTGCAAGATTGTTCTTGATTAGTATTCAGTTCGTTATGGAAAAATTCTTTATAGATCGTGCAATTTTATTTATAGAGAAAGTAATGGGAATTGAGGGAGTAAAAAGTAGTGTTTATTGGAATGGGGATTGGATCAAAATTATTTTCTCATTTTATAGAATGGGCAAAAGAACAAGAAGGATTAGAAAAGATATGCCTGTATGTATTTTCAAACAACGAACGAGCTATAAATTTATACAAAAGATTAGGGTTTAAAGAAGAAGGTAGGAGAATAAACCAAATTAGGTTCAAAGATGGTTCTTATGCTGACATTATTTTTATGGTTCTTTATATAGAAATACCGAGTAACCACTCATTCTAAGGATAAGTGGTTACTTGCAGTTTGTTTAAATAGAGAAATTGGGCTTTTTCGTTATAGGTAACGTTTTTCAATGCGTAAATAAGAGGGTTCTAGTGTAAAAACTTCAGAACAATTGTACCAGAATCACTATTGGATCAGTTTAGATCCATAAGAATTAAAAAAAGATTCGATATCCTGGAGTGAAAAGTAAAAAAATAATAGAGCTTAGATTTGCAATAATAAATGTTTTTTCATTAGATAATTACTTTACCAATAATCGGGATGTTTGCGGATACATTTATTTTTGGGATACATAATTATATTTAGAGAATACCCAGTTACAGTATTTGAACTTTTAATAAGAAGGGATGAGAAGGAATGAACTCACAGAGACAAGGCTATGCAGGCTGGTGGCAAGGCGGACACGGTGGTTGGCCGGGTGGACACGGTGGTTGGCAAGGCGGACACGGTGGTTGGCAAGGTGGACACGGTGGTTGGCAAGGCGGACACGGTGGTTGGCAAGGTGGACACGGTGGTTGGCCGGGCGGACACGGTGGTTGGCAAGGTGGACACGGTGGTTGGCAAGGCGGACATGGTGGTTGGCCGGGCGGACACGGTGGTTGGCAAGGCGGACATGGATATTAAAAAGATACTATAAAATCATTTTTTTATGCAAAGTTTGTATATTTAGTATGATTGTATATTTTCATTTGTATAGTAAGGATATAATGAAAACAGCAAAAAAACCTGTGAAGTAAGGATTCTATCCGTAAAATTAAAGCAGTGGAAATGTCAAAAAAACAAAAGACACCACTTTTTATTATTTAAGGAGAAAGAGACTATCAAGTTCAATCGAAAATCGAAATCCCTCTTTGGAAAGAACAACCAAAAGAATGAGATAACATTGATTATCGACTATATTCAAAGTTAAATCTCTTATTTATAGAAGGTCATGGAGAAATAAGTAAACCAGATGAATATTATAATTCTGCCAATATCCCTGAGTATGTTATAAATGATATTGCTGCTTGGGTGCAAGGAAGATTGCAATTAAATTAGCAACCATATGTTTTAATAAAGACTTTCTTTCTGTAATCAAAATAGAAACATTTTTATTAGGTTATATGTTTTTTAAAAGCACTCTTTGAAAAGGAGTGTTTTTTTATTTTTCTTTTGATTTAATTACCGAAAAAAGTATCTTGTACTCCTTTTGTAACTTTTTCTAAATAGAATTTTTCTATAAAATAAGGGGCTTTCCTTTTAAATAAATCGTGATTTGTAACACTGCTATCAAAGGAAAATGCTCGTGACATCACTTTAATATTCAAAAACATTAATAACTTATTGTATGAAATTTTTCGAAAATTTAGGTTTAACATCTTTAAAATAGGTGTATTACATATTACATAACAACTAAATAAAAAAATAAAAAATCTAAAGGAGGAAAGATACCATGCATACGAACGAAAGAAAACCGGTAGTTTATGAATATCAAAATGAACAGGAAGTAGTTATGAAAGTAAAAGAGCTAGAATTGCAAGGGGTTCGCCACGATGACATTTATGTTTTAGCGCATGAAAAACATATAACAAAAAGGATTGCCGATGATACAAACACAAATACGATTGGAGTAAAAGAACAAGGATTGGGAACAAGTATTATCAACTTTTTCTCCAAAAAAGGGGACGAACTCCGAAATCAAATGGAAGAAATGGGGTTGTCGAAGGAGGAAGCTAACTTATATGAAGAAAAACTAGATCAAGGAAGGATTTTACTCCTAGTAACAGCTGAAGTACCAATGGCGATTGATAGACAGTCGCAAAACTATCATTCTCTGTAATAGATTACAACATCTGATAAATAGGCAAGGTAATAATTTTAAGTTGTAGTATTGAAGAAAATAAAAATAGAGAAGGATGAGAAAAATGAAACATACAATATTTAAATATGCTGTGATTGGAATTACGACCGGAGTCATAGTCTCCCTATTAAAAAAAGAAAATCGGGAAGTTATACAAACAAAAGGAAAAAGCGTAAAAGAAAAACTACAAGAAGGAAACATAAAGGACACATTGGAGAAGGTAACTGAGACAAGTAAACAATTTTCTGTAACTGCAGCTAATGTTGCAAAACAAACATTACCACAACTGCTTACAGCCACACCAGTTGTCATTTCTACCATTAAAGACTTAACAGAAAACGAAAATAACAAAAAGAAAAAAGATGAAAAGGATTACGAAATAAATGAAAATAGTAAGGACATAGACGGAGAAAAAACGAAAAATGAAACGAAATATATGAAAGAAGGGAAAGAAGAGAGTGCCTAGATTTAATTCTAAAAATAGAAAGTGAGGAAAAGAGTATGAAATCTCTGTATGCAATTGATGTAGGAATTGGCTTTACCAAGCGGGCATATCGACAGGATGTAGATTCTGAGATGACGATCAAGAGTGAAGCTTCTACACTAGCCCCTGTACCTAATCATGCTGAAAGTGAAGATTTAACAAAGGTAAGTTTTATAGACCTAGACTTTGCATACTACATGGGAAATGAAGCACATCAATCTGACGCTTCATTTCTTCCTCCATTTGACGAAGAAATAGAAAATTATTATGAAAGCGAACAGTTTAAACAACAAATATTTGGTTGCATTGCAAAGGATTATAAAGAAAATGTCGTGATATCTTTAGTTGTTACCGGGCTTCCCGTTACTTGTTTTGGTAGTCAGCATGAGCAATTACAAAATGTATTGAAAAAAGAAACTTCCGTGCAAATTGATGGGAAATTTATTAATATTACGGTGGAAAATGCTTTGATTCTTCAGCAACCAGTCGCTTTACATGCCTATTTCTTAAAAGAGGGAATCATTCAGGAACGAGATCGTATCTTAATTATTGATGGTGGATTTCGTACATTAGAAATGACAGATATGAAACAAAATATCATTTTAAATCATTATGAGACGGAACTAGGATGTAGCAAGCCTTTGAAAAATATTAAGAATATCCTGCAGAATCATGCGGGTGAAAGTAATCACTTGCATATTAACGACATGCCAAAAATCTTAGAAAAAGGATATGGAGGTCGAGAAGAAAATTCTCAGACAAGTCAGGTTGATACTTTGATTCAAAAAGAGTTGGATGCACACTTCCAAGACGTTATGCGTGTATTACAGGAACAATTTAAGTTAGACCAGTATGACACTATTATTTGGACAGGAGGAATAGTAGATATCCACAAAAAACGAATTGAAAAAGTACAAGGTGAAATTTCTTCTTTCCGTATGGTAGACGCTTCGAAAGAGGCTGCACTTCATGGATACTATATTATTGGAAGTCAAGTATTTGACGATATCACCAATCAATCTGCATATGAATCTAAATTATAATAACGACCGAAATGGAGTTCGTTGAATAGACGTGCCAAATTATGTAGCTTCTTTTCCACATATAATAAATTCTTTATAAGAAAAGATAAAAAGTGCTTGTATAGAGGAAATATTTAAATTTGAGAATAAAAATAGCTAATATATAGGGGGTCTTCCTTTTAGCAGAATAAGACCTCCTATTCCATTTATTTTGTAATTTAGTTGATCTAAAAACTTTTCCTCCAAGACATGAATACCTACATACAAATTTCATATTACGGATATGATTCGATCAAACATAAAACTATTCAGAAAGGAAGAATAATATGGAATGCATAAAAATGCCGAAATGGAGTTGGTATCATGTGAAAACTAGTGAGCTTGAAAAACTTTCTTCTATAATCCCTCGTGATGTAACATCTTATTTCTCTCAATTTGTAAAGAAAATAAGTTCTCCTTGTGAAAATGGATTATATGTCTATACGTTATTACCAAGTCAAACTTGTGTATATGGTTCGTTTTTATATAATCAAGATAAAAAGGACGCCAAAATTCAAAAATTTCTTCATTATTTCGTAGCTCATGGAATACTGATAACGGCCCAAGAAAAAGAGGAAGAGGATTTTCAAAAATTAATACATAATTCCTCTTTTAGTGTAAAGAATTGTAATAGTTCCGCTGAAGGATTATGTGCTATCTTATCAATATTTATATCTCACTATTTGCGAAAGGTTGACTATTTCGAAAACAATTTCAGAAATGTATTATGGGATTTTTATCATCATAATAACATAGCAGTTTTAGAAAGAATTTATCATATTCGTCATGAATTATTTATGAACACACATGTGTTTCGCTTAATACAAGAAGTGTTACAAGGCCTGAAAGAAGCTTGGTTAGAAAACCTAACAAACACCCTTTGTTATAAACAAACACACGTAAAATTAGAGCGTGGATTACAACTCGTTAAAGAGTACCAAGAAGAATTAGACACGATGATTCATTTACAAGAAGTTGTTTCTTCTCATCGTGGGAATGAGATTATGAAAGCTCTTACTGTATTAACTGCTGTAAGTACGCCATTGACGGCCTTAGGAGCATTATGGGGTATGAATTTTAAATATATGCCTGAACTAGAATGGAAATATAGCTATTTAATTGCTCTCTTCTTCATTATTTTCACAACAGGAGGTATGTATATGTATATGCGATTCAAAGGATGGACAGGTGATTTATTACGAGTAAAGAAAAAGAAATCTTTTTTTAAATCCAATTAATCCTGTTTATAAAAAATATGATAGATATATGGTTAGTAATATTTATTAATTGAGGTAGTATCATATCCCCATCCACTTAAAGTTTTGATGTCCCCGCAATGATAAAAATGGTGAATATTTATATGAAAGATTAGAGCTCTCCTTCTTGTAGGAGAGCTCTAATCTTTGTTTAAAAACTATATCATATACATGGGCAGCAGACTCATTATATGAAATTTGTCCGGATTCAATTTAGAATATGACAAAAGAGAACTTGTGTTAGAAAACAAGCTCTCTTTAAAAGAAATAACGTAATTGAGATACTTATATATTAACAATTGTTTTCTTCTAATTCCATATGTCTTATGTTGAGAAATAAATTATAAGTGGCTTGATAAAGCTAAAATGAGTGATTGACATAATATTTTGACGATAATATAATGAATCTCGAATTCAAGATAAGTTGTAAAGGATTGGTAATTACGAGCGTGATTAACGATGAGAGCTTATCTTTAAAGTTATTTGTTATATTATCAAAGGAATTACAGTCAATCACTAAACGTATTGAAAAGGATATAAAAATGTATGGACTTAATCCAACAGAATTTGCAGTGCTTAAGCTACTATACAGTAAAGGCGATCAGCCTATACAAAAACTTGAAGACAAAATATTACTTGCAAGTAGTAGTATCACGTATGTAGTGGATAGGTTGGAAAAGAAGAGGTGAAAACCATGTCCTAAAGACCGCCGTGTCACGTATGCGTCAATTACTTCAGAAGATATTGAATTGGTGGATACTATTTTTCCTCAGCATAAAGAGGGGATTCGGCAAATATTTGGTAGTTTGGACTATATTGAGAAAAAATGATAATGAAACAGTTGAAAAAGTTAGGATATTACGCACAGAAATTGTAAATTTGTAGAGGCTATTTCTGTTTAGTAATATCCTAATTAAATATAAATTAAATAAATAGGAGGAAAAATTAATAAGTGGTAGTAAATGTAATATAATACAAAATGAATAAATCATATAATTTCAATTAGTACAGTAGGGAATAAAGTTGTTATGTTAACGTATACATATCGTCCTTTTCATTATAAATCTTTCATAAAGCGGAGAGTGGGTATCAAGAATGGAATTACGTCATTTAGAGTATTTTATTCAAGTTTGTAATAATAATAGTTTTACTAAAGCTGCGGAAGTTCTAGGTATTTCACAGCCGACTTTAAGTCAACAAATCCGTGTGTTAGAAGGTGAACTTGATACACCCTTGTTTCATCGAGTTGGAAGAGGTATCAAAATGACAGAAGCGGGTAAGCTGCTATTTGATAAAGGGAAATTTATCATGCAACAATTTGATGACGTTTATAATGAAATTTTTGAATTAAAGGGGGTAAAAAGAGGTGTAATTACTATAGGAGGTTTATTAGAGGATCTCACTTATTTAACACCTTATATTATGAAGTTTCAACAACATTATCCTAACATTGTAGTAAAAATTATAGAATCTGAAGTTGCTGTAAATCAAATCGTTGATAAAAATATTGATATAGGCATCACGCGTAGTGCTCAAATTCCAGACACATTAACAAGCACCCTTTTGTATAGCGAAGAGCTTGTCCTTGTCATTCCAAAAAATCATCCTTTGAATGAAACATCATTTGTTTCTTTTCGAGAATTAGTAGGACTGAGTAGAATAATGGTTTCATGTAGTTGTCGTGAATCTATTAAAATATATTGTGAGAGTTTAGGGTTATCTTTATCTGAAGCAAATATAGAAACAAAATCTTCTATTTCTCTATTGAGCCTTGTATACAATGGACATGGGGTTGCCATAATACCTCTTTCACTGGTTAACTTTGTTAATAATGATACTTTGAGCATAGTTCGTATTATTGACCCAACACCAAGTCAAGATATTAATCTTATTCACTTTGATGATAAATTTTTAAGTTTTGCAGCACGTATCTTTATGCAGAAGTTAAATAATCCTGAAAAAGTATTAGTATAATAAAAATAATAATGATTATAGTGTGAGAATTAAAAATGATACATAATTCTTGGGAGAAGACCTAAATTACAGTCAAAGGGCAAGTAAATTTATCCCGCTTTAACGGGCAGTAAGACCCCCACCTCAAAATTCAGCGGAAGCAAAGAAGTTAGGTGGGGGATCAACTGTCCGTAAAAGTCCGATTGGTTCAACTAATAATCAGTGGGGGATGAACAAAACCCCCACTGATTAAAGTTTCACTTTATATGTGTGGTGTAGTCGCTTCAAAAGGGAATATCATGGACTTTTATTTAAGGGAAAAGGGCAGACTTTGCAAGGAGAGAAGGCTGTTAAAAACAAGTCAAGTTAATCAATTAACTCTTTGGTCTTATTGCATAGTAATAGATTCCATTAGGGATATACTGCTATTTCGAATCTACATAGAGTCCATATTACCATTATGATCTTAATACCAATACTATTTGGATCCGCCTTCGGCTCCAAACCCTTATTGTAGAAAGAAAACCACCGGCATTATACCGGTGGTTTTGACTTAGAAAGCAAAGCAAGTACAACCAATACCCCATTTAGTTCCATCTTTTCCTATTACGGTATGAGTGTGTTGATGGAGAGGGTTACTGCAACTATGTAACTTGTGATCATGGGCATCGTGAGAAAGTATAGTGTGGGCTAGGTTAGCACCACCATAACCATAAACTCCCGTCGGTGACCAATCAGGTGATGCTGGCGGCAATCCAGGTGATAAATTTTTAAATTCATCATTTCCATAAACAACCTGCCCACCCATAATGGTGAGTAATGATTCAAGGTCCTTGATTTCTTCTTCTGGCACAGTAAAGTAGTCAGCAGACAATACAGCAATATCAGCAAACTGACCTACTGCAAGGGTTCCCTTTTTACCTTCATCACCAGAGAACCACGCACTTCCTTTTGAATATAATTCCAGGGCTACTTTTCTATCAAGTTTATTTTTTTCATCGTATATCGAAAGACCACCAATGGTTTTTCCGGCAACCATCCAGTAAAGAGCGACCCAAGGGTTATAGCTGGAAACCCTAGTTGCATCACTACCTGCGCCAACAGGTATACCTAGGTCTAACATACGATAAATCGGAGGAGTATGCTTTGCAGCTTCCTTTCCGTATAAATCAACAAAGTATTCACCTTGAAAAGCCATGCGGTCTTGGATGGCAATACCACCATTTAAAGCCTTAACACGTTCCATACTACGATCTGAGATTGTTTCTGCATGATCAAACCACCATCGTAGACCATTAAAAGGAATTTCTTTGTTGACTTCCTCAAATACATTTAAGAATCGTGTGATTGACTCGTCATAAGTTGCATGTAAACGGAATGGCCAACGGTTTTCTACCAAGAGAGAAATTACTTTCTTTAAGTCAGCTTCCATCATCGTAGCTAGTTCGGGCTGTGGCATTTGAAATTTTTCAAAATCGGCTGCCGAGAATACTAACATTTCTCCGGCACCATTCATTTTATACTTATCATTTCCTTGACCTGGAGAAACAATTTTTGTCCATGAAGCAAAGTCTTCATATTCATGATTTGGATTTTGCGTAAATAGATTATAAGCAATACGCAAAGTTAATTGTTCCTTCTCGGCTAAATGTTCAACAACTTTGTAGTCATCAGGATAATTTTGGAAACCGCCACCTGCGTCAATGGCACTTGTAATACCTAATCTATTTAATTCGCGCATAAAATGGCGAGTTGAGTTAATCTGGTCGTCAAAATTAAGTATTGGAGCTTTACCCAAACTTGAATAAAGAATAGAAGCGTTAGGATTGGCAATTAAAAGGCCCGTTGGATTACCTCGTTTATCCCGCTCAATTAAACAACCTGGAGGGTCTGGGGTATCTTTTGTGTATCCCAGTGCACGTAGCCCTGCACGATTTACAAGTGCTCTATCGTAAAGATGTAGCACAAAGACAGGTGTGCCTTCAGAAACAGCATTAATCTCTTCTAAAGTTGGCAGCCGTCTCTCTTTAAATTGAAATTCAGACCAACCTCCAACTACTCTTACCCACTGAGGAGCAGGTGTACGCCTTGCCTGTTCTTTGAGCATTTCGAGAGCAATGGTAATTGAAGGCACACCTTCCCATCGTAATTCCATATTATAATGAAGACCGCCACGAATAACGTGTATATGAGAGTCATTCAGGCCTGGAATAGCTCTTTTTCTTTTAAGGTCTATTTTTTTTGTTTTTTCTGTGGCACTATCAAGAAGCTCATCTCCACCTACTGCAGTTATTAAACCATCAGTTATGGCGATAGCAGATACCTCAGGTTGAGAGGGATCAAGGGTAGTAATTTTTCCGTTATATAAGATCATATCCGGTAAATTCATATTCACACCTCGTCTACTTCCTATTATTTTGTAACCATGGATGAAATAATTTACCGAAAATCGGCATAACTACCCATGATAGCAAGGACACTATACATACAGAAACAAAAAAAGCGGACATAATAGGATTCATATGTTTTATAATAGGTCCTATCAATTTAGGAACTAACATGCTAAGAGGCCATACACCCAGAAGGGTAACGATAGACATTTTCCATTTTGGCGGTGGAACTGGCGTTTTCGGAGTAACAAACCAATAAGCCAAACTACTTTCAGTTTTGTAAGTTGGATTAGTAACTTGAAATTGTTTTGCCGTTTTTAACAAATCTCGGCGAACATCTGATTCTTGCCAAGCGCGTAGATGCTCATACGTATCAAAGCGAAAAATAACAGTATACTCTCTGAATTCGTTATTTGGGACTATTAGATTTACGCCTAAATGCCCAGGGAATTTAGTAGCGGCAGCTTCGATTTCATGTCTCCATGTTTCAAACTGTTTTTCTTTACCTTGTTGAATTTCCCATGTAACAATCGTTGTTACTGGATCAGCAGTATCCATCGTGTTCCCTGTATAAGTCTCTTCGACAGCTACTCCTTCTTGTTTCATATTTTCCTGCTTGGAAGCGCGCCATGCACCATAGTATATGCGTATTCTACACCTTGACCATAAGCACCAGTGTGTTCCTTTACAATCTCCATTACAGCATCATAAGTGTCTTTGTGTGCCCAGTCACGTTGGTATTCAAGTAAAACTTGAATTGCTGTTACTGGAATTGCACCAGCTTGTTCTACACGACGCATAGCAGCGTTATGTGCTGTCAAACTAGTACCACCTGAAGCATCATCAACTGCATACACCTCATAGCCAGCTTTAATTGCTTCAAGCACAGGGAATGCAAGGCAAACTTCAGTCCAAAGTGCTGCAAATATTAATTTTTTTCTACCGGTTGCTTTAACCGCTTCAACAAATTTTTGATCTTCCCAAGAGTTCATTGAACTGCGTTCTATAATTTCATGGTTTGGGAATATGTCAAGAATTTGTGGCCAAAAATAACCAGAAAAGCTGCGTGTCTCAACTGTAGTAAGAATAGTAGGTACGTTAAAAGTTTTTGCTGATTTAGCAAGCAGCATAACGTTATTAATCAATGTTTGTCTATCAATACTTGCAACTCCAAAAGTCATTTGAGGTTGAAAATCAATCAAAATTAAGGCACTGTTCTCTGGATTTAACAATTCTAAATTACTCATAATAAAACGCTCCTTTTTAATTATTGAAAATAATATATTTTCTGTTAATTAAAACTGTAATCGTAAAAATAAAATTTTTTCTATACCTTTTAATTTAAAAGAGAGTGCTGATTTAATCAGCACTAAATGTATACTATCCATTTTTTTGAAAGTGATTTAAAGTCATTTCTTTGAAATACATTTATGCATTTTGTTTACTAAGATCTCGCTGCGCGCCCATATAGCTTCCAATTATATTTTGATAACCTGGAAGATTACTAGCAAGCAAATTGCCAAAACCTTCGACATCGTTGCGCCAATCGCGTTGTAATTCGCAAGCTACGCTAAACCAGTTCATAAGTTGCACGCCACTATGTGCCATACGCGTATTGGCAGCATCTGCAACTTGTTTACTGAAAGTTCCTGAAGCATCAGTAACAGCAAATACTTCATATCCAGCTTTTATAGCGGAAAGTGCCGGAAAAGCAACACAAACGTCCGTAACCACGCCCGCAATGATAAGTTGTTTTTTTCCAGTTTCTTCGATTGCTTTTACAAAATCATCATTATCCCATGCATTAATTTGTCCAGGTCGAGCTATTTTTTGTGCGTGAGGAAAGAGATCAACCAATTCTTGCATTAAAGGTCCGTTAGGTCCGTTTTCAAAGCTTGTTGTTAAAATAACTGGTAAATCAAAAAATTTAGCAGTGTGAGCAAGAGCTAAAACATTGTTCTTGAATTCATCAACACCATAGTCACGTACTAGTCCGGACATAAGACCAGTTTGATGATCTACTAAAAGAACGACAGCATCATCTTTGTTAATACGAGAATAGAGATCAGTCATTATGTATTCCTCCTAAAAATTAAGTAATCGAAGAAAGTTTAAACAGTGGAATATTACCAAATTTCTTCGTTTGTTACGATTAGTTTGTAACTAAACTGACCGTTACTATGAGTTATAGCAGCATTCATGGAACATGAAGCGCTATACAAATTTATAGTATTTGAAAACTAATTGGTTAATCAATTCTAAATTATCTATAAGTTGTATAGGTGGTAACTATAGTTATTTTCACTATAAAATAGATTGATTTTACCTATACATTCTATAGATAGAACGATATTGATAGTCACCTATTTTTGTTATTAGAATTGAATAGGAGGAATGTTCAGCAAATACTTCGTGATGAAAAAGGTATAAGATGGAGAATTGTTCCATGAAGAGAAAATGGAATCATTGGAACAATAGAGTTTCATACATAGAGTCCACAATATAAATGTGCATAAATAGGTTATGAGATTCATCCGGGTTATTGAAGAAAAGGATACATATTAAAGGAGGTAGGAGAATGGCAAAAATTACTGTAGGAACCGAAAATCAAGCACCAATTGAGATATATTATGAAGATCATGGCACAGGAAAACCAGTTGTACTAATTCATGGTTGGCCGTTAAGCGGTCGATCTTGGGAATACCAAGTTCCCGCTCTTGTTGAGGCTGGATACAGAGTTATAACATATGATCGTCGAGGCTTTGGAAAATCATCTCAGCCGTGGGAAGGGTATGAATATGATACCTTTACTTCTGATTTACATCAACTATTAGAACAGTTAGAGCTTCAAAATGTCACACTTGTTGGTTTTTCTATGGGTGGAGGCGAGGTAGCCCGGTATATTGGAAAATATGGAACCAATAGAGTAGAGAAGGCTGTATTTGCAGGAGCTGTACCACCATACCTTTACAAGTCAGCAGATCATCCTGAGGGTGTATTAGATGATGTAGCAATTCAAGGATTTGAAAATGGAGTAAAAAGTGATCGTCTAGCATTCCTTGATGAGTTTACGAAAGGATTTTTTGCTGCTGGAGATCGAACTGACTTAGTTAGTGAACCATTTCGACTTTACAATAGGGATATCGCTGCGGGTGCATCACCTAAAGGAACACTAGATTGTATCGCTGCTTTCAGCAAAACAGACTTCAGAGGCGATTTAGCCAAGATTAATATACCTACCCTTGTTATTCATGGTGATTCAGATGCAACTGTACCATTTGAATATAGTGGGAAATTAACACATGAAGCAATTCCTAATTCTAAAGTAGCGTTAATAAAGGGTGGTCCGCATGGGCTAAATGCAACGCATGCCAAAGAATTTAATGAAGCACTCCTGTTATTTTTAAAGGACTGATTACAACTATATAATTGTTAATTGATAAATTGTAAATAAGTAAAAATAAAGCTTTATAAAAGATGCTCTTGGATAAATCCACGAGCATCTTTTTAAATGCGGAGTAGTGCACCACCGTAATCTTCCATACAAAATTTTTATTCATTTTTAAATTGTGATATTGAGATGTTAGCTTGATAAATACTCATTAGTTTCGAATTGAATATTCTTCTTAACAGCTAAAATGTATTGATTAGAGTTTTTTAGATTTCTTAGAAGTATTGTTATATTACTATCAAGATAATATTTTGAATAACCTTCAAAACAAAGAAACGTTTTGTCAGAAAACAATAAAATCTTATTAATTTTTATAATTAGTAGAATTTTTGTAGAAATAATCCTCTTAATATATTAAAATAACATCGTATTATGTCAGATTTCAATTAAGGGAGAGAAATTTTATGTTGAAAAAAATCATTCCAGTTGTTTTAGCATTAAGTACAGTTACTTTTACTAGTGTATTTGCTGCGCCTTCAGCCCAAGCAAGTACAGAACCAAACCGCTACATAGATGTACAAATGCTCGGTATTAACGATTTTCATGGGCAACTAGACACTGTAAAAAAAATTAACAATAAAGATGCAGGGGGAATTGAGTACTTAGGGGCTTATTTACGTGATCGTGAAAAACAAAATCCGAATACATTAAAGGTACATGCTGGCGATGTTGTTGGAGCAAGTACTCCTGTTTCAGCATTATTACAAGACGAACCTACGATTGAATTTCTAAATGATTTGAAATTCGATGTTGGAACCATAGGAAATCATGAATTTGATGAAGGTGTTGAGGAAATGAACCGCCTTATTTATGGTGGATACCATGAGAAAACAGGAAATTTTAAAGGAGCAAAATTCCCATATGTTGCCGCAAATTTCTATAATAAATCCACTGGTCGTTTATTTTTACCACCATTCACTATAAAAAAGGTACAAGGAGTTCCTGTTGGATTTATCGGAGTCGTAACAACGGATGTTCCTAACCTTGTTATGCCTACTATGCTAAAGAATGTAGAAATTACAGATGAAGTTGAAGCTATTAACAAATCCGTAAAGCAATTAAAAAAACTAGGCGTTAAATCTATCGTTGTTCTTGCGCATAACGGAGGTATAACAGATGGGAACGGCGTAACAAATGGTGATATCGTCCGATTAGCAAATGAGACTGATCCAGAAGTCGATGTTATTTTTGGTGGGCATAGCCACACCTATGTAAATGGAACTGTCAATAATAAACTTGTCGTACAAGCAAATTCTTATGGTATGGCGTTTGCTGATGTTGATGTAAAGATTGATCGTAAAACACAAGATATTGTTGAGAAAAAAGCAGAAATTGTTACAACTTACCATGAAGGCATGGAGCCTGATAAAAAAATAAAGAAGAAGATGGAGAAATATCAAGCAAAAATCGCACCTCTTGTCAATGAAGTTGTAGGTAAGTCTATTGCTCCACTAGATCGCAAACTCAATATGGCTGGTGAATCTACTCTTGGAAATTTAGTTGCTGATGCCCAGCGTACAACAATGCAATCCCAAATTGCACTTATGAATCCTGGTGGTATTCGTAATGATTTAGATGCTGGTGATATTACATGGGGAGAAATATATGGTATTCAACCATTCGGAAATCAATTAATAAAAGTAAATTTAACAGGTCAAGACATTCGTGATATTTTAAATCAACAATGGCAAAAAGACATAACAAGAATGCTTCAAATTTCAGGGATCCAATACACTTGGGATGCAAACAAACCTAATGGAGAAAAAGTAACAAGTATTCGCTTAACAAATGGAGAAGAAATTATTCCATCTAAAACTTACAGCGTCGTTGCGAACGCATTTCTAGCTTCAGGTGGAGATGGATTTGTATCCTTTAAAAACGGTAAAGATGCTGAAACAGGACCAACTGATTTTGAAGCATTAGTAGATTATATAAAAAAATCAAAAGAACCAATTCAGTCTATTATTGATGGAAGAATTCAAAAAAAAAATTAGGTTTTTATTAATCTCAAAAACAAATAGATTACCTATACTTTTTCGTGTACAGGTAATCTATTTTTTGTGGGTTGGAAATAAAGTCTTACTGTGGCTAATTAATAGTGATGGTGAATTTGGCCCCTATGGAACATTAAAATCAGATGATCCAAACAGTTATAACTACATCTTTGGACAAGTTAAAAAAGATCAATTTTTTATTGATGTACGCAAGGCGAACGGAGTAACAAAAACTTGCTTAAACGAACAACATCCAATTTTCGCTGGGATAACTACCGAAGGGTCTGATATACCAAAAACTGTTGATATATCATTAGGGAAATCATTTGATATACTTGTTCAAAAAGTGAGTCCATCTCAAGTGTATCAATAAAAGTAGAATCATATGTCTTAATGACAACGTGATAAGTGTTTCATATAGCACTATAAAATTTTGTTATATAGCAAGAAAAATAATCACATTAGAAAAAAATCAGTAATGTAACCTGTTAAGAGTAAAATGAATCTTCAATATTTAAAGTGTAAAAAACACCGGAGCGACAAAAATCGGTGTTTTTTGTGATTTCGGGCACAGATGCTACTTCAATCCTTTCATTATAGAAACGATTTTGAATGTAAGGGATAGGTAAGGAAAAAGAGATTTTCATTGTGTAGGATAAAAATATAAGGAGGCGTGAAGGGGGGATAAGTACGGCCTACATATAAAACAATCAGTAACAAGAGTGTTTTGTGAAAATAATGAGTACAATGATTGCAAATGCATTGTTGCCTTTTCATCATTGGGGGAATTGATAGCTGTGTGGTTCGTATATGACACTGCTATCAACCATCTATACAATTTTAATAGAAGAGAGGAATGCTTTTTTGTTTTGGGAATAGTATTTTATTATCTTCACACATATAAGAAACAAAGAAATTTATATAAATTATGTTTTGATAATAAAGGTTTAATTGGTTTGTTTTAGTAGTTTTATGCTTATGAGTTACTTGAAATTCTAGCAGTTTTGTATACATAGTTTTTCCAGCTTTAATTGATAGCGCACAGATATAACGGTTATTTTAACCGAAATTTTCATGAAAATACCTTTAAAAAAACATGAGTTCGTATATAAAAAGAACAAATGTTCTCGTTGTTAGGAGTGATAACCTTGTATGATTATTCTCTTTTACCGAATCGTATTATTTTATGTGTAGATCTTCGTAGCTTTTATGCAAGTGTATCATGTATTAAAAAAGGACTTGATCCACGATATACAAAATTGGCTGTTGTAGGAGATATAAACCGTAGTGGATCAATCGTATTAGCAGCAACACCGCCATTAAAAGCGTTAGGAATTAAGAAAATGGCAAGATTTTATAGTGATGTTTTTTTTAGAGTTAAATTAATATTAACAATGATATCAAAGGTTATCTTAATTTTTCTCAAAAATAGAAAAATTTTCGGGGAGAAATTAATTGGAAATATCCATTTTTGGTAAGTGTCGGATAGAAAAGAGTAAAATAAGCTTAAATAATACAGACAGTGTTGTATTGATCGGAGAAAAAATGGCTAAAAGCGGTCTCGCTCCAGTTTTAGATGCATATAGCCGCGATTCTGATATTCGATTACGAGCAGGTGCGTTCGTAATAAAAGGGAATACTGCAAAAGAATTTCTGAAAGCATCCATCCCTTTAGAGTCTATCCCGGCACTTGGGGCACTGAAAGAGCAGATGCAAATAGAGGCGTTAGGAGATATGTCTTTATTAAATTTTCTTATTGCTGGTACGAGTGATGGAATCACCCCAATTTTGCCCGTTATTAAACTAAATGTGTCTTATAAAAAAGGTAAAACTGAGGTCAAAGGTTTTCAAATTGTAGGTGGTGCTATATTTAACAACGATTTCAAATTGGTAGGATACTTAAACATGCAGGAATGGTTAACGACTCTTTGGGTAGTGAATCGTTTAAGCAAACAGACGGTTACAGCAAGCGCCTCTAAAGGAAATGGTAGTGCAAGTTTATATATGACAAAAATCAAAAGAAAAATCATACCTACTATACAAGGGGACACAATTAAGTGTGACATTGTTTTTTCTGGTGAAGGAACGATTCAGGAGAATAATACGAATTTAGATCTTTCGCAACCAAAAAATCTTACTCTTTTAGAACATGTATTAGAAAAACAATCCGAAAAGCAATCTCTTCAAATCATTAAAAAAATTCAAAAACAATACGGAACCGATATCTTTGGATTTGGAGAAGCCATTCATCAAAAATATCCATCTGAATGGAAAGGTCTAAAAAAGAATTGGAGTAAACAATTTCGAAAAGTGCAGGTTTCTGTTCATACAAAGCTTACTATTCGAAGAGTAGGACTGACTGGACCACCGTTGCAGTTAAAGAAAAATGAGATGAAAAAATAAGGAGGAATATAGAGTGTGAGAAATTCAATGAAAATCTCTGGCAGGCAAATCTTTTGGATGATGTTCACATTTGAAGTGGGACAGTCCCTCCTTCTAGTTATTCCAGCGACGATTCGTACTGTCAAACAAGATGCGTGGATCTCGATTTTGATTGCAGGAGCGATAGGGATTGCTCTTACTTTTTTGGCAACCAAACTTGGTTCGCTTTATCCGAAGCAAACTCTAATTGAATTTAGCCAAACCATTCTTGGTAAATGGCTAGGCAAGCTACTGATGATTTTCTACTTCTTTGGTTGGTACATGATAATTTGGATAACCGTCCGTGAATTTGGTGAGTTCATTATTATCGCTTTATTTCATAATACACCTTTGTGGGTCATTGT
Source organism: Bacillus sp. ES1-5 (assembly GCF_022487605.1). Classification (NCBI taxonomy): domain Bacteria; kingdom Bacillati; phylum Bacillota; class Bacilli; order Caryophanales; family Bacillaceae; genus Bacillus; species Bacillus sp. ES1-5. The sequence continues at coordinate 159,733 of NZ_JAKVPU010000007.1, read as the reverse complement.
CTTCACTGCGATGTTATTGCTCATTTTTATTATTTACCAAGGCGGGATAGAGGGGATTGGACGTTTAAGTGAAATCATAGGACCAATAGTACTTTTAATGATAATGTTTGTAATCATTTTGAATGTTGGCAATATGAATTGGGATTATATGCGGCCTATTTATCACGATTCTGGATGGCTTCCGATCCTTAAAGGTTCCTATACTCCTGTAGCCGCATTTTTTGGAGAGGCTGTCATGATGACAATGTTCGTTTTCTTTATGGACAAACCAGAACAAGCATCATCAAGGGCGATGTGGGGAGTAGGACTAGCCGTTTTCATGGTAACAATCGGAACATTAGCGGTCATTTTAACATTCGGTCCGAATTTACCTTCAAGTTTTTTATATCCAGTTTACGATCTGAGCCGGTACATATCCGTCATGGAGTTCATTCAAAATGTGGATATTTTAATTGTTATTATTTGGTTTTTTAGTATTTTTATTAAACTGGCGTTATACATGTTTATCGCTTGTTATGGAACAGCACAAATGTTTCATTTGAAGGATTGGCGAAAAGTAGCTTTGGTTCTTGCTCCTATTTCGTTCATCATAGCTGTGTCAGTTAAAAATATCCAGACATTTACCCATTATTACTATATATTTTTCGTAATTCCAATTGCTTTTCCCGTTTATGAGCTAGGGATTCCCTTACTGTTATTGGTGGTTGGCAAAATTCGAAGGAAATATGCATAAAACCAATCGGTAATGTGTTGGAATAGTAGGTATACTTAGTTTTTTGACTAAAGACGCCGCTTTTCAGCGGCGTTTCTGCGTGATTATGAAGTTGTTTAATTCTTATTGAACTAAAGCATCTGTTTGTTTAAGTGAATACATTCACATTTATAATGTCTCTCAAATATAATATCAGTTTATATATTTACGATTCTTCTCTAACAGGTTCAAGATAAATTGTAATTTGTTAAGCGATATGTTTGTGTAACCACTGTTTAAATATCTTTAACTATTCCTCAGTATGAAAGTAATGTTCACCTGTTTCCATGACTTCTAATTCACAACGATGTTTTTTTGTAAAATAGTTAATAGTTTCAAATTCGCACAGTTCATCCTTGGCTCCATACATAATATATGTATCTGTATTCCATTGAAAAGAATATATACCATATAACTTAGGATAGGAATATTAATTCGATTTAGTTTATAGATTATTTAACTTAAAAGCTGAAGTGGAAATGAAAGAAGCTGTAACAATCGTAGTAAAGGTGATTGTATTTATGCAGAGATATAAAAAGTTGTTAAAAAGTTTGCAAATGAACTTGTTAACAACTGTACGTAATAGAAATAAATTATCGCTGATATGTCACTGTTAAGAAGGTTATGTTTTAATAAAATAGCACAAATTTAAACCATTTAAGAATGTGAGTCTAAAATTTAATGTTAAATTAAACTAAAATCTAAGAAACAATTTGATTTATCTTTTTTAGATATAAATTAGTAATTAAAATTTGCATTTTTTTAATATAGTTAGTATGCTAACTATATAATTAGTACACTAACTATAGGGGGTTATATGAATAATTTAGGTTATTTATTACACAAGGTAAGTATAATGACGAAAACAGAATTATCAAATCAATTAAAAGAATATAAAATAACAGCTCAGCAATGGTCTGTGTTAAAGGATATATCTCTTTATCCAAATGGAACCACCCCTGCTATGATTGCTGAAAGGCTCTTGGCAGACCGCCCAACAGTAACTGGAATCATACAACGATTATTGCAAAAAGAATGGATTCTTATAAAACATAATCCTAAAGATAAACGGTCACATCTAATATTTTTAACGGATGAAACTAAGGTATTAATACAGGAAATAGAAAATGTGAGCGATGAAGTTATAAAAAGTGCTACAGCTAGTATTCCTAAAGAGGAAGTAGAAAATACAGTTCGAGTTTTGCAAAGTATGATTCAAAATTTACAAAAAAATAGAGGGTGATTACAATGATTTTAGTAACAGGTGCTACAGGGAATGTAGGAAAAGAGGTTGTAAAAGGACTAATAAAAAGAAATGCTACTTTCAAAGTCGCAACGCGCAGTAGAGAAACTGAAGGAGTATATTTTGATTTTGAAAATCCCTCATCTGTAAAGGCTGCTTTAACAGGTGTTACTAAATTATTTCTAATACGACCACCACATCTAGCTCATGCGAAAAAATATTTCCAGCCTGTTATAGATGCTGCAAAAGAAATAGGTATAAAACAAATTGTATTTTTATCTTTATTAGGAGTAGAAAAAAATCCAATAGTACCTCATGCTAAAATTGAAGCTATAATAAAAGATTCTGGAATCCCTTATACATTTCTAAGACCGAGTTTTTTTATGCAAAATTTACTATCACAACATGGTGATGAATTAAGAAATGAAAAGATAATCGAGGTACCTGCCGGCAAAGGGAAAACAAGTTTTATAGATGTACGAGATATTGGAGAAGTTGCAGCTAAGATATTAACTGAAGAGGGACATAAATTTAAAGCTTATTCTTTAACAGGAAATGAGGCATTAACATATGATGAAGTTGCTGCTATTATTTCAAAAATAATAAATAGGCATATTGTCTATACAAACCCAAGTATATTTACATTTAGAAAAAGAATGGTTAAAAAGGGGCTTAAAAGTGACTTTATTTGGGTTATGATTGGAATATATACAACCGCAAAATTAGGATTAGCTAAAAAAGTCACATCAGATTTATCAAATTTACTAGATAGAAATCCAATAACTATGCAAAAGTTTATTTATGATCACAAAGAATTATTAATATAATAATGCAAAAGTAAAAGAGATACTTATTCACATAAAGAATCCATTATGTTTTAAGAGTAAGAAAGGATAGCCATGCAAAATAAAATTATTGTTATGTTTCAAAAAGATTTTCGTTTATATGATAACCTAGCTCTATTTGAGGCTGCTCAGTCGGGTGAGGTTCTTCCAGTATATGTACAAGATGAAACTTTTTTTGTAGGAGGTGCTTCAAAGTGGTGGCTACATCATGCTATAACAGATGTCCAAAAGCAGCTTGAAGCATTAGGCTCTACTTTGCTAATTCGTAAAGGCAATACACAAGAAGAAATATTATCTCTCATAGAAGAAATGAATGTAAAGGCTGTATATTGGAATGTTTGTTATGATCCGGAGAGATTAAAATATAATCAAAAAATGAAAAAGGGATTTGAAGATATAGGCATTACCTGTAGAGAGTTTGAATCTCATTTGTTATTAGAACCTTGGATTATTAAAAAGAAAGATAACACAGAATATAAGGTTTTTACTCCTTTTTATAATGCTTTTCAAAAGCAAGTAATACCTGCACCTATTAGTAAAGTGCAGAATTTAAAGGGGATAAGTCCTCTACCAGCAAGCTTATCTGTTTCAGAGCTAAACTTACTTCCAACTATACCTTGGACATCCCATATTGACTCAATATGGAGTCCTACAGAAGAAGAGGCATACAAAATATTTAAACAATTTTTTTCTAATAAATTACCCTCTTATAGTGAAAGAAGGGATTTTCCTAATCAAAACGTTCATTCGATGTTGGCACCTTACCTTTCATTTGGTCAAATATCAGTGAAGTTTATATATCATTATTTAACAAATAAGAGTATTGAAAGGCAATGTAGCCTTTTTGAAAAACAAGTTAATGGTTTTATACGTCAATTAATTTGGCGAGAGTTTTCTTATTATTTGCTATACCATTATCCGTTTACAGTATATAAGCCTCTTAATGAACGTTTCGAAAAATTCCCATGGAATAATGACGAGGAATTATTAAGAGTATGGCAGAAGGGGGAAACTGGTTATCCATTTATCGATGCGGGAATGCGGGAATTATGGCAAACTGGTTTTATGCATAATCGCGCAAGAATGGCCGTTGCATCTTTTCTTGTAAAACATTTATTAATTCCTTGGCAAGAAGGAGCAAAGTGGTTTATGGATACGCTACTAGATGCTGATATTGCAAATAACACAATGGGGTGGCAATGGGTTGCTGGAAGTGGAGCAGATGCATCACCGTACTTTCGTATTTTTAACCCGATTACACAAGGGGAAAAGTTTGATGAAAACGGAGAGTATATAAGAAATTGGGTACCAGAATTAAGAGATATACCAAACAAATATATACATAAACCTTGGGAAGCATCTGAGCAGATTTTACAAAAAGCTAATATAAAGCTTGGTGATACATATCCTTTTCCGATTGTTGATCATAAGGCAGCACGAGAGAGAGCGCTTTGTGCATATAAAAATATGAAGGAATTTGTATAAAATAAACGAATCAATATAAATTTGATATGTAAAGGTTATAATTAAAAATATAAGAATGTCTATTTGCATATTAAATATTAAAATTTTATTCATTGAAAGAACATACGAATCATATAGAGTTTCTAAAACCTTCTATTGAAAAGGAGAATGTTTATGAAAAAATCTAGTGTCATAGTATTCTTACTAACATATGGTTTGTTTTATGTTTCTAGTATTTTATTCCCTATTGATCGTATTTGGTATGATGCGTTAGAAAAGCCATCTTGGACACCTTCTGGTATGACGATCGGAATTATATGGGCTGTATTATATGGACTTATTGCATTATCAGTTGCAATTATTTACAACAAGTATGGATTTAATCCAAAAACATTTTGGTTTTTATTCCTTTTAAATTATATCTGTAATCAAGCGTTCAGTTACTTTCAATTCAGTCAAAAAAATTTGTTTTTAGCAACAATAGATTGTCTATTAGTGGCTGTTACTGCATTTCTTCTTATCATTTATTCATTCCGCTTATCTAAAGCAGCTGGGTGGCTTCTAATTCCTTATCTGTTATGGACTACCTTTGCTACATACTTATCTTGGGCAATTTATAGTATGAATTAAATGTGTAAATGAAAACTTGAGCATAATAAAAAATGCTCAAGTTTTTTATGTTTATTAGTCAATATATATAAGTTGTGGAAATAAACAAACAAAGTTTAAGCTTAAGAAAATCTTTTTGTAATTAATTTTTGTTACTTAATTCTTCTATACATTCTTGAACAAGTGTGACCGCCTGACTCATGGTAGGGCCTCCGCCAAATGCAGCTGTTACTCCAACCGTTTCAAGGATTTCTTGTTCTGAAGCACCTTGATCCATACATCCCTTTGTATGATAAATGATACAATACTCATCCTGAGAATAAAGACTTATGCCCAATGCAATCAATTGTTTTTCCTTCTTTGATAACTTACCATCTTTAAAGCATTCTTCTGTAAAAGAATTAAATTGTTCAGTAAGTTTGGGCATTTTTTCAGCAAATAAACTCAACCCATGTTTGTATTGTAATAGGGCAGCTTCAGTAGAATTTTTATCTTTATATTCCATTTTAAATTCAACTCCATATGTAGTATGTATTAAACAAAGGATAGTATGGGCGTAAGTAGTTTTAATTAATCATAATTGCAAAAAGAAAAATAGATAATAATTTTAAGCTTAAATATAAAATGGGAATACTTTAAATTATTTTTGGATAGTCAGTAAAGGACTTTGCATACTTAATTAAAAATATTGCATAAAAGAAGGCAGAAATTATTGGCGTCAAATAGTAAAGACATATAATTAAGATTGAAACATTCAACACAAGTTCTAGAAAAATATTGGAAATAAGACGTTTATTTACTAAGATCTTGATGTTAGATAAGGACAATAAACTAATAAAAATATTGAATTGAATCTTTCTTCACTGTCTATATTATTTTAATGATTGTAAAAAATTATTTATAAAAATCCTACATAATTTTACTTAAAAGAAAAATACTAATACCTGTTTTAGTACTTTACTTCTAAAACATTAAAACAAAATTACTAACTACGATATAAGGAGGCAATCACTGTGGATATTCGTGAAGGATTAATTCCAACGGCACTAGGTACAGCAGTGACAGCAGCAGGTTATGCTCTTAAACAAACTCGTGGAACTAATAAAATGATTGCAAATACAGTATTTGGATTTGGTTTAGCTCACGTTGTTTTAGGTGTAATTGATCTTGTAGAACATCGTCGTTAGAAGAGAAGGCAAGCATATATTAATGCTTGCCTTCTTTATAATTTAATCTTCCTTGTTTATTATCGTTATTGAAATATGTATGGGAAATAAAGAATATATTGAAAATCCTAAATATTTTTCGAATTCCCTTTTTTGGATGATCTTTATCTTCAATATCAGTTTCTGGCATTCCATACAATCCATTCATGGCTTGTTCTACAGGTTGAATTATAGGGTTAATAGCATTTGTTGTTATTTTTTTGGAATAGTTATTCTTTTCCTTTTTAGAATGTGAAAAATTCAATTATATAAACTCCGAACATAAATGATTTTAAAAGTAAAAGGCAATAAATAGAGTTTGGCAGATAAAAACATGGATTATCTGCCAGTTGAATGAAAGATTAATTGAGCTATTAGTGTAATAGCACATACGTAGTATGTCATTTTTTCTAGAAAGTATGCCAGGTGATAAAGATTAAATTTAGTAAGTATAGGAGATAGTTCATTCAATTTCTATCATATAAATCAATTCTTCACAAATTATATATTATGTAAAGTTGTAAGTATGTCATTAAGCGTCAACAACTGCTAAAAATGGCTGTTGAAAGTATGGGGATAAGTGGTATTGAAAATTTTACTGATTTAAGACTTAACCTGATAAAAACTAAAATCTTTCTAGTTAATGTATATAATAGATTACTTATAGAAGGAACACCTAATATTTCTTGTAGAACCTTTGCGGCTGCTGGATCTGGTTTAATAATATCAATTAATTCTTCTTTATAATAAAACATACTGTATAACTCTTTTTCTAGATAGTTAAAAATGGTTATTTTATCTAATTGATGTTGGTTTATTCCTTGAATTGATTAAGTTATTATTAATGTTATTTGTATATATTTATAATAATTTTGAGTGGCATTCAGAGGTGCTTATGCTACTAAAAATCTATTTGAATGTATTTCTGCACATTCTCTAGAAAAAAAGTAGCCTTTAATTCTTTGAAGATAAATTAAAACTAGCTAAAATTCATATTTTATATATTTTATTAGTATTAATCAGTAAGAAAGACATGTTGGTAAGGGAGAGAAATGAGATGAATCGAACTTATGAAGAAAGCGCATTATTTGAACATAAATTTTGGCTTAGAGTTCTTGGAGACCATGCACAGTTCCTTTTAGATGCATTAGCTCCAAAAGAAACTGGAGATATTCAAAGAGCTATATATTTTGTAGAGAAATTTGATGGGTTTTTAACTCGTATTAATACTGTTAGTTTAATTGAATTTGCGAAAGATGTTAAACAATTGGCAGAAGAGATTAGGCAATTTAAGTTAAGTATTATACAAAAGCAATTAGAAGGAAAAATAGTTATTCACTTTACTCCAACTTTTATTAACCATATGGTAAATGAAGTAGAAGAGTATATAACCGTATTAAAGTATTTAATAAAAGGAGAAATACCCCCTGTTTTTCATGAACTACATTATCATCTTGTATGGTTAACGGATGCGGCTGGTCATGCTGGTTCAATTTCAGGTGAATTAGATCTTGTAGAGAAACGTTTGAAAGAGAAGAGTGAGATGTACGCCAAACACTTTGAACAGTTTTATTTAAAAGCTGTTGAAATGACGGGGTATTTACGTACAGAGCTTAAGCATTTTCCAGCTTTGAAGAAATTTACGCAAGATGTTTCATTAGAACTTAATTTATTTTCGCATTTTCTTCATGAAATAGAAGAGTTAGAATTATCAGAGCAAATATTAAGTTCATTATCCGCAAGAATGGCAGACCATATGGCAAGAGAAGAATGCTACTACTTACTAAAATTAGCACAATCATCTGGAGGAGAGATGCCAAAGTGTAATCCTCTTTAAGAGAAGGTAAAAAAAGCCACAATTATTTGGCTTTTTTTTCGTTTATTCCTCTTTTATTTTTTTCTTTCTGTTGTTTTACTTGTTCAATGCTAGCATTTAATGTTTCTATGATATTAATGATGTTTTTGGTTGGAGATATGATTTCGTTCTTTTCTTGTTCCTCAATTTTCTCTTCTATAAGATTAAAAAGCGCCTCTTTATATTCATCTGCATATTCTTCGGGTTTAAATGGAGTGGTAAGGTGATGAATTAGATTCATGGCAGTAGTTAATTCTTGTTTTTGTATTGGGTTTTCTTCAAACTTAGGAAGATCAGGCATGTTTTTTATATTTCGAATCTCATCAGGATAATGGATAGTCTGTAGAATAAGTCCTTCTTGAAAGCTACGAATAATAGCTAGATGCGGTTTCTTACGGATAGTAATATGAATAAGACCAAGTTTATTTGTTCTCTCTAATGATTCTTTTAGTAACAAATAGGGCTTTTCATTCCCATTGGTAGGACCAATAAAATAGGAACGATCGAAAAAAATTGAATCAATCTCATCATTTTGGATAAAAGATGAAATGCGAATAATTCGCGGCTCATCTTTTTTTTGTAGTGTTTCTAATTCTTTATCATTAATAATTATATATTTATGCGGCGCATATTCATAAGCTTTCACAATTTCTTCATCGCTTACTTCAGTTTCTGTACAATCAGGAGCAATCTTTTTATACTTAATTGGAGTAAGACATTCTTTATGAAGACTTAAAAATTTAATATCTTTTTCTTCGACAGCACTATACAGTCTCACACCGATACTTAACAAACCAAGTGAAAGAGAGCCTTTCCATACAGTATGCATTAAAACTTCTCCTTTCATAAAAAGAAAATGAATAGCTATATTATGAGGTAATAAGAAATATCATATGCATTCCTTATATTTTTTATATTTTGGGAGAGAATAAAAAAACTTTAAAAACGAGGTTTCACCGATGCAATTAGCTACTCATGAGTTACGTGATTGAAGTGAATTAATTGTTGGCTGTTACAATACAATTAATACGATGAGTACATACATTCAGCAAGCACAAGATTTAGAATTAAAACGATTATTACAGCAACATTTTCCACTCCATGTGGCAGACTATAATTTAAAAATAGAATTTGTCCAAAGCCAGAGTACGCCCGATATTGAGCGTTTTCAGCCCTCTAAGTTAAATCCAGGGTTGGTTTCTTATGTAAAAGCACCTATTGAACAATATCCACCTGTTGTACCTAGTATAAACGGAGCACCTCCGAACGATCGAGCAATTGCTACGGGCTATCTCTTAAATCAAAAATCAGCTGCATTAAATTATGCCAGAGCTTTATTGGAATGTGCAAATCCAAATTTGAGGTCTTTTTTAGAAAAAACCTTTTTAAATAGTAGTAGACATGCGTATGATATTTGGCAATACATGGTGAAAAAAGGTTACTATCCATTATCACCAGCACCAGATGCTGAAATAAAAGCTATAGCAGGCATTTATCAGCCTATTAATCAGCAATTACAATATTATAATCAGATTCATTGGATAAATCTGAACAGTAAAAATACTATTGTTCAGCTTTATTTTATAGAGGCAGTAATTAAAGATAACTAAGAGCTTCTGGCAAAAAGAAAGTATTTATAGGCTAGCCCTTAAAATGAGAAACTTTATTTCAAACTTAAATATATTTATTTTTTTAGTAAAAAAGATAAGATCTTGGATTTAATCTTATCTTTAGCACAAAAAACAACTGATATTAAGTAATTAACAAGGAGTCCTTTAAGGTTTCAAAATAACTTTTATACAATCGTCTTCACGATTATTAAATATTTGATAACCATAACTCGCTTCTTCATGGGGAATATGTGATACGAATAAAAAAGCAAGAGTAATTGTACCTGTGTCCTTTAGAGGAGAAAAATTTATGTTGTTTAGAACAACACACATAAAAAGAAAATCAGGTCATAATTATTGTTAAACGAAGTCTATGTAAATATATAAAAAGGGATAAGTAAAAAGTACTTATCCCAAGAAGGGAGATCCAAAACACCAAAATGGCTCGTATTAGTTGACAGGTGCAAAAGTAGTATATGTGAAATGAAAAATCTTATACAGAAAAACAGATAGCATTTTATTCTACCCGCCAAGTTTAGAAATTTATTCATGATTTCTCGAAAAGCAAAAGTACAGCCCCTGTTTATAGATATTGTTTTTAAAGGTGAGAAATTTATACGTAAAAACGGTAGACAAAAATTATCTATTTAATGAGATGGAGGTTTTGAAAAATAAATAGTCACACCGTTTTTATATAGAGGTGTGACTGGCAAGTTATGATTGTCTATTTATGTTGTACAAACTTTACCATTAAATTAGCAATTATATGTTGTTCCTGTTCATCAGCAACTTTCCAAAGCTCAGCTAATAATTTTTCTTGATCATTTCGCGCCTCTACTTCATTTGCTAAATAATCCCCTACACGGAATGCCATATCTGAAACAGCCTCACCAGCAATCCCTTTTCCTTCTGCTTGTTCTAAGCGCTCTCCTAAAAAGCTTTTCCATTGATCAAAATTGTCTAGTACTGACATAATTAATCACCTCACTATTAAGTAATAGATTCATACTTAATTTGTACAATTTCTTATTTTCTATGTGCAAATTTTTATTTTAACAATGTGAACCACCATTCAGCTCAATTAATTTGGTTATGGTGTAGCAAATTTAAACTATTAGAAAGAAATTTTCAAACCTGGCAATATTGGTACTAATACTTAAAAAAGGTGTGTGCTCAGTATGAAAAAGAAAATTAAGAGTTTACCATTACTTTAAGAATACTTTAGTCCTGATGAGCGAAAGTTTATTTTGCTTCTATTCTTAAGTCGATGAGCAGATGGTACCTCACCATAGGGTTAATCATAAATGTAATCCAAAATGAAATTCTTTGTATTCGGTCCATCTCAAATAAGATTGCAATTATTAGAACCTAGATTCTCCTTGATAAAAGAAGACATATTTTTATGGAATATAGGAAAAAATTTAGAATGTATTACTTTACATATTGAAATTTGTCAAAAGAAAAGGTGATTGAATGGAATTTTCTAATGAAAGTATAGCTTATCATGCTGGAGATATTGTCTATATTTTTTACCGAAACCCCCATGCTCAAGATGTAGCAAATATACAAGCCGCAGCAGTTGTAAATAATCCTGAGAGACCAAATGAGTTAGCTTTATTTCTTTACGAAACTTATTATCCACTAACAAATGAGATGGCTGTTTATTCTACTGAGGAAGAGGCAAACCAAGCTTACACATACTATTATGGGGATACTTCAGAGGGGGTGTTAGAATGAACAACCCATTTATGCCTAAGCTTGTATATTTTGAACCCAAAGCATTAGATTATCCATTAGGGAAAGAGCTTTATGAGAAGTTTTCAAAGATGGATGTTGAAATTCGGCATACTACTTCCCACAATCAAGTAAGAGACCTACCAGGCGAAAACGATTTTCAAAAATATCGAGTAGCAAAATCTACTCTTGTCGTAGGGGTTAGAAAAACACTAAAATTTGATACTTCAAAGCCTTCAGCGGAATATGCTATTCCCTTTGCAACAGGGTGTATGGGACATTGTCATTATTGTTATTTACAAACAACGATGGGAAGTAAGCCATATATCCGTACTTATGTAAATGTTGACGAAATTCTAGAAGCTGCTGACAAATATATGGAGGCTCGTATACCTGAATTAACAAGGTTTGAAGCCTCGTGTACATCAGATATTGTAGGAATTGATCATTTAACTCATACTCTTAAACGTGCAATTGAGCATTTTGGAGAATCTGAGTATGGAAAGTTGAGATTTGTTACAAAATTTCATCATGTAGATCATTTGCTTGATGCAAAACATAACGGAAAAACTAGATTTCGCTTTAGTGTAAATGCTGATTATGTTATTAAAAATTTTGAGCCTGGGACTTCTCCGTTAGCTAAACGAATTGAAGCGGCAGGAAAAGTAGCCAGAGCAGGATATCCGCTAGGTTTCATTGTGGCTCCTATCTATCTTCATGAAGGTTGGCAGGAGGGATACTATCATATGTTTGAACGTCTTGACGCTGAATTACCCCTTGATGCAAGAGATGATATTACATTTGAATTTATTCAGCATCGTTTTACAAAGCCTGCTAAGAGGGTGATTGAAAAAAATTATCCTATGACAAAATTAGAATTAGATGAAGAGAGAAGAAGATATAAATGGGGAAAGTACGGAATTGGTAAATATATTTATCAAAAAGAAGAAGAAGAGGATATAAAAAATCATCTATATTCTTATATGAAAAAATTTTTTCCAAATGCAAAATTAGAATATTTTACATAATATAAATTCAGATTCTTAATATAAGAAGTGTAATTAAAAAATATGCGTTCAAAGGTCAAAATTACATGTATGTTCAATTAGCTTATTTATTAATTACATGCTAGTTGGAGCGCATCAATTTTTTAGGAGCATATAAATTTAAGTAATTACATTCATTCATAAAAACCTTGTTGCATATGAGGTGTAGCAAGGTTTTTATGAATTTGTTTAATACTTGTTTCACGAACGTTTATATTAGTTAATACTTTATTTTTTTAACCAACGTAAGACATATTATTTGTTTGGATTTAAAAACTCAAGAGCTTTTTAAAAAACTTGTTGGCCTGTTAGTGTATTCATTTTAAATTGAAATTCATGTGCCAACTCTCCAAAAACATTTTTATCAAAGAAAAGCTTATCTACTGGTACTCCCTTACAATACATAAGCTAATGCTTTGGCTTGATCTTTGAATGATGCAGTATTTCCAACAGTAATAAATGTTGGTGGATAATCTTTTGTAAGTGTTTAAATATGGAGTCTATTTCTATTTAAGGGGATATTTTGAAATTATTTTTTCGAAATATGTAATACCGATTCTCATTTTTACATCTACATTAAATATAAAATGATCATCTCATATTATGTTTAGTATGGATATATTAAGAAAAAACATCCTAATAACTAGAGAAGTAACATCCTGATTAGTCAATATGACAAAAATGTAATGTTAATGAAATGTAATTCAACTGACACTATGAATGAAATTATATAAAATAAATTACATAAATGATTAGGAGTTAAAGCATTCTTATAATGACAAAGGGGAAGTATACATGAGAAATATATTAAGTGTGGAAAAAATCGAGAAATATTACGGTAATAAAGATAATGTAACAAAGGCTATAGATAATATTAGTTTTAAGGTAGATTCGGGAGAATTTGTCGGGATAATGGGGCCTTCAGGAAGTGGCAAAACTACATTGCTTAACTGTATATCAACAATTGATCATGTTACTACTGGAAAAATAATAATAAATAATAGTGATATTACTCGGATAAAATCAAAATCACTAGATAAGTTTAGAAAAAAAGAGTTAGGGTTTATGTTTCAGGTGATAAAAACTTTAAGTATATGTATAAGGTAACTGGATTTGATAAAGACGGTAAAGAAAAAGAGTTAGAATTCGATGCTCAAAAAAACCTTCGTAAAGATGCATTCCTACGTGTCTACTACTCTGATGAAAAAGGTGTATCATCTTGGGAAGAAGTGGAGAAGGACGAGCTTCCTGCGAAAGTGAAAGAAAAACTAGCTGCGAAATAATAAATATAAAAAGGATTTGGCCCTAAAGGTCAAATCCTTTTTTATTTTCAAAATCTTCTTCTGAAATGACTGTGAATCATGTACTTTCTTTCAAAATTTTTATTACTATAATGTACAGATATCGAAGATGGAAGAGGATATTATAAAATATCAAACTAGCGGTCGTATTCGTTCTATTGAATTGATTAAACCAAAACTTAATAAGTATAAGGAAATTAGAGATTCATTGAAAAATGAAATTGGGATTTTCGGTATGCCTAAACATAAACGTGAATATATAGGAGAGGAAAGAAAAATTGATGGTTAACAAACATCCGAATGATACAGAACATTTCAGAAGTTTTGTATGCTAGTCGAATTCCTGTACGTTAAGTGCAGGAATATTTCATTTACATAATCCGTATTATCTGAAGTTAATAAAGTCTGTTACACTCTTTTCTGTAGGAAGGTTTCCATAATATCCTTCTTGAATTTTTCATAATCAAACTGAAAAGCTACATTATGCGTTTTATAGCCTGGATTAGTAACAAAACGAAAGTCTGTAATACTTTGACCAAATCCTTCTCCTTGATCAGGAATTACTTTAATGGGTACCTTTGAAAGGCCAATGGACTCTTGATTCAGCAAATACCACACTGTTACAAAATCATGCATAGGACTTCCACTGATACCAGGATTAGACTTGGAGTAGAAATTATAATAATAATCTAACATAGGTTTGATGATAAGCCCTACAGGATCCTGTGTATTCCGATGAAATGCATCGATTTTCTGGACCATTTCGGGTGTAACAATCGCATGTTGAGTCACATTTAAAGGAATAATTGTCAAATTCTTTGCATGCTGCAGAATTAAATTTGCTGCATAAGGGTCTGCGTAAAAGTTAGCTTCAGCCACAGCAGTTACGTTACCTGGATAGAAAAAAGCTCCCCCCATGCAAATGCATTCTCTTACGTTTCGCATTGTTTCTAAATTCAATACAAAAGTCGTAGCTAGCGAAGAAAGTCTTCCTAAATTGATAATTGTAAGATCTTCTAAATTTGATTCTATAATTTGATAAATATCATTTAAAGGATAAACTGGATATGGAATTTCAGGGGGAATAATAGGGCCTAATCCGACTTTTCCATGTACCTCAGGGAAATACTGAATCAATATACCTGTCAACGGTACAGAAGCACCAAGGAATACAGGTATCTCTTCTCTTCCCGCAATGTACTTCAAATAGTTAATATTTCTTATTACATTTTCTCTTGATACATTTCCATAATCGGCTACAATTCCTACAAGTTGAATGTCTTTACGAAAAAAGGTGTACAGTATAGCAAACGCATCATCAATCCCCAAATCTGTAAACAGAAGAACCTTTTTTTGCATATCTCTTCCTCCCAAATCTATAGAATCCTACTTTCACTAATGATGTAGTGGTCAGACTAAGCTTTTATGTATTTTATGTATTCTTAAAGAGTGGATTCTATTCATTTGTAATAGCTTTGCTCATCTAAATTTGATATTATGTCAAGCGTAAGTTTCTGTTCTTAAGTTGATGGGTATGTGGCGCTACCTCATGCCCATCAACTTAAGGATTCGGAATGAACCAAAAACTCATAAATTATATACGTGTTTCTAACCTTGTACGTCGCGTTGGAGGTGGGCGGCATAATGTTTGTGGAACATATCCTAGCAAAAAAATGGGTTGTACAATTCAATATGAATCATTTTCTGTTAAGTAAAAAAAGAACCCTAAGGTTCTTTTTGTTTTATGTTATTGTTTGTTACGTATAAGTACAGTGGAATTTTTTATTTAAAAAGCATCGGTAAAAATCCAATAATGTCGAAAGTGAGATGGCAAATCCAACTTACCCAAACGCTCTTTGAATTTTTCCATATATAAATCAGGAATAACCTAACAGGGACTATAGTTATCAATAATTGCATTGGCACGAAACCATAAGCAGGAATATGCCATAAGGCAAACAGAACGCTACATATTATTGATGCTGTACCAAATTTTAATCCTAATTTTTGTAATGCGATGATTATGTTAGTACATAGCAATTCTTCACCCATTAACATGAATGGTACACGGATTAAAATCATAGAAACACTTATTACTTGAGCAACAGAATTTGTAGTTGGGGGTTCAAAAATATAACTATATAGTGCGCCTGAACCCATGCCCACGATAATCGTTAAAGGCAAACCCCAGAGTAATGTCTTAAATTTAAAATGTTTGAATTGCTCTAAAGATATTTTCCCTAAAAAATAGTATCCTAAAATTCCACATAATACAAGATTCCATGAAGCTTCAAGAATCATTGCTAATAATTCAGGTATATGACTGACTATAAGTGCGATACATTGATATGCAATTCCTGAAATAATTAATAATCCTAAAGCCAAAAGAGATTTTGAATCAATTTTCTTTTCTGTTTCTATAATCTTTGTTTCCACAACAACCCCTTCTTTCTTATTATTTCATTAATTACAAATATATAATAACATATATTAATCCGAATTAATGGTAATTCAGAAGGGGACAATACCTTTTGTGTAATATCGTTGTATACATGCAGTAAAACGATTTTTTAACAAACTTAATCGGCTTCTTTAGCATACCTACTTTTTATCGTTGCTAGTATGCCAGAGCAGTTCGCCTGTATTAAAGAAAGGATTGAAAATAAGCCGTTAATTTCATATTTAGGTGAGGAACAGGTTTTACTTACATATTATAAAAATAGCTATCTATATAAAAATTACATAACAGTAGCTGATATAAATCCATTAAACAGGACCATTACTTGTACCGATGCTTTTCGTAATCAAAGAATGTTTAAGTTTGGTGATGTAATTGAGGTCGAGTAAAGTGTGAATTAAATTCATATAAAGGTTTATGGCCAACCATTAATAAATAGTTGGCCATAATTATCTCAAAGATCCATATCTTTTAATCCAGGACTATGCTCATTTGGCATTTCAGGAAGTTCTGGTATAGGAAAACCTTTTGGCGGGTCAGTTACTGTTAATGTTCCTTTGTTTCTACTTGGTGATTCACCTTGGAATATTTCTCCCATTCTTGTTGGATTTAAACTAAAATTAAATTGTGCGTTATGGAATCCCATGTCTACATACTTTCTGCACTCTGGGTATTTATTAATATCATAGTTCGGTACAGGAAAGAGTTTTCCCCATTCAACCCCTAATGTCTCTAAAGCTTTTGCGAAAGCATTTTGATGTGCATTATCACGTACAATTAAAAATGCAAGTGTTTCTCTAAAGGTTTGATTGGAACTCATTTCATAAATTCTAGTTTTTTGAAGAACACCTGTAGATTCAAGTACTACGTTATCTAATAAATCGCTAATCAAATTCCCATGACTATATACCCAAGATCCATTCCATGGGTTGCCAGCTGCATCAACAGGTAATGAACTTTGAGCACCTACAATAAAGTGGTGAGGATTTGCATGTTTAACCGCTTCGTTAAGTGGTGCTGTGTCAATACCAGCATTTCCTGGCTTAGATTCACCAGATCCAGTTAATAGTTGATTAATTGTATGTTGTACAAGTTCTACATGGCTTATTTCCTCTAAAAAAACACCTCGAAGTAAATCACGATATTGCTTTTCTTTACCTCTAAAATTTGAGCTTTGGAAGAAGTATTGCATCATTGTACGCATTTCACCATAGTGCCCACCTAATATTTCTTGTAAAACTTTTGCAGCAGCTGGATCTGGTTTGTCCGGCTTGATAATATTAATCAGTTCTTCTTTATAATAAAACATGAAGTACACCTCTTTTTAAAATAGTTAACATTATTATATTTTCCAATAATAGGATGTTTATTACTTATATTCTTCTTTTCTCTGATTGTGGGTTTTTCCTCAAAAATGTGAAGGTGTGAAACAACCATTTTAAATTTGAGATGAGTGTGGGGAGATTTGAACTTGTATTGCTTTTAAATAAAGTCACGATGTTATTAAAAAAGAAGCATTGTTTTGAAGAAGGACGAGATGTTTATAAAAAAGTTCCCATGATTTACTCCTTTGTGTTAAGTGACAAGAAAGTTGTTTCATTAAAAGGCCATTTTGTGAAATAAGAGGAAAGGTCTCATTCTCAATTTTAATAGACATTTTAATTCGCGTACTGATAGAATAAGCAGAAATATAATATAGGTGGGATGGAATTGAGAAAAAGATTAGGCTGCTTACACGCCCATTATTCGAATATAGAATATATAGAAAATGCACTTTCTTCATTTAACATTGAATTAATACATTTTGTTGACCCGGCATTAATGTATCGAGTTACATCAAATGAAAATTTCCTAGAATCAGATGCTCAATTGAAAGTTAAAGAGCAAATAGAATGGATTGCCCAATGTAATGTTGATGCTATCCTTATTACTTGTACAAACTATATTGCAATTTTACAGGAAGACCAACTCTCAATATCAGTGCCAATTATTAAAGTTGATGAACCTTTCTTTGATTACATTAGCAATATACAGCAACCTCAGACAATTCTTTTTACAAATCCTGCAACTGTTGAAGGTACAGTAAAACGTCTTAAACATCATGCTAATAACTATCAAAAATCTTTAGATTTAGAAGTTATTGTTATAGATAGTATTTTTGAATTGATAATGCAAGGGCTAAAAGAAGAATACAACCAAGAAATTACAAAGTCCTTAAATCAAATCATTAAAGATGAAAAGAAAGTTATCTCCGTTGCTCAATTATCTATGGTTGATGCATCTCAGCAAGTTGAGTATAAAACATCTAAGACTATTATTAATCCATTGAATACATTAGTATCTTACATTGTTAATCAATTAGAATTAGAGAAGAAAAATCAGTGATAAACTGATTTTTTCCTTCAGTTAAAGGGCGTTTTAATTGAGCAAGGATCACAAAAATTATCAAACTTTTTTATAAAAGGATGATTCAATTAAATATAGAAAAAGCGTGTTTTAATCAAAAAATTTTTCAAAACACACTTTTTCTATTTGTTCTTTTATCAAGGTTTATTAAATTAATTGAATCAAGCCTTATACAAAAGCTACAACTTGCATTTTTTGTATAATAAAGAGGGCATAAAAGAAAGTAGGATGTAATCAAAATTAACTACTAGTTTTGGGTGAAAAAGATAAGGGCATGGATTTTAATCTTATCTTTAGCTTTAAGAATAGTTAAAAATAATCATTTAAAAAGGATGTATTTTCAAGGCTTCAAAATGACTTTTATACAATCATCTTCCCGGTTATTAAAAATTTGATAACCGTAGCTCGCTTCTTCAAGAGGAATTTTGTGTGTAATAATCTCTTTTGGATCGAATTCTTTGTTTGTTATTTTTTCAAATAGTTCTGGCATAAAATGAATAACAGGTGCTTGTCCCATTTTAAGATTAATATTTCTAACCCAAAATGCTCCGAGTGGAAAGGCATTATAGTTGCCGCCATAAACGCCGGTCATTTGAACTGTTCCGTATTTTCTTACGGCTTTCGTAGCAATTTGAATAGGGCCGAGAGTTCCACCTTGTAATTTCAATTTTTGTTCCAGAAATTCTAGTGGCGATTTTTTACCATCCATGCCCACGCAATCAATGACTACATCGGCACCGCCATGCGTAATTTCCTTTAAATGTTCTCCCATATCAGGAAATTTCGTGAACTCAAATACCTCAACATTGTTAATCTTTTTTGCATAATTTATCCGATAATCTAAGTAATCGACTGCGATTACGCGTTTAGCACCTTGCATCCAAGCGAATTTTTGTGTCATTAATCCAACAGGTCCACAACCAAGAACGATAACAGTGTCACCTGGCTTAACACCTGCGTTTATTACACTCCAATAGGCTGTTGGCAAAACATCGGATAAAAACAGTAGAGATTCATCTTCAAGTTCGCATGATTCTGGTATAACAAATGGAGTGAAATTTCCAAAAGGAACTTTTAAATATTCTGCTTGCCCACCTGGATGGTTACCAAATTTCTCTGTGTAACCAAAGTATCCACCAGAATCATAATGAGGATTGGAGTTATCACATTGACTTTCCATTTCATGTTGGCAATAAAAACAATGTCCACAAGCAACATTAAAGGGAATAACAACACGATCTCCTTTTTTTACTTTAGTAACATCTGGACCAACTTCTTCAACAATTCCCATTGGCTCATGACCAATAATGTACCCTGGAGGTAACGGCATGTTGCCTTGATATAAATGTAAATCAGAACCGCAAATAGCGGTTGAAGTAATTTTTACAATAATATCATCTTTTTTTTCTAACTTTGCATCATCCACCTGTTTAACTTGTACTTGGTTTGGTCCTTGATAGGTTACAGCTTTCATCTCATATCTCCTTAGGAATCATTTTTTATAATTTATATGTATCTCTTGACAAAATAGAAATCTTTAGTAAAGAGGAACCTATACATAGTGTTGTTATGAAAGTATGTTATAGCAACTCTTCTTTCTTATGTCTTTTGTCCCTATTTTAAGAAGAAACTCAATATTTATTCATAATCTAATTCCCACAAAAAGGATAATTATTTTTTCATGATTCGTAGCATATTAAAAACATCGGAGGTGAAACGATATGGCAAACAATAATAGTGGAAATCGTAATGAATTGTTAGTTCGAGGCGCTGAGCAGGCTCTTGATCAAATGAAATATGAAATTGCACAAGAGTTTGGTGTACAACTTGGTGCAGATACAACAGCTCGTTCAAATGGATCTGTTGGTGGTGAAATTACAAAACGTTTAGTAGCAATGGCTGAACAACAACTTGGTGGTAGAGCTAACCGTTAAGTAAATTAGTGTAAAAGATAGCAGATATGTAAATCAATTTCTTTTGTATATGTATAAAAACAAACCCTTATAGTAAATGGATTCTCACTCAAAGATTATTGATAATCTTCTTTCATAATCTTTGAGTATTTTATTTGTAAACTACTTTCCTAAACAATAAACACGTAGTGTTGGAAAGGTGTTTTCCATGCATAGTAGAAAATCTTTTGCAGGAAAAAGCATACTTAAAAATTGGATTTCAATATTGAAATCCATATTTATTATCATATTTTCGAAAGGGAGGAATTTAAAAATGGGTATATTAAGTGGAAATCCTCAAAATGAACCGTTACATTACGGAGAAGTATTTGATATTTGGAGTTATCTTTTAGCTGCACAAGGTGCCATTGCAAGCCATCAAGTATTTATGAATCACACAGGTGACGAAGATTTGAAGAAGTTTTTAGAAAGCTTAATTGAAAATGATATGAATTCGGAAATTGAAGAGTTAAAAACTCTTTTAAAGGTTAATGGCGTAGCTTTACCTCCTGCTCCTCCAGAACGACCAGTTGCATCTATCGAAGACATTCCTCCAGGAGCGCGTATTAATGATGCAGAAATAGCAGCAGCTGTTTCTACAGGATTAGCAGCTGGACTTGTGACATGTAGCCAAGTGATGGGAAAATGTCTTCGAGAAGATGTAGGTATGCTATTCGGACAATTTCATATGAAAAAAGCGCAAGCAGGTGTAACTTTGCTGCGTTTAAGTAAGAAAAAAGGGTGGGTAGTTCCACCTCCATTACATGTAAGAAATTCTGATCAAGCTTAATGAACAAAAATAAAAAAGTGGCGTTGGCCACTTTTTATTTTTTAAATCTATCCTCAATTTTGGATTTATTTATTGTGGAAGAATCTATATATTCATCTGACATTTCCATAGCATATTTATCATGGCGGATATGATTGTGATCTCTTAAATTATCATCGTTACGCAGTACTAGCCTCTTCATATAAATGTGGAAGAAAATTTCTGTTCCACCAATAATTAAAGCGGCTATAAATGAAGAAAGTCCAATATTACGAGTAGCATCTAAATCAGTAAACAAGGATGTTAGTAACCAAATTCCGAAGAAGCTTAAGCCGAAATCTGCAATTGTAGCAATCATATTTCCGTATTTAGGTAAAATGAAGAGATCTCCGATTAAATAGGCAGCTCCTGTAAGGAAAAGAGAAATGAGTAATACTCTAGGAATGGAAATACCCTGAAAGATACCGAGTAGGGTTAGTAATACTGCAGTTATCGCTGTGTATTTAATTAATAAAGCAACAATATGTTTCATTATTTTTCTCCATTGTTTAAACGTATATGAAATAAAATATTTCATTAAAAACGGGTTATGCTTTTATATAGCGTAACCCGTTTTAATCAACCTGTAATGGTAAGAAGTACAACCTGGGTAAGAAGCAGGCTTTATACTACGGATAGTATTTGCGGAATATCGAGTTTTATTCACAAAGGGTAGTTCCATTCTTAGAATAGAGATGTTACCTAAGTACAGTATTATTAACAGATTAAACTTAATATCTTTTGACACTTTGATTTTGTATTATATTTTAGTTCTTTCATATAAAAAATAAAAAATTATTTTCGTGCTTAATGTATCTTTTTATCTATATATTTTCCGTAATCGGGTACAGCGATTGTATCAAATTGTTGAACGAGTGTTTTGAGGCTTGATGATAGTAATTCACCCGACATCGGTATCCCATGTCCAGTAATAGCGACCAGAGGCTTTACTTCTTCTAATTTAATGACTGATTCTTTAGCGGATTTCCAGTCTGTTGTTAAATAACGAGGTGGCCCGCTTATTTCCTGTTCCTGAGTAATTACTTTATATAAGTATTCCTGTTTCACTGTAACAAAAGCATCCCCAGCAATTAAAGTTCGGTCTTTTTCTCGGAATAATGAAATATGCCCTGGAGTATGACCTGGTGTATGGATCCATCTAAACTCTGGCATATGGGGAACAGTTCCATCTGTAGGTAGTGTTTTTACGCTATTTCCTAAATCAATCGGTTCGTTAGGGAACAGGGGGGACATTTTCGCTACCATACCACCTTCAACTGTTGGATCTGGTTCAGGATAGCTTTGTTGTCCAGTCAGGAATGGTATTTCCATTTGATGTGCATAGACTGGAACATCCCAATACTTGATGAGTTCAATTATTCCCCCAACATGATCAAAATGTCCATGAGTTAATATAATTGCTTTTGGGCGACTATTTGTACCAAATCGCTTCTCAGTGACAGAGATAATTTCATTTGCACATTTAGGCATTCCAGCATCAACTAAAACAAAATCATCGGTATGCGGATTTCCAACAAAACATATGTTGACGATTTGAATCGTGTAACAAAATAAATCAGGCAATACTTCGAGGCCATGACCACTTTCAATTGAAGTTGCCGGAATAAACTTGTAATCACTTCCATAATTCATTTCCTTGTCCACTTTTTATCCCCCTTAATATATTTCAATACGACATTATAGTTCCCTAATTCCTCGAATCCATTTTGGAGGATTTGAAAAAAGAATGAGTGGGGGATTACAAAAAACAAAAATTAAGTCCTAGAATTAAGGTGGAGACATATCAATTTATATAAATTGCAAACAAAAAATATTGATTTTAAAGTCGTAGTTTCTACTATTTTTTTGAGGTTAAGTGTATATCTTTTAAGAGGATATACCAAGTTCTTTTATTTAGATAATTACTTGAAACTTGAACGGGAAAAACATGATCAAGCCCCCATTCTAATTCGTTTATTTCATTTTCAAGTCCTGTTGGATAGAGTAAAAGGATCTTAAAATTATTTTTAACAATATTTGATAAAACTGTTTGTAATTCAAGCGCTTCAGTCAAGTTTCCGCCCCATCTAACAAATAAAATGGATTGAGAATTGTGAGTTTTTTCGTAAAAGTTATCAATTCTTCGATCTAATTTTTGTTTAAAATCATGGTATGTGATGAACCAATTTTCATTCGGAATAACAGGGAAATCATGATAAGATGTTACGTTATATTTTGTATCTTTTATAATATGAGAAAAAACAGGTTGTATCACGCCATCATTAAACATAACATTTTGCTCCGGCATTGCGTGCATGTTGTTTAAATCCATAAAGTCTACAAAATTATTCTTCAATAATTTGTTGATAGAAGAAAGATCCGGTGATACAAACCAATCTAGAGGACCTGAATACTTCCGTAGTTTATATTTTTTAGATGAATAGCAGTATAACAATTTTCCCCTAAACTAATAACATCATCATAAATTCCTTGAAGCCCTTTCATTTCCAATACAATCATCCTTTTTTTAGAAAAATTAGAAGGTATATATAAATTCTAAAAAGCGTTGTTACTATGACACAGAATATGCTTTTGAAAAATAGGAGAACTGATTAATTATAAATAATATATGTATGTATAAAAGCTCCTGTGAAAAGGCTCACAGGAGGATAAAATAAAGCATGTTTTTTTGGGGGGATATACCATTTGTTGATGTAAGAATTGTGTGTGATAATTCATGGCGTTTCTATAATAAAGGGGAAAAACAGAAATACATTGAAGTTAGTTGTGAACAAATTATAATTTGAAATTGAGCGGAAATAAGAAGCCCCAGTTGCAGAATGAAGCAACTGGGGCACTTTTTAATCTCTTCCTAAGTTAATTATATCATGTAAATCAAGTTCGAAATAGACTGTTTATTCGTATTTACTACTGCTACAATCAAGAACACATGCATAATAAGGAGAGATGATAAATGAGTTCTTTCGTTCTCGATTTTCAGGAAATAGAAAACACGCAGCTTTCACTCGTTGGTGGAAAAGGATTGAATTTAGGGGAGTTATCCAACATTCAAGGGATACAAGTGCCAGAAGGATTTTGTGTTACAACAGTAGGATATGAAAATGCCATCGAGCAAAATGAGGAGCTTCAAACTTTGTTGCAGCAGCTAACAAAGTTGAAAATGGAAGAGCGAGCCCAAATTGATGGCATTAGTAAGAAGATTAGAGAAGTCATTATGGCAGTAGAACTCCCTTCTGAAGTAGTGGAAGCGGTAACTCATTATCTCTCACGTTTTGGAAATGAACATGCGTATGCCGTGCGTTCTAGTGCTACGGCTGAAGATTTACCATATGCCTCGTTTGCTGGTCAACAAGATACGTATTTAAATATTATCGGTAAAGAAGCGATTTTGCAGCATGTAAGAAAGTGCTGGGCTTCTTTATTTACAGAGCGAGCAGTTATGTACCGCATGCAAAATGATTTTGAACATACTCAAGTTTCTATATGTGTTGTCGTTCAAAAAATGATTTTCCCTGAGGCTTCGGGCATTTTATTTACTGCTGATCCGGTTACTTCTAACCGAAAGGTAGTATCAATCGATGCCAGTTTTGGACTTGGTGAGGCATTAGTATCAGGACTGGTCTCTGCCGATAATTATAAAGTAAAAGAAGGGAAAATTACCGGAAAGATGATAGCAACTAAAAAATTAGCTATTTATGCTTTAAAAGAGGGCGGAACGGAGACGAAACAGATTAATCCGGCTCAGCAAAAAATTCAAACATTGTCTGAACAACAAATTTTACGACTAGCACAGATTGGAAGACAGATTGAAGCTTATTTTGGTTGTCCGCAAGATATTGAATGGTGTGTAGTGGATGATACATTTTATATTGTCCAAAGTCGCCCAATCACGACTTTATATCCAATACCAGAAGTAAATGATGGGGAAAATCATGTGTATGTATCGGTTGGTCACCAGCAAATGATGACCGATCCTTTGAAGCCACTCGGAATGTCTTTATTCCAGCTAACATCTTTTGGACAGAGGTTTCAAGCTGGAGGAAGGTTGTTTGTTGATGTTGCACAAAGATTGGCTTCGCCTACTAGTCGAGAACTTTTATTAAATATGATAGGGAATTCGGAACCGCTTATTAAAGATGCATTAACGACTGTAGTCGAGCGAGATGATTTTATTACATTGTTACCAGATGATGAAAAAGAAAAGAGTGTTGGTAAAAGTGGACCACTTACAAGTTCGCAACCACAAGTCGAAAACAATCCAGCAATCGTTACGGATTTAATAGAAATGAATCAAGCATCAATTGAAGAGTTAAAACGAAACATGCAAACGAAATCAGGGGTGGATGTACTGGATTTTATTTTGGAAGATATGCAGCAATTAAAGAAAATATTATTTCATCCGCAAAGTATGGCTGTCATTATGGCAGGTATGAATGCTTCAACATGGATCAATGAAAAGATGGAGCAATGGCTAGGTGAAAAGAATGCAGCAGACACGCTTTCTCAATCGGTACAAAATAATATTACGTCTGAAATGGGGCTAGCATTACTGGACGTTGCAGATGTAATTCGGCCATATCCAGAAGTTATTGCGTATTTACAGCATGTAGAAGATGATAGCTTTTTAGATGAACTAGTTCAGTTTAAAGGCGGGGAGAAAGCTCGAGAGGCAATCGATGCATTTCTAAATAAATACGGAATGAGATGTAGCGGAGAAATTGACATTACGAAAATGCGCTGGAGTGAAAAGCCAACTACAATTATCCCAATGATTTTAAATAATATAAGAGACTTTGAAGCTGGCGCGAGTAAGCGGAAGTTTGAAGAAGGACTACAGGAAGCTTTGAAAAAAGAAGAAGAGTTAGTAGATCGATTGCAGCATTTGCCGGATGGTAAACAAAAAGTAGAAGAAACGAAGCGAATGATTCGTAATATCCGTAATTTTATCGGTTATCGTGAATATCCAAAATACGGCATGATTAATCGTTATTTCATATATAAGCAGGCATTACTGAAAGAAGCCGAGAAACTTGTGCAGAACGGTGTCATTCATGAAGTCGATGATATATACTACCTAACTTTTGAAGAGCTTCATGAAGTTGTTCGCACGAATAAGCTAGATTACGAGGTTATTCATAAACAAAAAAATGATTACAAATTATATAAAAAACTAACGCCTCCCCGCGTTATGACGTCTGATGGAGAAATCATTACAGGTAAATATAAACGAGAAAATCTCCCGGCTGACGCGATTGTTGGTCTGCCTGTTTCTTCTGGAGTAGTTGAGGGAAGAGCTCGCATTATTTTAAACATGGAAGAAGCGAATTTAGAAGAAGGGGATATATTAATTACTGCTTTTACTGATCCTGGCTGGACACCATTGTTTGTGTCTATAAAAGGATTAGTCACCGAAGTTGGAGGACTTATGACGCACGGGGCAGTGATTGCACGTGAATACGGATTGCCAGCAGTCGTCGGAGTAGAGAATGCTACGAAATTAATAAAAGACGGTCAACGAATTCGTGTACATGGAACAGAAGGGTATATTGAAGTGCTGTAATTAAGTAAAAGATCATCCGCTATTATAGTGGATGATCTTTTTATTCTAAATCTTATTGGTTACTATACTTTTCAATAATAAAGTCAATAAAATATCTACTTGCAATTGGCAAAACCCTTTTGTCTTTGTATGCTAAGCTAATTGTCCGAACAACAGGTGGAGAAATGGACTTTGTTACAATATTATACTGAGATCTATTTAAGACAAGTTTCGGTAATATTG
This sequence comes from Bacillus sp. ES1-5, assembly GCF_022487605.1. NCBI lineage: Bacteria > Bacillati > Bacillota > Bacilli > Caryophanales > Bacillaceae > Bacillus > Bacillus sp. ES1-5. The sequence continues at coordinate 132,643 of NZ_JAKVPU010000007.1, read as the reverse complement.
AAATGCCAAGTCCTTGCTCTATCATTGACATAATTGCGTAATCATCATGTACACGATATTGAATGTTAGGTTCAAAATTATGTTGGTTAAAAACAGTTAATGGTTCGCTTATTTCACCTTCATCCAAAAGTATATATGGTTCATTTGTTAATTCCTTAAGAGCGACTTTCTTTTGACTTACTAAAGGATGATTTGTTGGAAGTACAGCAAGCATTTCATCTTCCTGTAAAGAAATTGCTGTTAGTTTTGATACAGCTTCTGGATTCACAAAGCCAAAGTCTACACTACCTTCTTTAATCCAGTTTGAAATCACCGTATAGTCCCCTTGGTGTAATTCGAAACGAACAGCTGGATATTGTTCTTTAAAATCTTTTATTAAACCAGGTAACCAGTGACATGCAACGCTAGAAAATGTACCAATTCGGATTAGACCACTGTGCAAGCCACGCATTTCTTTTTTCTTTTCTTGTAGCTCCAAATGTGAGTGATAGATTTTTTTAATATATGGTAAAAATTCCTCACCATCTGGTGTTAACGTAATACCTGTTCGAGAACGCAAAATAAGAGTTGTAGACAGTTCTTCCTCTAAAGAATGTACAAGTTGACTAATAGCAGATTGAGTATAACCAATTGCTTCAGCTGCTTTAGTAAAACTGCCGGACTCTATAACTTGAATAAACGCATAGTACTGATTCAAAGTAGTATCTCCTTTGCATTAGAATATCTAATGTTTATATAATAAACATTTGTTTTACTAATGTAAATGTGAATGATATGATTTAGCCAATCTTAAAATTAATGTTGAAAGGAACGTACTATGCTAACACAAAAACAAGCAAATTTAATTTTAATAACTGTTTCAATGGGGTGGGGAACATCTTATATTTTTATGAAACTTTGTGCGGATGCTATTGCTCCATTTACAATGGTAACTTTACGATTTGGAATTGCATGCATCGTTATGGTGACAATATTCTACAAGCAAGTAATGAATGTTGATGTTAAAACATTGAAATACAGTGCAATCGTTGGTGCCCTGTTATGTGGTATTTTTATTGCTCTTTCATATGGAATAAAAACAACCACAGCTTCTTCGGCGGGTTTTTTGACGAGTACGACAGTAATTTTAGTGCCTATGTTACAAACTTTTATAACAAGAAGGGCTCCTGAAAGGAACATATTATTAGGGGTTATGATTGTTTGTATTGGTCTAGCGTTACTTACAATTAAAGATGAACTTTCTTTTGCTACTGGGTCGTTATATTGTCTGACTGCTGCTTTTCTTTATGCAATCTATATTATAGTGACTGATCATTTTGCTCGAGAGGTTTCCGTCTTGAATTTGGGGATTTTCCAATTGGGGTTCGCTACTGTATATGCAAGCATCGGTATTTTTATATTTGAAACACCTACTATACCAGAAGGAGGAATGAATTGGTTTGCAATACTTGGTTTAGCACTCATTTGTTCTGCTTATGGTTTTGTGATGCAACCAATTGCCCAGAAGTATACGACACCCGAAAGTACAGGCTTTATTTTTTCACTTGAACCGATTTTTTCAGCAATATTTGCATTTATTTTCTTACATGAAAATATGGGATTACAAGGATATATAGGTGCTTTCGTTATTTTAATCGGTGTTTTTATAGCAAATCGCACATCCAAAAAAGAAAATGAAATTTTGAATTACTAAAGAAAGAGGAGAAGAAACTATGAATATTCTTATTATCTATGCTCATCCAGAACCTAAATCATTTAATGGAGCTTTAAAAGATCTTGCTGTTTCAGAATTAACATCTCTAGGTCATCAAGTTAAAGTATCAGATTTATACGCTATGAATTTTAAAGCAGTTGCCGATAGCGAAGATTTTATCAAGCGAGAAAATCAGGAGTTTTTAAAATATGCAGTAGAACAAAAGCATGCAACTAAGACAAATAATTTTTCTACTGATATTCAAGAAGAACAAGAAAAGCTTCTTTGGGCAGACTTTGTTATTTTTCAATTTCCGTTATGGTGGTATTCTGTTCCTGCTATTTTGAAAGGGTGGTTTGATAGAGTATTTGCTTCAGGATTTATTTATTCAAGAGATGAAAGGTATGATACGGGTCGACTTAAAGGGAGAAAAGCGATGTTGTCTATTACAACTGGTTCTCCTAAACATGCTTATACGCCATACGGAATGGATGGGGATATTCATGAGAAGATCCTTTACCATATTAATCATGGCATGCTTTATTTTTCTGGTTTACAACCTGTCGAACCATTTATAGCATGGACTCCGTCGCATAATGAAGAAGAACGAAAGTGTTATTTAGAAAAATACAAAACACGTTTGCAGAATATTTCTGAAATACCGTCTATTTCATATCATTCAGCTTCTCATTATGATGAAAATCATCAACTGAAAATAGAGTATAGGTAACATCTTTCTTATGCAACTGGCTTATTTTTTTAAGCCAGCTGCATAAAAAGGTCCATGAACTGCGATTGTTGATAAAATACGAGCAATTTCCTCAGGTGTTTCTTTTTGTCCGTTATTTAACCATTGCTGAATAACACCAATATGAGCAGATGCCATATAAGAAGCTAAGTATTGGCTTGGGACGAGTAAATTCTCCTTATTAATGAGAGCACCATTCGTATCTTCAAATAATGTTTTCCACATAAAGTCTTTCAGTTTTGTTTGGAAAGATAAATCTCCTTTTGGGCTCAGTACAGCTTTCATAAAATCACTATTTTCATTTAGAAATTCAAGAATAGAAGTGATAAGTATAAATGGCATTGTTGGAGAAGGATTTGATCCAAGGTCAGCAATAACTTCCGGGAATTTCTTTTTGGCAATTTTAGAAAACTCGTACATAATATCTTCTTGGCATTTCGTCATTAAATCAAATTTATCTTGATAGTGCGCATAGAAAGTACCGCGATTAATGTTTGCTTTCGTTGTAATATCTTTCACTGTAATGGCGTCAAAACCTTTTTCTTCAATTAGTTCCACCAATGCATTTCGTATGGCAGTTTTCGTACGAACAACACGTAAATCTAAATTACTATCGCGCAAAGTATGTCCCTCCTTAATGTTAGCCAACACATTTCAAGGATGTGTCTTATAACCGACACATTCACGATTTTTGATTATTGTATAGGGTTCAACTCGAACATATAATTCAAAATATAAATATACAACACGTTGTTGGTTATTATAAATCAAATTAAAGGAGGAGAAAAGAAAATGTTTAAAAATAAACTTTTATTGTTATCACCGGTTATTGCACTACTTATTGTTTTTATTTTTTCATTAACATTATTTCCAACCGTTCAACCTCAGCCGAAAAACTTACCAATCGCAATTGTAAATGAGGATCAAGGAGTAGAAATTCCGAATCAATCGAAGATGAATATGGGGCAAACGATTGTTGATAATATGAAAAAGACATCAAAACCAGAGGAAGAACCTGCGGTAAAGTGGGTAGAAGTGCAAAATAAAGAAGCAGTTCAAAAAGGCTTAAATAATCAAGAATATTATGCAGCATTAGTTATTCCGAAAGACTTTAGCACAAAACAAGCATCATTACGAACACCACAGCCATCTTCGCCAGAGGTAGAAATATTCATAAATCAAGGAATGAATACAGCTGCATCAACTATGGCAGGACAAATGTTAAATGGGGTAGTTGATAATATGAACAATACTGTTCGTACACAAATATTAGAAGGATTGAAAGCAAAAGGGGCTACTTTAACAACAGACCAAGCTGCGAAATTAGTAACACCTATTACGAAGAAAGTGACAAATGTAAATGAAATCGGTAAAAATAGTGCGAACGGTAACTCACCAATTTCATTATTCCAGCCGTTATGGATTGCAAGTTTAGCGAGCGCAGCAATTATCTTTATTGCGATAAGTAAAATGCCGATTCGTACAAGAAACGAAAACTTTGTATTGAAACTAAAACAAATCATAACAGGCGCAATTGCCACACTGGTCATTGGGTTTGGTCTTACATGGATTGCGGACGGAATGGTAGGATTAAATATCTCGAATTTCACGGATACGGCTTTGTTCTTATCCATCACTTCATTTAGCTTCTTCTTAATGATATCGGCGGTACTTTCATTAGTCGGACTAAAGGGAATTGGTGTATTCGCTCTCTTACTATTCTTCGGTGCACCGTTATTATCATTAGCACCTGAAATGTTGTCGCCATTTTACCAAGACTGGGTGTATGCATGGTTGCCAATGCGATTTATGATTGAAGGACTTAGAGAAATCTTCTTCTTCGGAAAAGGATTAAGCTGGAGTACACCTGTAACAGTGCTCGTTTGGATTGGCGTAGTAAGTATGATGATTATTTTAGCGACTGCTTTCAAACGTAGTGCAATAAAGGAACATAAAACAGAATTAAACGCATAAAAGATAAAAACGTTTCACTACGAGTGAAGCGTTTTTATCTTTTATTAACTTATACGGAAATCAAGAAGTGATAGATAGATTTTTCTAATCGAAGAGTTCGGATTTGCGTTTTCCTTTTATATACATGCTCCTGCTATTTCAAATTGCATAAAATGTTATGCGAAATAATGGAGGGGATACGATGGATAATTCGAATTATTATGATTGGTATAGGCAAAATGATACGCTGATTCGTGATATTGAGAAAGCAGTTAATGGAGAGTTTACTGCTATAAATTGTTATGCGAAATTAGCTAACATGGCTCCAAATGGGGCGGAACGAAATCAAATTCTTGAAATTCGTAACGATGAAATAAAGCATTTTCATCATTTTGTACAAATCTATACAAATTTGACTGGTCAGCAGCCGAAACCACAGATCGATGAAGGATGTCCAAATACGTACTTACAAGGACTAGAATTTGCAATACAAGATGAACAGAAGACAGTTGATTTTTATTTGGAAATTTCAGATGAAACATCGGATGCACATATGAAAGAGTTATTGCGCAGAATAGCTGCCGATGAACAAAATCATGCGGTGTGGTTTTTATATTATTTTGTGAAGACGAAGTGAATGTTGAAGGAATTAAAACCGTTTCACTAGTAGTGAGGCGGTTTTTTGGTGGAATAAAAGCTGTAAAATAGGTATTTTGAAGGTGTAGTTATTAATTTTGGTATAAAATGAAAATTAATAAAGAGAAAAGTAAACATATGAAGGGGAACGGCAATATGGAGAGAAATACAGTTAAAGAATATACAATTCGAACTGCTACGGAAGAGGAAAGCGATAGCATTACCACTCTATTAAAAGAAGTAGCAGAGTGGCTACAACATAAAGAAGTGGATCAGTGGCAGTATCTGTTAGGCGGAGAGGCTACGGCTGAAATATTAGAAGGCATAAAAGAGAAATATACGTATGTTGTAATAAAAGAAGAGGAAATTGTCGGTACGGTTACGGTATCACCTAAACAAAATGAATGGGATGAACGTATTTTTGGTAAAGAGGAAGTTTCTAATTCATTATATATTCATAGATTTGCGGTGAACCGGAAGTATAAGGGGAATGGGATTGGAGAATGGATTTTACAGTGGATAGAAGAGAATGTACAACATGAAAAAGAGTTTTTGAAACTAGATTGTGTGGGACATAATCTTACGTTGAATGATTTTTATAAGAAAAATGGTTTTGAATATGTTGGGAGTACAGATGGACTTAGTAAGTTTCAAAAGAGAAGGGGGTAAGTGAATGAATCAAATTCATAAGGATTTAGTTAAAAGGTTGATAGGGGAACAGTTTCCTAAATGGGCACATTTAGAGGTGAAGCCTGTAAAGTTTAGTGGGCATGATAATAGAACGTTTCATCTAGGGGATGAGATGAGTGTAAGATTGCCAAGTGATGCAGCATATGCACCGCAAGTAGAGAAAGAAAATAAGTGGCTACCTATATTAAGTAAGGAGCTTTCTTTACCGATTTCTACACCACTTGCGAAAGGAAATCCATCTGAAGAGTATCCGTGGCCTTGGTCTATAAATAAGTGGATAGAAGGAGATACTGTTACGAAACAAAATGTTCGTGACCTAAATGAATTTGCGGCGGACTTAGGATCATTTTTAGTGGAATTGCAATCCATTGATGCGAGTAATGGACCCATAGCTGGAGCACATAATTTTTACCGAGGCGGGCTTATATCTGTATATGATGAAGAGGCGAGAGATGCTATTGAAAATAATAAGAATGTTTTTGATGAAATAGTATTAAAGCACCTTTGGGATGTAGCACTTCAGTCAACGTGGGAGAGTAAAGCAGTTTGGGTTCATGGAGATGTTGCACCAGGAAATCTACTCGTTAAGGATGGAAAGCTTTGTGCCGTAATTGATTTTGGTATTTTAGGAGTAGGGGATCCTGCTTGCGATGCGGCGATGGCTTGGACGTTTTTTGATAAGAATAGTAGAAACGTATTTAAAGAAGTATTGTGCATAGATGAAGAAACGTGGAATAGGGCGAGAGGATGGGCACTTTGGAAGGCGTTAATTACATATGATGCGAATAAGATTAGTAATAAGATAGTGGCAGAAGAATCGTATCGTGTCATTCAAGAGATTGTGGATGATTATGAGAGGTAATAGAAAAAGCCTATTTCAATATAGGCTTTTTCATATGATTAAATATTAGAAATTGAAAGAAGGAATCTAATATAATTATACAGAATATTTAGATAATAGGAGGTGTCGAATTTTGAGTGAAATTGAATTAAAAAGGAATGTAATTAAGACAGGGAGTGAGAAGAGAGTCATTCTTCGGTTTATACTCGCTAGTCTAGTTGGGCTGTTTATGTTTTTCGTACCAGTTACGATAAATGGTGCTTCGTCCATTATGATTGATCAGATCGTATCATGGATTCGAACTTCGGTTCCGAGCGTAGTACCTTATTACGCACTACTCGTTATGATAATGGGTGCGATTTATCCGTTTTATACGAAAAAATGGAATGCATCTATCGTAGACATTTGTTTTTCTATTTTAAAAGTATTTGGCGTCGTTTTTGGTGTATTATATTGTTTGAAAGTAGGGCCAGCTTGGTTCTTTGCACAAGATGTAGGGCCGTTTTTGTATGAAAAACTAGTAATATCGGTAAGTTTACTCGTGCCAATCGGTTCGGCTTTTTTAGCGTTATTAGTCGGGTATGGATTACTTGAATTTATCGGTACATTTTGCCGTCCAATTATGAGACCGTTATGGAAAACACCAGGACGGTCAGCAATTGATGCGGTTGCATCCTTTGTGGGGAGTTATTCGTTGGCTTTATTAATTACAAATCGCGTGTATAAAGAAGGGAAGTATACGACAAAAGAAGCAGCTATTATCGCTACAGGTTTTTCTACAGTATCCGCAACGTTTATGATCATCATCGCAAAAACATTAGACATTATGCATTTATGGAATGTTTATTTTTGGACTACTCTTGTTGTAACATTCATCGTAACTGCTATCACCGTAAGAATCCCACCACTTAGTAGAAAACCAGATACATATGTAACAGAAGAAGGGTTTCCAGAACCTGCTTATAAAGAAAAAATGTTGGAACGTGCTTGGGAAGATGCGTTAGAAGTATCGAAATCTGCACCGAGTATTATGAAAAATATCGCAGTGAATTTAAAAGATGGTTTTATTATGACGATGGGAATTTTACCATCTATTATGTCAGTAGGATTAATTGGTATCGTATTAGCGAAATTCACGCCAATATTTGATTGGATCAGTTATATTTTCTATCCATTTACATGGCTATTACAATTACCAGAAGCAGAACTAGCTGCTAAAGCGGCATCCGTTGGTATCGCAGAAATGTTTTTACCTTCTCTTTTAGTTGTAAGTGCACCACTTGTGACAAAGTTTGTCATTGCGGTTGTTTCGGTATCATCTATATTGTTTTTCTCAGCTTCCATTCCTTGTATTTTATCGACAGATATTCCGTTAAAAGTATCAGAACTTATTATTCTCTACGTACAAAGAACGATATTAACTTTACTTATTATTACGCCGCTTGCTTATTTGTTACTTTAAAGTTTTTAAAAGTGGGGTATTCCCACATCATTATCAAGCTAAGAAAATCAAATATCCCCAAACGTGAAAATGTACAACTTTCAAGTTTGGGGATACTTTTATTTATCTTTTGAATATGACGTAATACTTCTTAAGAAGATTCCTAATCCTGCAAAAAAGATAAGCATAATAAGCTGCCTGGCGTTCCCCAAGTAATTTGATCTAGCATGTTTATCCCCTCCCGCTTATTATTATATAGTATTTTTTGGAAATTATTCAAAAATTCTTTTTTATTGGTGCGATATTAACGATTATTGATGAGCCTTCACACCTTATACGAGGAGAGTTCATTCAATTATCCTTATAATACGTTTTTATTTCGTGTGATATAGTAACAACAAAGGGGGCTTACAAATGGAAATCATTCACGAAAGAGCAAAGTTACGGTTAATAGATAGTGATGATGTCGAAACTTTGTTTTCGATTGTAGAAGGAAATCGGGATATTTGGGCGTATTTAATCTCTAAAATGGATAGTGTTCAAGATATGCAGCAATATGTTCAAAAAGCGATACAAGGTTATGGAAAGGGCACGCAAATACCTTTCGTTGTAGTGGATCAACAGACGAATACGATTGTAGGAAGTACACGTCTATATAATATTTCAGTAGAAGATAAAACAGTCGAGTTAGGGAAAACGTGGTATCATCCAAGTGTGCAACGTACGGGTATCAATACAGAGTGTAAGTATATGCTTCTCCAGTATGCTTTTGAAAAACTGCATATGCTGAGGGTACAAATTAAGACGGATGCAAGAAATGAAAAAGCACAACGAGCAATTGAAAGGTTAGGCGCAGTAAAAGAGGGTGTGCTTAGAAATGAAAGAAAATTACCGAATGGTTATGTGAGAGATGCGGTGGTGTACAGTATTATCTCGAGTGAATGGCCATGCGTAAAAGAACAATTGTTAGAAAAATTAGAGTTGTATAAAGAAAAGTTATAATTCGTGTTTTGAAAGGTATATTGTTTGTGAGGCATGAAAAATATACCTTTTTTCTTACAAAATGCTACTTTATTTTAATTCCTTTTGTTTCATCGTTCCCTTCTGAGAAAAAATTCGTTACAATGTAGTTGTATGGTAATAAACTTATGAATTTAAAACATGTAATGAAAACCGCAAATAAAAATGAATTGATAATCCTCAATTTTAAATGAAAACCCTTTTATACATAAATAACAAGTAAAGTTCCTTCTTTTAAATAAACTCAAACAAAACGATTTGATATAAATGTTTTTTATAGAAGTATGGATGATGTACGGAGGCAATTACAAATGAAAGAAAATAAGAAGAGTAAGAAAAGACGAATCTTTCAAGTATTTTTACTAATGATTTGTTCTGCTATTTTATATGTAAGTTATGCAGCTTATGATATTTGGAGTTATCGTTTTAAAACAAATGATGGCGTGAAAACGGATGCTGGTATCGTACTAGGAGCAGCTTCTTGGAACGGAAAACCATCTCCTGTATTTAAAGAAAGAATTAATCATGCGATTTCTTTATATAAGAACGGAAACATTAAAAAGATTATTTTTACAGGTGGTACAAAGTTCGAGGCAGAACTTGAGGAAGCACGTACTGCAAGAGTATATGCAATGAAACAAGGTGTAAAAGAGGAAGATATTTTAATAGAAACTAAATCCCTTTTCACTGAAGAAAACTTAAAAAATGCGAAGGAAGTTGGAATAGAGAACGGAATACACACATACACGATTGTAAGTGATCCACTTCATATGAAACGCGCAATGAGAATCGCAAAACATATTAATATTGAAGCATATGCTTCACCAACGCCGACATCAGCATATAAAACGTTAGATACAGAAATACCATTCTTCTTTAAAGAATTATTCTCGTACATTGGATATGTAACCTCGTTGCCATTAAAGGCATTGAAGGGAGACTAATAAGAATAGAACCTATCTTTAAATAGGAACTTTTCTTATTAGTCAAAAACATTGTATTTTTATCGGAATAGTGAAACAATAGAGAGGTAGCTTCATATAATCATAATGACAAAATGAACGGTTTATGAATCGAGCATAAAGGAGATTATAGTATGGCACTCTCATTTGTTGAAACAGAAGAACAATCTTTCATTATTGAACAAATAAATAAATTGATTCCGAAGTTCATGGAAAGGGAGCATCAACTAAGTGAATTAGGATCATTTCCGTATGAAAATATAAATGATTTGAAAGATATCGGATATACGAAATTAACGTTACCGAAGGAATTTGGTGGTAGTGCGATTTCTTTATATGACTTCGTTTTATTTCAAGAGAAAATCGCGGAAGGCTGCGGGGCTACTGCATTATCGATTGGCTGGCATCTTGGTATTGTAAAAGAGCTAGCGGAAAATCGCTCTTGGAATGATGAGATGTTCAAATGGTTTTGCGAGGAAGTGCGTAATGGTGCGCTCTTTAACCGAGCAGCAACAGAACCAAAAACAGGGAGTCCGACGCGTGGCGGTAAACCAGAAACAATAGCGGTTCAACAAGGCGAGAAGTGGGTAATAAATGGAAGGAAAACTTTTACAACGATGGCGCCAGTACTTGATTATTTTATTATTTCAGCGAGTATTGAAGGCAAAGAAGAAGTTGGTGAGTTTGTCATTCCAAGAAATACACTCGGTGTATCCATTGAAGAAACGTGGGATAGCGTTGCGATGCGAGGGACTGCTAGTCATGACCTTGTCTTACAAAATGTAGAGATAGAAAGTCGCTTTTTTACAGATGTAAAGGGCGGGAAAGTGAAACAAAAGGGTATTGGCTGGTTGCTACATATACCAGCATGTTATTTAGGAATTGCACAAGCAGCAAGAAATTATGCAGTTCAGTTTGCGGGATCATACAAGCCAAATAGTTTAAACCATTCTATTAGTTTATTACCGAATGTTAGAAGATTAGTCGGAGAATTAGAACTCGAGCTTATGCAAGCTCGCGTCTTTTTATATCAAATTGTGAAAAAGTACGATGAGGCAGAGGATAAACTATCACTGCAAGCCGAACTAGCAGCAGTGAAATATGCCGTAACGAATTCGGCGATATCAATTGTTGATAAAGCAATGCGCATCGTAGGAGCAAAAAGTTTATCAGAAAAAAATCCGCTTCATCGTTACTATTTAAACGTCAGAGCAGGATTACACAATCCGCCGATGGATGATGCAACACTATCTATGCTGGCGGATGCGGCGTTTCGGTCGTAGTTAAAAACATATTAGTCAAAAGTTAGAAGATCCTATTGTAGGATCTTCTTTTTTTATAATTGATAGATTTCATCTTGCTATTTTCAAATTAGAGGCAGCTCTATTAAATTATTAATCATATTACTTAAAAAATATGCGTAAGAATATAGTAAATGAAGGGAGATATAAAATGAATAAAGTGAAACTGAAAGTATTTAATATAAAGTATGTAATGATATGTATTTTATTCACCATTATATGTATTCTCACTTCATTCTTCATTTCTAGTAATTCAAACGTATTTAAATCGTATTATATTAATCAGTTATTGGGAACGAATTCTACTAAAGGTCTTATGTATATGATAGGAAGTGAAAATCGTTATTTTGCAGAAGAATTTCATAAAGAAAAAGGACGAGCGTCTTTGGAATCTTTTTTGCTTTCACTTTCTACAAATATTAATGTAAATGATCTCCGAAGTTTATTAACTCGAGAACTTCCAAATATGAATCAATTTTATTCGGAAATATTAATTGCTGGAGAGGGAACGGATTATACTAACATTCCCGAAGAATCTAGTGTTCCATTAGAGAATATTAAAAATAAAGGTACTGCTATAAAACACCCAAAGAGTGAGAAAGAAAACAATTCAAATACTCAAAATAACGGTGAAAATAAAGTTTTTATTTATCATACACATAGTTGGGAGTCGTTTATTCCTCTAATTCCAGGTGCCACTATACCCGATGATGCTTCTAGTACAAATAATGAAGTGAATATTACGTTTGTTGGAAATTATTTAAAACAAAAGTTAGAAGAAAAAGGAATAGGTGTTTCACATGATACGACAAATATGAGGGATTTTCTGCGAAATAAAAATTTAAATTGGGCCCAATCTTACAAAGGATCCCGTCAAATATTACAAGATAAATTAGCACAAGATAAAAATATTATGTTTCCAATGGACCTACATAGGGACGATGCGCGAAAAAATACTACAACAAAAAATATTAACGGAAAGAATTATGCACGGCTCTATTTTATTTTAGGACGAGAAAATCCTAACTTTGAAAAAAATAAAAAAATAGTAACAGCAATAAATTCATATTTAGATGAGAAGTATTACGGTTTAAGCCGAGGGATTTTTATTAAAGATCGTAAAAGCGGTAACGGAGTATATAATCAAGATCTTTCTCCAAATGCTTTACTTATTGAAATGGGAGGGGTAGATAATACACCAGAAGAATTGTATGCGTCAGTTGACGCATTAGTAGAAGCATTTAGCCACTATTATAATGAGGTAACAAAGAAAAATAACTAAAATAAAAAGGAGTGATACCTAGTCAGAAGTTCTAGGGGTTACTCTTTTTTTAGAATATAAAATCACCAATAAACGTCATCAATTGAAAAAATCTTTCTTTTCATTCTTCTTTTTACAGTTTTATAGGAGAAAGCTAGGTTTCTTATTTTTACTAATGTTATAATAAGAAAAAAGCACGAAAAGAGGTCATCTCATGCTAGAGGTTATTGCAACATGTTTAGAAGATGTGAAACGAATTGAACGAGCTGGCGGGAAGCGAATTGAATTAATTACATCTTATACAGAAGGCGGTTTAACGCCGAGTTATGCATTTATTAAAAAAGCGGTAGAAGCAGTACATATACCGATTCACGTTATGATTCGTCCGCATGCGAAGTCTTTTACATATACGGAAGAAGAAATTGAAATGATGAAGGAAGATATTATCATTGCGCAGAAGTTAGGTGCAGCTGGTGTTGTATTAGGCGTATTAAACGAACGAAATGAAGTGGATGAAGAGAAATTAGCGGATTTACTATCTGTTGTAGATGGAATAAATGTAACGTACCACCGTGCAATAGATGATATAGAAAATCCAGTAGAAGCGATGGGAACTTTAAAGAAGTTTCATAAAGTGACTCACGTTTTAACGTCAGGTGGACAAGGAAATATAGTAGAGAATATACCTGTGCTTACAGAAATGCAAAAGGTAAGCGATGGTCAAATTCAACTTGTAGCTGGAGCTGGCGTGACGAAAGAAAATATAAAGCGATTGCTTGATGAAACTGGAATTTCGCAAGCTCATGTCGGTACAGCGGTAAGAGAAGGCAAATCATGTTTTTCTGAAATTGATCCTAACTTAGTACAGGAATTAGTTCAAATAATAAAATAAACACGTAAGAAAGAGGAGAAACGATGAAGGAAAATACGAAGAAAGAATTATTCTCATGGGCTAAAACGATAGGATTTACCCTTGTATTAATCGTAATTATTCGCGGTGTTTTATTTACACCTTCATTAGTGCAAGGTGAATCGATGATGCCTACTTTAGAAAATAACGAACGAGTTCTCGTGAATAAGATTGGTTATAGTATAAGTGGATTAGATCGCTTTGATATTATCGTCTTCCACGGAAAAGAAGGATACGACTTAGTAAAACGAGTAATTGGTTTACCAGGCGATACAGTGGAGTATAAAAATGATGTTTTATATGTAAACGGTGAAGCGATGGAAGAACCATATTTAAAAGAATTTAAAGAAAAAGCGGCGGGCCGTGTATTAACTCCAGACTTTACGTTAGAACAAATCACAGGGAAAACGAAAGTGCCAGAAGGCCAAGTATTTGTTTTAGGCGATAATCGTGAAGTTTCTAAAGACGGTCGTATGTTCGGATTCATTTCAGAAGATGAGATTGTCGGAAAAGGACAAGCTGTTTTCTGGCCGTTGAAACAAGTAAGAGCATTATAAAGCAAGTATGGGAGAAATATTCTTCTGGTGGATTTAAATCACATTTTTTGTAAAACTGAATGTTCATTTAAGAAAGACAGAGGTCATTTTGATTATTATTTTTCAAAATGGCCTCTGTTTATTTGAAGATAGTATTGCAAGGAGGGAATTTAAATGATAACGAAAGAAGCAGAAGTTATTTTAAACAGGAAAGGAGCCAGAAAAGTAAACGAAATTCCTAAAGAGGTCTTACAATTACTACAGCAAGGGAAAATAGAAAGTGTTAATCTAACAGAATGGCTAGCTATAAATCATATTGAACTACTTAAAAATGTCTTACCTTCAATAGGACTCAAGAATAGTTTGGAATGTATAGTAGCTGAATTAGAAAAACAGAACGTTGAAACAGGAATGAAAGTCATACGAATAACAGGAACTTTATTGGATGAAATTATACTCAAAGAGAATGAAGGAAACAAGGAAGATGTACTGTTGAAATTATCTAATCATATTTCAGATAGTGTACGATGTTGGGCAGCGTTTATGAATAAAAAATCAAATAATACACTAAAAGATACATTAACGTACATTCGACCTTTCGCAGCGGATCATCATTTTGGTGTTCGAGAAATTGCTTGGATGTCTATTAGAGAAAATCTTTCACAAAATATAGAAGAAAGTGTGGAATTGTTAGTAGAATGGGCAAAAAGTGAAGATGAGAATATTCGCAGGTTCTCTGTAGAATCTATTCGTCCTCGAGGGGTATGGAGTAAACATATTGAAATATTAAAACAAGAACCTGAAAAAGCACTTCCCATTCTTAATTTAATTAAATCAGATCCATCAAAATATGTACAAGATTCGGTTGGAAACTGGTTAAATGATGCAAGTAAAACGAAACCGGATTGGGTAATGAACCTGTGTGAAGAATGGGCAAAGGATACTGACATAAAATCAACTAGTAGAATTATTAAAAAAGCTAAAAGAACGATTTTGAAAAATAAGTAATATGTAACTAATAGACTTGTTAGTTGTACGAAGGAACAATCAATCATGTTAAAAAAATATTTCGAATAACTATGAGAAGAGCATGTATTAATCAATACATGCTCTTTATATTTTCTTTTATATGAGTGTTATTAATGAAAGGTGATCAAATTTTATTTCAAATATAAACTTCCGTACTTTTTTATTGTAACTTTTATTCTGATAGTTTTGTAGCAACATGTACCTTGGAAAGTGAACCGTCTCTATTTCTAAAAATAATTTTATATTCACCATCAGGAAGCCAATCAGTCCAATTTATACTAAATGTATAAGGATAATAAAGCTCTTTAATTTTATCTTCAGAAAGGCAATAACCTCCCATCAAACTGTTTGATGGGAGGTTATTGCAGTTATTAAAAATTTGTTTTTTGTTTTCGATTTTAGCAAATAATTGTTTAATTTGAGAAGCAAATTTAAAAAACAAACTTCTTTATTTCAAGATCATAATTTTTTCTTTTACAAATACTGCAAACCTCTCCAAGTCACCTTCTTCAATTAAATTCATCACTTCACGTTCGCCATCATGATAAAAAATGATTTTCTTTCCTGTTAATAATCCTTTTTCTACCTCTATCGAATTAATTTTGGCATAATCAAATACTTTAAACGTTTCACTTCCTAAATATTTCGTATAAAAACACATACGTTCATTTGTAGCGACCAATATCCCTTTTCTTTGACCACCCATACCAAATACTTGATATTGAAACATTCCATATAGGCTATTTTCAATAATCTCATTTTCATTAAAATGTGATTGTACCAAGGTCATAGCCGTTTTTAAGTTTTTCATGACAACTCCTCCTACCTTCCCCTTTTATTAAAAATAAGGATATAAGAATATCCTTATTTTATCATACAGGATAAAGAGTATAAATTCTAATTAATACCATTTTTTTGAAAATCTATTTTATTTTTGAAATGACTTTATTATTTTTTAACAACTTTGTTATTCGTGAACACTAAATTCACTTATCGCTCGTTCCCCAGGTTTTAAAGTTCCGTCAATCATCCAAGCACCTTTAGCGTTATACAAAGTATAACTAAAAGGAGAATCACCTGTATTTTGTACAAGAACGCTTAAGTTATCTCCATTAAAATAGTTGAAATTATAAGTGGTTGATCCGAAAAATGCAACGTCTTCGTTAGTTATGACACGTTGTTCAATTTGAGAGTTTAGCTTCGTATCCTCGTTTGTTGCAAATGTCACATTATAACCTATACAAAAAGATAACATAATAGCAAGGATCACTAGTAGCTTTTTCAAAAGAAACACTCCCTATATTTTGGTTTATATATATCATGATAATTTAAATATACTGGAAATGTAATAATTTGATGTAAAAATTTACAAATGCATTCCATTATTTATGTTTTTTAAATTACTGACAAAATATATCGGGTCATGTGCTTAAAAAAATATTGATAGAATTGAAAGAATATTTTATAATTTTAAATTATATGTTTGTTTCGATAAACGGAATTCAAGTTCCGAAATTCGAAACAAGAGGGAGATAGAATGAGTATAAATAAAACGGCAGTTAAGACAATGGATATTTTGGAATTGTTTTATGAGCATGAAGAGCTAAGTTTAACAGAGATGGTTCAGCTTACAAATATGCCGAAAACATCTGTTTATCGTTTAATAGGCTCGTTAGAAGAAATGGAGTTTTTACAAAAAAACGAGAAGGGAAGATATCGCTTAGGAGTCGTTTTTTTACGATTTGGTCAACTTGTTTCACAAAGGTTATCAGTAAGGAATATTGCGATTCCATATATGAAAGAGCTTAGAGATAGTTTAGGCCAGGCAGTTAATTTAATTATTCAAGATGGTAATGACGCGATTTATGTGGAAAAGATGGAAGGCGTTCAGCCTGTACGCGTGTATACGGCAGTCGGAAGAAGAGCGCCACTTTATGCGGGTGCATGTCCGAGAATTTTACTATCGTATTTCGCTGAGGAAGAGAAACGGAAATACATAGAGGAAACGGATTTAAAACAGTTTGCAGATGGAACAATTGTGGATAAGGAACAATTGTTAGAAGTGTTGCAAATGGCGAAAAAGGAAGGACATACAATTAGCTACTCGGAGTTAGAAAATCATACAGCGGCTATAGCAGCGCCCATTTTTGCAAATGATGGAACGGTTGTAGCAGGTATTAGTATTTCGGGATTAGCAATTGAGTACAGCGAAAGTAATATTTCATATTTTATTGCGAAAGTGAAAGAAACAGCACATCGCATTTCGAAAGAACTCGGCTTTTTGGCATAGAAAGAGGGAGTGGGATGAAATTTTCTGCATTAGGGGATCAAGCAATGATTGTTACATTTGGTGAAGAAATCGGGATGGATGTATACGAAAAAGTGCAGCGATTGTTTCAAGCGTTGAGGCAGCATCCGTTTGTAGGAATGGTTGAGTGTGTACCATCTTTTACGTCATTAGCTGTCTACTACAATGTATACGAAGTATGGAAGCGAAATGGGAGAAGTGAAGGGTCATATCATTACGTTTGCCGGTATATACAGGAGCTTTGTAATTCGTATCAAGAAGAATTAAATCAGGATGTGAAACATATTTCTATACCTGTTTGCTACGGGGGAGAATATGGACCTGATTTAGAAGAGGTTGCACATTGTAGAGGATTACGAGCGGAGGATGTTATTCGTATACATAGTGAAACAACATATTTTGTATATATGTTAGGTTTTACACCGGGATTCCCGTATTTAGGAGGACTATCAAAAGAACTAGAAACACCTAGAAAAGAAACGCCACGGTTAAAAATACCTCCTGGTTCGATAGGTATTGGCGGAAATCAAACAGGTATATATCCGCTTGAAACGCCGGGTGGATGGAATATTATTGGCCGAACTCCGATCTCCTTATTTAATCCAGAAGAAGAAACACCAACCTATATTCAAAGCGGTATGTATTTACGATTTATCCCAATAACGAAGGAAGAGTACGTATCACTTGAGGGGGCTAAAAAATGGATGTAGAGGTTTTACATGCAGGGATGTTTACAACAGTCCAAGATTTAGGGCGGTCTCATTATCAACAATATGGTGTACCAGTTGGCGGGGCTATGGATCAAAGTGCAATTCGGATGATCAATATGTTGGTCGGTAATGAAGAGAATGAAGCAGGACTTGAAATGACAATTATGGGACCTAAATTGTTAATAAAGAAAACGACTTTACTCGCGATTGGCGGAGCAAATATGGAGCCGTTATTGAATGGGGAGCGTATTCCATTATGGCGTCCCATTTTAGCAGAAGAAGGTAGCATGCTTTGCTTTGGAAAAGTGAAAAGTGGTTGCAGAGCGTATGTGACTTTTGCAGGTGGTATACATATTGATCGTACGATGGGAAGCAAAAGTACTTACATACGTGCTGCAATAGGTGGAATTGAAGGAAGGATGCTGAAAAAAGGGGATTATTTTCAAATTGGTACGCACTCAGAAATAGCGAGTCGTTTCATTCAAGACTTACAAAAGGATGAGCGAATAAAAACGAAATGGGCAATTAGCAAAAGCATACTGCCAAAGTATAAGAAGTACCCTAAGCTTCGCGTCATAACTAATTTTGAATATGATCAATTTACAGAAGAAAGTATACAGGCATTTTTTACGAAAGAGTATAAAGTATCTAATTACGCTGACCGTATGGGCTATAGAGTTGAAGGAGAAGTTTTAAATAGAGTGGAAGAAAAAGAGATTTTATCGAGTCCTGTTACATTCGGAACCATTCAAGTTCCAAATGGTGGACAGCCAATTATATTAATGGCAGATAGGCAAACGACAGGTGGCTATCCGAGAATGGGAAATATTATTTCAGTAGATTTACCACTTCTTGCTCAATTAAAACCGGGGGACTACGTTTCTTTTGAGAAAATTACGCTTGAAGAAGCGGAACAATTGTACATAGAACAAGAAGTAAATATGAATCTATTAAAGAAATTCATCACTTTACGAAGCTGACAGTAGGAGGGAAATATCGTGACGGCAATTGATTTAAACTGTGATTTAGGAGAAAGTTTTGGAGCATATAAAATGGGGAATGATGATGAAATTCTACCATTCGTTTCATCTATAAACGTTGCTTGTGGTTTTCATGCAGGTGATCCGACTGTAATGAGGAAAACGGTCGAAAAGGCACTGCAGCATAACGTAGCAATTGGCGCGCATCCTGGTTTTCCTGATTTAATTGGATTTGGAAGAAGAAACATGAATGTTTCAGCAAGTGAAGTATACGATTACGTTTTATATCAAATCGGTGCATTAGACGCTTTTGTGAAAGCGGCAGGCGGGAAAATGCATCATGTAAAACCGCACGGTGCCCTATATAATATGGCGGCGACAAATCCGGAAATTGCAGATGCAATCACGAAGGCAATTTATCATAGTAATCCTAATCTATTACTTTACGGATTAGCAAATAGCGAGGCATTTATACAGGCTGCAGAAAAATACAATATAACTCTCGTACAAGAAGCTTTTGCAGATCGTACGTATAAGCAAGATGGAACATTAACGAGCCGGACAGAAGAGAATGCACTTATAAAAAATGAAAAAGAAGCGATAAAGCAAGTGCTTCAAATGGTGAAAGAAGGCTATGTAAGAGCGGTGAGCGGAGAGAAAGTAGCAGTTCACGCACAAACGATTTGTTTACATGGCGATGGAGAGAAAGCAGTCCAGTTTGCGGGAAAAATATACAGAACATTCGAACTTAATGAGATTTCTATATGTGCACCGAAATGAAAAATGAGGGGAAGTGCTAGAAATGATTAAATTAATCGGGATATTACTTGTTGCAGTGGGTTTTTTATTTAGGCTAAATACACTGTTAGTTGTTATGGTCGCTGGTATTGTTACGGGTATGGTTTCAGGATTAAGTTTTTATGATGTAATTAGCATGTTCGGTAAATTTTTCATAGAAAATAGATATATGTCTATGCCGATTATATTAACTTTACCGGTAATCGGAATTTTAGAGCGTTACGGTTTAAAAGAAAGAGCAGAAGCACTAATAACGAAATCAAAAGGCGCAACAACTGGAAGAGTATTAATGTCGTATTTTACGATAAGAGAATCATCAGCAGCACTTGGACTGAATATTGGTGGTCATGCGCAAACCGTAAGACCACTCGTTGCACCGATGGCAGAAGGGGCTGCGCAAGGCAAATACGGTAAGCTCCCTGAAAAGTTAAGAGAAAAGATTAAAGCAAACGCAGCAGCTGCGGAAAATACAGCTTGGTTTTTCGGAGAAGATATTTTTATCGCAACTGGTGCGATTTTATTAATGAAAGGATTCTTCGATTCAGTAGGTATGCATGTCGGTGTGTGGGATATGGCGCTCTGGGGTATTCCAACCGCAATATCTGCACTGATTGTAAGCTGGATCAGATTTAGAAGATTTGATAAATATATAGCGAAAACGATGGAATCAAAAGAAAAAGAAGAGAAGGAGGCAATATAAAATGAACATTATCACAATGGATACAATTTATTACGTATTAGGTATAATCGTTGCCTTTATCGCTGTTCGTATTGCATTTGATCGTGAACATCCAAATCGATTTGGTTCTAGCTTATTTTGGGCGTTATTTGCAGTTACGTTTTTATTCGGAAATATAATCCCTTCGTTTTACGTTGGCTGTATCGTGCTCGCTATGGTCGTGTTAGCTTCACTAAACAAAGTAACAAAATCAGAGGAGAAAGAAGTACCAGTGCAAGAACGTGTGAAACATGCTGAGAAATTAAAAAATAAAATTTTTATGCCTGCACTATTAATTCCTATTTTTACAATTATCGGTACGTTAACGTTAGGAAAAATCAAATGGGGAAATGTCTCCCTTGTTGATCCAGATAAAGTAACACTAGTCGCATTAGCGTTAGGGGCATTACTTGCATTCGTTGCGGCGATGCGTATTACAAAATCGAAAATAACAACGCCTGTTCAAGAAGGAAGTAGACTATTACAAGCTGTCGGCTGGGCTGTTATTTTACCACAGATGTTAGCGGCACTTGGCGGTATTTTCGCAAAGTCTGGCGTTGGACAAGTCGTTTCTGATTTAGTTGGACAAGTGTTACCGACAGAGTATCCGTTTGTAGCTGTTATGGCATATTGTTTAGGAATGATGCTCTTTACAGTCGTAATGGGAAATGCATTCGCAGCGTTTGCCGTTATTACTGGTGGAATTGGCTTACCTTTAATTGTTCAAATGCACGGCGGGAATCCAGCGATTATGGCAGCGCTCGGTATGTTTGCTGGATATTGCGGAACGCTACTTACTCCAATGGCAGCAAACTTTAATATCGTTCCGGCGATGCTTTTAGAACTAAAGGATAAAAATGCAGTTATTAAAGCACAAGTACCAATTGCTCTTTCAATCTTTATCATAAATATGTTTATTATGTACGGCCTTGTATATCGTTTCTAATGAGGAGGATAAAATTATGAAAACAGTATTACTAACAGGATTTGATCCGTTCGGCGGAGAAAGCATCAACCCAGCTTGGGAAGTCGCAAAAAGTTTGCATGAAAAAACAATCGGAGAATACAAGATTATTAGTAAACAAGTACCAACTGTATTCCAAAAATCAATCAGTGTATTAAAAGAGTATATAGAAGAACTAAACCCTGAAATGATTATATGTATTGGACAAGCTGGAGGCAGACCAGATATTACGATAGAGCGTGTCGCAATTAATATTGATGATGCAAGAATTGCTGACAATGAAGGGAATCAGCCGGTAGATGTACCGGTTGTAGAAGAAGGACCGGCTGCCTATTGGTCTACGCTTCCGATGAAAGCAATTGTAAAAAGACTTCAAGAAGAAGGCATACCAGCTTCCGTTTCACAAACAGCAGGTACATTCGTTTGTAATCATTTATTCTACGGACTCATGCGTGAACTAGAGAAACAGGATAAGAAAATAAAAGGCGGATTTGTTCATATACCGTTTTTACCAGAACAAGCGAGTAATTATTCAGGTCAACCGAGTATGTCTCTTTCTACTATTCGTAAAGGGATAGAATTGGCAGTTGCGGTAACGACGACAGTTGAGGTGGATATTGTTGAAATTGGGGGTACGACGCATTAAATAAATCGAATCATACAACACCTCCTGTAAACAACTGGTATAATAAGTATAGCAATATACATAGAGGTGATTTTTGTGCAATTTGAAGAAGTACGCTCAATTTTAGAGCAAGCGAAGAAAATTACAGTGTTAACAGGCGCAGGAGCAAGTACGGAAAGTGGTATCCCAGATTTTCGTTCAGCAAATGGATTGTATGCTAATGCGAATGTGGAGATGTATTTATCAAGGGGATATTATAATAGAAGCCCGAAAGAATTTTGGAAGCATTATAAAGAAATCTTTCAAATTAATACGTTTCATCAATACAAACCAAATCGTGGCCATCGCTTTTTAGCTGAATTAGAAGAACAAGGAAAAGATATTACGATTTTAACGCAAAATATTGACGGTTTACATCAATTAGGTGGTAGTAAACATGTCATTGATTTACATGGAACGCTTCAAACAGCACATTGTCCGAAGTGTAAAGAGGGGTATGATTTGCAGTATATGATTGATCATGAAGTGCCTCGCTGCGAGAAGTGTAATTTCATTTTAAATCCAGACGTTGTGTTATATGGAGATACATTGCCGCAATATCAAAATGCGATAAAACGTTTATACGAAACAGATGTGCTTCTCGTTATGGGAACGTCATTAAAAGTGCAACCTGTCGCTTCATTCCCGCAAATTGCAAAAAGAGAAGTAGGCGCAACAACCATCTTAGTAAATGAAGAGTTAACAGGGCAAGAATATAACTTTGATTTTGTTTTTCAAAATAAGATTGGTGAATTTGTTGAAGGGTTATCTTCAATGAAATAAGTTACCGAAAAAACTGAGGTGTATAGAGAACACCTCAGTTTTTTGTTTGAATAACATTCATGTTATTCCTTAATAAGGGAATGGTAATAAATAGGTTATATAATTAAAATACTGAAAATTAAATCTTTTATTTCTTTAGTAATTAATATAAAATTCTATATATATCATATAAATAAATTTGATACATAATGATTTTGCGTAGAAATGTTAATAGAATGAAGCGAGGGAGCGAAATGAGACAGAAAAAGGAGCAGAAGAAACAATCGAAAAAGAAAAAGACTCATATTCCTTTTCGATTAAATGTACTATTTTTTATCGTCTTTCTTTTATTTTCAGCTATTATAATTCAATTAGGTAAAGTACAAATCATTGATGGAGAAACGTATAGAAATGAAGTAAACAAAAAGGAAGATGTAACGGTAAGCACTCCTGTTCCTAGAGGGAAAATGTTTGATCGGCAAGGTCAAGTGATTGTAAATAACAAACCACTACGAACCGTTACATATACAAAAATGAAAGGAGTAGATTCGAAAGAAGTTTTACAAGTTGCAAGAAATTTAGCCCAGCTAATTGAAATGTCGCCAGAAGATATAAATAAGTTGACAGAAACAGATAAAAAAGATTTTTGGATGCAGTTAAACGAAAAACGAGCAGCAGAAAAAGTGACGAAAGAAGATGAGAGTACATTTAGGAAGCAAGAGATAGAAGGGAAAGAATTAGATAAAAAAGTAGAAGAGTTGCGCCGAGAAAGAATTACGCAAGAAGAATTAAGCGAACTTTCAAAAGAGGACTTAGAAGTACTAGCAATTAAAAGTAGGATGAATGCGGGATATAAAATGACGCCGCAAATTGTTAAAAAAGATGTAAGTCAAAATGAATATGCAATCGTAAGTGAAAGATTGGCAAGTTTACCAGGAGTGGATACGACAGTGGATTGGGAACGTGAATACCCAAATGATAAAATACTTCGCTCTATTCTTGGTAGCGTTTCTACTGAAAATGAGGGTTTGCCAAGAGAACAGTTAGATTATTATTTAGTGCGTGATTATAACCGCAATGACCGTATTGGTAAGAGCTACATCGAGAAACAGTACGAAGATGCGTTACATGGAACGAAAGAACAGTCTAAAAATATTACGGATAAAGCAGGAAATATTATTCGGACGGAAAAAGTGACTGAAGGAAAAAGCGGAAATAATTTAATGTTAACTGTTGATATGGAGTTACAGAAAAAAGTAGAGGAAAGTCTTGAAAAGAATTTACGAGCATTTCATTCTGCAGAGCCGATGATGGATCGTGCGTTCGTTGTAATGATGAACCCGAAAAATGGCCAAATTTTATCAATGGCAGGAAAGAAAATTGTAAATAAAGATGGCGGAATGCAAATAGAAGACTTCGCTTTAGGGACGATGACAAGTTCTTATGAATTAGGGTCAACCGTGAAAGGGGCTACGTTATTAGCCGGATATCAAACTGAAACAATTAAGCCGTATACGCATTTCTTTGATGCACCAATGTATTTTAAAGGAAGTGTCAAGCCAAAGAAATCGTGGAAAGATTTTGGTGATATTGATGATTTAAGAGCTTTACAAGTTTCATCAAACGTTTATATGTTTAATACAGCATTAAAAATGGCAGGTGTAAATTATGTACCAAACAATCCGCTAGATATTAAAAAAGAGACATTTAATAAAATGCGCTACTATTTTAGACAGTTTGGATTAGGTGTACCGACTGGAATTGACTTACCGAATGAATCGATTGGTCAAATGGGTAGAACGGATGACATACCTGGTTTTTTACTTGATTATGCGATTGGACAGTACGATACATATACGCCGCTTCAGCTTGCTCAATATATGTCAACAATTGCAAACGGTGGTTACCGAATGAAACCACAAATTGTACAAGAAGTGAGAGAGCAACCACATAGACCAGAGGATGTTGGAAAAGTTGTTCGGTCTATTGAACCAGTTATTTTAAATCGAGTGGATATGGACACTTCATACATTAATCATGTAAAAGAAGGATTTAGAAGAGTTTTTCAAGAAACTGACGGAACAGGTACGGCAACATTTAAAGGATTACCGTATAAACCAGCTGGAAAAACAGGAACAGCTGAAACTGTATACGGTGGAGAAAGTGATATTGGAAGAGATGAAAACAATAACCGAAAAAAATGTTATAATTTAACTCTTGCCGGTTATGCACCATATGATGCTGATCCGGAAGTAGCTTTTTCAGTTGTTGTACCTTGGGTGAATGATGACAAATCAGGAATTAATTCCGCGATTGGTAAAGAGATTTTGGATGCGTATTTTGAATTGAAAACGAAAAGAGCGGGTGGAAATCCAGTCCCAGTAGAACAGCCGAACAAGGCCCAGTAAAAATAGTATCACTGCATGGAGACATATTGTGCAGTGATATATTTTTTGAGTTAAAAAGCGTTTAAACAAGGTGGGAATGGATATGAAACAGGAGATTAAAAGAGGCTGGGGGAAATACATACTCTTCGTGTTTGTTTTGGTAGTAGCCTATCATTCTTTTACTTTATGTAAAGTGGAAGGAAAATCGATGCAACCGACTTTATATGAAGAAGACTACGTATTTGTAAATAAAGCAGCAGTACATTTTTCTAATTTAGAGCACGGAGAAATTGTCATTATAAAGGAAGAGGATGAGTCGAAATATTATGTGAAACGGGTAATAGGACTTCCTGGTGACGTAATTAACATAACGAATGGATCAGTATATGTGAATGATAAAAAGCAAGAAGAACCGTATACAAATAAAGATTTATTCAATAATACGCAAGTGTTTTATAATTTTCAAAAGACAAAAATCCCGCCAAATAAGTTATTTGTAATGGGAGATAATCGTGAACTTAGTAGAGATAGTCGAAATGGCCTAGGATATATTGAAGAAGATAATATAATAGGTAAAGTGGAATTTGTATATTATCCTTTTTCAAAAATGAAGATCATAGAATAAGTGGGGTTATACAAAACCCCACTTATTAAAGTTTCACTTTATCTTCTTTAAATAACCTTTTGGATTAAATGAAATGAAAAACTTATGCTTGGATTCATCGATTATGAAATTGTTATTTTTAGTCAAAAACTCTTCTACAGCTTCCATTGGACCAGGGCCCCAATCAGGAGAGAGGGGATTTCCGTTAATACTTGTATCTTCTACAATCAAGTAACTGCCTTTTGTTACAATAGATTTGTAAAGTAAAAGTTCTTTTGAGACATGTTCTTTACTATGATTAGAATCTAAAATAACTAAAATCACATCATCAGGTTTGCGCATACTTAAAATTGTTTGGACGGCCTGTACAGAAACAGAAGAAGCTGTTAAATACGTAATCCGATTATGTGACGGCCGATTTGGTTGTGGGAATATATCGATAGTAAGTACATGACCTTTTCCAATTAGATCTAACATAGAAGCTAAATATAGTGCGCTACCACCATAGAAGGTTCCACATTCAATAATTAAATCGGGTTTTAATTCATGAATGATCTCCTGGTACAAAAAAAGGTCAGAGGGAAGTTTACAGATTGGAACCCCGAGCCAGTGTGTATCATGTAACCAAACGTTGCTGTCGTAATAAAGTTTTAGAAATTCATTGCTTATAGTATCGATGTTAATTCTCCTTTCTAAAAAGGATTCTTTCGCTTTACGTAAAATGTTTACGTATGAAAGTTGTACTATATATTATGTAGTAAGGAATTGTAAGGCGAGTGTTTTTACTTAAAAATAAGCTAAATAACTCATGTGTAAATGAAAGGAAATGAACGTATGTATAAGTACACAATTTGCTTCATTAGAAAAGGAAATGAAATACTCTTATTGAATAGAAATAAAAAGCCAAATATGGGAATGTGGAATGGCGTTGGAGGAAAAATTGAAGATAATGAAACGCCATATGAAGGAATCATTAGAGAAACGCTGGAGGAAACAGGCATAGATCTTCCAAGTGTAACGTATAAAGGGAATGTGGTTTTTAAAAGTAAGGATGAGCCCCGGGGTAGTGAAGGAATGTATGTATTTCTTGCTGATTTGCCAGATGGAGTACATATGGACACACCATTAAGTACGGCGGAAGGATTATTAGAATGGAAAGAAATCGATTGGATATTAAATTGTGATAATAGAGGTGTAGTTAGCAATTTACCAAAATACTTACCAATAGTATTAACGGAAGATAACAAATTAGAGCATATATTCACATATGATAACCGAAATATTATTAATTACACAACTGCATTGTTGACGGAAGATGATGCGAACAAACGGTATGAAAAACAAGTCGTTTCTCAATAGAAAAAGGTATGAAAACATCACTCTTATAATCTAGTAGATAATATTTTTATAGAGCAATCAGCATTTTAATGTTGATTGCTCTCATTATATATGCGAGGTGATGATATGTTTCAGAAATATATTTCATTAGGCATAATTGTCATATGTACGATGTTTCTTTTTGTAGCTTGCTGGAAAAGTGATAAAGAACTTAAAGGTATTCAAAAAGCAGATTATCTTGTTTCCTATTCAAATGCAATGAAAGATGGTGGTTACATATATGCGTATGATAAAAAAGGAAATGAAATTAGTAAAATAGAAGTAGATGGCCAAAGTATGATGAGTAACGCAAAAGATGAAAAGGGGTACTACTTCTCATCAAATAGAAATAACAATCATTATGCTATTGATAAGACAGGCAAGATACAAGAGATAAATAGACCTAAAGAATTACAAGATGTAAATGCAGGGGCATATTTCATCCATGCAGAGCAAGGGTATGTATATTATGATGTAAATATTGGATTGGTAGATGAAAAAAAGGAATATATAAGTGAACTTGTATATTGGAAAGATAGTGACAAAAGGCAAGAAAGTGTAGAACTAAAGGGAACGATCCAAGGAGCGCATATTATTGAGAATAACATGTACGCATTTTCACAAACGCTAGACAAAGTATATATTTCAGAAATAGATTTGGCCACAAATAAAAAAACGAATGAATTTGAAATTCCTAATGAAAACGTGTATTTTGCACCAACTGCTCAAAAAGTAATTTTTCAAAAGTATAAAGATAAATTATTACTTGTATTAAGTGATAATGTGAATCAAAAGTTACCACCTAAATTAATTATGGTAAATACGAAGACTAGAGTAGTAGAAAAAGAAACGATATTAGACGAAAAACAATTCATACCTGTTCTAGTGCAGGTGATTGATAATAAGGTGTATGTTTTAAATAATGATGAGAAAATGAAAGAGTTAGATGAGAATTTGAACATCATACGCACATATTCATTACAAAGTGATAAAAATACAAAAATCAATAGAGAGGATAAAGGGATTTCTAATATACAAGTACATGGTAATAAGGTGTATATCTTATACAAAGATATGAATCCAAAGAGTAAAAAGAAACAATTGGTAGCTGAGATTGAAGGATATGATCTGTTAACTGGAGCTAGTATTGAAAAGACTACTTTAAAATTAGATGAAAAATGGGATGATATTACTTTTCTCGTATTGAAAGAGTAAATAAAATGATGTGAAGGAGATAATTTAAATTATGGCATTCAAAAGCGAGGAAGAACTAAATAAAGCTTTCGAGGCAGCTAAAGAGACTCTAGCAATAGAAGGTATGATTATTACAAAAGAAATGGTAGATCCATCTTTCAGACTGTAGACAAAATATTTTTGGAGAGTTCAGATGCTAAAAAATAGTTTGTCTCTTGCTTTATGGCTAATTTATCCAACAATATATATATGTAGTACGTTCTATGCTACAATTTATTATAGGGGAGGAAGGTATCTTATGAAAATATCTGTTTATGTTGCAAGTGCATTTAGCAAGGATCATAAAGGCGGAAATAAAGCAGGAGTGGTATTTATGGAGAACATATTGACCACTACTCAAAAAATGGCAATAGCCAAACAACTGGGCTATGCGGAAACCGCATTTATATCAGAATCTGAAGTTGCTGATTATAAAATTGAGTATTTTACACCAAAAGAGGAAGTTGATTTATGTGGTCATGCCACAATTGGCTCTTTCGCGATACTGATGCACGTAAATAAACTTTTCAAGAATCGCTATACGATTGAAACGAACAGCGGTGTTCTTACTATTACCATAAAAGATGACATCATATTCATGGAACAAAACGAACCGATATTCTATGATGTTATATCTCCAAATGAGTTTATCGACTGCTTTGACATTGAAGATATAGACAATACATACCCAATTCAAATTGTCTCCACAGGCTTAAAAGATATTTTAATTCCTATAAAAAGCGAAACACAATTACATACACTACAACCTAATTTTGAAAAAATTAAAGAAATCAGCAAGTATTATAATGTTGTCGGGATGCATCTATATACTTTTAATGACAATCGAATAATATGCAGAAACTTTGCTCCACTATATGACATCAATGAAGAAGCAGCGACTGGAACTTCAAACGGTGCATTAGCTTGCTACCTTTATGAACAGCACTACTTACAAAAAGAAGTCTATGTATTTGAACAAGGTTATTCTTTACACTCGCCTTCCGAAATATTAGTTAAATTAGCAACCGATAGCGAGAATAAAATAGAAAAAGTTTATGTTGGTGGCAAAGGATATTACTGTGAAACGAAGTGTTTAAATACAGAAAATATTGAATGAAAACAAAAAAAGAGATGGTAGATCCATCTCTTTTTCATATGCTCCATGATTAACTGCGAATGGCCTTAATTATAAAACGATGTTGTTTCACATCAAAATAACCTTTTTGTAAGATGATTTCATGTATACGATATAATTCCGCATAATACCTTTCGGCAGTAAAATCAGGAATTTGCCACGGTATCGCTTTTAAATAATAGACGATTGCACCAATGTCGTAAAGGCGTTGAAAAGGGAACTCTTCTTTTTCTTCTAAAATAGTAAATCCATTTTCCTCTAACTCACTACATGCCGCTTCAAGCGACCAACTTGCAAATTCGCTATTTAGCGGTGAGCCTAAATGCTCATTAAGTTCCGCGCAATCAAGACCGCCAACTTGTTGTGTCAGAAATGTTCCATTAGGAGAAAGGATTCTTTTTACTTCAGAAGCAGCATATGATTCATGTTGATTTAGGATTAGATTAAACTGACCATCTTGAAATGGCAATGCAGTATCATCGCTCACCTCTACAACAGTAATCCCTAAAGGCTCTAATTTCTTTCGAGCAATTGGCACGTTTGGAGCGTAGCCCTCAGTAGCATAAATAGTTGACGGGAACGGTTGTAACTTAGATAAAAACTCTCCGCCGCCAGTCCCCATATCGAGCGTTGATTCTGCATGCTGCATAAGCTGGAAAGCTGTACTGCCATATGACCACGATAAAGGCTCGCTCTTCATTCGACCCGTTTCTGAAATAAAAGAAAAATCCCAACCGCTAAAATTTGTATTAGCATTTTCTAATAAAGTTAAAAATAATGGATCACGTTTCATAATTGTATCCTCCTATCTTGTAAGTAAATGATATGGTGAGAAAAGAAAAAAGGAGGACCTCTTATGAAAGGGGAACGGTTTTACGTTTCGTGTTCGAATAGATGCATATAAATTCGCTCCTTGTGAGAATGGTAATTTATATATTCGGGATAACCGAGTGGAAATCCTTTGAAACTATGGGGGAAGGTAGTTGTTTAATGAAAGGTTGGATGGAGTGTACAGAAAAAGGGTGCACTCAAACTTTAGAAAAGGTATTTAGTAAACTTAAATTTTCGCCCAGCCCTTTTATGAGATATGTGATATTTCTCACTACTATTAAGTAACAATAAAGTCGTACTGTTTATAAAAGAAGTGACGTTGTTGTATCCCTTTGGATTTACTTATCTATGGGATAAGTAAAGAAGTAGACATATAAACTGAATATAAAAACGTTTTAATTCTTTGAAAACATTCCATAATTTAGTATTGTTATATATGGAATAATTTATTTGTACGAAAAGAGGAATAAGATGTTTATACAAAAGTATAAGGGTTTGATGCTAGGGATAGTTAGTAATATCCTTTGTTTACTTTAAAGATTTAGATTATATATATAAGAAGAGCCTTAAGTTATTATCTGTAACATTAATCATTATAGGTTGGGTTATTGTCTGTAATTCGACCCGTTTCAATAAAAAAAGAGAATAATAACGTATAAGATTATTATTATATAAATTTAGCTTGTTGAGCATGGGGAATACTAATCTTACAAAATTGTAAGATTAGAAGTCACATAGTTAGATAGAAGTCATTAACTTATGAAAAAAACTCATCTATAATCCAGATATAAATCATTTACTAAAGGAGTATTCTAATGAAAAAAATTATAAGTTATGCGGTGGTTATTGCTATTTTTATAGGAATAGGACTAGGAGTAAAACGTTTTGTACAAGGTCCAGGACAACCAGTCGATGGGATTCTAGTTAGTGGTACTGCAGCTGATGTAGAAAAAGTCAAACAAGAATTTAAAGATGATACTAAACAATCGATAGACTATAAAGTAAAGTATGTCACAACAATAAGAAAGACCCAATTATCAGAAGAAGATAAGAAACAAAATGATACAAATGAAGAATTTGAAATCAATACTACAGAATATGCAGTTATTAATAGTTCTACCGCGGTAAAATTATTTAATAAGGGACTTCTAAGAGCTAGAAAAGATCCAAATTCAGCGTCTCTTATTTCTGAGATGGTGAAAGATAAAAATAAAGTATCTAGTGACCATAATCTATTATTTTCTTATGCGGGTAATAATTCTACGGGTGATAATCCTATGGTCGATAATTTTGAAAATAACCAGTTGAATTTGAACGGTAAGATGGTATCTGCCCAGTATGTTAAACAGCAAATTTGGATTGGGTATGCCCCAATGAACCTTGTTATCCTAAAAGACCAAGACTATAATGCAATTTCTGAATCAGAGTCAATGATGAAATTAATTCAATTTAAAAAACGTGATTTTGATTATAAAAACAAACAAGAAGTAGATAAAGTTTTGCAAGAGATTGATCAGGTCTCATCGAATAATCAGCATAAAATAAACTTTGTAGAGGTACAAGACTAACTTAAAATGATAAGAAGGTGATATAAATGGAAATCGTAAGAATAGAGAATGTAGTTAAAAGTTATGGTGAAGGAAATAGTAGGGTAGATGCTTTGAAGGGCATAAATCTTTCTATACAGCAAGGGGAATTTGTTTCAATCGTAGGAGCTTCTGGCTCAGGTAAAAGTACATTACTGCATATTTTAGGAGGGTTGGACTGCCCAAGTTCAGGAAGTGTGTTTATTGGAGAGAATAATATTTATGATTATACAGATAATGAACTTTCGATATTTAGAAGAAGAAAAATTGGTTTTATATTTCAGTTCTTCAATTTAATTCCTGTATTGAACGTGCAGGAGAATATAGCTTTACCTACTTTACTGGATAATGAACCTGTAGATAATCCTTATATGGACGAAATTATTGGAATTCTGGGACTTCATGAAAGAAAAAATCATTTACCATCTGAATTATCAGGAGGTCAGCAACAACGGGTTTCGATTGGGAGAGCACTTATAAATCGCCCACATTTGATTTTAGCTGATGAGCCTACAGGAAATCTGGATACTCAAAATACAAAAGAAGTCATGGATTTATTAAGATTGACAGCAAAGAAATATAATCAAACTATTGTATTGATTACCCACGATTTAAATATTGCATCAACTTCTGACCGTATTATTACAATTGAAGATGGCCAAATCATTTCCGATCAGTGGCTAGCTACGAATAAGCCTAAGACGGGAGGAAATTAATTTTGATTGGTCATTATAAACAATTAAGCAGGAGATACTTAAAGGGGAATATGAAACGAACAATTTTCACTTTGATCGGAATTATACTCTCTGTATCTTTAATTTCTACAATCGGCCTATTTATGAACGGTACTCAGATTTCTCAAATCGAGAATACGAAAAAGAATCAAGGGTATTCTTTTCATGCTGTTGTATTTAATTACGATGAATTGACATTAAAGAAAATTAAATATAACCCGCAAATTGAATCATTTGGTTTAATGTCACAGGGAGAAACAGTCAAAGTCGGAGAGGCTGCTGTACAAATGAATTTTGCTGATGATAACGCCTTGGAGTTTTTAAAATACAGTATTATTAAGGGGAGAGTGCCGTCTAATGATCGAGAAGTTGCTGTGGATCCCTGGGTATTACCTTTTATAAAAGAAAATATCCAAATAGGTGATTCATTTGAATTGAATGAAAAAAAATACAAACTGGTTGGTTTTCTAAGTGATAGTGCATATACACAGGAAAATAAAGTAGGACGGGTACTAACCTATAAGCGTGAGTTTAGCGCTGGAGAAGGAAAAATATTAGTTGGAATTAACTCAAAAGCAAATTTTAATGAGGTTTTAGAGGGAATTAAGACCATTGCCGGACAAAATAATATTGAAATAAGTAATGAATTAATTCAATTAGAGAAACTAGGTTATAATGATTCGATTATGGCTACGCTAATTATTACAATCAGCATTGTTGTGATAGCGACAGTTGTTGTGATTTACAACGCTTTTCAAATCAGTGTCGTGGAACGAACGAGGCAGTTTGGTTTGTTGAGAAGCATTGGTGCAACACGAAAGCAAATTAGACAAATTGTGCTGAGAGAAGCTACTTTTCTGGCTGCTATCGCTATACCCATTGGAATTATATGCAGCCTAATAGGGCTTGCCTCTCTTCAGTTTATTTTTTCACTTTTAATGGAAAATAGTAAAGAGGTCTCGATATTCCATGTTGATTGGAAGATTTTATTAATCAGTTCGATTATTACCTTCCTTTCTATAATAGCGTCAAGTTTGTACCCAGCTTATTTTGCAGGCAAAATCTCCCCATTATTAGCAATCAGCAGCAGGTTGTCAATTAAAAAGGAACAAATCAAAAAGCAAAAGAATTCCATGTTGAAAAAACCTTTATCTTTTCCTTTGAGCATGGCTATGAAAAATGTGAAGCGAAATAAAAATCGCTATACCATTACAATCTTATCAATTATTATAAGTAGTGTGTTATTTATTACTTTCTCTTATTTAATGAATGTTGCATTTGCATCTAAGTCTTTCAATAAATTATCTGTTAAATCGGATATTACAATTAAGATAGAAGATAAGAATCCAGATCATTTAGCTGAAATTACACAAGTTTTGAATCAGTTAAAATCACTTGGAAATATATCTAATGCATACGAAAAGAAGGGCAATAAAATTGAAACTAAATTAAAGGATGTAACTCAATCTACCGCGACAGTTTTGGAAATAAAAAATACGATTGGAAAAAATCATACCATTACAATCGTAAATAATTATCAAGAAAATAAAACAAAAAAAGAAGAAAAACTTACTTTACAAGTGCTTGCATATGGTTTTATCACAGTCATTTCTTTAATTAGTAGTGTTAATATCTTTAATACTATAACTATAAGCATTATGACTAGACGAAAAGAACTGGCCGCGTTGAAATCCATTGGTATGTCACAAAAGGATTTGAAAAAAATGATTACCTATGAAGCTCTGATTTACGGTTTTTCTGGAAGTTTACAAGGAATCTTTTTTGGTTGTACATTGTCTTATATTATATATTTAGCTATATCTGATATGTTGAAAATGGCATGGACGATTCCCTATGAAGCTTGTATTATTACGTTTGTTTTAGCTTTAATAATTAGTTATTTATCAGTCTTAAATCCATTGAAAAAAATTCAACAAGATAATATCATTGATACTATCAGAGAAGAGTAATATTATAGGCCTGGCTAGATTATAGTCAGGCTATTCTGATTGGAGAATAAGCTAGGGGAAGAAAAAGGAGAGGACATACTTGAATAAAAAAATATTACTAGTTGAAGATGATGAAGCTCTTGGGCTAGCCATCGAATTTTCATTGAGGAATGAAGGTTATGAGGTGATTAGAGCGTCCAGTGTAAAAGAAGCTAAACACCAGTTTGTTCACAATACATTTGATTTGTTCATCCTTGATATCGGCCTACCAGATGGTAATGGTTATGACTTATGTTTGTATTTTAAAAAGCAAAACGAGAATTCGATTATTATTTTCTTAACTGCACTAGATGAAGAAGCAAATGTGGTAATGGGGCTGGATATAGGCGGTGATGATTATATAACCAAACCTTTTCGGGTTAGGGAACTCATGGCCAGAGTGAAAGTACAATTGCGTAAACAAGCGTCGCTAGAAACACCATCTCAAATTTTAAAATCTGAGAATATAAGAATCGATACGAACCTAGTCAAGGTTTATAAAAATTGTGAAAGTATTACATTGACGAATTTAGAATACAAACTGCTATTGAATTTCATGAAGAATTCTCACAAAGCATTAAAAAGAGATGAACTCCTACAACAAATAACAGAAGGAGATAATGTTTTTTTTGATGAAAACACGTTATCTGTATATATAAAGCGTTTAAGAGCTAAAGTTGAAGACAATCCTCAAAAACCACAGTTTATCGTTACCGAACGAGGATATGGTTATCGTTGGAGCAAGGATGTGATTGGGTGAGCAAGATAATGAAAAATACCGAGTTAAAAAGCTATATGACGATACTGGCCGTCCTTTTATCTATATTTGTGATTTACCAATTTATTATTCAACAATTATTTTATGATCATTTGAAAAGAGACTCTATTGCAACATGGGGTGAAATTACAGCTAGGTTGGTAGAGCAGAATCCAGAAAATGAAGCGGAAATTATGAAAGTTTTATCAAGTCATTCGTCTCACTCAAGTGAATATCAGGAAAAAGGGACAGAGATCCTAAAGCAGTATGGATTATATGAAGACTTGGAATCAAAATTTTTTCCTCACTTAAATAATCTAATTATTAATCACAATCAATTTATGATGTGGGGATTGATTGCTTTTGGATTTTTACTTTTTGTTGCAAACTACATGCAACAAAAAATTATTTTCAATAAGATTAGCCAGCTTACTAGAGCTGCAAAAAAAATAATCGAGGGAGATTACTCGGTTGTCATCAATGAAAATAAAGAAGGGGATTTCGCGAAACTGGCGATTTCATTTCGTTCAATGAGGGATATCATTAGAAAAAATATGCATGATTTGCTTGAAGAGAAGCGGTTTTTAGGAGAAATGTTGCAGGATATATCTCATCAGTTAAAAACGCCGCTTTCAACTATTTCTATCTATAATGAAATGTTGTTAAATGAGAAACTATCCCGAGAGCAACAAGCTCAATTACTACAAAATAATGATACTCAGATTTCTAGAATGAATGTCTTAATTCAGAATTTGTTAAAAGTAGCAAAAATTGATGCAAAAGCGATTTCGTTTGATAAAGAGCCAGGGAATTTAGTAGATACGACTGAGGAAGTACTAAATCGCTTGCAAAGCATGATAAGTGATAAAAATATTTTGATTGATTGGAATGCACCAAGAGAAATAGTCGTTATTCAAGACAAATTATGGATGCAGGAAGCTTTGTTAAACCTGTTGAAGAATGCAATCGAACATTCTAAACCCGGTGGTAAAATAATGATTCAGGCCAAAAATTCTCCAATCTATACAGAACTAGTAATCCAAGACTTTGGAGAGGGAATTTCAGCTGAAGAATTACCTCATATTTTTGAACGATTCTATAAATCAAGTAGTTCTAAAAAGCACGGCTCGACCGGAATTGGATTGGCACTTGTCAAAGCTATTATAGAGGCACATCACGCCTTAATTACAGTTGAAAGTGAAAAAAATGCTTATACAAAATTTACAATTATTTTTATGAAATTTTAATAACAGTTTGGTATATATTTTAATCTTTTTAATATAAAGGGGTTTTTTTATGTTTAATAGATTGAAGTGTTTTCTTTTATCTGAGAAAGAAATAGTTGATACTGTGAAAAAATACAAGGAGGAAAAAATACACGTTTCCATAATAAAAGATTTTTTAGGAGATTTAATCTTAATAAGAACTTTTATATTTTTAATGTTTGTTCCAGTATCAACTTTTATTTTTTCAATTATAATTTATGGAGCTGTTTTCTTTTTATCAGGCATTAAGATTACTGTTTGGGGCATCACTATAATGTTATTAGTTCCAATAACATTACTTTTCTATATGAATATAACTAATACATCAATTATTATTACTGATTTAGTGAGAAAATTTTTATTAACCATAAAATATCTAAATCCATTTTACTCAATAATAAATAAACCTTGGCTATTTATTTTTGAATTATTATTTGGTTTTTTATATGTATTTCTGCTATCTTTATTTTCTATTTGGATAGTATTACATTCATTAGAAATAGATTTTTCTGAATTTAGTTCGGAGGACAATCGAAGTTTCCAATTTTCAATTATTATTTTACATACAGCAATTTATTTGTTTATAAGAGTTCATGGCCAGTATTGTAAGACAATTAAGCAAAAAATTAAAAAGCTGAAAATGAAATTTTATTTATGGTTTTGTTCTATGATTGCAAGTATTGTATATATATTTGAATCACTCTTTAATTATATGAATGGAATCCAAGCAATTTATTTTATTTTTGTTTTAATGATTGCTTTAGAAAGAACAGTGACACATTATAAGAAATTTATAGATTTTTTAGAATCTGAAAATTTGTATGAAAAATATTTTTAGAGGGAAAAGTCTTTTGAAATATAAAAAGTTATACCTACTAAGTACTGGACGAGTGAAAAAACGCTATTCTTTTCTAGAATCATAGGAAAGGATAGCGTTTTTGTTTAAAATACTCAAAAAGAAAAATCTTTTGGCAAAGTACCACTTTTTATCATCGTTCTTAACCCATGTTTTATAATCCAAGGGTTAACCGGATGCTGTTTATCACGTAATTGCTGCAACCATTGAAAAACGAGTTCTTTATCTTCTTTCGTAATATCGTTAATATGATTGGCTACTGATTTTTGGACATATTTAGAAGGGTCATTCATTAATGACTCTAAAAGTTTTAAATTGTTCTTAAAGTCACCTTTCAGAGCTCCTATTTTTTTAGCCCAAGGAAGTCTTGGTCTTGTACCTTCGGAAACTAATCTTCTAATATGGCTGTTTTCGTCATGAATCCACTGTTGTAATACGTCTAGTGTGTCTTCATGGTATGTTTCAAGAAAAGGCCGAATGGCATATTCAGCAGTATTCCTTTTTGTTATTTCATACATTGCGTTGAATGAAGTTTCAAAATCGTTAAGCCCATATTTTTCAACGTATTTTGCAATAGGCATGTACATATATCCGTTTGTAAATGTGCCTACTTCTGTTGTATTTTCTGGTCCCAATGTTTTCAGTAAAATATGTATTGCTTCATTAAAATCTTTTTGTAATACATCGTGTAATTCATCTGCTATTACTTCTATACGTTGCTTTAACTCTAAATTTTCAACTTTACATGTTACGGAAGATACGAAGTTTCTTTTAGAGAAATTAAGATCGTGTTTACAAATAGAGTTAGCCATACTTTCTGCTAATTCTTCATTAAATAAAAATTTTAACGGAACATATTTACCCATGTTTTCACCTCAATGGTCAGCTAAAAACAATTTTTATTTTTTAATCGACAATCCATAAACTAAAGTCTCACTCGGAGTCGTAATACTAAAACCAGTCGTCTTATAATCAAGTTTCACCGTATCACCAGTATAGTCTTTCGTGAATGAATCCATTTGTACGATAAGCTCTGCATCTTCATATACAACATCATCTGCATTATATGAATCCCAAATTAAATCCACATCAACGAAAATACTACAAGAGTTTGTCATTGTTCCTCTAATGCGAATGATTTTTTTGTCTTCACGTTCTAATCTATGTATAGCTGCTTTTGCTTCATCAGTAATGCGAATGTTCATGGTATCCCAACCTTTATGTATATTTCCTTTATTATTGCAAAAACAGGAGCAATAGGGAAGGGAGAAGCATTGGAATAAAAAACGAGCAAACAAATTTGTTTGCTCGTTTTCCTTTATTTCAGTTCACATTTATCAAGCGGAATCACTTTCGTTTTCTTCGTGAATTTATATCCTAACCATAGTACTAAGAAGAGTGGTAAACCGATGTAAGAAACGAGTACACCGTTCCAATCGATTGCTTCGCCCATAAATGCGCCGTAGTTTTGTCCTAAAATTACGATGACACAAAGTGCAAATGCGAAGATTGGACCGAACGGGAACCATTTTGCTCTATATGGTAAGTCTTTTAAATCTTTACCTTGAGCGATATATGCTTTACGGAAACGGTAATGACTAATTGCAATTCCGACCCATGCGATAAAGCCAGACATTCCAGATGCGTTTAATAACCAAATGTATACAACACCGTCACCGAATAAAGAAGCAATGAAAGCGATACTACCAACAATTGACGTTACGATTAATGCGTTAACAGGTACACCGCGGCTATCTAATTTACCAAGAAACTTAGGTGCTTTTCCTTGGCGAGCTAAGTCCCAAAGCATACGAGTTGATGCGTACATCCCAGAGTTACCAGCAGACAGTACTGCCGTTAAAATAACAGCGTTCATAACAGAAGCAGCAAAGGCAACGCCCGCTTTTTCAAAAATAAGTGTAAACGGACTTACTGTAACATCGCTTGCGGCAAGGCTTTCAGTTGTATAAGGAATTAATAAACCGATAACGAGGATCGCAAGGATATAGAATAAAAGAATACGCCAAAAGATAGAACGAATTGCTTTCGGAATGTTACGCTCTGGATCAGCAGTTTCACCAGCAGCAACTCCTAATAATTCAGTACCTTGGAATGAGAAACCAGCTGCCATAAATACACCGATAATTGCCATAATACCGCCGTTAAATGGTGCATCTGCAACAGTGAAGTTTTTAAAGCCAACAGATTCGCCGCCCATAATTCCGAAAATCATCATAAAGCCGACAATTAAAAAGATAATAATAGTAACTACTTTAATAAGTGCGAACCAATATTCAGATTCACCAAACCCTTTAACAGATAAATAGTTTAAAAGGAAAATAATAGCTAAACATAATCCGCTCCAAATGAGGGAAGGGGTATCTGGGAACCAAAATTTCATAATTAATGTTACAGCAGCGAGTTCAGCAGCAATTGTAATGGCCCAGTTATACCAATAGTTCCATCCAAGTGCAAAGCCAAGGGACGGATCAACAAATTTTGTTGCATATGTGCTAAAAGATCCGGTAACAGGCATGTAAGCTGCGAGTTCAGCTAAGCTTGTCATTAAGAAATAAACCATAATTCCAATTGCGGCGTATGCGACTAGTGCACCGCCAGGACCAGCTGAATGGATGACACCACCGCTGGCAAGAAATAGTCCGGTACCAATTGTACCACCGAGAGAAATCATCGTAAGGTGCCTTGATTTTAAACTACGTTTTAATTCACCTTTTCCATTTGTAGTTTGTGTTTCAGAGGTAGTTTGATTCGTTGCGCTATTCATGTTCAACACTCCTTTTCTTGTAAGATAGGAAGGAACGGGGGAGAAAAATACAAAAAACCGCCAAAGGAATTTGGCGGAACGTTTCACAAATAACCACCCCATCATACCCTTCCGTTAAGATAGCACCCCACGTTTACACGGTAATTTTGTAAACGTGACAGTTCTGTTCCTTTCGGAGACAGCCCCAGCTCATAATTCCAGAGAAGAAATATAAACTTCGGCAACTTTTCCTTTCAAACGGAGTCGGTGACATTCTCTGTGTCTCGTCCGTTTTACTCATAAAAGTCGCAACCTCTACCTCATCGGATTGATGAGGATTTGATATATTGCTAAGATTTTTAATATATGGCAATTGTAATGACTTTCTGAATATATTGCAAGATATTTTGTTAGGAAAAGTCAAAAAATATCGGTTATTGTATAGGAAACGCTTGCAAAACTCCACCCGAACCTACTGTTATGTAACAAAAAATAAAGAAACAAATTGTTATACAAATGTTTCGCAAAAAATATTGAAAAACCCTTTAAAATTAAAAGAAAATTCAGAAAATATAATTCGACATAACTAACAAAAGAGGATTATTCCTTAAATTCGTTTCAAAGAATAAGTATAAACCTGATTAATAGAATGAATATTCTTTTTATTTCTGGTAAAATTGAGGTATTGTTTAATTGAAAAGGGGAAATTAACATGAAATTAGAAACAGAAAGGCTCTATATAGTGCCGTGTACAGAAGAGAGTATGAAAGTTGCTAACGAGCAAGGATTTAATAGTGGTCCACATATTGTAGGACATGTAGAAAATGTAAAACAAGATGCGGCTTTATTATCTTGGGGAGCGTGGTATGTCATTCGAAAAGAAGATGACATCGTTCTAGGTGATATAGGGTTTAAAGGGAAACCAAATGAGGAACATACAGTAGAAATTGGTTACGGATTTATTGAGAAATATTGGAATAAAGGGTATGCGACAGAAGCTGTAAGAGAACTAATAAATTGGGCTTTTCAAACAGGAGAGGTAGAAACGATTATTGCGGAGACACTTCTTGAAAATATTAGCTCGATTCGTGTATTGGAGAAATTACATATGAAGAGAATTAGCACTACAGAAACGATGATTAATTGGAAAATAGAAAAATAAAAAATACCGCTCGAAGTATATCGGGCGGTATTTTTATCGTTATGGTAGCATTTGTTTTTGATCATTCGGATATCCGGCTGTCGATGCGTTAGAACGCTTGGAATGATTGCGAACAGCAATGAAAATAGAAATAATAACGACAAGACCAACTGCCACGTAAGAAAGTGAAATAATAGTTGGATCCACTTTAAATGTAGTAAGCAATGTACGAATGTTTGTAAAGATAATAAGGCCCCCAACTAATACGCCAAGTAAATGAGAAGGAACGATGCGTACTAACCATGCAGCGATTGGTGCCGCAACGATACCACCGAGCATGAGAGAAAATACCCAAACCCAACTTACTTGTTCCCATCCAAGTGAAATGAAAAATCCAATTGTTGCAGCAAGTGAAACAGGAAATT
The DNA here is from genome assembly GCF_022487605.1 of Bacillus sp. ES1-5. NCBI lineage: Bacteria > Bacillati > Bacillota > Bacilli > Caryophanales > Bacillaceae > Bacillus > Bacillus sp. ES1-5. Next base: position 90,635 of record NZ_JAKVPU010000007.1, on the reverse strand, counting down.
CGCTCGTATCTACAGATCCGATAACTTTTCTAGCTTCATTTCCTCTTGCCAAAAGCACAGGTGTCGTAATCGGACCCCAGCCACCACCACCAGTTGAATCAACGAATCCAGCGAATAAGCCAAGCGGAACAAGCTGTTTTGCAGACATACGTTTTTTTGAAGTGACAATTTGTTTTTGAATGAGGAATCGTAATAAAATATAAACCCCTAAAGTAAATAAAAATACGGAAATGTACGGTTTAATTACATCACCAGGTAAATTGCTTAAAAAACATGCCCCAATAAATGCGCCAATTGCTCCTGGTAATGTAAGTCTGGAAACGGTATATTTATCAACGTTTCCAAATTTGATGTGAGATGCACCAGAAGCGGCGGTTGTAACGACTTCAGCTAAGTGAACAGATGCGGAAGCTACAGCCGGTGCGATACCAAACATTAATAATAGTGAGGTAGATGTTACCCCGTACGCCATTCCAAGCGCACCATCAATCAATTGAGCAAAAAATCCGATAATAGCAAAGACAATTAATTTCTGCATAAATAATCCCCCTGTAATAATAAATGAAAAAGACACTTTTCCCGTATGAGAAAAGTGCCTTTGGTTTTTCCAATCAGCAATAATTAAATTTGTTTCATTATAATACATATTAATCGTATAAATCAACTGGGTTTTAAAGTTTTTTGAATTGAATGAAAGAAAAATAAAATATACAATAAAAGGATGGAGAGAAAGGGGAGAAAGACATGTTACGATTTGATCATCTCGTACACGCAGTACATGGTACACCGGAGGAAGCGGCAAAACAAATACAGGAGCGTGGATTTCATACTGCAGTAGGAGGAGAACATATTACTTGGGGTACTTGGAATAGTTTATGTTATTTTGATTTATCCTATATAGAATTTTTAGCAGTGCAGCATGAAGAAAAAGCGAAGAAAGCAGACAATCCATTAGTACAAGAAACAGTAGTGAAATTACAAGACGGAGAAGGAATGCTACAAATCGCAATTCGAACAGATGCAATTGAAGAGCTAGCAGTAAAGTTTAGTAAGCACGGTTTACATACGATAGGACCATTTGAAGGGAAACGTATGAGAAAAGATGGCCGCCTTTTAGAGTGGAAAATGTTATTTATAAAGCAAGAAAAGAACGGACCGAAATTACCTTTCTTTATACAATGGAATGAAACGGATGAAGAAAGAAGAAACGATTTACGTAACATAGGGACGATCACTGAACATAAAAACAAAGTACAACAAATTGAAACGATTCATTACGCAGTGAAAAATGTTCGAGAAACGGTACGGAAATGGAAAGAAGTAATGGGGCTAACTGCAAGCCAAGTCGTTCAAAAGGAAGAATGGAATGCGGAGTGTCAAAGTGTATCGTTTGGTGACGTTCATGTGCAGTTTTGTGAACCAATAGGAGAAGGGTTAGTACTAGAACGTTTGAAGAATCATGGTGAATATCCATTTGCAGTGGAGTTTAAAGGTGAAAATATACGAGAGTATGAAGTGCTAGGTAGTTTGTACATATATTGATAGAGGTGAACGTTGTGAAGGAAATGCTTAGAGAGATAGAGAGAAATTTAGAATGGCCTCGTATTGTAAAGTGTACAGCTATGTCAAAAGGTTTTTCACATGAAGAGAAATATAAAATTGAATTAAAGAACGAAGAAATTTATTTTGTAAAAGTATGTGATGCTGTTCATTTTGAACGTAAACAAGAAGAATATATGTATATGAAACAATTAGAGTTATTACATATTCGAACGCCCAAGTTAATTCATTTCATAAAACTTGAGGAATTAAATAAATGTGTTCAAGTATTCGAATGGGTCCAAGGTGTAAATGGTGAAGAAGGTTTAGGGAAGCTATCGGTGGAAGAACAGTATAATGCAGGAAGAAAAGCAGGAGAAGTATTAAAGAGAATCCACTCAATTGGAAGAGAAAGTGCAAGTAATAAATGGGAAACGGTTCGATGGAATAAATACGAAAGATACGTAGAAGCGTTAGCAAACTATGAAATAGACTTCCTTGATTTAAAGCCAGTATTAAGTTTTGTAGGGGAGCATAAACAATTATTGAAAAATCGCCCTATTACCTTTTTACACGATGACTTCCATCCAGCAAATAGTATGATTCATAATAAGGAGTTTATCGTTATCGATTTTGGTGGATATGATTTTGGCGATCCAATACACGATTTCTATAACGTAGCGATTTTTACTACAAGAATAAGCAAACCATTTGCGGTTGGACAAGTTCATGGTTATTGCGGGGGAGAACCGTCACTTCATTTTTGGCAACTGTACTCCTTATATGCAGCAATGACATTGCCAGCTGATATCGTATGGACAAACCGAAGTACGCCACATTTAGTTAATGATATGAAAGAGAGATTAAACCGAATTATCGAAGATCATAATAATTTTTCATCCTATATTCCAAAATGGTATCAATCACAACATGAGGATATAATAAACAATAAGTAATGGAGGGATTCATATGGATAAAATAGCGGTAATTTCAGATATTCACGGTAATATTCCAGCATTAGATTCTGTACTGAAAGATATTAAAGTAAGAGGAATCGAGCGCATCATTTGTCTTGGAGATTTAGTCGGGAAAGGTCCACATTCCAGTGAAGTGATTGAAATCATTCGTAAAGAATGTGATGGAGTTGTAATGGGGAACTGGGATGATTTTATTACAAAACCGACTGAATTTGAAGCGTTAAAATGGCACCAAAAACAACTATCGGAAGAACAAAATGAATATTTAAGAAGCTTACCATTTTCAATCGAATTTTTTATGAGCGGCAAACTGATTCGTATGTTCCACGCATCGCCGAGAAGTTTATATGAAAGAATTCAACCACATGCCTCAAGAGAAGAGCGTATTAGTATGTTCGAAAATAGTGAGCTCACAGAGAATATAGAAGGGGAAAGAAAACCCGATGTCGTTTGCTACGGTGACGTTCACCAAGCCTTCGTTCAAAATTTCAGAGGGAAAACGTTATGTAATGCAGGTAGCGTAGGAAACCCTCTTGAAATTACACAAGCTTCTTATTTAATATTCGAAGGAACTTACAATGAAAAAGAAGCAGCAAGCTTTTCTATTCAACTCGTACGTGTACCGTATGATATTGAATTAGCCATCAGACTAGCAGAAGAACTCGATATGCCAGAAATTGAAGAATACAAACAAGAATTACGGACTGCTTTATATCGAGGATTTAAGGGGAAATAAGGAAAATATAAATCAATAAAAATATATCAACGATTTTTTTAGATATATCGATTTACCAACAAATAGCGATGAATTTAATTTACTGCAATTATATTATGTAAACAATATACAGGAGGGAATGTCATGCTCCGAAAACAATACATGAAAGAAATTGCTGATCATATTTTAAAATTAAACTTAACCCATCCAACAAGAGTTGGAGTAAGTGGTATTACAGCTTCAGGAAAAACAACATTTGCAAACGAACTAGCTGAAGAAATAAAAAAACGAGGATTACCAGTAACACGCGCCAGCATTGATGATTTTCATAATCCGAGAGCGGTTCGCTATGCAAAAGGAAAAGAATCTGCAAGAGGGTATTACGAAGATGCACACGATTATACAGCTTTTAAAGAAAGATTATTAAAGCCTTTAGGACCAAACGGGAATTTACAATATGAAACGAGTTCTCATAATTTAAAAACGGATATGCCTGTACATAATGAGCCATTAGTGGCCACGCAAAATATGATATTAATAGTAGATGGAACGTTTCTATTGAAAAAAGACGTTGAGTATTTATTTGATTACAAAATCTTTGTAGATACAGATTTTGAGATTGCGAGAAAACGTGGTGCAAAGCGCGAGACGGAGGCTTTTGGAAGTTATGAAAAAGCAAAGAAAATGTTTTTAAACAGATATCATGCTGCCTGTAAGGTGTATATAGATGAGCATAATCCGAAAAGTTGTGCGGATGTTATATTTCGGAATAATAACTTTGATGATCCAGTAGTTGTATATAAAGAAATTTAAGATTGTTTATACAGCAAAAAATTCGTGAAGGGGATGCTTTGGATGGATAAGAAAGATAATCCGAACGATTGGCCTGTATGGGCGAATGAGTCAGTAGAGATAGTTAATGCAAATCCTGATTGGCAAGATAAAGGCCGATGTGAAGAGCAGCAACTATATGAACTGCTTGCTCCTCTTGGTATAAGCAAAGTACTACATATAGGAAGTACATCCATACCTGGTTTACCTGCAAAACCTATCATTGATCTAATGGCTGAAATAGACTCATTTGAAAGAGTACTACATATTTCAGCGAAATTGGCCATATATAATTGGCATTATGTAAGCCCAGAATTGGATGAAAGACCTTGGAGAAGGTTCTTTGTGAAAGTTAAGAATAATAGGCGTGTAGCACACCTGCATTTAATGGTTAAAGGAACTGAGCGATGGGAGCATCAACTTTTATTTCGTAACCGCTTACGAGAAAATCCACAATTAGTTTATGAGTATTCAAATCTGAAACAAGATTTAGCTAAAAGATTTAACCAAGATAGAGAAGCATACACCAAAGCTAAAACAGAATTTATTAAACAAGTTCTAAAATGATTAAATTTTTGATTGTAACTACGTTTGAATACAAAAGAAAAAACATAATTTATTTTATAAATTAAACTTACATGAGATGCATGTAAACAAAGTGAGAGACTGCGATGTTCTAAAGTATTTCCTTTTATTTATCAGGATAAATTATATATAATTGAATCAAGTTCATATAAGGATAGGCAATTACAGGGGATAAAGCGAAAATATGTTAATAAAGTAAAAAGGGGACAGGAAATATAATGAATGAAGTACTCGAATTAAAAGAAGAACTACTACAAATTAAAAATAATAATTATGCTGTACCAGAAGACGTAGATGCATATCCATATGCACAGTGGATGCTAGATTATATTGGATCATCCGATGCTGAATTACGTGATGATTTAATTTATAGTACGCTTCACACATGGATTACAAATGATGTATTTAGACAAAAAGAGTTAAGAGGATTAATGTTACAAGCAATTAGTCCTGATTATTTATTTTATAAAATTGGTGAAAAGGGCACAGACTCTGTATTTAAACGTGCATTCTCCGTATTAATTCCGCCACTTATTTTATCTGTTCATGAAAGAGAACCACTGTTATCTGAAGAACAACTATACAGTGTGGCAGAACAAGTACTAGAATATGTATATTTAGAAGAAGATGTAAGAGGATACGTAGAAGGAAAAGGCTGGGCACACTCTACGGCGCATGCGGCTGATGCACTCGATGCGTTAGCACGTACTATACAAAATCGCGAGTTTTCATATGCAATACTAGCCGCTGTTCGCCAGAAGGTTCGATTAAGTGATTACGTATATGTGCACTTTGAAGATGAGAGATTAGTAGCGCCAATTATGTCGTTACGTAACCAAAATATTTTAACTGAAGAAGAGTGGGGCAATTGGCTACATAGCATAGCAACGGTTGAAGATATCCGACATCCACAGCATGCTATTTTAGTACAAAATATTAGAACTTTCTTAAGAAGTTTTTATTTTAGAGTTTTAGAGGCAGAAGGTAGTACAGCCTTTACAGATGATATATTGGAGACTTTGAAGGGTTTGCGTAGGTATTAAAAATACATTTTGCTAAGAACAAGGTACATAAAACCAACACCTCCCAACCATACTAAAAAAATGTGTTGGAGGTGAATGTTATGAATAAAAAAGACTTTGAAAAAGTTTATAATGATTACTTACATCAAGGAGAAGGACAAGCTCAATTGGAAGTAGACCATGAAGTCAATTCAGGAGCAGAACAAATTGTTGCCGTTCGTAAAAATGATGATGGTGATTTAATAGCGTTTAAAACAAGTAGCGGGAGAGAGTTAGATTATATGATTGCTCTTAGTGAAGCAAAATCAGGGAAGTTAGCTCATGTAGACGTATTTCATAAGTATGGTAGAGATATTTTACGTAGTGAACCTGATGGAATAAAGGATAATAACTTAGATAATTTACCTTCATTTTAAAAGGGTAAACCTCAAGAAGAGAATGTTCATTTCGATATTCTCTTCTTTGTTTTGCGAAGTTTTCCTTGCAAATAGAATGTTCATTTTTAAAGTGCGATCATACTTTTAAAGAGCACTCTAAATTTCTCTTTATCTTCTGCTGTAAATGGTTTTGGTCCCTTTGTACGCTTACCGCTTTTTCGAACCATTGCACTTAAATACCGTGTTTGTAACAATTGTTCAATGTTATCATTCGTATACTTATAGCCTTTATGGTGTAGCACGATACAGCCTTTTGCTAAAGCGAGTGAAGCAAGACCGTAATCTTGGGTTACGATTAAATCTTCTCTTTTTGCTAACTGCATAATGCGGTAATCTGCAGCATCTGCTCCAGAATCAACATAAATTGTTTCTACACCTTTTGGCTGATCCGCATTAGAATAATGAGAAAAACTAGTAACGAGGGTTACAGGGATTTCAACATTCGTAGCTTCTAAAATAATTACATCTTTTACAGGACAAGCATCTGCATCAACGTAAATTTTCATTTTTATCACTCCTAAAAATAGGTTCGAGTTGATGATAATGGTAGATTTTTCTTTTGTCAAACGAGAAAGCTTAATTAAATTTATTTTTCACAAATCAATATAGCCTCACGCAAACGAGAAATACCTTCCTCAATTTGATCAATATCCACTTTTCCATAAGATAAACGAATATAACCATCTTTCGCGCCGAAAATACTCCCAGGCATAAATGCAATTTCTTGTTTTAAACTTTGCATAATAAGTTGTTTTTCGTTTATCGGTTCTTTTAATTTTCCCCATATGTATATACCGCCGGTCGGGTTTGAAAAAGAGATTTTATCGTGAAGTTGCTCGTTTAGGGCCCGAACGATAACATCTCTTTTTTCTGCTAGTTGTTTTCGTAACGGTACGATATGAGACTGAAATGGTACAGTTTCGAAAAATTGTTGCATAAGCCACTGCGGGAAAATACTCATACCTAATTCCATTTGGTGACGCGCATCTGATAATCGTTCGACTACAGACTGCGGGGCGACAAGCCAGCCAACTCGTAAGCCTGGTGCAATCATTTTAGATAAGGAATGTACATAAATGACTGTCCCATTTTCATCAATTGATTTTAAAGTAGGGCAAGGTTGTTTCTTTTCTAGCGTAAGTAAACTGGACGGATCATCTTCAACAATTGCAATTCGTAAGTCTGCGCAAAGTGATAATAGTTTTTTTCTACGGTTTGGATGAAGCATCGTTCCAGTAGGGTTTTGGAAATTTGGATTTAAAAAAATCATTTTAATACGGTGTTTTCTATATAACTCTTGTACATCATCTGGATTAATACCGTGTTCATCGACAGGTAACGGGAAAATACGAATACCTGCTGATTGGAATAACGGTAAGGAATAACAGTGTGAAGGACTTTCGAAAGCAACTGCATCACCTGGATTCAATAAACATTGAACGATAAGATGAAGTGCTTGCTGTGCGCCAGATGTAATCATTATGGATTGTTCAGTCGCTTCAACTTTTAAATATTCTTTCATATATTTTACGACCGCTTGTCTTAGCGGGAGATAGCCTTGCGGATGATCATAACTTAATGAATGCGTTAACGGTTGTTCTCGTAAAATTGTCTGTAGTTGATCGTGAGGATAAAGGTTACAACCGAGCTCGCCGTTTGCGAAATCAATGATATTTTCATTTTGTTGTACTTCTGCCCGAATATGGCGAAGTAACGGTAAGTTTGGTAAAAAAGTACCACCTTCTACGAAATTTCTCCAATTCGGAGTTAATGTTGGAGAAACGCCCCACATATGTGTACTTACACGTGTCCCTTTACCAGTCGTACTTTCCACAATCCCCATAGCACGTAGTTCATTATAAGCAGTCGTTACCGTACTTCGGTTTACATTTAACTGCGTAGCTAATTTCCGTTCGGAAGGGAGGAAGCTTCCAGGAGGAAGTTCTCCGTATGTAATACGTTTCTCAATAAAGTCAACTACTTGCTGATAAATAGGGATTTTACTGTCGTTATCTAGCTTCCATTCCATACAAACGCCTCCGTATCTCTTATATACATTAAGTATAACAAATTGGCTGGGTAAAAAAACAGCCAATTGGACGGTGATATATCCAGCCAATTTTACTATGCTAAATATGGAAGGGGAGATTCGGATGAAACGATGGCAAATGGAATGGCTCCTAGTATCAGTAGCATTAGTATGGGGAGCAAATTATACAATTGGAAAGTATGGTGTGGCATATATGTCATCCATTCAATTTAATAGTTTACGATTTTTAGTAGCATCTCCGGTATTATTACTTATTACATTTTTAATGGAACGCTCATTACGTATTGAAAGAAAAGATTGGTTACGATTAGTAGCAGTCGGTATCGTTGGAACGGCAATGTATCAAACGATGTTTATGCTATCTGTGAAATATACTTCAGCAACGAACGCCTCATTATTAATTGCGATGTCACCTATATTTACAGGGATATTAGCAGTATTGCACAAACAAGAACGTTTTTCGATGAAAGTACAAATTGGTTCAATAATAGCGTTTATTGGTGCAGCATTCGTTTTATTAACAGGACATACAGGAGGAGCTACTTACGAATATGCGTGGCTCGGAAATGTAATTGGATTAGTCGCAGCAATTGCGTGGGGATGGTATCCAATATTAGCGCAACCTCTTATTACAAAATACTCCGCAATGAGAGTGACTTCATGGTCTACTTTAATTGGAATTGTACCACTTGTTATATACTGTTTATTCAACGTAAACTCTTTAACATGGCCAGTAGATACGCCAAGCTGGGGTTCACTAGCATATTCAATCATCTTTGCGACCATCTTCGGACTAGCAATGTGGTATGTCGGTATTAGTCAAATAGGCTCAACGAAAGTAATGGTTTATATGTATCTCGTACCATTGTTCGCAGTTATCTTTGCGGCAGTTACAATTGGAGAGCAAATTAATATGATGCAGCTCGTTGGCGGTCTTATTATCTTTATCGGTTTATATGTTGTAAAAAAAGGCGGAATCAAAAAGCCTGCACTCAATTTGAAAAAAGTAAGTTAGTAGTAAAAATGATCTCTTTCATATAGAAGGAGATCATTTTTTATTTTGTAATAAAAGCGCGTGTTCAACGGCCCATTTTTGATGGTCGTGAATGAGAAGCTCTACAGCATGCAATGGAGACATCCACCTTAAAACATGATCATCCTCACAGTTTTCAATTTGTTTCTGCACCATGTTCGCAATATAAAAGAACCCGTCATTTAAATAATATATATCTTCCTTTTCTGCATAAAAATATCGAGCCGCATTACCGATATATTGATCAATTTCAATTGCCCATCCTAATTCCTCTAGTAGTTCACGGTGCAAACACTCTTCTTTTGTTTCATTACCTTCCATACCACCACCAGGTAAAAAGTAACGGTCTCCTTTTTGGATAACAGCAATCATTGAAGAAGATGAATGGAAAATAACTGCATAACAACTAGGTCTTAATACATAATGAACGGTACGCTTTTTCGAGCCAAACGTAAGTTTTGAAATCATAAAACACGACTTTTCTCTATAAAATACATAAAAGGGATATTAAGGTGAATACAGAGTGATATAAGTATAATCTTAATAGATTGGAGTGGTAACAACATGATAAATCGAAAATGTTCAAGATGTAAAGAAATAACGGGTACAATACATGGGGGTAAAAAAATAAAGGAAGAATTTTTGTGTGAAGATTGTCTGCAAAAAGGAATTGCAAGCGGGGAAATCGAATTATCACAAGTGGAAGAAAAACAAACTTCTTAACTTTCTATAAAAATATTAAAAATAATGAGTGTGATTTATTTAATAGGATCTATTTTAATGACTTTTTCAACTGGTCCATTTATACATAATTTAGGATTTGATGAAATATCCATTTCAGGATCAGAATTAGGGTTAATAAGTTTTGTTATGCTAGGTTCTCTATTCCAGTCTGTTCTTGTATTTTGCGGGATATGGATATTCATCCTATTAGTAGAAACAGTCATTAAAATTTATGAAAAAATGAAGTGAGTGAGAGGGAGAGATTTATGCGAGTAAGGAACATACAAGGGGAAGATTATGGAAAGGTTCATTCCGTATTAAATGATTGGTGGGGCGGGAGAGACATGACTGGCATGTTGCCAAAATTGTTCTTCGTTCATTTTCAAGAAACGAGTTTTATCATTGAAGAAGAGGGAGAAACGTTAGGTTTTTTATGTGGATTCTTTTCGCAAACGCATAAAGAGGAAGCGTACGTTCATTTTATCGGAGTAAATCCGAAGTATAGAAGAAGAGGAATTGCATCGACATTGTATTCTTATTTCTTTGATGTCGCTCGTGCAAACAACCGTAAAGTTGTAAAAGCAATCACATCACCAGTTAATAAAAAATCGATACAGTTTCATAGGGAAATCGGTTTTCGAATTGAGGCTGGGGATGATGAGATAGAGGGTGTATCGGTACATACAAATTATGACGGGAACGGCGGTAGTAGAGTTTTATTTTTGAAAAATGTGTAAAAGTAGGCTAGCACAAAGTTAGCCTTTTTGTTGTGAGGAGCTAGAAGTATGGAGAGTAAACAAAGTAGAAATGAATACTTACGACGCATTTATAAAGTGCAAGATTATATAGAATCACACATAAATGATTCACTTTCAATTGAAGAGTTAGCGGATGTAGCAGGATTTTCAAAGTTTCATTTTCATCGGATTTTTAAGGGGATAGTAGACGAGCCATTATCACGGTATGTAAACCGATTAAAGTTAGAAAGGGCAACAAATCTACTTACATATCGCACAGATATGACGATTACGGATATCGCTTACCATTTTGGCTTTACAGATTCAGCAGTTTTCTCTCGAACATTTAAAAGTCATTACGGAATAAGTCCATCTCAATATCGAAACGACAATAGCAAGAATTGCAAAGACGTAAGTGAACCTTCTCAATACAATGAATGTAAGAAGGTTCGAGGAAATGTTGAAATTGTAACAGCGGACGATAGAAATGTCGCATACATAAGACATATCGGTACATATGAAGAGTTAACGATAGCTTTTCCGAAAATGATAGAGAAATTATTTCATTACGCAGCGGAGGAAAACTGTCATGTATTTGAGGGTACGAAAGTATTAACCATTTACCACGATCATCATGAATTTACTGAGGACAATCATTTAAGAACTAGTTTATGTATAACAATTCCGAATGGGTCCGCAGTAGAAGCGAGTGACATTGGAATAATGGTAATACCTTCTGGAAAGTATGTGGTAGGTCATTTTGAAATATTCCAAGATGAATATAAAGGAGCATGGGATTTTTTATACGGTGAGTGGCTTCCAAATAGCGGATATAAGCCGAGAGATGCGTATCCTTTTGAAATGTATAAAAATGACCCAAGGCAGCACCCGGAAAATAAACATATAGTTGATATATATGTACCTATCGAACCTTTTTAATGATAGATTGAGGGGGAAGAAGGATGAAAACCGCTGAAAAGTTAGATTCCATTATAAAAGAAGACTATAAAAATATAAACGGTATGTTAGTAATGCAGAAAGGTAATATTATTTTTGAAAAATATTATAAAGGCCAAGGTCCAGATGATGCATTTCATGTAGCATCTGTCACAAAAACGATTATTTCTGCGTTAATTGGGATATGTGTAGATAAAGGCTATATAAAAAGTGTTGATCAAAAAGTAATAGAGTTTTTCCCTGAATATAAACGTAAGGCATCTGAAGTAACAGTGCGACACTTACTTACAATGACAGCACCATATCCTTTTGTAGACTGGCAGGAACCGTTAGAAGAACTATGTACGCAACGAGATTGGGTTCAATATACGTTAAATAGGATAGGAAAAGGCGGAGAAATGGGGACTTTTAAATATTCATCTGCAGGAGCTCATCTATTATCAACAATCATAACGAGCGCAACAGGAAAAAGTGCACGTGATTTTGCGAATGAGTACTTATTTCAACTACTCGGCATGAGAGAAATTCCAAACTACAATATGAAAGCATTTGGATTTGATGACTTATTCGGAAAAGACGTAAAGGGATGGGTTCACGATCCAAATGGTATTTCGACGGGCGGCTGGGGACTAACGTTAACAGTTAAAGATATGGCTAAGTTTGGAAAGCTTTATTTGAATGAAGGTATTTATAATGGAAAACAAATATTAGCAAAATCATGGATAAAAGAATCGACAACAATGAACCAAAATCAATACGGTTACTTATGGTGGTTACGAGAAGAGGATGGAATTTTTTCATACTGTGCAATGGGCGATGGTGGGAATGTGATTTGTTGTATTCCAGAGAAGGAATTGGTGGTGGTGATTGCTTCTGAGGTTATACGAAATGCAGAGGATAGATGGAAGTTAATTAAAGAGTGCATACTTCCTTATTTAAAAGATTAATATGGTTATTTTTATAAAAATAAGAATGAAAGGTTTAGTTAAACTTGTTTTGTTCTCTACGATAGAAAAAAGTGTTGTATTAACCAAGTTGTGCAACTAAGATTATAAAACTTCAACACCTATTCAATCATCGAATAGGTGTTGAAGTACTTTATAATCTATTAAAGCTGCTTTCAACTAAAAGAAGAAACATCTTTTTTCTTAGCTGTTTAACTATTTTTTAACTTTGTGATGTATAAGATACATCGTGCCCAGCACAATTGCTAGTAAGGTAAATTTAATTAATTCTATTAGGCTGGCATCCCACTTGTTTTGGGCTACATCTGTCAAATAAAATACATTAAACATACCATGTAAAATAGCGGGTGATATTACAGAACCACCATATTCTCTCGTGTACGTCAAAAATATAGATAATATAAATAACAAAGAGAGATAACTTAATGTTCCTACAAGCTGAAACTCATAATTTTTATAAAAAATTGCTATTGGTAAATGCCATGAAGACCAAAGCGAAGCTATAATAATAGCTGTTTGCATGAATGAATATTTTTTTCGTAAATAGTAATGAAAATTCCCTCGCCATATAATCTCTTCTAATAATGCAGATAACGATCCAATTGTAAGACCAACGAGTAAGAGAACTCCTAATTCATTCCAATGATGATATAAGAACTTTATATTATAAATATAAAAATAAAAATGGAGACATAGTCCTAGAAGTAGTGGAAATAATATGGAGAAAATTAGTGTTTTTATTTTGGGACGTGAAAATCCAAATGTGTGAACTAATTTTTGTTTTTTAAATAATCTTTGATATAAAATAACAGCTAAAAGTGGAACAACCATCGTAAATCCTAAATAGTTACGACCATTTTCTATGTTCAGTAAGAAGATATAAATAAGCGATGTGAGAAGATAAATACATAATGTTGAATGATAAATTATGTTTCTATTAATATTTTTCACCTACCTAAGTATGTATAAGTGATTAATCAAATATCCGATATTTTAATTATATATGAAATGGAAATCAACAGAATGAATATTTCCATCTAATTGTTTCTGAAGAGAGAAAAAGTATCGAAATTATATCTGTTGAACTTGTAGAAAAAAGTTCAACCATTCTCGTAACTTTTCACAACAAAAAATCGTTTAACAAAAGAAAGGATTTTCAATCACGAATGGGGGAGAACTATGAAGATATTAATTCTAGGTGGTACACGATTTTTAGGAAGAGCTTTCGTAGAAGAGGCTTTACAGAGAGGGCATGAAGTCACGTTATTTAATCGCGGAACAAATAAAGAAATTTTTCCCGAAGTAGAGCAGTTATTCGGTGACAGAAATAATGATGTATCAAGTTTAGAAAATCGAAAATGGGATGTTGTCGTGGATACATGTGGTTTTTCTCCGCATCACATTAGAAATGTTGGAGAAGTACTTAAAGATAATATTGAACACTATATATTCATCTCAAGCCTTTCCGTATATAAAGATTGGATTCCGCTTCACATAAAAGAAGACTATATATTACAACCTGAACCAACGAGTGATCAGATAATGGCTGTAGAGAATGGTGAAATATCTCCTTATGAGCATTATGGTGCGCTTAAAGTATTATGCGAAAAAGAAGCAGAGAAATATTGGCCGGGGCGTGTTTTACACGTAAGAGCAGGACTGCTTTCAGGAATGTTTGATTATACAGATCGACTTCCATACTGGATTCAGCGTGTAGCAAAGGGAGGAGAAGTGTTAGTTTCAGGAAGAAAAGACCGTCCAGTGCAGATAGTTGATATAAAAGATGTCGCGAGCTTTGGACTCAACATGGCAGAAAATAATAAAGCAGGTACATTCAATATAACAGGTCCGAATGATGAATTGACGATGGAAGAACTATTAAATACGTGTAAAAAGGTTACGGAAAGCGATGCTGAATTCGTTTGGGTAGATGAATTGTTTATGAATGAACATAAGGTGCAGCCTTGGACAGAGATGCCTTTATGGCTTCCTGAAACTTTTTCACTTGAAGGTGAAACGAAACCGTGGAAAGGTGGTTTTTCTATTAGTATTGAGAGTGCTGTTAAAGAAGGACTTACTTTTAGAAGGTTAGAACATACAGTTACAGATGTATACGAGTGGATGAAGAGTGTGGACGAATGGGAATTAAAAGCAGGTATTTCAATTGAAAGAGAAAAAGAGCTGCTAGATAAATGGAATGAAACAAAGAGTGTGTAAATAAGAATTCTATGAAAACAGGACTCTGTCTATTGATTAAACAGAGTCCTAATATTTATCTACAACTCTATCGGTTCTTCCCCATATATTTCCCATAACCTAGGAAACATCTTTTTCAAACCTTCTTCGTCATCTTCAGTGCAGTCAAACTCAATATCTATATCGTCGAATTTTTCATTAGACAAGACGTGATATAGCGTAAAGTATGTATCATCTTCGTCACCAGTCTTCTCCATATATACTTCTTGTCCGAAATATAGCGTAAGTTCTTCGATTTCAGGAACATCATCCTCACTCAAATTTTCTAATACAGAAATTAACCGTTCTGGATCTTCAATACACGTTTCGTATGTTTCTTATAATAACCATCCGCGGAAGTAATCAAAACAATCATCTGAACAGCCGCCTAAAATAATGTAGGCGGCTGCCCATAGGCGAGACGTATAGGAAGTTTTTAATATATGATGCATATGCGTATCAAAAGCAACAATTTCGTGTACTGTACGTTTAGCGAGATGAGGAGTAAGCCATTCTATTTGTTCTTCTTGGTCTTCACCTTTCATTTTTGCGCAATTAAGCAGTTCCAAAAATTCTTCTTCTGTTATCGTTTTTTCTTTTATATTACAAAGTTGTACATATCAGCGATGGATACATTTTACCATAGATGAACAAATTCGGTTATAGGGTATGATTGTCAGATAATACTAATTTTATCTTTACAATATACAGAAAATTCGGTAATGTAATTGATGGAATTATAAAGCGATTCAAGGGGAGGAAGAAAGATGAAAAAGTTATTAGCAGTATTTTTCGCACTAGCATTAGCATTTACGGCTATTGGTTCTACACCAGCTATGGCAGCGGGGAATTCTGATGCAAGAATTGTATCTTATGTCGGAGTACTACAAAACTATATTTATGGTAAAAAGCCACTATTCAATAGTCCAAGTGATCCAACAATAGTAGGATATGTAGCTAATCAATATGTAACAATAAAGCAACCATGGTTTATTGTTAATACATCTTTAGGGGAAAAATGGATGGGATTCAATCAATCGGAAGTTTCACTATGGCGTGATTTTGATGCCGGTGCGGGACGTTTATATGTATCAGGAAAAGTGGCTATACGCAATGATCCGGGCTCTCAACCAGTAGGTTATGTTGCTAATCAAAACGTTACAGTAAAACAAGCTTGGTATTTAATTAATACATCTTTAGGACAAAAATGGATAGGTTATAATTTGTAAAAGAAGCGCTCATTATGAGTGCTTTTTTTATTTGTATATATAAGTCTAGTTGTAATGTTGTTACTATGAAAATTACAAAGTTGTACATATCAGCGATGGATACATTTTACCATAGATGAACAAATTCAGTTATAGGATAGGATTGTAAATTTTTACAAGATGAACATTTACAATATAAAGAATTGGGATATCTTTTCTGGTTAACTTTTTTTTGTTTTAAAACCACCTTTAGTGATTTGTTTTCGTTTACCTGTGAGTGGATCTTTGCCGACATCCATAGTAAAAGACCACTTCTCACCACGTTTACGAAAGTATGCCATGATTTTCACCTCGTCATAATCGTTTTCTAGATACAAGTTGTGATATGTGGTAGTGGTATAAGAAATGATAGCATGTAAGACTAATTTCTGTAAAAGGAATAAATTGAAATTTATACACTAATACTTATATCTCTATCGCTTAGTAGAAATGATGTTATCTGAATAGCAAAAATAGAAGGAGATGAAAAAAGTGGAATTACATAATCAACCATCATTTGTAATCTCAGCACCAGGCCTTTCACTACCTAAAAAAACTGACCAAGGATCAACGGCTTTTGATTGGACGGGCAGCCTTGATCAAGAGCAAATAAGAGCTAAAAAAGCGAAACCAAGCACTAGCGGTCGACTACCAGGGGGATATATAAGTTCCCCTAATTTTAATCATAGCCCTTTTATCAAAACGTTACCGGAGAACGGGCATGGGCGGTAAGAATCCGCAAGAAGGACGAAAAGACCAAATATATGTATATATTCAGCCGCGATACGTAAGTGTCGTGGCTTATGTGTTTCTTATTGAATATAGTATTTTCTCTACTAGATTCATAAGTGACATAAAGGAATTTATAAAAAAGGTTACTTCTCATTAACTTTGGATACAAGAATACAGTAATGAAGTCATTTTTCGAATATTACTTTAAAATTTAGATAAAAAGATAGTATTACTTTTGATTAATTTTAAATGTCTAAATAGAGGGTGAATGCTAGTGTTTAAAATTACACAACAGGACCAAAAGGATTTTTAAAAAAATCTGCTTTATAAAAAAAGATAAGAAATTTGTTGAATTTATCGTAGATAGTTATGTACATACCAAGGAGTTTTCTAATGATACTGATAGTTTATCTAATAAGGATAAATTAATGGAGTTAGAAAAGAATGAATTAAAGTATGTGAAAGCAAGAATAGAAAGTTTATCTGAGTACCATGATCCACTTAAAATGGATTCAATGATTCTACCAGCTGATACGGTTTTATTTTCTGTTCTTGCCACTGGGTTTTTCGTTAATGCAAAGATGATTAATGGATCCGCTGATTCTATGCAGATTAGTGGATTTACCGTAACGGGTTTCTGGATTTTTACAATCATAACTTTTATTCTTTTCGTATTGAGACCTGGGAAAAAAAAAGCATAGTAAGATTATTTTCTTTAGTAAACTGGTTGACATATGTATTGAAGAGAAAGAACAGGAAGAGCAGGAAAAGAGAAGAAAGAGCAAGAACAGAAAGAGCAAGAAAAACAGCGAAAAGAAAGTGGTTATAAACTAGTACGTTTATACCTTGAAAAACTAGTTAAGCAAGAAGAAATGAAGGAAGTAAAAAGAAGCAGAAGAAAAAGATATAGAAAAAGATGATTCAGTAAAAAGCACCCATTTAGATGCTTTTTCTTTTACACGAAAGAAGCTCGAACGCGAGGTGGCAGGTGAAATGTAGATGGCGAGACAACGTAGTCCAGACCGTGATAAAGCATTCGAAATATACAAAGTAAGTAATGGTGAGAAGCCACTTGTTGAGATTGCAAAGGAATTAAACTTAAAGCCATCTCAAATTAGAAAGTGGAAATCACAAGATAAATGGGACGAACAATTAAAAGGTAACGTTACTATTGCGAAAAGGAGCGTTACCAATGTAAAAAATCCCAAGACAAAAGCCAAGTTAAAAAAGATGCTAGATGATGAAGAGCTGACGGAACAAGAACGGCTCTTTTGTTTGTATTACGTGAAGTATTTTAACGGTACACAAGCGGCATTGAAAGCCGGTTATGCCAAGAGTAGCGCGCATGTTACGAGTAGCAGGTTACTGAGAAGAGAACGTGTAGCATCGTACATCCGAGAGCTTAAAGGTGAAATGGTTGAAAACATCTTTGTGGAAGCGATGGATGAAGAGAAGTTAAAAAAATATGAAGAACTTACGCAAATTTATAAACAGAAGCATAACGGGAAAATGCCAGTGATTCATTTCTTTACAGTAATCAAATACAGGGAAAAGAAACTGGAAGAGTTAGCAGCTAAGTATGATGTTTTTGTGAAGGTTTATGTAATAGAAGAGATATAAAAAAAGTGCTAACAAGTTTGCAAACGAACTTGCTAACACGTATACAAAATAGACATAAAATATCGCTGATATGTTATTTGAAAAAACAGTAATAATTTAGTACTTATAATGAACCACTATATATTATAATAGAAATCGTAAAACATATCGTTTTACAAAAGTAAATGTATTCGGAGGAGAAAACGGTGAAGGGGACTAAAAAAGAAATACATATAGATGATAAAATAATTCGTTATACACATATCGAAAAAGGTTCTAGTAGGGTTTGCTTTATGTTCTCAGGTTCAGGATATAATTATGATAAGCCGTTATTCTATTATGCAACGATGTTAATGCTAGAAAACAAAATTGATGTTGTACATATTCACTATTCCTACGACGAACAAGTAATGAATAAACCAATGGAAGAAATAACGAAAGTAATGATGGATGATATTAATCCTGTAATGAAGGAAGTATTAAAAGGTGAGCAATACAATCATACGATGTTTTTAGGGAAGTCACTCGGAACAATACCGATTGCAAATGATGTAATGAAGAGAGAAGAGTTTTTACAGTCAAAAATGATATTAATGACACCGTTACTGACGTTTGATACGATTTTTGATTCTGTCTTACATAGTAATCATAAAGGGCTTTTAGTAATTGGAGATAAAGATCACCAATACAATGCAGATCAAATTGATCAATTACATAAAACGAATTTACAGATTGAAGTTGTCAAAAATGCAAATCATTCTGTAAATGTTGGAGAACATGAAACCGAGAATTCAATTGAAGCGATAGCGAAAATAATAGGAAAACTTAAAGAAGTTGTTAGGACAAACTAACTTATCAATACATGCAAAAAGAGGTGCAATTTGCACCTCTTTTTTATTTAATAAGCCTTCAACACATGAAGCAAATAATCCTTACGATTCAGCGGATTATAATCAACACGTTTTCGAGTAGGGAAGGGAGCCTTCAGTTTTGTAAAACCATCTGGTTTTGTTGTAAAGATGCCTTCACCTTCTGTAAATGAATGGAGCATTCGCTTAAAATGCTCTGTTTTCGCAACAGGTAATGATCCAGTTAGCTGGTAAGAATCATTATTGAATATAGGCTCTGCAAAAGTTGCTGGAATAGCAGCAAGTTTATACATTGCGGTACTAATTGCGTGCTCCGGTACAGTCAATTCAAACTCGTTTACTGGTTCATATACACATGTCTTAGCTTGCTTTAAAGCATCCATTAATACGAGTGGTGTTAAGTTTCTAAAGTCACTCGCTGTAGTGACAGGACTAGCATAACCTGTATGTGTTAACGTGATGATCATGTCCGTAACTTCCCATCCGTACAAACCTTGTTTTAACGTTTGAAATACTGTATCTTCAATCGCTTTATGAAATGCTAAAGGTAATGAGCCGAGCTCAACACCTAAGTTATACGTTATGCCAGAATTCAGTTCACCAAGTTCCACTTTGAAGCCAATTGTTGCGTAAAACGGATTCGCTTTTTCACCCATTACTTCAACGCTACTACCTACACTAATTGGTTTCTCAATACATACAACCCGCGTATTTGAGAAAGTAACCTGCAAATTATATTTCTCAAAAAGTGTTGTTGCAATTACTTCTTTTTGCACTTCACCGAAAAGGTGAATGTATAGTTCATTATGAACATTGTCTTTCCAAACTTTAATGAGAGGATCTTCTTCGCATAGCTCCATAAGTGCAGCGTATAAATCATGAATTCGCTCTTTAGGCACTGCTTCAATAGCAGCTTCCATTTGTGGTTCGGCAAAGTGAATATCCTTTATATAATCCGTCCGCTTACCGATAATATCACCAATTTTGATATTCGTAAGTCCCCATACTTTGCAAAACTCTCCGCTTTGAACAGTAGAAGATTGAACGGCATCTCCATTATGAAACATGCACATTTTTTTAATCTTTTCCTTATGTGGTAGAGACTCTCCACGCAGTATATCAACATATTTTCTAACGTGTAAACAACCAGAAAATAGTCTTACGTAAGCAATCTTTTCGCCAGAAGATTCACGTTCAATTTTAAAAACAACACCGGATAATGTTTCATCTTGTGCCGATTTAGTAGCTGGAATTAAGGCTGAAATATTTTTAAGTAATTCAGTTACTCCTATACCTGTCATTGCTGAACCAAAAAAGATAGGAAACACATTTGCTTGCTGTATTTGCTTTTCTAGTTCTTTTCTTAAAAGTGCGTCCGGTACGATTTCGTTATTTACATATGAGGTGAGTAATGATTCATTATAGGGTGCTAACAGTTCCACGCAATTGTCATATGATTTGTATTCAAGAATACAAGCTTCTTTCGTTCCTTCGTTTAAGACAGAGTAGAAGGGGAATGCTTCATTTGAAAGAATCTCTTTTATTTGTTTAATAACTTTTTCAGTATTTGCGCCACTACGATCTATTTTATTAACAAATAGTATAGTCGGTATGTTTAGTTTCTGTAATGTCTGCATTAAAATTTTCGTTTGTGCCTGCACACCTTCAACAGCAGAAATAACTAAGATTGCACCGTCTAAAACGCGGAATGATCGCTCCACTTCAGCGATAAAATCAGCGTGTCCAGGTGTATCTATGACATTTACTTTTAAGTCATTTATAAAGAAAGAAACGACAGAGGCCTTAATTGTAATTCCGCGTTGTCTTTCTAATTCCATTGAGTCGGTTTGCGTGCTTCCACTATCAACCCGGCCAACCTCTTTAATCACATTCGTTTCATAAAGAATACGCTCAGTCAAACTCGTCTTGCCAGCGTCTACGTGCGCGACAATCCCTATATTTATTGTTGTCATATATAAATATCCTCATTTCATTTTCCATTTTCATTTCCTCATTTCTATTTGTGTATTGCCGCATTACAATCACTCTCCAGTCATTTGAATTATTACTATTATAATGTAATTTACATTTTTTGTAACGCGACAAAGCGCCTTAATTTGGAAAAAATAAAAATGAAAACAAAATGCTTGCATTCTAAATCGATATAGATTATATTAATTGACATATCAACTATTGATGCATCAAATGTTTTTTGTATTGGATGTAAAGGAGGGGTAATTTGACAAGTTCATGCTCAAAAGAAGCAATTATTTTATATAAATTACACTTTCTAAATAAAGAAGTAAGTTCGAAATTTGAAGGGTGTACGGGTATGAGTCAATCTAGACTAGAACTTATACTTCAGTTATATGAAGTAGGTGAAATTAGCCAAAAAGCACTTCAGCAAGAAGTGAATATTGATAATGCCGCGATTACGAGGCATTTAAAACAGTTGGAAGCAAACGGAATGATTACAAGACGTAAAAATCCAGATGATAACAGAATTACGTTAGTTTCTCTTACAGAAGAGGGACGAAATAAAATTCAAGTGTATCAAGAGGAAAAAGAGCGTTTCGCTACTTCGGCATTTAAAGGATTAAGTGAAGAAGAACGCGACAATCTTTTAACGATGTTAGACCGCATTCAAGAAAATATAAAAGAACTTTAAAAAAGGGAGAATACAACTATGACTAACTCAGTAAAAACAAATGATTTTAACGAAATTTTAACAGGACGCCGTTCAATCCGTAAGTACGATCCTTCAGTGAAAATTAGTAAAGAAGAAATGGCAGAAATTCTTACAGAAGCAACACTTGCACCATCTTCTGTAAACATGCAACCATGGAGATTTTTAGTGATTGAAAGTGACGAAGCGAAAGCAACACTTGCGCCACTTGCGAAATTCAATCAATCACAAGTAGAAACATCTTCAGCGATGATCGCTTTATTTGGTGATTTAAACAACTTTGATAACGCAGAAGAAATTTACGGTACAGCAGTAGAGCGTGGTTTAATGCCAGCAGAAGTAAAAGAAGATCAAATGAAAAAACTTTCAGGTTACTTCTCAATGGTTACACCAGAAGTAATGAAAGACACAGTACTAATTGACGGTGGTCTTGTAGCAATGCAATTTATGCTAGCAGCTCGTGCACACGGTTATGATACTTGTCCAATTGGTGGATTTGAAAAAGACCAAATCGCAGAAGCATTCGGATTAGATAAAGAACGCTACGTACCAGTTATGTTAATTTCAATCGGAAAAGCTGCTGACAGTGGTTACCAATCAGTACGTCTTCCAGTTGAAAAAGTTGCTGAGTGGAAGTAATTTCAAAGAAATAAGTGGAATATGAGAGGGGAAATACTATGATTATTATTCACGCAATATTTCAAGTAGATCCAGCGAAACAACAATCATTTTTAGAAGAAGTTCAGCCATTACTTCATGGTTCAAGAGAAGAAAGTGGAAATATTTCTTATGACTTATATAAGGATACAGAAAAAGAAAATGTTTATACGATGGTAGAAGTATGGAAAGATGAAGCGGCAGTTGCGAGTCATAATACAAGTGAACACTTCACATCTTTCGTTAGTAAAGTAAAACAGTTTTTAACTGCTCCTCTAGATATAAAAGCTTATAATGGAGAGTTAGTAAAATAATATGGTGAAAAAGATATCCTAAGCGTTTGCTATGGGTATCTTTTTTTATTTTGAAAGGAATATATTTACTTCTACTACGATGTGTTATAATTTGGAAATAAATAATTCTTAATTTTCAGAATAAATAAAGGTGGGAGATACATATATGAGTACATTAAAGAAGATTACTAACAATATTTCAAAGGTTATTATAGGAAAAGATGAAGCGATTGAACTTGTAGCTATAGCTCTCATAGCAAGAGGACATATTCTATTAGAGGATGTACCTGGGACGGGGAAAACAACATTAGCGAAAAGTTTGGCTAAAAGTGTAGACGCTAAATTTCAAAGGATTCAATTCACAGCGGATACTTTGCCTGGAGATGTTATTGGTCTCGAATATTTTGATGTGAAGGAATCGGAATTTAAAAAGAGGTTAGGTCCTATTTTTGCAAATATAGTATTAGTGGATGAAATTAATCGAGCTGTACCGAGAACGCAATCTTCGTTATTGGAAGTGATGGAAGAACGTACTGTTACGATTGCGAAACAGACACATTCATTACCAGAACCTTTTTTAGTAATTGCAACGCAAAATCCTCTTGAATCGGCTGGTACATTTCCTTTACCTGATGCTCAACTAGACCGTTTTTTACTAACTATACGTCAAGGCTATCCTACGAGAGAAGCAGAAAAGGAGATGATGAATCGTTTTCAAACGAATGATCCGTTAGAAACGTTACATTCAATTATTTCAACTGAAGAAATTATTACAGTGCAAAAACGTGCAAGAGAAGTGTTAGTAGGGAATGATGTGCAAGATTATCTACTTGAAATTATTGAGGCAACGCGTAAACATGAGTTAATTGAAATTGGTGTAAGCCCGCGGGGGACGTTGGCATTTATGAGAGCGATTCAAGCACGGGCAATATTAAATGAAAGGGATTATTGTACGCCAGATGATATTAAGACACTCGCTGCATCCGTTTGTGCTCACCGTTTAACGTTAACGATTGAAGGGGAGATGAAAACGACGAAAGAACAAATCATGAAAGAAATTCTTCATACGATTAATGTGCCAGTGGAGAATGTACGATGAATCAACAACTTGTGTATACACCTTTAGCGGAGCCTTTCGTAATAGGGGTTATGTCAGTTGTAGCCGTTATTTTATGTGTATTTTCAAGTAATCTACTCATATTATCTCTCGTATTTTTGTATGTAATTTTAATAGGTGCTATGTATGTATACATACGTAAAGTATCTCGTGTTGAATGGGAATACAGTCAGGGGAATTCAAATGTTTTTATAGGTGAAACGAATATGTGCAAAATTAACGTTTCAAACAAGTCGATATTTCCTATTCTTAATATCGTATTTCGATTTAAATGTGAAAATAAGCTAACTTGGAATCATGATGAAATAAACAAAAATCATAGTACAGGTTCAAATTATTATATGAATTTTAATTTAAAAGGAAGAGAGTCAGTTTCATTTGATTTGCAAGCTGTAGCGTTAAAAAGAGGAATTGCGAAATGGGAAGAAGTTGAAATTGTTATTACTGATCTCTTTGGATTCATAACGAACCATATAACATATAAACAAGTTGATACGCCCTCCTATTTAGTCTTACCAGCTGTGCCGAAAATACAAGTGCCTGAATTACAAGAATGGTCACGGGGATTTCGAAAAGCGATGTCTTCACCGCTATATGATGAAACGAAAGTAATGGGAGTGAAGTCTTATGAAAATGAAGATTTTCGTTCTATCCACTGGAGTGCAACAGCGAAAACAGGGACGATAACTGCGAAAAAGTATGAGCGAACGCAATCAGATAAATACGCGATTTATCTCAACTTGCAAAACAAAAGTGGTGTTTCTTTGCGAAATGATACAGAGGAACTAATCGAATTAACGGCAGGCATATGTAAACAGCTGCTCATGCAAAACTGTTCATTTGAAGTATGGATCAATAGTGTAAAAGATAACGGTTTGCTTCATATAAAAAATGGGGATAGCCGGAAACATTTGCAAAATGTATTAAAGGTACTCGCCTCAATATCGGATCAGGATACGCCTGTATCTTCTTCTTATTTTTACACAGCAGGCTTTCGTCGTAAGGAACTAGATGCAGTTCCATTAATTCTTGGTACTTCTCCAAGGAAATACAGCAGAACGAATAAATGGGTCGTAATTAAAGAATAAGAAGGGGTTTACGTCATGGCTAATAAAGAGCGACATATGAAAGTGAAAACTTGGAGTATTAGAGTTTTCATCATACTTTTCTTTACGGTTAGTGCGATAACGTTATCACAAGTTGTTGTGCATGTGCAAGAAATAGTAAAAGAACGTTTTTCCAGTAAGACTAAGATAATATCGGAAAGAAATTATGATTTTACTGGTATAAACGAACAGTTTGATGAGCCTGAAAGAATTATAGATGAAGAAACAGGAGTTGTAGACACCAGAACGAAAATAGATAGGAAAATCCCGCTTTTCAAACAGGGGAATTCATGGAATGATGTGTTTTCTGTTCTTTCAAATGCATGGATTAGTGTCGTTTTTTATGTAATTATTGTAGTGGTCATTCTATATGTTTTTTATAAATTAATGAGGAAAAAGGTAACGAAATCAGAAATAGAACAGGATAAACAATCGATAACAAAAGAAAATACGGATAGAACCGAAAAGAACAAGAAAGTGATGCATCAGTTTGAACAGCGGTTACCTAAAGATACGATAAGGAAAACGTTAGTTGAATGGGAAAGAACTTTACCATTTCACGAACAGAGAAGGCCCTATGAAACGATGCAACAATGGTTAAGCAGAATTTGTAGAACGAGGGATATTATTCCGATATATGAGTCTGTCCGATATGGAGAAAAGGCGTATACGGAGTTAGATGTAGAGAAGACTGTACGATGGATAGAGCGAGACGGGAAAGCGTGACATTAATATAAGTAAATGAAATTAACTGTAAATTAATTTCATTTACTTATATTTAATTACATGGTAATGTATACTTACTTTTTTATATCTCTACCAATGGAAAAGATTTCCTTAGTAGAGTATTGCACGTTAAATTTATATGAGTTTATCTTCGCTTCATCAATATAGAATGAAAAAGAAATGAATTAATTACGGGTATCATGTAAAAAAATATAATTTATATTTAAATTTTTGTAAGGGTGTGAAAATAGAATGAAACCGGTATTGAAAAACATACTCCTTTCCTTTATTTTTTCTACAGCAGGGATGTGTTGGTTTCTGTTTATGTTAGTTAGAGGAGGCGGAGACTGGTTATTGTCTTGGATAGGTGTATTAATGGCCTTTTTATCTTTATACACGTTAATAGATTTATATTGTAAGTATACATACGATAAAAAATTAAGTAAATTGTTTATCAAAGCAACAATTACTACCTTTAGTTTTGCAGTATTGGGAATCACATTTGGTATTGTACACGAGCTATTACAGCCATGGAGTCTCAGTTTAATGGTTTGGTATTGGTTGTTAGTGTTACTTATATTTGTAACGACCATAATATTATTAGTTTTTGTATTATTTGTTAATCGTAAAAATTATAATATCCCTGGGAGATATAGAATACTTATACTGTTTAATCTATTTCTTACGTTAGCACCAGTGCTGTGGCCATTACTACTTACTATTATCGGAAATGGCATGAACGCTAGTGCAGGATGGTAAAAGTGAATGAACTAAAAAGTTGATATAGGGCTTTAAATATGTAAGAGAACGTGTTTTGATAAATTGAAAACAGGTTCTTTTTTTATTTTCATACATTACTTTTTCTCATCTGGTCGTCTAATTTTGAAAGTAAGTATTTCGTAAGGAATGGATAAGAAAAAAGAGAGTTTTATCATATAGGATGAAAGTATAGCTTGAATCAATATGATATGAATAGAGGAGAGAGAACCTTATGAAAAAATGTAATTCCATTAAGTTAGCGAGTTTGGCAGTTTTATTGGCGGGTACTACTCTGTTCACACCAGGTTTTACTGTGAAAGCGGAGTCTACTCAAAATATTTCTAATTCGTCACAAGTGCATGATCAAAAGAATCAGAATGGCTGGAAACAAGTAATGCAGGAATCAGTACAGCTTGGAACACCAGGGGTATTAGCGAAAACGTCTAATAACGGAAAAACTAATAGTTATACTGCTGGCGTGGCGGATTTAAGTACAAAGAAACCAATAAAATCAGATTATCGCTTTCGGATTGGTAGTGTGACGAAAACTTTTACTGCTACGACTGTACTTCAATTAGTAGGAGAAAATCGTGTGCAACTTGACGATCCAATTGAAAAGTGGCTACCAGGCCTCATCCAAGGAAACGGGTATGATGGCAATCAAATTACGATACGTCAACTTTTGAATCATACGAGTGGCATAGCTGAATATTTAAAGTCAAAAGACGCTGACATAATGAATTCGAAAAAAACGTATACAGCAGAAGAAATAGTAAAAATAGGACTTTCTCTACCATCTGATTTTTCGCCAGGTAAGGGGTGGCTGTATTCAAACACAGGATACGTCATACTAGGAATGCTTATTGAAAAAATAACGGGTAATAGTTATGCAGAAGAAATTGAGAAGCGAATTATTGAGCCTTTGGATCTATCGAATACGTTTTTACCAGGAAATTCACCCGTAATCCCTGGAAAGAATCATGCTCGTGGGTATATGAAAATTGACGAAACAAGTGAGTTGAAAGACATGACGTATTATAATCCGAGTTTAGCAAACGCAGCTGGAGATATGATTTCTAATGCGGACGATTTAAATAAGTTCTTTTCATCCTTACTCGGTGGTAAGTTATTGAAAGAACGTGAGCTGAAAGAAATGCTTACTACCGTTCCTATAGAAGGAAAAGGTCTTGGTGATGGATATGGCCTTGGGATCTATGAGACTAAACTTCCAAACGGTGTTTCAGTTTGGGGTCACGGAGGGGCAATTCCTGGATTTACAACTTTTGTTGGCGGAGTAATGGGAGGAAAACATACATTAGCTGCCAATATTAACTCTTTAGGTGTGATGGATGTTTTTACACAGTTTAATAAAATGATGCAAATTGAATTTCAGAAATAGATGAAAGGAAAGAGAATGGGATCCTGTTTTAATTGTATATAAAAGAGATGCTGTTTTAATTTCGTAAATAAGGATGTTGATGTGATTTAAGCATTATTAAAAGAATAGTCATAAAAAACCTGAATCATAAGCGCTTAGCTTCTAATGATTCGGGTTTTTTATGTGTTGTTACAAGAAAATCAACGATGTATTTAAAGTTTTATTACCAATAAAAGTTAATTGATTATTCTTTCCAAGGTGAATGTAAAACGCAATCACAGAAGTTTTTACGTTTAAATCCAGGTAGAAGAAGTGAACATACGTCAGCTTTAATGTTACCGAAAGTAGTTTCTGGTTTATGTGCAAATCCTTCAAGGAAAGCAGGAAGAATTTTTTGTTTGAAATTATCTCGTGGGAAAGCAGTTACAACTTGTTCACGTAATTCCTCAGTGATTTCATCGTATCCATCACCCATAACATCATATCCTACTCCAGAATAGATTAATGAAACTTGTGGTTCTTTATGTTCAGCAATACCAATTGTAGTGTGTAAAGCGATTGCGTCCCAAACAAGTCTAATCGATTCATCATCCATACGATGTTGTTGAAGGAAACTACGTGCAGCATTTGCGCCATCTACTTCAAAGCGTTTATCTGGACTGCTGAATTCTTTAGTAAGTCCAAGGTCATGGAATAACGCACTAACATATAATAATTCTTCATCAAACTTAAGACCAGCTTTTTTTCCTTGAAGTGCACCAAATAAATACACGCGGTTTGAGTGATTCCAAAGTAAATCATTACCGTATTCATGGAGTATTTCTTGTGCTTCTACTGCGATTTTACTATCTGGAATTACGATACCTGCTACTGTTTTTTTCATATAAGTTAGCTCCTTTTTGATTAAATGTTTTTTGAATGTAATGTTTGGCTCATGAGCTTACCTTTATTATATAAATCACCGTTTATTTATCAATGTAATGATTTCTATATAATCAATAGATAGTATCTATGATAAATTTCTCCTTTTATAGTTTTAGATGAATGTTTGAAATTATATATTTATAGGTACATAAAGAGAATTATTTAAAGAAAGTATCGATAACGAAGCTATTATTGTAGTACTAGCCATGTAAAGATATAAATAATGACAATGGTTTATTTAGAGTGTGTTTCACTACTAACAATCTCTGTAATAATTAGCTCTATATCTTTTTTACATATAGAAGAATACGGCATAAATGATAGTTATATCTATGCAATAAGAAGTATTATTCAATAACATGAATTTACGTGCAGTTTTTTACGTTCTATTTTAATGATAGATAATATCTATGATAATTATAGAAACGATAGAATTGATAAAATGGTATGTCAGAGTTAGAATGAAGGTGCTTTACAAGACAACAAAAAACAATAGCAAGTAACTTTGTTAGAAAAAGTTTCCGTAGGAGGCGAAATAATAGTGTTTTGTAAAGTAGCCTTTACTAAGCGTCCTATTGATAAGTAAATCGGAGGGATGTATATGGATGTTTTCCATTCTGGGGAACGTGCTGTACACAATATGCTTGGTGTACAAAAAATCGCGAATACTGCTAGTACAATGATTCAGCCAATAATGACAAAAAAAATTATGACGTTTCTAAATGGACGAAATTCATTCATGATATCTTCTAAGGATGAAAAGGGGAGAGTGTGGAGCTCATTTTTAGCAGGAAAAGAAGGAATTATTCAAGCAGTAGAATGTGATTTAATTAAAATAAATGTTGGTATAAATGAAGGTGATCCATTATTCACAAATATTCTTCACAATAAAGAAGTTGGAATCATCGTAATTGATTTTGCTTCCAGGATAAGAATTCGTATAAATGGTTCGGTTGTAAACAAATTTTCAGATGGAAGTTTTGAAATTAAAACTGAACAAGTATTTGGGAACTGTCCTAAATACATTCAGGCGAGAAATTTCACTTATAACGAAACAGTTGTTGGCGGAACTAAGCAATTTAATAAGCAGTATGCTTTAAATGAAAAACAGCAAAAACTGATTAGTCAAGCTGATACTTTCATTATTGCGAGTTCCAGTTCAGAAGGGAAATTGGATATTTCCCATCGAGGTGGGATGCCAGGGTTTATTCACATTATAAGCGAACAAAAAATAGTCTTTCCTGATTACTCAGGTAATATGCTATTCAATACGCTCGGTAATATCATTGAAAATCCTAATGTTGGGCTATTGTTCTTTGATTTTGCGAATGGTGACACATTACAACTAACTGGGAAAGCAAGTATCATTTGGGATGTTGACGAAAGCAGTCTTTCTAGATTTCCCGGTGCCCAGCGTTTAATTCAATTTCAACTAGTTGAAGCCATTCAAACAATGAATCGTAACACACATCAGTGGGAGTTCGTAACATATTCATCTTTTAATCCAAAATAGACAAGGTGGGAAAATAATATGCAAATTCAAATTACTGTTACAGAAGCTGCTATGAAACAATTCGAAAATTTAGAGGCTAAATATCCAAATCACCTTCGATTCCTTCAATATGAAATGGGAGGATGTGGACTTCCATTAGATGGAGTATTGAGAGTTAAACTCATTAAATCAAGTATTGGCTATGAAGAAATGCAAACAAACTGGAAACCATTATTTATAAACAAAGCATCTTTAGCTTTTGTTGACGACAATATAACGATAGATTTCTTTGAAGGATTTCAAATTAAAAGTTCTAATCAAACTTATAGTCATAATATACCTTTAGAAGTTGAAGAATAAGTATTACGATATAACAAATAAAATGAACTTAGTATAGAGTGAGCGGTTTATTTTCTATAATAGACTTTATAATCTTTTCTTAAAATATGTATACCATAACAGAAATAAGGAACGTAATTTTTTCTAATACATTTAATTAGGAGAAATTACGTTTTTTATGAATGAACGAAATGATAAAGTATATGGGGAATAGAAGGATTTTGAGAAGTCACTTAACTAATTAAGGAGATTATTTTTATATGGAATTAAGACAATTAGAGTATTTTATAACACTTTGTAAGGAACTGCATTTTACACGAGCAGCAGATAAATTAGGTATTACACAACCTACATTAAGTCATCAAATTAAAGCTCTCGAGGATGAAATAGGTATGCCGTTATTCGATCGATTAGGAAAGAAAATCGCTATAACGGATGTGGGATACATTTTAGCAAAAGAATGTAATACGATTTTCAATGCATTACATAATGCAAAAGAACGAATAGGTGAATTGAAAGAGATAAAGGGTGGGAAAATCTCAATTGCTACTTTACCTGGAGAGCTAACAGATTTAGTCTCAACTTTATTATTGGACTTTCATAAAAATTACCCTGAAGTAGCCGTAAAAATAATTAGTTCGGATGAAATCTTGCCGTTAATTAACGAGAACCAAGTTAATTTTGCTGTAACAATCGTTTCTTCTGACTATGTGTTTGAAGATGAGAAAATTGTAAAAATACCATTATATAGGGAAGAGTTGTTTTTAGTAGCAGCAAATAATCATCCATTAGCGAATGAAAAGGAAATCCAGTTCTCTGAATTGAACAAGTTACCATTAATTTTGTTCCCAGAAAGCCATGAATGTAGAAAGTTATTGAATTATACATGTGTTCCGCAACAAATTTCGCTGGACCCAATTATTGAGACATCTAGTATCGATTCGTTGTTTGATTTAGTAAGAAGTGAATTTGGGGTAACAATTGTGTCTAAAACTTTATTAGATCTTAATGAAGAGAGTGATTTGTTAGCTATTCCAATTGTAAATCCAAATATTAGTCGGGAAGTAAGTCTTATTTTACGTAAAGATAAATTTATCGGATTCGGAACGAGAAACTTTATTGAATTGCTTACAAATGAAATTATCAAGTTAGGTTTTCCTATGTCAGAACAAAGTAAAAAACAAATCCGTGCATTAACTAATGAATAGTTCAATTTCCAGTAATTATCGTTGAATGATAGATAGTATCAATCATTATGATAGAAAAAGCTACATTGCTCTATATTGCTACGGATTTATAATTAAATTAAAGCTTAAAACTTTTGAGCTTACAAAGGATTAAGAGAAATTAGTTAAAATGAAAGCAGGTAAAAAAATGTGTGGCTATGTAGGGTGTATGTATAATACTGTAAGAGATTATTCGGAATGTGAAATAAAACGATTTGAAAATATGACGAACCTTTTATACCACCGAGGTCCAGACGCTGAAGGGTACTTTCGTGATGAGCATATACAATTTGGATTTAGAAGATTAAGCATTATTGATTTGGATGGAGGACATCAACCATTAACGTATGAAAATGAACGTTATGTACTTATGTTTAACGGTGAAATTTATAATTATATAGAATTACGTGAAATGTTACAGGAGCAAGGAGCAAGTTTTGCTACTCATTCAGATACGGAAGTTATTGTTGCGTTATATGCGCAAGTAAAAGAAGAGTGTGTAAATTACTTTCGTGGCATGTATACTTTTGTTATTTGGGATCGGCAAGAGAAAAAATTATTTGGTGCACGTGACCATTTCGGTATTAAACCACTTTATATTGCAGAAGAAGGAGATACAACATTCTTTGCATCTGAAAAGAAAAGTATAATGTGTGCAATGCAAGAGAAAGGTGTTAATCCAATTTCTTTGCAACATTATTTTACATACCAATATGCACCTGAACCAAATACGTTAACAACGGATATTCATAAAATTGAACCTGGTCATTATTTCATGAAAGAAATTGGTAAGGAGATGGAGATACACTGCTATTGGAAGCCAAATTTCAATGCTTCAAACGCAACGAAAGAGGAGCATATTCAAGCGATTCGTGATGTATTATACGATTCAGTAAAAATGCATATGCGTAGTGATGTTCCAGTAGGTTCATTCTTATCTGGTGGAATTGATTCATCTATTATTGCTTCTATCGCAAAAGAAATGAATCCGAATCTCCTGACATTCTCAGTTGGTTTTGAGCACCGTGGTTTTAGTGAAGTAGATGTGGCGAAAGAAACTGCTGAGAAGCTAGGTTTGAAAAATTATAGTGTAACTGTAACGCCGAAAGAATTTATGGACGAATTCCCTAAAATTATGTGGCATATGGATGATCCGTTAGCTGATCCAGCAGCAGTACCGTTGTACTTCGTTGCAAAAGAAGCACGTAAACATGTAACTGTCGTACTTTCTGGTGAAGGTTCAGATGAATTATTTGGTGGATACAATATTTATCGTGAACCGAACTCTTTAAAAATATTTTCTTACATTCCAGCTCCAGGGAAAAGGGTGCTAAAATCTTTAAGTGGAGCACTAAAAGAAGGGTTTAAAGGAAAAAGTTTTTTAGAACGTGGATGTACACCGATTGAAGATCGTTATTATGGAAATGCGAAAATTTTCCGTGAAGAAGAGAAAATGAAATTCATGAAGTATTACAATAAAAATATAAAATATACGAACGTTACAAAACCATTGTATAACGAGAGTAAAGACTACGATGATGTAAGTAAAATGCAGTATATAGACATGATTACATGGTTGCGCGGAGATATTTTATTAAAAGCGGACAAAATGTCTACAGCTCACTCGTTAGAATTACGAGTTCCATTTTTAGATAAAGAAGTCTTTCGCGTTGCATCTAACATTCCAACAAAATTAAAAATTACAAATGGAACTACGAAAGTAATATTACGTGAAGCGGTACGTGGAATCGTTCCAGATCATGTATTAGATCGAAAAAAACTAGGCTTTCCAGTTCCAATCCGTCACTGGTTAAAAGATGAAATGTATGAATGGGCTGTTAACATTATTAAAGAAAGTAAAACAGAACATTTAATCGATAAAAATTACGTATTAAACTTATTAGAATCACATTGCGCAGATAAAGGTGACTATAGCCGTAAAATATGGACAGTACTAGCATTTATGGTATGGCATCAAGTTTATGTAGAACATAAATACGATACAAGTGTATTTCAAAGTGAAAGTGAATCTTATAGTTTAGTATAAAAATAAAAAGGATGTCAGTTGCATGACATCTTTTTTATTTTGGGTCAAAGAGGCATGCTATTAATTTTGAAAATTGTTATTCTTGAAATTATTAAATATAATGGAAGAGTATAGGGATTTGTACAGTGGAGTTATGAATAGAGAATACTTTAGTTTGTTAATTATTTTGTGTTTTAATTAAAAAAACCAAGAGATGATTTGGAGTTGAATTCAGTGGAACAAAATCACTTTAAATGGAGTAACAAACAATTACGAGAACATGTCGAAGTAGTAGATGGTAAGAGAAGCCCGCATATTTTATTAAAGAATGCAACGTATTTAAATTCTTACTTACGTAATTGGTCAGTAGCAAATATTTGGATCTATGATGACCGGATTGTTTATGTAGGGGAAAAGCTGCCAGCGCAACTGCATGAATGTGAAGTCATTGATTGTGATGGAAAGTATGTAGTTCCAAGTTACATAGAACCTCATGCACATCCATATCAATTATATAATCCTGAAACTTTAGCGAATTATGCGATGCAGTTTGGGACAACGACTTTTATTAATGATAATTTAACTTTATTTTTCACATTACAACGTGAAGAAGCATTTCGTTTATTAGATGAATTTGAAAAGATTCCAGCAAGTATGTATTGGTGGTGTCGTTTTGATGGACAGACTGAATTGCAAAACGGGGAATCTTTATTTAATCGTGAAGAAATAATAGAGTGGCTAAAGCATAAAGCAGTTCTTCAAGGCGGTGAGCTAACAGCGTGGCCAAAGTTATTACATGGCGATGATGAAATGTTACAGTGGTTGCAGGAAACGAAACGATTACATAAAAAAGTGGAAGGGCATTTTCCAGGTGCATCTGAAACGACTTTAGCGAAGTTAAAACTGTTAGGTACAGATTGTGATCATGAGGCGATGACAGGGCAGGAAGCTTTCGCTCGTCTTATACAAGGTTACACGGTTTCCCTAAGAAATTCTTCAATCCGCCCAGATTTAGAAGTGTTACTGAAAGAATTGTTGGAACTAGGCGTAAAGCAGTTTGATAGATTCATTCTTACTACAGACGGCTCACATCCTTCGTTTTATGAAAATGGAATGACAAACGTAATGATAGCTACCACGATAAAACAAGGAGTTCCAATAATAGATGCTTATCATATGGCAAGTTATAATATTGCTCGTTATTATAATATGGAACATCTACATGGTTCAATTGCGACAGGTAGAATTGCTAATATTAATATTTTGGAAAGTAAAGAAAACCCGGTTCCAATAAGCGTAATTGCAAAGGGGAAATGGGTAAAGCGTGATGGAGTAAATAAAAATGAATCCTTACTTATAGATTGGAGTAAATTCAAAGTAACTCCATTATTATTAGACTGGTCTATAGAAAAAGAGGATATGATTTTTACCAATAAAATAGGAATACAATTATTAAATAACGTTATAACAAAACCATACACGACTGATGTTGATTTAAACTGTGATGAACTTTCTTTAGATCATGATGAGTGTTTTCTAATGATGATTGCTCGTGACGGTACGTGGCGAGTGAATACAGTAGTCAAAGGTTTTGCGAAAGAATTTGGTGGGCTTGCTAGCTCTTATTCTGGTACCGGCGACATCATTCTTATTGGAAAGAACAAAGAAGATATGCTTACAGCTTTTCATAGAGTAAAAGAGCTTGGCGGGGGAATGGTAATAACTGAAAAGAATGAAGTATTACACGAAATCGCATTACCATTGCTCGGGATTATGTCTAAGTTAAAAATGAATGAATTAATACAGGAAGAGAAACAGTTGGTGAAATTATTGCAAGAGCGTGGTTACGCGTATAATGATCCAGCATTTACAATTTTATTCTTTTCTGCGACGCACTTGCCTTTTATACGGGTAACGCCTATAGGACTATATGACGTGAAAAATAGTAAGGTAGTGGCTTCACCGGTGAATTTGATCAAGCAATATTAAAATGAAAATCCCTATAAAAGTCTAATTTATAGGGGTTTTCACATTGTTAGCATAAGAATATTATAAGCCTCAAATAATATAGCATCTAAATTACTTGAGGTGAAACGTAAGTATGAAAAAAATATTGTATATTTTAACTGTATTTATATTATGTGTATCTATTCAACAAGTTGTACATTCTCAAACAGATGCACCAGAGCTATCTTCTGATTGTCTTGAAAAAATGAAAATTCGAGATGAGAAGTATGTGAAAAACATTATGAGGGACATTCAATCTACGTTTGATTTAAATATTGATGAACACAGTTTTTGGGAAGTTAGTCAAAGAGACCTGGATGCTGCACATTTAATGTATGGCGGAAGAGAAAATGATTCTTATTATAATTCGCTAACTAAAATTTATGATAGTGGTGGATTTAGCGAGCAGCCTAGCTTATTCGTGAGGGGACAAGAAGCATTTTTACTTTATAAGGAAAAAGATAATATCAATGTAATGAAACACTTAAACCTAGATGTTGAAAAAGGGGAATGGCTCGTTATAAAAACGAAAAAGAAGAAAGGGAAAAAAGTGAAATTCAAGCCGTTGCAATGTGAAAAAGATTATATGAAAAAGAGAAATGAGTAACATAATCTAAAATGAAATAACGGAAATTTTGAAGGGGGAAAATTTCGTTAAGAATTGTAAATGAGGCGGTAGAAATTACTAGTAATTTCGTCATAAAAAAACGTCATTTTAAAGATTAAAAATGACGTTTTTTTATATTCTCAAAGCTTTTGCATTGCACTCTCAATTTTATTCCCCAAATCAGCTGACACTTTATGAAAATACCCCAAAACGACCTTTCTAATATCATCGGATATAACTTTCAAATCACTAGCTAAGTTTTCAGCAAGATGTTCTTTTTCTGCCGGTTTTAACTTCGCATAAAATTCACTAGGCTGTGTAAAGTCATCCTGTTTCGTAATAGAAGTTCTTTCAAGCTTACCTTCAACGTATCTTCCGTCACCACTCGTTATTTGATTAGCAGGTGTCCAATTTTGCTGTTGGTTAATCGTTAATTTGCGGAATTCAGGTCCAAGTCTTCTTCTTTGAGAATCACTATAAATGTTAGCTCGCCCTTGCAGCATTTTATCATCTGATAATTCAGCGCCGTCTAGTAAATTAGATGGGGAGAAGGCGACTTTTTCTACTTGCTCCATATAATTTTCAGGATTTTTATCTAATATCATTTTGCCTACTGGTATAAGAGGATACGACTTTTCATCCCATACTTTTGTATCATCTAAAGGGTCATAAGAAAGATGTTCTTCATCTTTCGGATCCATGAGTTGGACATATAAACCATATTCCACTGGTTTACCATTTACAATTGCATCATATAAATCTTTCCCGCTATAATCAGGATTTTCGGCAGCCAGTTTATTTGCTTCCTCACTAGTAATATATTGAACACCTTCAAATGGGTACCAATGATACTTTACATACTTTCGATTACCATCTACATTTCTCCAAACATATGTATTTACACTATGTCCTGGGATATGGCGCAGACTTTTGGCCGTACCAGCATCAGAATATAAATGGACAACGAAATGAATGGATTCAGGTGCGCTAGCGACAAAGTTCCAAAATCTATTAGGGTCTATTAAGTTATTTTTAGGTGAAGGCAATAATGCTTGAATCGTTTCAGGGAAACGCATCGGATCACGAACAGAAAAAACAGGGATGTGATTGCATAAAAGGTCAAAAATGCCTTCTTTTGTATAAAATTTTGTGGAAAAACCGCGTACATTTCTAGAAGTATCAGGTGTTCCTTTCGTACTAACAGCTAACGAAAATCGCACCATAACAGGAACTTTCTCATTAGAAGTTTGTAAAAAACTTAGTTTAGTATGTTCAGACATGGGATAGATCGTTTGAAAATAACCGAACGCACCAAATCCTTTTACATGAACAGGTCTTTCTAAAATTTTTTCGTGAATAAATTCTTGTAACGTCTCGTGAAGTACACTATCTTGCTCTAGAACTGGTCCACGTGAACCAACTGTTTGTGAGTGAAGTATAGCTTGTTCATTACGTTCTCCATTTTCATTAAAGCCATTCCCTAGTAAAGGTTGCCCCTGTTTATCATAGTTTTCATCCATCTATATAGCCTCCAAATCTTTTTTGTCCATTGTTACTAAATATGATTTCATAGCCTTGATTATGTATGACACGCAAAGTCCAAAATGGTAACAGACCGCTAGATGAAAAAAATGCACATGTAGTGGACCTGTTGAAATAGAAGAAATTATGGAAAAATGAATATCGGGAAGCAAATTACTATTAAAATATTAATCTGAAAAATGAATTTATACATGACTTTATAGAGAATGAAATAACTAGGAGGAATTTAAAATGTCGGATTGGTTTCAATTAGATAAAGAATATATGATGCCTACTTACTGTCGTACGAAGGTTGCGATAGAAAGAGGAGAAGGGTGCAAGCTTTATGATGTGGATGGTAAAGAGTATGTAGATTTATTTTCTGGTGTCGGAGTGAACGTATTAGGGTATAACCATCCGAAAATCGTGCAAACGACAATGGAACAAGTTACGAAATCATTGCATCTTCCATTTCATTTTTTAAATCCAGTTGCGATTGAGTATGCAAAGAAATTAGTTAATTGCTCTTTAAAAAACGGAAAAGTCTTTTTTACAAACTCTGGTACGGAAGCGACAGAAACGACATTAAAATTAATTGATAAATATAGAGCTAATACGGGTGAGGAACGTGAAGGAATCGCAGTGCTGAAGAATAGTTTCCATGGGCGTACGTTAGGAGCACTTCATTTTACGAGACAAGAAAGTGTATATCAAAATTTCCCTAAAACATCGATTCCGGTATATGAAGTAGAGCGTGAGAATATAGAGCAATTAGAAGAAACAATTGTTAAAGAAAATCCAATTGCGATAATGCTAGAGCCTGTATTAGGAAGCGGGGGGATATACCCTTTATCAAGTGAATATTTACATGGTGTTCAAAACTTATGTGATAAATATAATGTCATTCTTATCGTTGATGAAGTTCAAAGTGGTATGGGGAGAACTGGTAAACTGTTTGCTTATCAAAATTTCAATATTACACCAGATATTATTCAAATTGGTAAGGGAGCAGGAGGCGGGATACCGCTTGGCGGAATTATTGTAGGTGAAAAGTTATGTGATGTATTTTCACCAGGAGATCACGGCACAACGTTTGCTCATTCTTCAATGGGAACGGCTTTAGGGTTAACGGTATTAAACACATTGATTGACGATGGTTTAATGCAAGAAGCGTATGAAACGTCACACTATCTAAATGATAAATTGCAAGAAATTCAGAAAGAAAATTCTTATTATATTCAGGAAGTACGTCATGCTGGTATGATGTTTGGAATTAGTTTGAATGATACGAATGAAAACGTAAAGAAATTACAGGTAAAGCTAATGGAGAAAGGGATGTTAGTTGACGTTACACAAGGGAACATCATCCGTTTACTTCCGCCATATATAATTACAAAAGAAGAAATTGATGCATTTATTTATGAGTTTATCTCCTGTATTCATAGCTTATCCGCTATAGCAAGTGTTTAAAAATCCTTTATGAAAAAATCATCTTATTTTTAATGCAAATAGGAAG
Organism: Bacillus sp. ES1-5; assembly: GCF_022487605.1. NCBI lineage: Bacteria > Bacillati > Bacillota > Bacilli > Caryophanales > Bacillaceae > Bacillus > Bacillus sp. ES1-5. Next base: position 51,002 of record NZ_JAKVPU010000007.1, on the reverse strand, counting down.
AAAATAGTGGTAAAAAAATAAATTTACGTAAAAAAATAAAAAGCTGAAAAAGGTACTCATATAGCGCCTTCTTCAGCTTTTTAAAATAGTAAATTACTTAACTTAGAGAGCATCTCATTGGACAAATAATTAATTATGTGAAACAATAATAACAGATAAGGAGACATTAATTTTCCTTAAGTGCTTCGAATTAATTTTATTCAATAAGAGAAGGTGTGCTTAAAGAAGTTAAATTAAATAAGGAGCTGTTTTATTATATGCAACAAAATAATGATTTAAATTTTGAACCTCAAGACGTTAATATTGTCAATCCTAAACAAGCCAGGAAAGCAGTAGTTGCTACTGGTATAGGGAATGCAATGGAGTGGTTTGACTTCGGATTATACGCGTATTTAGCGGTTATCTTAAGTCAATTATTCTTCTCAGGTGTTGATAATAGTGGATTGCAACTTGTACTTACATTTGCTACTTTTGCAGTGGCCTTTCTCGTTCGACCAATCGGAGGTGTATTCTTTGGTAGAATAGGAGATAAGTACGGCCGAAAAATTGTGTTAAGTACTACTATTATTTTAATGGCACTTTCTACATTATTCATCGCATTACTACCAACCTATGAACAAATTGGTGTATGGGCACCAATACTACTTTTAGTTGCCCGAATGATTCAAGGCTTCTCTACAGGCGGCGAATATTCAGGAGCAATGGTTTATATCGCAGAATCTTCTCCAGATAAAAAGCGTGGTATACTCGGTAGTGGTCTTGAAATTGGAACACTCTCAGGTTACATTGCTGCATCGGTAATTGTTACCATTTTGACGTTATTGTTAACAGATGAACAAATGCTCAGCTGGGGCTGGCGTATTCCTTTCTTAATAGCTGCACCAATTGGTTTGGTCGGTTTATATTTACGCCGTCATTTAGATGAATCTCCCATCTTTGAAGAGATGGAAAAAGCACAAGAGGAATCTGAAGACAACGAACAATTTTCATTTATGGATATATTAAAATATCACAAAAAAGACTTCTTATTAAGCACAGTAATTGTCGCCTTCTTTAACATTACGAATTATATGATTCTTTCGTATATTCCTTCTTATCTAACTCAAGTACTTAAAGTCAAAGAAACAACTGGCTTATTAATTATTTCAATTACGATGGCACTTATGATTCCGCTAGCACTTTATTTCGGTAAATTAAGTGATAAAATTGGTAATAAACGCGTCGTGCAAATTGGTTTACTTGGTTTAACTGTATTTGCAATTCCGGCATTTTTACTAATAGGTAACGGACATATTGCAGCTATATTTGCAGGTATTTTCATTTTAGGATTCTTCCTAAGTGTATATGAAGGAACGCTACCTTCATTATTACCATCACTATTTTTCACCGATGTACGTTATCGAGCACTTTCGATCTCATTTAATATTTCTGTATCGATATTCGGTGGTACAACACCGCTCGTATGTTCATACTTAGTTCATGCAACCGGTAACCCGCTTGCACCGGCATTTTATTTAGCAGGTGTAAGTATTATTGGATTAGTCGTATTTAGTGTATTATTCGTTACAACTTCAGGACGTGCGCTAAAAGGTTCATATCCTACAGTAGAATCGAAAAAAGAAGCACACCTAATTGCTAAAGAAGATCCTGAAGAAACACTTTGGTGGCATGAAGAGTCGTTAGAAATTGAAGCAGGGAAAAACGCTTCTATTTAAAAAGTAACGTAGAAGTATAAAAAGACTCCTATGAAAATAGGAGTCTTTTTTGTTATGTTATTTCTTTCTTTTCTTCAAACTCTTTTGATACACGTAAAGCTTATGAATCTCTTCCTTAAATTTACGCAAAAGTACAGTGTTTTCCTCATTTGAATAACGCACTGTATTATAAGCATTTACAATAATATGACTCTCAATATTTACATCTTCTTCACTATTTATTCTTTCTAACCATGCTTCAACAGTTTCTCCTCGTTTTCTGTTTAAAGGAGGAGTTAATTTAGTCTCCAGCTTAAAAATTTCTTTTCGAATTTCGTTATGTGGTGGTTTGTTTCGTTTAAAATGTTTTAAACTCATTCCTTCTTTGCCAGTGATAATAGTAGATTCGAAGGTAGGCATATTTGGTAAACTTAAATATTTTCGTTTTTTTACTATTTTCCAAACGACATAAATAGCGATAGCTGCACAGGTTATTATGGTAATGCTATTTATGAGAGTTGGATCAAAAGGACGCTGCCCAAATTCTTCCTTAATTTGAGGGTCTTTTAGATTTCCCTTATTCGACCAAAAATCGTCAGTCTCTTTTGATTCAGCTGCCGAAAATAACGGATTAATGGCGTATCCAAATCCTAAAGCAACTACTTGTACGGCATAAGAAAAAAGAAGCCGAATGTATGGGAAAATAGGAATGAGGAAAGCACTAATTATTCCAATCGTAATAAGAGAAGCGAAACGTAATAACTGCTGATTACGATTAGCCCCAGTTAACCAAAATGTAATCATAATGTGTATTACTAACAGTAACAGTTTCCACAAAGGTGGAAAGGGCGCATAAAATATAGCTGAAACACCAAACCAAACAATACCGCTTAATGATTTTTGAACTGGATATCCTGGTCCGACTACATGTACGATAAAGAAGAAAAGTGGTAACATTATTGTGCCAAATAGAGAGAAAGAGAGAAAGAGAGAACAACCGATTATTTGAGTAAGTAACAGTATGATAAAACCTGTTGTTTTTTTCTTCATTAGTTTATGGATAAGAAATACTCCTACATAGCCTGTTACTAAAAATATAGCAATACCGATGAGTTCATCTCTTTCCGTTAATAACGAAAGGAGGAGCAGCAGAATAAAGTCATTAACGTGATAAAGCCAAGTTTTCAAGCTTTTCCACCATCCCTTCGTTATTAATGAGAAACGTAGGCTGAGAGAGAAGAGGGAGTTCATTTCTCTGTAAACCAATGTATATCATTGTAGACGATCGTTCTCTTTTTCTCGTTACATAATGAAGGAATCCTTGTCTCGGAATTAATGTGCTATCGTCTGAAATACGTGCCAATTCCTCTACAGTCTTCGCGTAATGAATTTGTCCTTCGTTTAATGGTAAGTGCAGAGGACCACCTTCTGCTAATACACTAATAAATAATTCAAACGGTATTTGATGTTTCGCTGCGTATTGGCAAATGTAGGTTGTAAATGAAATAAGCTCTTCTATATTATCTTTCCAACCAAACCCACGATCAGCAGCTAAAGAAAGACAAATTGTCCAACTATAATTTTTTACAGGTTCATATTGCTTCGCTTGTAATTCTTGCATTTTAGCAGATGCTTTCCAATGAATAGAACGGAAAGACTCACGTTCATATCGTTTAACACCGATAATAGATGTTTCATCATTGTAAAAAGAAAAATTCGTTCGATAGGATCCGGTTAAAAGTTGCTGAAGTTCTTGCAAACCTGCTACTTCTTTAGGAGAAGGGTACACAATAATTTCAGTCCTCAATTTATCAAAAATGGGCAAATGTACAGTTAAAAGATGAAAAGGATCTTTCAAGACACATTCGAACTGTTCAATTTGAAACACACCACGTTTCGTTGCGGTTAATGTTAAATCCCACTTTTGCGCCGAATGAGCAGGTTGTGAAAACGGGAAAGAGAGTAGTGTTTTTGATATTTGTTCAATTCCTTGATCTTTTTGTGGTAGTAGTGACGGATTCAAATGAAAATAACAAACACCGTTAACGAGCGGTATATTTGCGCCATTTTTTAAATGAATAAAAAACTGCCCAGATTCATTAGGAAAAAGCCGAGTAGTTTGTTTCTCATTTACGACTTCAAATGTTTTCTCTATGTAAGCGACATATTTATAAATGAAAATCGCAAATAAATAATAGAAGAAAAAGAGAAACATAACGATTCGTTGTGGCATAAAAAATGTAAATAGTATAGCGCCTGGGACAGTTAGTTGAATAATATGGAGTTGGAAAAATAAAGGTACAGTTACAACGCGCTGTCCATTCATGTTTGTTCAATCTCCACTGGTACGTCAACCTCTTTTAAAATCCTTTGCATAATATCATTTTTTGTCGTACGTAATGCACCGTCCATTGATAAGACGATACGGTGATTCCAAACAGAAGGAACTAAAAATTGTATATCTTCTGGCGTGCAATATTCTCTGTCGCGTAAAAAGGCTAGTGCTTGAACTGCGCGTACTAAAGCTAATGTGGCACGCGGGCTTACACCATTAGCTATGTAATCATGATTTCTTGTAGCGTGAGCAAGTTTAATAATGTAATGTTCTAACGGTTCTGATACGAAAATTTCTTTTACTCGTTTCTGTGTTTCTAAAATGTCTTCTAAAGAAATAACAGATGTGACACTTTCTAGAGGTACATCGCTACGAAAACGTCGCATCATTTGTAGTTCATCCTCTGGAGATGGATAACCAATTGAAATTGTCATTAAAAAACGATCAAGCTGTGCATCTGGTAGTGGAAAAGTTCCTTGTGATTCAATTGGATTTTGCGTCGCAATGACAAAGAACGGTTTCGGAAGAGGAGTAGATTGCTTTTCAAGCGTTACTTGTCGTTCCTCCATCGCTTCTAACAAACTAGACTGTGTTCTAGGCATAGCACGGTTAATTTCATCCGCAAGCAAAATATTAGTCATAACTGGCCCAAGTCTTAACTCGAATTCACTCGTTTTCGGATTGAAATATTCAATACCTGTTACATCGCTCGGAAGTACATCCGGTGTAAATTGGACGCGAGAAAAATTACCACCAATACTTTTAGAAAGTGTTTTCGCAAGTAACGTTTTCCCCGTACCAGGCACATCCTCAAGCAGTACATGTCCATCAGCAAGCAATGAAACGAGTAATAGATCAATAACATTTTCTTTACCGACAAAAACTGATCCTATGTTTTCTTTCAATTTATGTATCATATGTATCATTCCTTTCAAAATATAAACGGATATTTCTATATTTTAACAAATTATTCAGAAAATTGATATGATTTTTTAATTTAAAGAAATAAATATCCAATTATTAAATTATACTTGCATATTTTGGAATATGGTTATACAATATCGCTATCTGATATATCGTTAGTCGATATATCAGATAGCGATGTATCGGAGGTAGTTATAATGAATGCGAAAGCGCAAAAATATATTCCATTAACTGAAGCGACATATTACATACTGTTATCACTAGTGAAGCCAATGCATGGTTACGGAATTATGCAAATGGTAGAAGAGATGACAAATGGAGAAGTAAAGCTCGGTCCTGGAACTTTATACGGGAATACGACGAAGTTACTAAAAGAAAAGTTAATAGTTGAAGTGGCTTCTACAGATCGAAAGAAGTGTTATGAGTTAACACCCATTGGTAGAGAAGTGTTAGAGCTAGAGTATAACAGGTTGCAGAGATCTGTAAGGAATGGAAATAGTATATTAGGGGAGTGATTGGAAGATGGAGACTAAAAGGGTATTTAAGTTTTTTACGGCATGGAATTTAGAAAAAGAAGAAGCTTTTTTACGAAAGATGCATCAGCAAGGTTGGGCATTACAAAAATACAATTTAATGTATCAGTTTAAGAAAACTGAGCCAAAAGATGTAATATATAAAGCTGATTTTAGATTGGTTTATAGAGATTCGAAAGAACAACAACAAGAGTACTTCGAAATATATGAAATGTCTGGTTGGAAACGCGTAACAAGTTTCACGAGATGGAATTATTTTTGTAAAGAAGTAGAAGAGGTAAATGAATTGCCTGATATTTACTCAGAAAAGGAGACGAGAGTACAAAAACTAAATGAGTTATTAGTATTCCTTGTTATTATTTCAGCAAGTATATTACCATCAATGTACAATCTATTTATAAGCCCGATGGAATCAAGAGTGCCAATATGGGCGAAAGCTATGACGGGTCTTACAGGTTGTATGTGGATATACTTCTTTATAAGACTGACTTGGAAAATTAAGAAATTAAAAAGTGAAATATTATAATAAAAAGTAGAGTCAAAAAGAAGTTGATGTTGTAGGGAAATCCGAGATCAACTTCTTTTGTTTCTATATAATTGTGTTTTTGTTCATTCTTTTTTATATAATAAAAATCTATATAAAGGCACAGAATTAACAGTTACGAAGACACACCACATAACCCAAAAATAATAAATGAAGAAAAAATGATTCATATCGAAGATCAAAAAAAATAAAAGATGACTAAAGAGGTGTGGGTGTAACTTATAATAAGGAAGAAAAATATTTTTTGATTAACATATTAAATCGAAAAACCCCCTACAAAAAATCGATAGGGGGTAATAATAATATTTAAGAAAACGACTGATTTTGCGCAGGTTTAATAAATTGCTCTGGGTTTTCAACAAGCCCACATACAGCACATTGGACGCGATAAGTTGGTCCTTGATAAGCCATATGAAAAGCATTCATCGTTTCATTTGTGTATTCTTCTTCTACTTGACCAGTTTGTGGATTTAATTTGACTGGTTTTACTTGTTGCTCAAGAATATTAAAGCGAGTGCGGTTCGTTTTACAACTTGGACATAGCATTGGTTCCATATGTATACACCTCCATTTGTAGCATTTCTTAAACCCCTTAATTTTATGCAAGCGAAAAAACTTTCTCAATATAAATAGGTGTTTAATGTATTTAAAATTCAGAAAAAATAAAATATAATAAAAGTACGAACTGGTTATGTCCAAACCAAATCTCCTGTTTTATGCCAATAAGCTGGGGGCCGAGAAATCGGCCTCATTTTTTTGTGCTTGTTATTATAAGAAACAAGGTTTTTATGAGACATTTGTCGAAATTTTAGGGATGGATATAAAGGGGGATGTAAAATGAATTTAAAAATGAAGTACATCATTTTATATGTAGAAAAGTTTGAAGAATGTTTAACGTTTTATAAAGATATTTTACAGTTACCTATAAAAGCAGAGCATGGTACATATATTGAATTTAATACTGGTTCTACAATTTTAGCGATGAACACAAGGCAAGATGTGAAAGAATTAACAGGACTACCACTTACAGAAGGTGAGTTACAATCTTCTCATTTTGAATTGGGATTCGTTGTTGATCATGTACAAGAAACAATCGAACAATTTAGAGAGCAAGGTATTAAAATCTTAGTTGAACCAATTGTGAAACCGTGGGGACAAACAATTGCATACATTGCCGATCCAGATGGGAATTATATTGAAATTTGCAGTTCATTAGAATAGAAGGAGAAAAAGTGATGGGGTTTCCGAAACTAGAAACAGAACGTTTACAATTAAGAGAATTAACACTGTTAGATGCAGAAACGATGTTCCGTTATTTTTCAAAAGAATCTGTTATACGTTATTTCGGGATGGATTCTTTCGAAAATATTGAGCAAGCGAAAACAACAATTCAAACGTTTAAAACTCGTTATGAAGAGGGAAGTGTATTTCGCTGGGGAATTGAGAAAAAGGGCACGGGCCAATTAATCGGAACGTGCGGATTTCATTTAATAAACAAGCATCATAAGCGAGCTGAAATTGGTTATGAATTAGACGATACATATTGGGGACAAGGGTATGCAACGGAAGCGTTACAGGCGATTTTAGGTTACGGGTTTGAAACGTTACAACTGATAAGAATTGCAGCTGTTGTATATGTAGAAAATAAAGCTTCTCAAAAATTATTAAGTAAAGCAGGGTTTCAAGAAGAAGGATTACTTCGAAAACATATGATTCAAAATGGAGTTGCTCATGATACAATTTTATACTCGTTATTAAAAGAAGAGTGGAAGAAGTAATGTGTACAAATGAGCTTATAAATGTTATGAAGAAGCATAAAGAAAATAGATTCATTTTAGGTATAGATGGTTTAAGTCGATCAGGAAAGACAACATTTGTAACAAACTTAAAGGAAAATATGAAACAAGAAAGCATTCCGTTTCATATTTTTCATATTGATGATCATATAGTAGAGCGTAATAAACGATATCATACTGGCTATGAAGAATGGTATGAGTATTATTATTTGCAATGGGATATTGAGTCGCTTCGGCAGAAGTTTTTTCAGAAGTTACAAAATGAAACAAAACTGAAATTACCGTTCTATAATAATGAGATAGACTCATGCGAAATGAAAAACATACAGATCCCCATAGTAGGTGTAATTGTAATTGAAGGTGTTTTTTTACAACGAAAAGAATGGAGAGATTTCTTTCATTATATGGTGTACTTGGATTGTACAAGAGAGACAAGATTCCTGCGCGAGAGTAAGGAAACGCAGAAAAACCTTTTAAAGTTTGAGAATAGGTATTGGAAAGCAGAGGATTATTACTTAGAAACGGAATTGCCGAAGGATTGCGCGGATTTAGTCATACAATGATTGGAAAATAGAAGGTGAACTGAATGAATATTTTATGGGATTTTGATGGGACGTTATTTGATACGTATCCAGTTTATACAAAGATTCTTTCTCAAGTTTTAGGAGAGGAGATAAGTGAAGAAGAAATCTATACAAATTTAAAAGTTTCATTTTCTCACGCAATTGATTATTACAAAATTTCTAAAAACCAATAAAGTGAAATTGATGTATTAGAGAGTCGAATTATTATAGAAGATATAAAACCATTTGAAAAAGTGGAAGAGGTTTTAAAGTTTGCCGATAAAAATGTAATTATGACTCATAAAGATAGAGCAGGGGTATTATCTATTTTAAAGCATTACGGCTGGGACAAATACTTCGTAGACATGGTAACAATTGACGATGGCTTTCCCCGAAAACCGAACGCTTTATCTTATGATTATTTGCATAAAAAGCACAGTATTGATTTAGCTATTGGTGATAGAGAATTAGATTTATTACCTGCAAAAGAATTAGGTATTTCAGCATGTATGTTCCAAGGGAATTGTGATGTAGCGGATTATTCTTTATCGCATTACTCGGAATTTTTTGAGGTAGTAATTGATAGAGAGGTTATTTTATAAATGAATTAAATAAAACCTCTACTTTTTGCTTGAAAGTAGAGGTTATTTTCTATTCTTTATAAAAACGATAGAAAATTAGTACTTTCAAATATTTAGGAGGGGATTAGTATAACAATTCGAATTACATAGTTATAGATAAATCTACAGATAAAAAGATTTCTATAAAGCGAGTGATCACATGAGTATTTTCATTTTAGAAGATGATGTCATACAAGCACAGCAAATGAAGCGGCTAGTTGAAGAGATTTGTGAGGAGTATATGTTGCCTTTTGATTTTATAGAGGTGACTAGTAAAAGTGAAACCATCATTAATAACATTCCTAAGGCGAAGTATATCCCAATCTATTTTTTAGATATAGAGATAAAAAGAGAAGAGCGTAAAGGGTTACAAGTGGCACAAGAGATACGAAAGTATGATACGCAAGGAATTATTGTGTTTGTAACGACGCATTCTGAATTTGCACCTATTTCGTATCAATACATGGTATCAGCTTTAACTTTTATTGATAAAGGGTTGCCATACGAGGAGAGGCATAACGTTTTTGAACAATGTTTACTACAGTATGAAGCGCGTAATAAGCAAATTATTCCGTCCGATGACTTTATCGTTGAAAATAGTAATGCGACTGTACGGGTTCCGTTTCATGAAGTTGAATATGTTATGACTGATGAACCGCACCGTTTAGCATTAGTGATGCTAGATCGTATCGTTTACTTTTATGGAGCATTAAAGGAGATGGAAATAATAGATGAACGTTTATTTCGTTGTCATCAGTCATATATTGTGAATACGAAGCGAATGTCTTATTACGATACGAAGCAAAAAATGATAGTTTTAAAAAGTGGGAAACACATTCCAGTATCACGGCGCTTAGTGAGTAAAGTACGTAACATATTAAAGGGTGAGATGTAATGTATATTTATGATTTATTTGCAATACTGCTTACTAGTATAAGCCATACGTTTTTATACATTCAATTAATCCGGTACAATAGATTGTCATATAGAATGTTAATAGCTTTAAGTGCAGTATTCATTATTTTACTGGCTATTGTCGTAACAGTAACGAGATACCCAGAATTGAATAGTACGATTGTGTTATTTTTAATAAGTTTAGGATTAATGCAAAATGAATTGAAATTTAAGCATAATGTATATTTTGCACTAGTGAGTATAGTAATTATAACGTTAGTGAAAATGTTGCTTTTCGATTTAGGAATGAAAATCTTTATGTTAACAACATTTAATTTATATTTATGGACAGGTAGTATTATTCATCTTATCGTATCGACACTTACTTTTATCGGTATTTTAGTAGCTCGGAAAAGAATTCAAAAAATTGCTCAATATATAGTGGGTAGTCCGCTATACTATGTAACTTATATATTATTAATTGCCGGATTTATTATTGAACTAATTTTAACTCAGCCATCTACTGCGTTTTTAGCACAATTAAATCAACAATACAGTGAATTAAGTTATATTTCAGCGATTATTGTATTTTTATTATTAGTCATCATAGTACTTATAAGTTCACATTTATCGAAAGCAAAGTTACAAGAAGAGCATGAAAAACGTTTGGATAAAGAGTTATTAGATTATGTGGAGAAATTAGAGGATATGCATGATGAGCTTGCTAGTTTCCGTCACGATTATATGAATGTATTACTATCGTTAGAAGAGGGAATACGTACAAAAAATGTGAAAGAAATTGAGCAAGTGTACTATGATGTTATTGCTCCCACATTAAAAACAATAAATGATCATGAACTTGATATCGCGAAATTATCCCGCGTACAAATTCCTGAAGTAAGAAGCGTATTAAGAGCAAAAGTTAGCACTGCTCAGCAGCAACAAATAAAAGTAATGCTTGATATACCGGAGAACATCGAAAGTGTTTCGATGACGATTATTTCATTTATTCGTATCATTTCAGTTTTAGTAGACAATGCAGTTGAAGAAGCAGTACATAGTGAGAAAAAGATATTGCAAATCGCATTCTTTGAAATGGATTTACGACAATATTTTATCGTGCGTAATAGTTCAAAGGGTGAAGAGATTGATTTGCAAAAAATTTATGAGAAAAACCATTCAAGTAAAGAAGGAGCTAGAGGGTACGGGTTATTTTCGTTAAAACGGATCATAAATAAAACAAATAATGCGACGCTAGAAACAACTTATGTAAGTCCTTATTTCACGCAAACATTCATATTAAAAGAGATGAAATGACCATCTATGATGAAAATGAAACCGAATAGGAAAGAACTACATACTTCCTTCACTTGTTTATATACACTTTAAGTAAGAGGTGAAGCGAGATGAATGGTCTTATTTTTACAACAATGATTAGCTTTGGTTTACCGCTTGTAGCACTTTTATATGCTGTTTGGAAGAAACGCTATATTCCATATATGTTAGGTGTATTGGCTTTTGTTGTATCACAAATATTGATTCGCATACCAATACTGAATTATGTAAATGGAACTAGCACAGATTTTCAAATGTTTTCTGTTATGCAGCCTATACTATTTGCAGTTTTGCTTAGTATATCAGCTGGAATTTTTGAAGAGATAGCTCGTTTTATCGCAATGCGTTATTTTATGAAGCAACGAGATTGGCAGTCTGGTTTTTTATTTGGAGCAGGGCATGGTGGTATTGAGGCAGTGTTGATAGTTGGTATCCCGGTAATATCTCTATTATTTTCACAAACAGTTATTCAAAATGGTGACAGTTACTATTTCGGCGGTATTGAGCGCATTTTTGCGATGGTATTGCATATTGGGCTTTCCCTCATTGTATTGCAAGCTGTCATCCAAAAGAAATTCCGTTATGTTGTCTATGCAATTCTCATCCATGGGACTGCAAATGCATTAGCTGGCATTATATCGCTATATGTACCAGGGAAAAGCGGGATCATTATGTCAGAAGTTTCAATAGCAATTTGTGCTTTATTCGTTTTTAGTTATAGTTTCATTTTAAAAAGAAAGGGTGTATGAAAATGAGAAGAATATTACTTATTATTATAAGTGCTATCGTGGCGTTCGCGCTTGCAGCATGTACCGGTAATAAAGTAGATGAAAGTACATCAAAAAAATTTATTTCGAAGGCGGAACAAATTGTATTACTATTAAATGAAGCAAAATATAAAGAAGTACATGAAAAGTTTGATAGTAAAATGAAAGCTGCATTGCCAGAAGAAAAAATGAAAGATCTTACACCTGTAATTGAGAAAGCTGGTACGTTCGAAAAAATTGAAAAACAATCGATTGAAGAAAAAGATGGTTTATATACTGTTATACTTGTAGCGAAATATAGTAAAGAACAACGTACCTTTATCGTAACTTATAACGATAAAGAAGAAATAGCTGGGTTAGTAATTAGGTAGAAATGTAATGGCAGATAAGGTGGTTGTGTCCACTTTATCTGTTTTTTGTTTTAACTAAAATATGGTTATTCATGCTAATATAAATTCATAGCTATAGAGAAGGGATAGGTTAGTATGAAAACTGAAATAGTTCCTAAAAAGAAGTACAGCATAATAAGCTACATATCTTTACTCATCGGTATTTTATGTTTTCTGTTCGTTTTTGTAACTCCGACAAGGATAGCGAATGCAGGTAATCTAGTGGGAGATTATATTACAGTTGCCCTCACTGTTGCAGGTATCATACTTTCTGTCATTACGATGACGAAAAAAACAGAGAAGAAGGGGATTGCTATTCTTTCATTAATACTGTCCTTATCCTTCTTTATATTTTGGATTATCGCAATTATTTTAGTTTTGACTGGTCGAGTTAGTTTTGCGCCATAATACCGAATAAAAAGAGTCCTTCATACGAGAAGGACTCTTTTTATTCACTTTCTTCTGGTTGATATTCTAAAATATCCCCTGGTTGGCATTCTAACGCTTTACAAATAGCATCTAAAGTTGTAATTCTAATTGCTTTTGCTTTTCCATTTTTTAATATAGAAAGGTTAGCCATTGTAATTCCAACCTTCTCTGAAAGTTCAGTTACACTCATTTTACGTTTCGCTAACATTACATCAATATTAATTATTATTGCCATGTTATTCACCTCAGACCGTTAAATCATTTTCTGATTTTATATCTATCGCATCTTTTAAAAGTCTTTGGAGAACGGCAGCAAAGACTGCGATTACCATTGAAGCAAAGATTAGGAGCATGCCTATTATAATAATACCTGGTGCGTCATCTCTCTCCGCTACGAGATAGAAGAGTGGCATACCTATTACATATAATACACTAATTGTAATAGCACATTGTTTTATCTTTTTTAAAGCTCTAACAGATAATTTCGAGAAGGCGTTACCCTTGTCAATGTAGCTTACAAGTTTAAAGGCTTGGTATAGAGCAAAGTAAAAAGGTATGGCCGTTGCATATAGATTGATTAAAACAAGATATTTTATATATGCAATATCCGGATACAATTCCGCTGCATAATTCCCGATATTAGGAATTAAAAATATACACAAAGCAAAAACAGGAATACCGATGAGGATAATTGCTGTCTTTAAAAAGAGTGTTGATCCTTGTTTCATATAAAGCACCTCATTTTTAAATTATCATTTTAATTTAACATAAATTTTATCGTTTAACAATAAATTCTTATTTATTTCAATCGGATTTTTATTGAGAAACAAATTTTAGGGAAGAGAATGATAAGACGTTTTTATAAAATAGGTGTGGTCTCTAGTTATTTGAACATAAAAAGCTATGATATGTAGCGTTCGTTGCCTTACTAATAAAAGAAAGTGAAGGGAATGATTGTTAGCTTCATGAAAATTGGGGACTAATAAAACATATATAAATGAATGTAAAACATACGGAGGAACAACAATGTCGAATTTGGGTTTATTGATGAAGAGGTTACTGTTAGTAGGAACAATCACACTAAGTATGTTATGTACGGAAAGCATGATGAATGATCATACGGTGGAAGCTAAGGTGAAACAAGTAGAACGGCAACCGAAAAATGTAATCATAATGGTTATGGACGGAACGAGTTCTTCAGCAACGACATTAGCTCGCTTGTATAAAGAGAAACCACTTGCACTAGATGAAATTGTAACAGGAGGAGTTCGTACCTATTCGGCGGAATCAGCTATAACAGACTCAGCCCCAGCAGCTACAGCTTTAGCGACGGGGAATAAATCGAATTCAGGATATGTAGGTATATTACCTTCTATTGTAAGTTCACCTGGCTTAAAATCAATAAAAGAAGAGGACAAGTTACGGCCAGTTGCCAATGTTCTAGAAGGTGCTAAACGCACTGGTCGCGCAACTGGAATTGTTGCTACAGCTGAAATTCAGCATGCTACTCCGGCCGGGTTCTCTGCTCACCACGTCAACCGTAAGCGTTTTGACGTAATTGCGGAGCAACAAGTATATCAAAATATAGATGTCGTATTAGGCGGGGGAAAAGCGGAACTGCTATCCACAAAAAGAAAAGATGGTGAAGATTTAGTAAAGGTGATTCAAGACAAAGGATACGACTTTGTTGAAACGAAAGATGCATTGTTGAACTCCAAATCTAAGAAAATTTGGGGCTCTTTCTCACATAATGCTCTTGCGTTTGATATGGATCGTGAAGCAACAAATCCGGAACAACCAACACTTTCTCAAATGACGGAAAAAGCAATTCAAACACTATCAAAAGATAAAGATGGTTTCTTTTTATTTGTAGAGGGAAGTAAGCCAGACTGGGCAGCTCATGTGAATGATCCAATAGGGATGATTAGTGATGTATTAGCATTTGATAACGCAGTTGCAGAAGCATTGGAATTTGCAAAAAAAGATGGTAATACGATGTTAATAGCTGTAACTGATCATGGTAACAGCGGTATTTCTATTGGGAATGCGAATACAACAAAAGGCTATAATATTACGCCGGTCTCTGCATACATTGATCCATTAAAAAAAGCAAAAATGACACTTGAAGGTGCTACAAATAAACTAAAATCTGATTTATCTAATGTAGAAGATGTAACTAAATTATACGGTTTGGACAATTTAACTTATGATGAAAAAGAAAGAGTAAAAGCAGCAAAAAAGAAATCGGATGTAGGTCCAATACTTACTACATTACTAGCTAACCGTGCGAACATAGGCTTCACAACAGGAGGGCATACAGGCGAGGATGTATTTTTATATTCATACGGACCTCAAAAGCCAAACGGTTTGATCCAAAACACAGACATTGCGAAGACGCTGGCGAAAGCAATGGGCTTTAACTTAGAAGAAGTAACAAACAAATTATTTGTAGAGAGTGAATTAGCCTTTAAACCAAACGGTGCAACTGTAACAATAGATAATACTGATGCAGAAAACCCGGTGCTCATAGTAAAATGTAATAATGTAAAAGCTCAATTCTTTGTAAATAAAAATATAATTCGTATTAAGAATAAAGAATATGAATTAGGTAGTGTCGTTGTAGAAAGTAATGGCAAGTTCTATATACCAGAAGAAGCAATCCGTTTATTCATAAAGCATTCTCGTTAAAAAAATGCCAATTCCTTAGCTAGTACTTAGGAATTGGCATTTTTTGTGTAGCTGAAATTTCATTTGAAAACAAGAGTAAAGAGAATCACAACTTTTAAAATGGACTTCTTGTAAATTTATTTATTTTATGTTTTTCACCCTGAAAAATATTTCTCAACATTTTAGCCCTTTAAAAAGATTGAATATTCGTATTATAACGAATATTATGTTCCTATCGGCAAAAAAAACGATAATTTGCAGACACTGGGGAGGAAAAGCATTGAAAAAGAATAAGAAGTTAAAACCATTATCAGTTTTAGCAACAGCGGCAGTGTTAAGTAGTACGTTTGCTTTTGGAAGTCATGCAGCGTATGCTGATACGCCACCATCTCTACCAATTGATGAGCATTTAATACCAGATGAGCGTTTGGCAGAAGCGCTGAAACAAAGGGGAGTAATTGATCAATCTGCATCACAAGCTGAGACATCAAAGGCTGTCGAAAATTATGTTGAGAAAAAGAAAGGGGAAAACCCTGGGAAAGAAATCTTGACAGGAGATAGTCTTACGCAAGAAGCTTCTGATTTTATGAAAAAAGTAAAAGATACAAAAATGAAGGAAAATGAACAGGCGCAGCAACCTGAAGTAGGACCAGTGGCTGGACAAGATGCAGGATTGAATTCTAGAAAACTAAATGGAAAAGTACCTACTACACCAGCGAAGCAAGAAGAGTACAATGGAGCTGTTCGAAAAGATAAAGTGCTTGTTTTACTCGTAGAATTTAGCGATTTTAAGCATAATAATATTGATCAAGAACCGGGTTACATGTATTCTAAGGACTTTAATCGTGAACATTATCAAAAAATGTTATTTGGTGATGAGCAATTTACGTTATTTGATGGATCGAAGATTAACACTTTTAAACAATATTATGAAGAGCAATCTGGCGGAAGCTACACAGTTGATGGCACTGTAACCGAATGGCTTACTGTTCCAGGAAAAGCTTCAGATTATGGTGCGGATGCGGGAACTGGTCATGATAATAAAGGTCCTTTAGGGCCACGCGATTTTGTGAAAGAAGCATTAAAAGCAGCTGTAGCAAAAGGCATTAATTTAGCTGATTATGATCAATTTGATCAATACGATCAAGATGGTGATGGAAATAAAAACGAGCCAGATGGAATTATTGACCACCTAATGGTTGTACATGCGGGCGTAGGTCAAGAAGCTGGCGGTGGTAAATTGAAAGATGATGCGATTTGGTCCCATCGTTCAAAACTAGGATCAAAGCCATATGCGATTGATGGTACAAAATCTACTGTATCAAACTGGGGCGGAAAGATGGCTGCATATGATTATACAATCGAGCCTGAAGACGGAGCAGTTGGTGTGTTTGCGCATGAGTATGGTCATGATTTAGGCTTACCAGATGAATATGATACAAAGTACTCTGGACAAGGTGAACCTGTTGAATCATGGTCCCTTATGAGCGGCGGTAGCTGGGCTGGGAAAATTGCGGGAACAGAGCCAACAAGTTTCTCACCGCAAAAT
Source organism: Bacillus sp. ES1-5 (assembly GCF_022487605.1). Taxonomy (NCBI): domain Bacteria; kingdom Bacillati; phylum Bacillota; class Bacilli; order Caryophanales; family Bacillaceae; genus Bacillus; species Bacillus sp. ES1-5. The sequence continues at coordinate 33,963 of NZ_JAKVPU010000007.1, read as the reverse complement.
AAAGAGTTTTTTCAAAAGAATATGAAGGGGAACTGGGCGAATATCGTCGAAGTAGATTATGATAAACTTCGCACGGGAATTGGTACTGCAACATATTTAGATCAAAGTGTTACAAAATCAAAACGACCAGGAATCGTTCGTGTTAACTTGCCAGACAAAGATATAAAAAATATCGAATCAGCATTTGGTAAGAAGTTTTATTACAGCACAAAAGGAAATGACATTCATACAACACTTGAGACACCAGTATTTGACTTAACGACTGCAACGGATGCTAAGTTTGATTATAAGGCATTTTATGAATTGGAAGCGAAGTATGATTTCCTTGACGTAAATGCGATTGCAGAAGATGGAACGAAGACACGTATTGATAGAATGGGCGAAAAAGATGTAAAAGGCGGCGTAGATACAACAGATGGTAAGTGGGTTGATAAATCATACGATTTAAGCCAATTTAAAGGAAAGAAAGTAAAACTGCAATTTGAGTATGTAACAGATATTGCAGTAGCTTATAAAGGATTTGCGTTAGACAATGCAGCATTAACTGTAGATGGAAAAGTTGTTTTCTCTGATGATGCAGAAGGACAGCCAACAATGACGCTAAAAGGATTTACTGTGTCTAATGGATTTGAACAGAAAAAACATAACTACTATATCGAGTGGCGAAATTACGCTGGGTCTGACACGGCGCTACAACATGCACGTGGTCCAGTATTTAATACAGGAATGGTTGTATGGTATGCGGATCAAAGCTTTACAGATAACTGGGTAGGCGTTCATCCAGGCGAAGGGTTCCTTGGGGTAGTAGATTCTCATCCAGAGGCAATCGTAGGAACATTAAATGGACAACCAACTGTGAAGAGCAGTACACGTTATCAAATTGCCGATGCGGCATTCTCATTTGATCAAACGCCAGCATGGAAAGTAAATTCGCCAACCCGTGGTATCTTTGATTATAAAGGATTGCCAGGCGTTGCGAAATTTGATGATTCTAAGCAATACATCAATAGTGTTATTCCAGATGCCGGACGTAAGTTGCCGAAACTTGGATTGAAGTTTGAAGTAGTAGGTCAAGCTGAAGACAAGTCCGCAGGTGCAGTTTGGATCCATCGCTAAAATAAAATGAAAAGGAGCTGCCATAAGTCGGTGAAACCTGACTTATGGCAGCTCTTTTCTTCTTGTGAGAAAAAACTGTTACATAAATACAAATTGAAAAAATTACCATTTAAAGAAATGAAAAGATGTACAGAAGTGAAAAAGTCCTCTGCTTTTTTATATATTTATTGGAAAAAATAGATGTTTCTTTTATAATTGAAATGCTCCATCAGTCCGATTATGTAAGGTTTTTTGACCGTAAGTAATTTGTAAGTAATGAGTAAGAAAAAAGAGATTTTTATATTATATAATATTTATTACAGCTACTTTTAACACCTGATACTAATAGTATGCTATAATGTGAATTAGCAACATAAAGGAAAGGAATTAGACCAATGACATTAGAAAATACTAAAAATTTAAAAAAACAAGTTGCTCCTTATGAAAAATCAACGATTAAAAAAAGTGTGTGGCAACTTATTAACACAATCGTGCCATTCATTATTTTATGGTACCTTGCTTATAAAAGTTTGTCCGTTTCTTATTGGTTATCGTTAGTTCCATCTCTGTTAGCCGCTGGTTTTATGACACGGATTTTCATTATTTTTCATGATTGTACCCATTATTCATTCTTTAAAAGTCGACCTGCAAATAGAATCGTAGGGACATGTATGGGTGTGTTAACTTTATTCCCGTTTGATCAATGGGGACATGAGCATTCTATTCATCACGCTACAAGTGGTAATTTGGATAAGAGAGGTACAGGAGATATTTGGACGCTTACAGTGGATGAATATGTAGCTGCTCCATTTAGACTGCGTTTAGCATATCGCTTATATCGCAATCCATTCGTTATGTTTGGATTAGGTCCGATTTATGTTTTCTTACTTAAAAATAGATTTAACCGAAAAGGTGCTAGACAGAAAGAACGTATGAATACGTATTTGACGAATATTATAATCGTTGCTTTAATAGTTATACTTTGCTGGGCAATTGGGTGGCAATCGTTTCTGTTAGTGCATGGCACTATATTCTTAATAGCAGGTTCAGTAGGAATTTGGCTGTTTTACGTACAGCACACATTCGAAGATTCTTATTTTGAAGAGGATAAAGATTGGGAATATGTGAAAGCGGCAGTGGAAGGAAGTTCATTTTATAAACTTCCAAAAATCTTGCAATTTCTAACTGGTAATATTGGATTCCATCATGTTCACCATTTAAGTCCAAGAGTACCTAACTATAAACTAGAAGAGGCACACAATAATACGCTTCCGTTAAAAAATGTACCAACGATTACACTTGCTACAAGCTTACGATCACTCCGTTTTCGTCTTTGGGATGAGAAAAGTAACAATTTTGTTACCTTTAAAGAATTCAAAAAAATAATTAAAAACAATGTTTCTGTTCGAGTGAAATCTGAACTATAATTTCATCGTATATAAAAAACTCTCCTTAATCATTTTCGATTTAAGGAGAGTTTTTGTTTAATTATTTTATGACCGATATTGAAGAGGGGGAATGCTTATGTGTAAGTATAAATATAAAGAGACAGTAATTATGTTATGTAAACAAAATGAATCATTATAATTTTTTATAATAGTGAAGGATATAGTACATATATAATGGAAAGCAGAAGGTGGATGATAGCAATTATAAGAACACATACAACGTAATAAAATAATTCTTTCAAAAGGAAGGGGACATGAAAGATGTTGAAATTACAAGGGAAATACAATGAAGCAAAAGTATTTACTAATAACGTTGATGAGACTGCAACTGGGCAGATTATTGATCTTTGTAACCAAGAATTCGTAAAGGATAGTCAAATTCGTATTATGCCAGATACACATGCAGGAGCAGGTTGCACGATTGGGACAACTATGACAATACAAGATAAAATTGTTCCTAATCTTGTAGGGGTAGACATTGGTTGTGGTATGGAAGTTGTTGTGATTGATAAGAAAAAAGAAGAAATTAATTTCGATTACTTAGACGAAACGATTCGTAAATTTGTTCCAAGTGGTTTTCGTATCCGAGATAAAGAACATCGATTCTCAAAAATGATTGATTTTGATAGTGTGAAGGCCCCATATACATTACAACGAGCTCAAAAAAGTATAGGTACTCTTGGAGGAGGAAATCATTTCATTGAATTAAATGAAGATGATAAAGGAAATGTATATATTGTCATTCATAGTGGTTCTCGTAATTTAGGTAAACAAATAGCAGAGTATTACCAGAACTTCGCGTATGAACAACTAATTCATGTTACATCAATGAAGGATGAGATTATTAAGAGATTAACTAAAGAGGGGAGAGAAAAAGAAATACAAGAAACTTTACGTGGAATTAAGAAGCCACAGATTCGTAAAGAACTAGCTTATTTAGAAGGAGAAGGATTCAAAGATTATATGAATGACATGAATATAGCCCAAAAGTATGCTGAGTTCAATCGTAAAGCAATGATTGATGAAATTGTCACTAAAATGGATTGGAAAGTAACTGATCAATTTACTACAATACATAACTATATTGACATGGAAAATATGATTCTACGAAAAGGTGCTATTTCAGCTCAGAAAGATGAACGAGTAATTATTCCAATTAACATGAGAGATGGTTCAATTATTGCATTTGGTAAAGGTAATCCAGACTGGAACTTTTCTGGTCCGCACGGGGCAGGACGTATCATGAGTCGTAAGAAGGCTAAAGAATTATTGAGTCTAGAGGACTTCCAAAATACGATGAAAGAGGTTTGGACTACATCGGTAGTAGAGAGCACAATTGATGAGGCACCAATGGTATACAAGCCAATGGATGAAATTATAACAAATACAAAAGAAACGATAGATATAAAGCACATAATTAAGCCATTATATAATTTTAAAGCGAATTAGAAGGGATAAATAAGCGGCCAGAAAAAACTATTTTTCGTATTTTTTGTTTGGAAACAATCTAATCAAGGGAAGTAGTTTCATTTTATGGCGGATGGGATAGAAAAAAAGTCGATTTCCAGTGGAGTAAAGAAATCGACTTTTATATTTGTTTTGTTGAATGAAAGCAACCGTTAGCTTAATAGCAAAGGATTATAACCGTCTATTTCTCCCAAAGCTCAATTAGACGACCTTCAGGATCTTTAATCCAAATAAACTTTCCGAACTCACTAATTTCTTCTTTCTTTTCAAGAGGTACACCAATATGTTCAAGATGCTGAATAGTCTCATTTAAATTATGTACTTCAAAATTTAACATCACTTGCTGTTCTATTGGAAAATAATTATCATTTTCGGTAAAGAAAGAAAAAATAGTCTCATTTCCTAATTGGGGTTTAATCACAGTCCCATTCCAATTTTCTATTTCAATTTTCAACACTTCACTGTACCATTTTTTTATAACATCAAGATTGTTAGTCCTCCAAAATATTCCCCCGAAACCTTTTATCATTGTAGATAACTCCTGTCTTTTTTAAAATTTTTAAGCAGTATATATTCAATATATCAAAACAGTAACAGTAAGGAAAATCAATAACGTATAAAAAATGGGAAATTCCAATTACTAGTATTGTAGTATTTACCGCATTATGGAAATCGGTATCACTTTTCAAAGAACTTGCAATCCAAGTAAAGGTATATAGTAATACTGACTCGTATGAGGTAATGAATGAAAAGGGAATAGAACAAATGACAATGATAAAAGACCGCATATGAAATGAAAGCCATGTGCGGTCTTTTATATAAGTATAGTATTACATAGTCTCGCTAATTTTAGTTTCACTACGAGTGTTAGTAGCAATTCTTTTCTTAACTTTAAAGTGATAGTAGGTGTAGCAAAAAATGATAAATGGTACAGTGCAATAGATTCCAAGTCGTTGTTCAGGGATAAAGATAAGACTAATTAATATAATGCCATACAATCCAAAACCAAGAATTGGTACAAGTGGATAAAGTGGAGTTTTAAATTTTAAGTCTTCTAATCTTCCACCGTCTGCTAAATAATGTTTACGGAAAAAGAATTGAGAGACACAAATTGACATCCAAACAATGATTGTTATGACTCCAGAAATGGAAATTAACCATAAGTAAACTGTTTCAGCAGCTACGACGCTTGTTAAAAGAGAAAAAGCAGAAATAGAAATTGTCAAAATTAAAGCGTTTAAAGGTATTCCTCGTGAAGATAATTTTTTTAAAAAGGCCGGAGCCATTTCATTTTTTGATAATGACCAAAGCATGCGAGTTGCGGCGTACAGTCCAGAGTTTGCGACAGAAAGAACAGCAGTAAGAATAACAAAATTCATAATATCAGCTGCATATGGAATACCGATATTATCAAATACAGCAACGAATGGGCTCTTTGTTAATCCTGCATCTTCCCAAGGAATTAAAGCAACAAGAACAAAGATTGCTAAGACGAAGAAAAACATCGTGCGCCATATAATATTTCTAATAGAACGAGGTAAAGTTTTTGCTGGATCTTCACTTTCACCTGCTGCGATTCCGACAAGTTCTGTACCTTGGAAGGAATAATTGACTGTAACCATTGTTAATAGAATAGCTGCAAGTCCATTTGGGAATAAACCGCCATGATTTACGAAATTTGATAATAACGGGGCTGGTTCGTCGCCTTTTAAGTCAATAAAACCGAACATAGCGGCACCGCCAAGGATAATAAAAGCTATAATGGCAGATACTTTTATACTTGAAAACCAAAATTCTGTTTCTGCATAACTACGAGCAGATAATGCGTTAATAGTGAAGATAGTAACGCCAAATATTAAACACCAAACCCAAACAGGAACATCAGGAAACCAGCGCTGCATTGTAATGCCGGCAGTTGTAAATTCAAGACCGGTCGTATTCGCCCAGCTTAACCAATACAACCATCCGATTGTAAAGCCTGTTGCAGGATTGATGAACTTAGTTGCATATTCCTGAAAAGAACCTGAAACAGGCATGGCTACAGCAAGTTCACCAAGACAAAGCATAACGAAATACATTAATAATCCACCAGCCATAAAGGCAAGTACGGATCCACCAGGCCCAGCTTGACTTATAATAAAACCAGATCCGTTAAATAACCCCGTTCCAATCACACCACCGAGTGCAATCATGAATAAGTGTCTACTTTTCATCGTACGTTTTAATTCATTGTTTGTATTACTTACTTGCGTCATTGTTTTCCTCACTTTCGTAGTTGATAGAATAAAGTTTGATGTTTTTCCGTATTGTGGAATGTATTCCGTGATGTGAAATCTTGTTATAATTTTCAGATAATTAAAAAGAAAAGTCAATATTTTTTTGTTCACGCTTACAAATTATTATCAGTGGCATATTTTTATTTTTAGAAAATTGAATAAATGGATTGATTTCATTTTAAATTTTTGTTAAATTGATAGGTAATTGAGCGAACTAGCATATTACAAGTCAAGCTGAGGTGAGTTATTATGGTGCAGTCCATTGATCGAGCGATAAGTATTATAAAGTTGTTAAATTCTACTAATGAAAAAGAGTATTGGGCTATTTCTGATATAGCGGACAGAACACAGCTCCCAGTTAGTACAGTACATAGATTACTTAACTCTTTAATCGAGCATGGGTTAGTTACGCAAATTTCAGAAACGAAACAGTACAAAATTGGGCCAATGTGGATGGAAATAGGATTACGTCAATTGGAGAAAGTAGACTACAGATCAGTTGCAAGAGAAGTGATGAAGCGGTTAGCCTCTGAAGTGGAAGAAAGTGTTTATTTGAACATTCCAAATGGAACACATTCTATTATCATTGAAAGAATGGATAGCCCTTTAAAAATTCGAGTTATTGATAACTTAGGGGAACAAATTCCACTTTCAATTGGTGCCGCAAATAAAACGATGCTTGCCAATATGAAAACGAATGAAATGGAACATATTGTAGAACATTTACTTTCTTCATTACCAGAACAAAAGTACATTCTTTTAGATCAAATAAAGCAAATAAAAACTGAAGGATATGCGGTAAGTTATGGTGAAAAAACAGAAGGGACAGCTTCAGTAGCTGCACCTATTATCGGATTTAATCATAAAGTAGTAGGAGCATTAAGTGTTGGGTTAATTAGTCATCGCATAAATGATGATCGACTATCTTTTCTTATTAGTAAGGTAAAACAAGCAGCTCATGAAATATCAATAAAAATCGGCAGTACATCAGAACTATAATTTTGATAACTGTCGTCATTTTTTATTCATATACTGGAATTCATTTTCATAATGCGGAAAAATAGGGGGATTTATATGTCAAAGTGGCAATCAAAAGAACAATTGATTCAATTATTAAGCAGTCTTGTTGAAATTCCTAGTATTACAGGTACAGAAGCTGAAGTAATATTGCCAGACTTTGTTGTGGAACAATTATCTGATTTACAGTACTTCAAAGAAAAACCGCATCATTTGCAAAAAAATCCGACGGGGGACGGACGATTTTTTGTTACAGCCCTAGTAAAGAAAAGCGATAGTACAAAAAATACAGTAATTCTAGTTAGTCACTTTGATGTTGTAGATGTGCAAGATTACGGAGTTTGGAAAGAAGATGCATTTAATCCTAAAAAGTTAACATCTATGTTTTATTCTCATAAAGATGAATTACCAGACCAAGTACGTGAAGATATAGAACAAGGAGATTGGCTGTTTGGCAGAGGAACAATGGATATGAAATGCGGCCTCGCATTACAAATAGCAATGATTGAGCAAGCCTGTGAAGGAAGATTTGACGGGAATGTTCTTTTATTAGCTGTTCCAGATGAAGAAGTAAACTCTGTAGGGATGAGGGCTGCTGTTCCAAGATTATTAGAGTTAGCAAGAGAACACGATTTAGATTATAAAACGGTACTAAATTCAGAGCCTATGTTTTCACGACATCCTGGTGACCAAAATAAGTATATTTACACTGGTTCTATTGGTAAAGTGTTACCTGGATTCCTTTGCTACGGAAAAGAGACACATGTAGGTGAACCATTTGCAGGTTTAAACGGGAGTTATATGGCTGCTTTATTAACGGCTGAATTAGAATTGAATACGGACCTTTGTGATGTTGTAGAAGGAGAAGCGAGTCCTCCGCCAACTAACTTACTTCAACGGGACTTAAAGGAGGATTATTCTGTACAAATTCCGCATCGTGCAGTCACATTATTCAATTTGTTTTTACTGGAAAAAACGATGACAGATGTCGTTTCATTGTTACGTCAAAAAGTAACAAAAGTAGCAGAGAAAATAGAAGAATCATACGAGAAGCAAGCATATCGTTTTTCTAAATATAATCCGTTTATACCGCCTAATATGAAAGTAAATGTATTAACGTATGAAGAGCTTATCGCTTATGCAATTGAACAACATGGGCAAGAGAAAATAGATGATATTCAATCTAGTATAATAAAAAATAGAGAAGATCAAGATGATCGTGCGGTAACAATTGATTTAGTAGATAAACTAGCTATTTTATGTAAAGAAAAGGCGCCGATGATTGTACTTTTCTTCGCTCCACCATATTATCCAGCTGTAAGTTCACGCAACAATCCGTTAATTAAAGAGGTAGTTGCAGAAATGGAAAAGTATGCTCACTACAATCATAACATTACATTTGAAAACCAAAACTATTTTGGAGGAATTTCAGATTTGAGCTATGTGGGTTTACAGAATCCACTAGATTCAATGAGTTCACTTGTAGACAATATGCCATTATGGGATAAAGGTTATTCGATTCCACTTCAGGATCTAGAAGAGTTTGACGTTCCGGTATTAAATATGGGGCCGGTAGGAAAAGATGCACATCAATGGACAGAACGTTTAGATGTAAATTACGCATTTGAAACGCTATTAGATATGTTACCGAAATGCATTGAAAAATTATTAGTTGCTAATAAAATTACACAATCATAGTAGGGAATAGGTAAGGGATAAAACTAGAACTTTTAAAGAAGATTCGAACTAAAATATTTTAATATAATTAAAAATCAAAACGGCAAAACTCAAGTATATATGAGTTTTGCCGTTTATCATTTAGTGAATTCATAGCTAACGCGATCTCTTTTATAGTTTTACTTTTTAGTTTGACCAGATAGTTCAACAGATTTTTGCGTACAACGCTGCATAGCTGAAATAATCGCTGTTCGTAATCCTTTTTCCTCTAATGTTGCGACAGCTTCTATTGTCGTTCCACCAGGAGAACAAACCATATCTTTCAATTCACCTGGATGAATGCCTGTTTCTAGTACCATTTTTGCAGAGCCTAACACAGCTTGAGCAGCGAATTTATATGCTTGATTTCGTGGCATACCATCTAATACAGCTGCATCTGCCATTGCTTCTATAATCATATATACGTATGCTGGTGACGAACCACTTACAGATGTTACAACATCCATTAATTTTTCGCTTACGATTTCTGCTTGACCAAAGCTAGTGAAAATGTTTAGCACATCTTCTAAGTCTTTTTCTGTCACCATTTCATTAGGGCATAAAGCAGACATACCTTCTCCAACGAGAGCAGGGGTATTAGGCATTACTCGTACAACTTTTAACTTTTTATCAAAAGAATCCTCTGTACTTTTGATGTTTTTTCCAGCAGCGATCGTTACGACAATAACATCATTTTTTATCACATCTTTTATTTCGTTAATTACTGATGCGTATAAGTCTGGTTTAATTGATAAAATTAAAATATCAGCATTTTTAGCTACTTCATTGTTGTCAGTAGTTGTAGTGAGTCCATATTGTTCACTAGCATGTTTTAAATTCGTAGTGTTTAAATCCGAACAAATAATATTATTTGCAGACACTATCTTTTTGTTTAGCATCCCGCCAATGATAGCCATTCCCATATTCCCGCAACCGATAAATCCAATTTGTTTATCCATAATAACTTAATCTTGCTCCTTTTATAATAAATTATATCATTTTGAAATTGCTATCTTAAAATAACAATAACATCTTTATGTAATATAAAGAAACATTCTAAGAGAATATATTCCTTTTTGCAACACTAAAAGTTAAAAATCAATTATTTTCGATATTATGTAAATATATACACTTTAATTTTAGGTTTTATGTTGATGAATATGAGTTAGACTTATATCGATTTGTATTTTCATTCAGTACGGTAATAATTTCATACAAGTAACTTGCCGCTCTATTTATTTTTAAAAATACTTCTTGACACCAAATCAAATTATATCGCATAATATAAAAAATTAAACCGAAAATCGTTGAAGGGAAATAGTACATATGTCTTCTTGCGAAAGAGAGTGGAATTCACCGGCTGAAAGATTCCTCGTATAGAATATATCGAACCTATCCCTGAGTCTTAAATGAAAGTTTAGGCGTTCGCCTGCGTTATAGGCGCCAAGTGGATATCTGTGTATATCAATTAAGGTGGTACCGCGGAACAATGACCGTTTCGTCCTTTTTATTTTATTAAGGGCGAAGTGGTCATTTTTATTTTGCCCTTAAATAGGCTAGGCGCAGCATTGAAAAGAATAGAATCGCTGCAAGCTGTATGAATAAAAGTGTAATTTATAAAAAACTTTGATTTTAGACTTGGGGGATAAAAAAGTGAAAAAACAACGAATTGTTGTAAAGATTGGGAGTAGTTCCTTGGCAGATAGTCACGGAGGAATTTCTAAAGAACAACTTTCAGATCACGTTGCCGCATTGGCTCGATTGAAAGAGGAAGGGCATGAAGTTTTGTTAATTACATCTGGGGCCGTCGCTGCAGGTTTTTCAGCTCTAGGGTATCCTAGTAGACCTGTGACAATTAAAGGAAAACAGGCTGCTGCGGCTGTTGGACAAAGTTTGTTAATGCAGGCGTACACGGAGGAATTTCGTAAATATGGCATCGTTACAGCTCAACTATTGCTGACGAGAAGTGATTTTTCTAGAAAAGAACAATATAGTAATGCTTATGCTACTTTAGGAGAGTTACTAAACCGTTCTGCTCTACCAATCATTAATGAAAATGATTCTATCTCTTTAGAGGAGCTAACGTTCGGTGATAATGATATGTTGTCAGCTTTAGTAAGCGGGCTTGTTTCAGCGGATATGCTTATGATTTTTACGGATGTGAACGGTTTATACGACAAAAATCCTCAGAAAAATGCGGATGCGAAAAAGTATTATTTCCTTCCTGAAGTTACGGAAGAAATCGCTTCTCTTGCAGGAGATGCTGGTTCAAAACTTGGGACTGGCGGTATGAAGTCAAAAATTGATGCTGCGAAGACAGCACTTTCTCTTGGTGTGAGTGTATTTATCGGAACAGGACGTGGACAAGAGAAATTTGTAGATGTTTTGAAGGGTAAAGGTGATGGTACGTATGTCGGAAATGCTCCTCAAAAAGAAATGAAGATGAATAAGCAATGGATTGCTTTGCATTCGCTTGTTAGTGGACAAATTGAAGTAGACGCTGGAGCAGCTACTGCTATCATTCAGCATGGTAAGAGTCTTCTTCCTGCTGGCGTTACGAATGTGTCAGGATTTTTCAAAGTTGGCGATGTCGTAGAAGTAATGACGCAACAAGGGCGCGTCATCGGAAAAGGGCAATGCACATATAGTGCTGAGGAACTAAGAGATGTAAAAGGTATGCAAAGCCAAGATATCCAAGCAAGAGGCGATAGGCATAATTATGAAGTCATTCATAGAGATTATTGGGTTTCACTTTAAGAATATTGATGTTAAGAAGGAGGAAATAAAAATGAATGAAGTGTTGGCAAAGGGAAAAAAAGCGAAAGAAATTGCTAGGGATCTTGTGCTTAAATCAACCGATCAAAAAAACGAAGCACTTGTTGCAATTGCTGAAAGGCTAATAGTAGAAACAGCTTATATTTTAAAGGAAAACAAACGGGATATTGAAGAAGGTAAGGCGAAAGGATTTTCCGATTCTCTTCTTGATCGTCTTATGTTGACTGAGCAGCGTATTATTGATATGACAGAGGGGATTAAGCAGTTAATTGAATTACGCGATCCTATTGGAGAATGTGTAAGTGAATGGGAACGACCAAACGGACTGTCTATCCAGGAGATGCGTGTACCACTTGGTGTTGTTGGCATGATTTACGAGGCAAGGCCGAATGTAACGGTAGATGCTGCTACAATTTGTTTGAAAACAGGAAACGCAGTTATATTACGAGGTAGTTCTTCTGCTATCAATTCTAACAAAGCCATCGTTGCCGTTATTCACCGAGCGCTCAAACAAACAAGCTTGCCTCCAGAAAGTGTACAGCTTATAGAAGATACAACGCGAGATAGTGCAAAGCAGTTGTTTACATTGAATGGGTACTTAGATGTACTAATCCCAAGAGGTGGCAAACAATTAATTGATACTGTAGTAAGAGAAGCGTCTGTTCCGGTACTTGAAACAGGTGCAGGAAATTGTCATATTTTCATTGATGAAACAGCGAATAAACAAATGGCAATTGATATTATTATTAATGCAAAAACGCAGCGTCCATCTGTATGTAATGCAATTGAAACGATTGTACTTCATGAGGAGTGGGTGCAACAATATGGTAAAGAGCTGTTTTCTGCTTTAAAGGAAAGAGGCGTGGAACTACGTGGTGATCATAGAGCATTGGCAATTGATTCTTCAATTGTACTTGCTTCAGAAGAAGACTGGGGTACAGAATTTTTATCTCTCACACTGGCAGTGAAAGTAGTTTCTTCTATAGAAGAAGCGATTTATCACATAAATACGTATGGATCTATGCATTCCGAAGCGATTATTACAGAGGATGAGGAAAATGTCAATAAGTTCTTCACATCTGTTGATGCGGCGGCACTTTATCATAATGCATCCACTCGTTTTACTGATGGATCTGAATTCGGATTTGGAGCAGAAATTGGCATCAGTACACAAAAGTTACATGTAAGGGGGCCGATGGGACTTCCTGCATTGACTTCTACAAAATATGTGATTCGTGGAAATGGTCAGATTCGAAACTAACAAAAGACACTCAATTCGATTGGGTGTCTTTTGTTTTAAAGATTATTTATTTACCATACAAATAGCCCAACAAGCATAGCGCTTAATAAGGAAACTGCCATCCCGCTAACAAGAAGCTTCCAAACATTTTTACCGATTATGGCTGATTTTTCTCCACCAAATAATGAATTGTAAGTTCCGTAAATCATACCTACTGTACTAAAGTTAGCAAAAGAAGCTAGAAATGTAGTTGCAACTGCAATCGTATGGGGTTGTAACGACTTTAGGTTCGATTTTAAATCCATCATTGCAACAAATTCATTTGTCGTTATTTTGATCCCCATTAATTCAGCTACATACATCGCATCACTGCCCGATAAACCGAGTAAGAAAGCAAAGGGACTAAAGATAATGGAGAAGATTTTTTGAATTGTTAAACCTGTGACGAAAAAGCCTAAAATTCCATTTAAACATGCAGTTAATGCTACATAACCAATTACCATAGCTAAAATAACGATAACCATATTCATCCCAACTAACATACTGTTTGAAATTGTAGAAAAGAAATCTTTTTTTTCATCTTTTGAAGGTGTATATACGACATCTTCTTCTTTCATAACTTCCACAGGATTTAATACATTGGCTAAAATTAATGCGTTAATACAGTTTAAAGGGATTGCGCTGAAAATATATGTTGCTGGAACCATTGATAAATAGGCGCCAAGAATGGATCCGCTAACGCTACTCATACTCATAATTCCAAAAGTCAGCAAACGATTTTCTTTTAAAACGGATAACTGATCACGAACAACCGCAAGTGCTTCGGTGTTTCCTAAAAACATCATTTGAATCGAAAAGAAACTTTCTAACTTTGGTAAACGAGAAATCTTTGAAATAACTGCACCTACTTTATCAATAATCCAAGTTAAGATCCCAAAGTACGAAAGAATATCGAAAAAAGTGATAACGAAAATGATAGGAAGTAATGCACTAAAGAAGAAATCAATGTGTGGACTGTCCATAGCGGAAGGAAAGGCAAACCGAATACCTTCATTCGCACACGATAGTAGCCAACTGAAAAATGACGCAATTTTATTAATGATAATACTGCCGAGCTTCGTACCTAACATAAACCATGTAATAAAGAGCTCCAATATGATTAGAATAGCGATGGGTCTCCATTTGATTTGTTTTTTATTAGGCGAACATAGGAAAACGAATAAGATAACAATGAAAATCCCTAACATATTCAATATGAAATGCATCTCAACAACTCCTTGAGAGTTATTATTTGTATATAAAAAAGCTCCTATTCTTCTTAATTTAGAATGAATGTATTTCAACTCATATTTTATAAATTCTAAAAATATAGAAGGATAAATTCGATAAAAATAGAATTGGATATATAGCAAACAAGGAGGGGATAAAAATGGAGGTTTATCACATAACGAGTAGAAAGAGGGAAACTTATAACGTTCAAGTAAAGTATTCGATACTTTTCGAATGTGCACTAGGCATTGCGGCAATTACTCATAAAAGGTTAATCGATACTCTTGAAAAGAGTCAAAATGAATGGGAAAAGATTAAGGAATCATTTACAGAAGAAATGAGAGAGCACTTACAGTTTGTAGAAGAACATAATACGTGGAAAGCGTTGCTGCAGTTATTGTATGAGGGAGAGTTTCAGGATTTATCACAGTTTCATGCTAAAATCGATTCGCTTTCAGAAGAAGATTTGAAGTATATGTGTTTACCGTTTTTAGGCGAAAAGTATGAAGAGAAAAGACATTTAGCAGCAAGTGGAGACGTAACGGCAATACATGAACTAATGGAACTGACACGTGATCATCAGTTTTTCTCCACGTATATTCGTTTTATATGTGATGTTCATGTACAAGAGCTGAAATCCCACTTAATCGCTGTTATGACAGGTTGGTATGAGAGTGTTATTCAGAAAGAGGAAGAGCAAATACTATCTATATTAAAACGAGATTATGAAGCGAAAAATGAAATGAATAAAAAGGTGAAACCAGAAGAGTTTGTCGAGTGGGCGACTGGCGGCGTGAATTATATGCCAGAGCCAAGTGTTCATTACGTACTTCTTATCCCGCAAATGACATACAGACCGTGGAATATTGAGGCGGATATTGAAGATACGAAAGTATTTCATTACCCAGTCGCAAACGAAAGCATTCATCCTGAAGATCTGTATGAACCGAATTATTTTTTAGTTCAAAAACATAAAGCGCTTGGGGATGAAGCGAGGTTACGCATTGTAAAAATGTTGTTTGAAAAAGAACGAACATTGCAGGAAATTACAGAGAGACTGCAACTCGGTAAGTCGACAGTACACCACCATTTGAAATTGTTACGTGCAGCGAAGTTAGTTGATATACATGACGGGAAATATGTATTGAGAAAGAAAGCAGTACAGTCGTTAGCGAAAGAATTAGATGCGTTTTTAAATAGATAATATGCAACTAGAATGCACATAGAGGGAGGAATTTAGTAGAAAAGTTGGTGTATGGAATTGAAAAATGTATTGAAAAACCGTTCGTTCTTTTATATGTGGATTGGCAGTGCAATTTCAGAGTTAGGCGGGGCTTTCGGAACGTTATGTAATTCGATTCTTGTTTACGAATTAACAGGATCAAAAACAGCGTTAAGTAGTATGTGGTTACTATACTTTATCCCATCGCTCATACTGCAACTTATAAGTGGTCCATTTATTGATAAATGGAGCCGGAAGTGGATTATGATTTTTTCGCAATGGGTGCGAGCTTCGGTTTTCTTACTACCGTTAGTCATGTTACTTACTAACAGTATAGAAGTTTGGCATGTGTATGTCGTACAAATAATAATCGGGCTTATTACGCCGCTGTATACACCTGCAAGTCAAGCAATTACACCGAGCATTGTAAGTAAAGAACAGCTTCAAGACGCAAATGCGTATATTGATGGGATGGCTCGTCTTATGATGTTTCTTGGGCCCGCATTAGCCGGAGTAGTCATTCATTTGATTGGAACAGAACTTACATTATCTTTCGTATGTATTTGTCTATTTGTTAGTGGTGCGTTATTACTTAATATAAAAGAAAAGAGAACAAAACAACCTATTCGGAAAACGTGGCTAGAACAGTTTCTTCGCGGATTTACATATTTTTTCACAAAACCAGTGATTGTTTGGCTCGGTATATTTCTTACTTTCGTGCAATTTGGGGTTGGGGTAACGTTGGTTACAAATCTACCTTATATAAAAGATGAGCTTTCAGCGGGGTATGCGGAGTTTGGTTATTTTATGGCTGGTTTCCCACTTGGTTATGTAGTTGGATCTATACTAGTCGGAAAAGTAACGTATAAAAGCCGACGTATACTTATGCTTGGGGGATTGTTTATAGGAGGACTAACATATATTTCTCTAGGGTTCAATCACAGTATAGTAATTGCGGTGTTCATTGAAGTAGTTGCAGGCATTTGCATTGCCTTTTTCAATGTTCATAACACGACAATATGCCAACAAACAGTACCAAACAATATGATAGGGCAAGTATTTTCAGTGCGGTTATTTTTCATACGATCCGCTATGCCGTTAGGTGTGTTATTAGGAGGCATACTGAGTGAAATGTGGGGAGTGAGAGCACTATACTTTATCATCGGTGCGATTATATGTACCACTTCTTTAATAGGAATATTACTTCCGTATT
The DNA here is from genome assembly GCF_022487605.1 of Bacillus sp. ES1-5. Classification (NCBI taxonomy): domain Bacteria; kingdom Bacillati; phylum Bacillota; class Bacilli; order Caryophanales; family Bacillaceae; genus Bacillus; species Bacillus sp. ES1-5. The sequence goes on along the minus strand of NZ_JAKVPU010000007.1, from coordinate 17,225 downwards.
TCAAATTTTTAGATGAGGCGATAGAAGAGAAATCAGCATAATTCAAATAATTATAACTTTTTAATTGAAAATAATTATCATAATCAACTATAATAGAAGAATAGTAGTATTCGTATTACAAAGAGGGAGTGGGATTATATGTTTATCGAAACGAAAACATTTACAGTAAAAGAAGGTACATCAAATATAGTTGTAGAACGTTTCACTGGAGAAGGTATTATTGAAAAATTTGAAGGTTTCATTGACTTAAGTGTTCTTGTGAAAAAAGTAAGACGCGGCGATGAAGAAGTTGTCGTTATGATTCGCTGGGAATCTGAAGAAGCATGGAAAAACTGGGAAACAAGTGAAGAACATTTAGCAGGACATAGAGCGAGTCGTGGTAAACCAAAACCAGATCATATCATTAACGTTGATCACGCAGTTTATTATGTAAAATCATCGAAAGCGGCTTATCAGCAGTCGTAATATATATGTAAAGGTAGAGGATAGTTGTTTATTAATAAACAACTATCCTCTTTTTTGATTTATAGTAAAATATGGATGTGATATATGATTAATTGTTTCGTTATAAATGGAGGTAAATGAATTAAAAAAATGTTTGGAGGTTACAAATGTTAGAAGCACAAATAGCTATTAAACATGAACAACATAAAAAATTAGTGCAAACAATAGTAGCTGAAATCTTATCAATAGATAAGGTAACTGGATGTATGCTTATCGGATCTGTCGCAAGAGGTGATGCATATCCTGATTCGGATTTAGATTTCTATATTCTTTTAGAAGAAGGACAAAAGAAAAAATTTCATTCCGAAACGAGAGAAGATATTTTAGTTGAATATAAGTATGCAGATGTTAATCAAATACTAGTAAACTTTAAAAACAATCCGATGGAACTATACTCATTTTTAGAAGGGGAAATTTTATTTGATAAAAGCGGCGAGTTGAAAAGGTTAAAGGAGATAGCTACATATGAATTTGAAAACTATCGTGTTTCTAGTGACAAAGTGAAAGGTATTTCTCATTGGTTGCATAGTTCGCTTATTAAAATTCAGTCTGCTTTGAAAACAAATGATGAGTTAAAAGCTTCATACATCGTTCATACGTCAACGTGGACATTGTTAGAAGGGATATGGGCTATTAATAACAAACCTACACCGCCAGCGGGATCTGTTTTAAGGTATATTCAAGCGTTGCCTAATAAACCAATTCAATTGGAGGCATTGCTTCATAAATTATTTTTAGGGGATACGACAGAGCGTATCTCTTCAGCAATCTTCTTGATTGAGTGGATTTTACACAATTTGAAAAGTAAATAATTTGGCTATTATATATAGGTACATTAATATTTCACGTCGAATGGTTCATGTAATTGTATTCATTAAAAAAACGTTCTAGGCTATAGAGAAAAGTATTAGACTATAAAGCATAGTCTTAGATGGAACGCTTGAATATTATGTCTTACATATCTAGGTATTATGAAAATGAGTCTACATACCCTGTGCTTAAAAGGAGATGAGTGAATGAAGTTAAATCATTTGAATCTATGTGTTGATGATTTATCAGAAGCGAGACATTTCTTTGAAACATTTTTTGATTTTCAATTTTTGGAGCAAAAGGGAAAGGCACTAGTAGTAATGAGTGATGAGAGTGGATTTATACTTGTGCTAAGCGACCCCAAAGCATTTAAGGGGAATAATAAGGAAGTGATGTATCCTGAAGCTTTTCATATTGGTTTTTTAGTGGATACTTCAAGTGAAGTTGATCAAGCATATAATCGTTTAGTAGCTGGGGGCATTGAAATAGAAAAGGCACCGTATTCTATGAGAGGTAGTAGTTATGGTTTTTATTTTACAATGTTTAGCAGATTGTTAATTGAAGTGTCCTGCCTTGACTATAAAGATGGTAAGAAAGTTCTATAATAATAAACAAGAGTTATTGTTTGAAGATGTAAATATAACCCCTTATCCAGTTTGGAAAGGGGCTTGATTATTGTATTTATTTTTAAGGGACATAAAAAATAAAAAACAAGCGAATTTTAGTCAGGTATATGAATTGTAAGACAACTTCTTTATTAATTTATCTGAATTTCAAATTCAAATACAGCTTGATCCTTCCTAAACGGCATATTGAGTTCTTTGAATCGTAAGCTTATCCCAGACAAATTATCAGGAAGGGAAGGAGATATAACGAAATGATGACTAAAATGTCCATCAGTGCCACCGCCACCTTCTGGCCAGCAGTCATATGTATCATCTATTGATAATTGGAAGAAACTATGAGGCTTATTTTCATTAAAAACTTCATCAGAGGAATCCCAATCGCTATATAAATATACGACACTAGCATTTGCATATTGCCGAATAAAAGTTACGGTATACATAATACCTTTATGTTCATACGTTTTAAAAACAGGTATATGCTTTTTGAATGTAATAGGTTCGACGCGAGGTTTAAATTCACCTTCGTCCATCATGGAAGAGAATAGTGAATTTAGATAGTCTGGATAAAATCCGTATTGCTTTGCCCATTTATAAATAGCTTCATCATGTGGAAAACCTGGATCACCACCTGAAAGTTCTTTTCGTTCTTTTAATAGGGCACAAATTTTTTCATCGATAGTATATAATCTTTCATCGTAATAATCAGTAGGGCGTTCAAAACTCATTCGTTGCATAATCATTCCTCCTTTTCTTTATTTTAACAAAAAAGAAAAGGCAATACATTTTTTGATATAAATATTAAGTGTAAATTTAAAATCATTTATAAATCAAATATTGTAGACTTAAAATGAAGTTTGATAACAAGGTCTATTTTGCAAAGGAATTGCTTATGTATAAAATAACAATTATGTATGCTGTTGCAAGAAAATTTAGAGAACCAAGCAGGTTTCCCATATGGTAAAGTACGAAACTATTATAAGTAGTACAGTGATATGAATAGGAGGTTACCGTTATGACAGCTGTATTTAAAGATATGGCGTTCCAGTTAAAAACGGAACGACTCGACCTGAATATGTGGGAGGAATCTGATGCATCCTGGCTGAGAAAATTAATTGGTGAACGTGGTGTGGATATGCCAACCGTTGAATCTGTTCGTAGCCATCTTATCGAAATGCGCAAGAAAGCAGCTGAAAATGGTATTTCTCTTCTTACTATACGTAGGCGAGAAGAAGGGGATTTCATCGGATACTGTGGCTTAATCATCGGTCGTTCCACGCTTGAAGAGCCGGAAATTGCATACGAGTTGTTCCAAAGCGCTCATCGTAATGGTTATGCGACAGAGGCAGCATCAGCAGTGCTTGAGGCTGCGATTGCTACAGGTCGCCATAGACTTTGGTCTACTGTAGGTGCTTGGAATACGGCGTCTTTCCGGGTATTAGAAAAGATAGGGTTTCATCGGCATCACAGTACGTGGGGGGAGCGCGGTGAGATTGTTTGGAACGTACGCGATCTATAGAAATCTGACTAAATTCGGAACAAAAAATGTAAAAGAAAGCCCCTATGTTAGGTTACTTAATAATCTAACATAGAGGCTTTTCCTTATAGTAAATATTAAGTTTGTATATATTTTAGCTTAATTTTTTACATCTTCATATAATTGGAGAGCTTCTTTCACATTCAATCTATTCTTCACAATACCATGAATCGCTTGAATCATAGCAGCAGGATGTTCAGATTGCCATATGTTTCGGCCCATATCTACTCCGATCGCACCTTCTTGCAGTGCATTGTACGTAATGTTCAATGCGTCTTCAATTGAATCTAATTTTGGTCCACCAGCGATGACGACTGGGGCAGGACAAGTACTTGTAATTTTTTCGAATCCTTCGCAGTAATACGTTTTAATAATGTCAGCTCCCATTTCAACGCATACGCGGGAAGCGAGTGCTAAAAAGCGAGCTTCACGTTTTTGCAATTCTTTCGCAACAGCAGTAATGCCGAGTACTGGCAAACCGTAATCGTGAGCTTCTGAAACTACATTTGCGAGATTTGAAACTGTTTGTGTTTCATAATCGGATCCGACGAAAACAGAAACACCGACACCAATTGCATTTTGTTTTACTGCTTCTTTAACAGGTGTAACAATTGTTTCATTCGCTAAATCTTTACCGACGACAGTAGCTCCGCCTGAAACACGCATAACCATCGGTGTGCTGCAGTTTTCAGGAATACAGGAGCTAAGTACACCTCGAGTTAAAAAGAGGGAATCTGTGTATGGAAGTAAGTTTTTAACCGTTTCAAGTGGCTGTTCTAGCCCGTGAATTGGCCCTAAAAAGTAGCCGTGATCTATCGCTAACATAACCGCTCTGCCATCAGGTAAAATTGTATTTAATCGATTTTTAAATCCCCAAGTCATTTGAAATCACTCCTTCGTTAATGTTGGATTTTCCGTTTGTACCGTATCTTTATTTGGTAAATGTGGTGACTTAATAAAAACCGCTTTAAAAGGTTTGTCAGAATGGTTAATAAGATAGTGAGATTCATGAGGGCGAACTTGCAATACATCGCCTTGTTTAATCGGGACTCTTTCGTTATTCACATAGAAATCAATTTCACCTTCTAATGCATAAAAGACTTCCTCGCAAGTTGTATGATAGTGATTTTGAAACTCCTGCCCAGGCTGAATGACAACAAGGCCAAAATCAATATTAGGACCTTGTATTAAATATTTCGGCCCGTTATCACCGAAGCGATAGGAGAAATCATTTTCATTCGCTTTTAACATACTTTTCACTCCTTTATGTAATCTGTTACAGTGCGCCAGGCGCAATCCACATATGTGTGGTGAGTCCTTTATCAGCTAAAGCGAGCTGACTGTCATATACAGTTTTCCATGTTTCATAGAACTCTTTATATAGTTCGTGATTTTCAGTAATTGGTTCGAATGTGTGCTCCCACTGTACAAACTGTTCGGCAGTTTCTGCCATAGATGAATAAATGCCAGCGCCAACTCCGGCAGCAATCGCAGTTCCTAAAGCAGCTGCTTCTTTCACAACTGGTACTTTTACAGGGATACCGAGTACGTCTGATAGAATTTGTGGCCATAGTTTTCCTTTAGCGGCACCGCCAGCAAAAATGACTTCAGAAGGGAATGTTCCTGTGAGATTTTCTATTAATTTTAAGTTACCAAGTGTAACGAAGGCAGCATTTTCTTCAATAGCACGGAACAGTTCTTTTTTTCCGCATTTGTCAGCATCTAAACTTAAATTTAAAAAAGAAGGTGCGGCATGACGCCAAGAAATGTAGTTCATAACGTTTGAAAAAGTAAGGATAATGCCATGTGAACCAACAGGCACGTCTTTCGCTTGTTCTTCTAATAATTCATAAGCATCTACACCGAGTTTGTCAGCAAGTTTCTTTTCCTCTTGGCAAAAAGCGTCTCGAAACCAGCGCATAACAAGGCCTGGGAAAAATGCAATCGTTTCATATTGCCATAGGTTCGGAACTACGTGACAATTTACCCGAATCGCAGCATATGGATCTGTTAGCGGTTCTGTAACATTCACTTCTTGTTGCCAAAAACTACCTCCGCATATTAACGTTTGATTAGGTTTCACGACTCCTGTTCCAAGTGAGGCCATTTGTGCATCTCCGCCTCCGGCAACGACAGGAATTCCTTCACGTAATCCAGTTAATGCTGCACACTCTTTTGTAACATTGCCGATAACGGTACCAGCTTCATTTACTTTTGGTGAAAATGTCAAAGTTAGACCGCAATCTATAGCGATATCGTTATCCCATACTCTATTTTGTAAGTCAAAGATACCGGACGTACATCCGTTTGAGGGATCGATTTGCAGCACGCCACTTAATTTATATAAAATCCAATCGTTTAACATCGTAAAAGAGTGAATAGCATTATAGACGTTTGGTTCATGTTTTTTAATCCAAAGTAGGCGTGGTAAAGCACCTAATGAAAAAGTTTGACCTGATCTTGTATATAAATCTTCTTCAAGATGCGACCGAATTTCTTTTAGCTCACTAACTTCGGCAGATGCGCGCCCATCAACATTTGCACAAGCCCAAATTTCTTGCCCATCTTTATCATATAAAACAAAACCTTCTCGCATACTAGTAGCGCTAATGGCTTGAATAGAAGAGGGAGAGACATTACTTCTTTGTAAAACTTCTTTCGTACATTGTTGTACAAGATGCCAGTTTTCTTTTACATCAAAATTCATAGAGCCTGGATAACGAGGATCCGTTTTATGAACCCATTCTTTTTGACTGACTGCAATTTGATTACCTAGTACATCAAAAAGAACAGCTCGAATGCTTCCTGTACCAGCATCGAAAGCTAATAAATGAGACATTAACAATCACCATCCTTTCGTAATAAGGAGAGGGCAGTTTCCTCATCGGTAATTAATGTATGAATAAATCTCCCCTTTAAAGCTCCATAAATGGCGTCTAATTTTTCTGTACCTCCAGCAACACCAACGACATGCTTCATTTTGCGAAGGATAGAGAGTGGCGTACCAATTAGGCGGTTGTGATGCGGAAGATGTAATAAATCCCCATTCGTATTATAAAACTGTCCTAAAATATCACCCGCACCGTTTTGACTACGAATATACGTCATTTCACGTAGCGTTAATTTTTCTTCTTTTACAATAGTTGCGTCTCGAGATAGCCCGCCAATACCGACAACAGCTGTATGAGCAAGTGAAGCGACATGAAGCATATCTTTTACACTTGGTTCTGATAGAATACTTTGTGCCATTTCGGTTGTAGAGGCTAGAAACGGCGTAGGGATAATGTGAAGATCGCCTTGCATGTAGTGAAAATAGTTTTGTTTTCTCGGGAGATAGTTATTTACTCCGCCTGTTAGCGTTACGATCGACAGATTAATAGAAGTTTCAAAATGAATGTTTTCCAGCATTTTGCTAATTGTTTCTCCCCAGCCAATACCGAGTAAATCGCCTTGCTGGAGCTGAGTTTCTAAATATTGTGCAGCAGCTTTTCCGAGAGAAGCGGCATAATTGTCTATTGGAGTAGGGATAATGAAAGCATCTTTTAAGTGGAAATTTTTCATTAGGTCACGTTCAATGCTCAAACAGTGCAAACCAGTACCTTTTACGTGAAATGTAACGATACCTTCACTGCGCGCCTTATCTAATAACCGAACGACTTTATTTCTAGAAATATGAAGAAGTGAAGCGATCTCCTGCTGTGTTAATTGATCTTTATAATAGTACCAAGCTACTTTCGTTAATAAATTTTCTTCAAAGTTCAGCTGTGTCATACTCTTCATCCCTTTCAACAATTGACCACTGCTTAAACATATGTGCCACATATTTTGTTTATTCCAGTTGAAACAATTATTAGTCTGGTGAAAAAAGTGTTCTAGATATGAAAAAAGGAATATACAATGCTACAAAACAAGTAGAACAAATAATCATTTTCTCAAAAAATGCTCTGGATAAAGGCAGGTGACATCATGTGAAGAACGTACCTTTATTACATGTAAAGAAAATGAGTAAGGCGTCTTTAAATCAACTTGTGCTAAAAGAAGTGGACTTACAAGTAGAGCGTGGTGATATATACGCTTTAGTTGGGGGAAATGGTGCTGGAAAATCAACATTAATGAAAATATTAACGGGGTTATATTCGTATGATCGTGGAGAAATGTATGTAAAAGGAATGAGGAAACAGTTTGCAAATCCGAAAGAAGCCCACCGAGAAGGGATTTACTTAATACCACAAGAACCACTCATTTTTCCGCATATGAGCATTGAAGAAAATATATGTATCGGACTAAAAGGAAATAAAAAGGAATTAAAAGTAAAAATCAAGCAATTGATTGACAGTTTAGGATGGGGGATTGACCTTAAAGAACTGGGAGGATCACTATCCATTGCGCAGCAACAATTAGTAGAAATTGTTAGAGGATTAATAAGAGAAGCCGAGATTCTTATTTTAGATGAGCCAACATCGACATTAACAACTCACGAAATGAAGAGTCTTTTTGTGCTGATGAAAAGTTTGCAAGAAAAAGGAATTGGGATGATATATATTACGCATCGCTTTCCAGAAATCTTTGAAATTGCAAATAAAGTGGCGATATTACGAGATGGAATGATTGTAAGCAAAGGGGATGTATGTGACTTTACATATGACATGTTGATGGAGGGATTATTGCCAAAAGGGTATAAACAAGAAGAGAAAAGAGAAATAGCGCGAAAGTCAAAAGAAACGAAAAAAATATTAGAAGTAACTGATGTAACGAGTCACGCATTCGAAAACATTTCATTCACTGTACATACTGGTGAGATTGTAGGTATTGCTGGCATTGTTGGATCAGGCAGAACTGAATTAGCAGAAGCGATATTTGGATTGAAACCTATAAAATCAGGTTCTATTTTATTAGAAGGAAAATCAATTGATTCATACTCTTTGCATAAAAGACTAAGCGAAGGACTAGTTTATGTGCCAGAGGATAGAGCAAGAAATGGTATTTTTTCAATTGCATCGGTTAAAGAAAATATGACTGCAGCAAGTTTACATCAAAATAGTCGTTTTTTCATTAACCAAGAAAAAGAAAGCGCTTTAGTGAAGTCGTATATAGAACAGTTTCGAATTGTTGCACGAAGCATGGATGAAGTACTAGCATCTTTATCAGGAGGTAATCAGCAAAAAGTGGTGCTTGCAAAATATCTTACGTGTAATCCGAAAATTATTATTCTTGATGAACCGACTCGCGGAATTGATGCGAAAGCAAGGCTTGAAGTATATGAAACGATAGAAAAAATGAAAAGGGAAGGACTCGCAATATTATTAATCTCTTCAGATATTGAAGAAATTGTTCAATTAGTAAACCGTGTATATGTAATGCGAAATGGACAATTTGTTTCTCATCTGGAGAAAGAACAAATACATGTAGAAGAAGTTACACGTCTAGCATACGGAGGTGTAACGGAATGAAACGTATGTATAAAATGCACGAAACCTCTATCATACTGTTATTACTAATTTACATTGCCATTGTCGGAATGATAAATCCAAGTTTCGTTCAGCTTAACTCGATATCTTTAATAATGAAATCAAGCGTTATTTTAGTCGTGCTAGCAATTGGCCAATCGTTCGTCTTATTTACGAAAAATATAGACGTATCAGTTGGTTCAATTATGGGATTAAGCGCAGCGGTTTGCGGGATGTTGTTATCGGATGGATATAATGCATTTTTGTCTATTACGGCTGCTATTTTACTTGGTGCTATTATCGGGTTCGCAAACGGGATTGGCGTTGCAAAGTTTCGGGTACCAGCTATTATCATGACATTAGGTATGTTAGGGGTCATTAGAGGTGCGATGTTAATTTTCACAGGCGGAAAGTGGATTGAAGATATACCAAACGATTTTAAGCAACTGTCATCTATCGTCATACTTGGTTTGCCGATAATTGTATGGCTTGTTCTTATTATTTTACTACTACTATACTTCTTTTTAAGGAAAGTGCCATTCGGAAGATACTTTTATGCGGTAGGTGATAATGAAGATGGCGCGAGACTCATTGGTATACCTGTTAATAAAGTAAAGATATATGCGTTTATTATATCGGGTATAAGCGCTGCGCTCGCTGGTTGCATATTTGTTTTGAATATCGGGTTCGTTCCAAATCAAACAGGAACCGGGATAGAACTACAGGTTATCGCAGCTGCGGTACTAGGGGGAATTCATTTAAAAGGAGGAACGGGTTCTATAGTTGGAGCTGCATTAGGAGCGGTATTTTTAGAGGCGATTAGTAGTTCACTTGTCTTTTTAAAAATACCTGCGTTTTGGAATAATGCTATTTCAGGTTTTTTACTATTAGTAATCGTTATATTAGATAGTGTTATGAAAAAGTGGAAGGCGGAAAGGAGAATGAATCTATGAAGTATTTGTACAGATGGGAAGGTGTTCTAATTGTATTACTTCTTATAGAATTCATTCTCTTTAGTTTTATAAGTAGTGATTTCTTAAATATTAGTAATCTCCTTTTTAGTACAAATGATTTTCTATTTATAGCAATCGCGGCGATACCAATGACTTTCGTTATTGTAACAGGAGGAATTGACGTTTCTGTAGGATCTATTATGGGGTTAACTTCGATTATAATTGGTGTACTTTGGATGAATGGAATACCTATTTTGCTAGCGGTCATATTAGCTCTTATAATCAGCTGTTTAGCAGGAACTTTAAACGGAATCATTATAAAAATGACAGACGTAGAGCCACTTGTCGTTACACTCGGAACGATGTTTTTATACGGCGGAATTGCACTCGTCATTTCAGGAGGGGCAGGTGCTTCTGGATATGAAGGGATAAGTGGTTTACCTGACGCATTTGTACAACTTGCAAACGGTAGTTTTATAGGAATACCGAATTTATTATGGATTCTGATCGTATTAACAGTTTTATGTACTATATTATTTCACCGTACTATATATGGGCGCCACGTAAAATTAACAGGTTCGAACGAAAATGCAGCAAAATACACTGGGATCAAAACGAAAAAAGTAGTCATTATCGCTTACATACTTTCTGGATTAGGAGGTGGATTAGGAGGCGCTTTCTTAACTGCATATTTCGGTTCCGCACGTGCTGATATGGGAAGTGAAACGATTTTATCAATCATTACTGCAGTCGTATTAGGCGGGACACTTATTACAGGGGGAAAAGGAAGCATTATCGGTACTGTACTGGCGAGTATTTTTATAGGGCTAATGCAGTATGGCTTGCAAATGACGGGTTTAACAAATGAACAATCTAACGTAGTTATTGGTATTATTCTTATTCTTTCAGTTATTATGAGACATTTCAAATTACATCAATTTACACTGGGGAAAAGAAAGAACTTGCATAAGGGGGAAATGTCATGAAGAGAAAACTGGGGATTCTATTAATAGTATGCATTTGTATAATCGGTTTAATTGCTTGCTCTAGTCAAATGGCAGATAAGAAGAAGGCAGATGATGTGAAATTTGCATTTATTCCGAAATTAACTGGAGTTGGCTTTTTTACATCGGGCGGTGAAGGAGCAAAAGAGATGGGAGATAAACTAGGCGTACAAGTGAAATATGATGGACCGTCTGAAGCAAGCGTATCAGGCCAAGTGAAATATATAAACAATTTTATTAACCAAAACTATGATGCACTTATGGTCTCTTCTACTTCAATAGATGGACTATCACAATCACTGCAACGTGCTAAGAAAAAAGGGATGACGGTGTTAACGTGGGACTCTGATGTGAATCCGAAAGACCGTTCATTTTATATAAGCCAAGGTACACCAGACCAACTTGCTAACTTATTAATTGAAATGACTTCCAAACAAATTGGAGATAAAGGAAAAGTAGCCTTCTTTTATTCTAGTCCAACAGTAACGGATCAAAATCAATGGGTAACGAAAGCGAAAGAAATTATTAAAAAGAAATATCCGAATTGGGAAATTGTAACGACGCAGTACGGTGAAAATAATGCGCAAAAATCTTTATCCGTAGGGGAGAATATATTAAAAACGTATCCGGATATTAATGCAGTCATATGTCCAGATGCAACGGCACTACCAGCGATGGCACAAGCAGCTGAAAACTTAAAAATGGATAAAAAAGTAGTCGTAACAGGGTTCTCCACACCAAACGTTATGCGTGATTACGTAAAACGAGGAACAGTAGCGCAATTTGGATTATGGGATGTAAAACAACAAGGTGCACTCGCAACGTATGTAGCAAATGAAATCGTTGTAAAAGGGAAGAAGTTAAAAGTAGGGGATAGCTTTGAAGTAAAAGGAATTGGAAAAGTGAAAGTAGAGCCAAATTCCATCCAAGGTTATGATTATGAAGCAGAAGGAAATGGAATTATCGTATTACCAGAGCGGGTTGTATTTACGAAAGAGAATATTGATAAATATAATTTTTAGTAACAAAAAAACGTCCGAATATATCGGACGTTTTTTATTCCTTCATTAATTATGAACTGTTTCTTTTTCATTTAATCCAAGCGTACGACCAGTAGAAGTGTGAAGATCTTGGAACAATCTTGGATTTTCAGTTAGTGAAATGCCGTAAGAAGGGATTATCTCTTTTATTTTTCCTTCCCATTCTACCATGCGGCTTGGGAAACATTTTTCTAATACTTCAAGCATGACGTGAACAGCAGTAGAAGCACCTGGTGATGCACCTAGTAACGCCGCGATTGATCCATCAGCCGCACTAACAACTTCGGTACCGAATTGAAGTGTACCTTTACCGCCAGCATCAGTGTCTTTAATTACTTGCACACGTTGCCCAGCGACTACAATATCCCAATCTTCACTTTTCGCATTCGGAATGAATTCGCGTAATTCTTCCATACGTTTTTCATGTGATAACATAACTTGCTGAATTAAGTATTTTGTTAGTCCCATTTCTTTTACACCAGCAGCTAACATCGTTAAGACGTTATTTGGTTTTACAGAACCAATTAAGTCAAGATTTGAGCCAGTCTTTAAGAATTTAGGTGAGAATCCTGCGAATGGTCCAAATAGTAAAGCTTTTTTATTGTCTATATATCTCGTATCAAGGTGAGGTACAGACATTGGCGGAGCGCCAACTTTAGCTTTACCGTAAACTTTCGCATGATGTTGCTCTACAACGTTTTGATTTTTACATACCATAAACAGTCCGCTTACAGGGAATCCACCGATATGTTTTGATTCAGGAATACCAGTCTTTTGTAGTAGTGGTAGACTACCGCCACCGCCGCCGATAAAGACGAATTTTGCAGTGTGATGCTCGATTTTACCACTATTCATATCGTGTACTTTCACTTCCCACAAACCATTTTTCGTACGTTTAATATTTTCGACACTATGTTTGTAGTTAAGCTCGACATTTTTCGTTTGTAAGTAATCAAACAACATACGTGTTAATGCACCGAAGTTCACATCTGTTCCAGAGTCAATTTTCGTTGCAGCCATCGGTTCGTTTGGTGTACGACCATCCATAATGAGTGGAAGCCATTTTTTTAATGTTTCAGGAGCATCGGAAAATTCCATGCCTTGAAACAGTGGATTTTTTGAAAGCGCTTCAAAACGGTTTTTTAGAAACTCAACATTTTTTTCACCTTGTACTAAACTCATATGAGGTAGAGGCATAATAAAATCTTGTGGATTACGAATTAATTTGCTTTTTACAAGATATGCCCAAAATTGTCTTGAAAGCTGGAATTGCTCATTCACTTTTACAGCCTTACTAATATCTATAGATCCGTCAGATTTTTCGGAAGTATAGTTCAGTTCGCATAGCGCAGAATGCCCTGTACCTGCATTATTCCATTCATTAGAGCTTTCTTCCCCGGCACTTGCGAGTTTTTCAAAAACTTTAATTTCCCATTCAGGTGCTAATTCTTTTAGTAATGAGCCTAACGTTGCACTCATAATTCCTGCACCAATTAAGATAACGTCTGTTTTTTGCTGCATGTTGCTCATGATAATCTCTCCATCCCCTATATTGGCAAAAAAGAGTAGGTGTTTTTTTATATCTAAGCCGTAAATTGAAAACACCGCCTAGGCCCCACCTAGGTGTATACCTTTTTTGTCTCAATTATATAACCATCTCATACTCTATTATAATAATTAATAGACTAAAATATCTAGTGTTATCTGATAATTTTAAACTATTTAACGTTTTATTCGCCAAAAATCTTATTTAACAAGCTCTTTTAAGGTGATAAATAGAAAAAAATTATAGTTTGAAATTATCTCGAAAAAGCTTACGTATCGTAGAATGGGTAGAAAGGATACCTTTTTATGGAATTTTATCCCTAATAATAGTATGATTATTCTGCAAAATGAAAAGGAGAGATACCAATGCGTACACAAGAACAAATCGCAAACTTATTTCGAAATTTTTCAATAAAGGAATGTAAAGGGTCAAGTGACTTATATGAATACTTATCAATAAAAATTGCTGAAGATGAGGAAGTACTTACACTATCTTCCTACGCTCAAGTAGGCCAACCAATTCCAAACTTATTATTAGGCGCCGTACATTATTTATTACTAGTAGGGAAAGAACATCCTTTAAAAGCGTATTACAGTAGTTTAATTGAAAATACGAATACAAATTTAGATCAAGCTTTTGATCACTTTAAAGATTTTTGTAAAGAGTATCGAGAAGAAATCATTACTTTATTACAAACGAAACTCGTTCAAACGAATGAAGTAAGGCGATGTGCGTACTTATACCCAAGTTTCTGTTACATATTTAATAAAGTGAAAAAGCCGCTAGCGTTAATTGAAATTGGGACAAGTTCTGGATTACAACTGTTCTGGGATCAATATAGCTATTCGTATGGGACAGATGAAACATACGGAAATATAAATTCAAATGTACATGTAACTTCTGAAATAAGAGGGGAGAATGTACCCCAATTTCTAAAAGTAAGTCCACCTGTTGTTGAAAGAATCGGGCTTGATTTACATATGAATGATTTACATAATGAGGAAGATTATTTATGGCTACGTGCACTCATTTGGCCAGAACATAAAGAAAGACTTGAAATGTTTGACCAAGCAGCATCTTTAGTAAAAAACGAATCTGTCCAATTAATAGAAGGAGACGGTGTGGAGTTATTACCATCTATCATTGAACAAATAAGTGAAGATGCTGTAACCTGCATTTTCCATACACACGTCGCAAATCAAATACCAGAACAAGTAAAACATAAGTTAGAAAAACAAATACAAGAAATCGGTGCAAAACGTGATGTATTCCACCTTTATAACAACATGTGGGACCGGGACCTTCATATTGATTATTATATTAACGGAAACGAATATCGTGAAACGGTTGGGGAAACAGAAGGGCATGGGAGATGGTTTAGTTGGAAGCTTGGAGACCGAACTTTATGCTAAAGGAAACCTAACAATTATGGATTTCGTCACCAATATTCGTAATAAAAACAGTTGACAGAAGTTAATCCGTCAACTGTTTTTTATTTTTATTAAACTTGTTTTATGTATCCAATGTAAGTGTTAAACATGTCCCTGCTGCATGTTGCAAATAGCCCATGAGATAATCTTCTTCCAAAAGAAGCCACTGGTTAATGAGCTTTATTACTAGTTTAAGAATTTATAACTTCAAAGGGAAAAACCAAGGGGAAATAAATATTAAAAATGAATATATAATACATGCGAGAACGAGCACAATTGGATAGGGGGGCTTCCAAATGCATATGGACGAACGAATGAATTTGCAGGTAACTAGTCAGGCTCTTCAGGTAATGAATAACGGAATTGCTGTTATAAGTCATGATGGAATCATCACATATAGCAACAAACTATTCTGTAGCATGCTACAGAATAAAGAAAATGAAATAATAGGTGAGCATATATCAACGATTATTCCTGATCGTAAAAAGTTAGTAGTTAATCAAAAGGGTAGTTTGTACAGGTATGAATGTAGGCGTGGCAACCAAGTTTTAATTGTGAATGAATCCCGTGTATATCAGAATGAGACAGAATATGGATCAATTGCCATTCTGGAAAGCAAGGGGAAAAGATTTATTAAAATATAGTTTCTTCATAATAACTCCTCCAAACTAATTTTTAATGTTCTTCAGAAAAGTTTAATGACACGTAAATCATAATTTTAATTATAAAAGATTATTAAAGGTAATTATTAATTTTTGGTTAGTAACGTACATACAATGTGTAATTAAGTGTGTGCACTATGGAGTGAATGCAGAAAAGGGTGAATGAAGCATATGAATCCATTTGAGCAAATGATGTACGTTGGTGTCATTATGTCTATTGTACTATCCGTAATGATTTTAGGATCTTTATATTATAATCCTCGTCTTTCGTTAACTGAATATCCGAAAGATATTCAAAAGGTAGTTTTTCCAAAATCGATTGATGAAAAGAAGCAAACGATTTACTTTAATATCATATATAATGCTATTCTTTTCGGTACTCCTTTCGTTTCTACATATATACTGCATAAACATGAAAAATTATTATATATTGATGCCTATTTACATATTTTTGGTATTTTAATGATTTTTAATTTAGTAGATTTGTTTATAATTGATTGGCTAATCTTTTGCTGGATTACCCCGAGATTTGTTGTTATTCCTAGTACAGAAGGGATGAAGGGTTATAAAGATTACAAGTTTCATTTAAGAGGGGCTATAGTCGGAACAAAATTTTTAGCAATCGTAAGTTTATTTTTGGCGGGAATTGCGACAACTATTTAGTATGAAGAAGGGTATGAAGAGTTTATAAAAGATGAGGAGATTGATAATGTATAGAATTAGAATTGAGAATTTGATACTATTGAAGTAGGAAGTTTTAAAAACAGTATATTAAACGGTATTAATATACTGTTGCAAATGTTTTGATACACTGTGAAATTTCCTGATTTTATGGAAATTTTTCATAGAATACAAAAAACGTAATGGAGGCTAATATGAAAAAAGTAATTGGCGCAGCAACAGCAACTGTTTTGGGATTGGGGGCTTTTACCACAACTGCTATCGCAGAAACGATCGTAACAGCAGATGTACTCAATGTACGTGAAAAACCGACTACGGAATCAAAAGTTGTCGAAAAAGTAAAGGAGGGACAAGAGTTAAAAGTAATAAATACCGAAGATGGATGGTCAAAAATTGATTTAAACGGTAAAGAAGTGTTTGTTAGTTCGGAGTTTACAAAAGATGTGTATCATGTAACAGCGAATTTGTTAAATGTCCGTTCTGATGCAAATACAGAATCAGAAATTCTTGGCAGACTGAAAAAAGATGATGTTATTGAATCAACGCATCAAGTAATAGACGGATGGCTGCAATTTGAGTATAAAGGAAAAACAGCCTATGCGAATGTTTCTTTCTTATCAAGTACAGCACCAGTTGAAAAAAAGGCTGAAGAGAAAACGAAGCAAGTAGCGAAAGTACAAAAAACGGTTAAAGCTAAGGAAGAAGCTAAAACACAAAAAGTAGTAAAGCCTAAAGAAGAAGTGAAAGTAAAAGAAGTAGAAAAAGCTAAAGAAGAAGCGAAAGTAAAAGAAGTAGTAAAGCCTAAGGAAGAAGTGAAAGTAAAAGAAGTAGTAAAGCCTAGGGAAGAAGCGAAGGTTAAAGAAGAAGAGAAAGCCCAAGAAATAGCAAAGGCTAAAGAAGAAGCAAAAGCTCAAGAAATAGCAAAGGCTAAAGAAGAAGCAAAAGCTCAAGAAATAGCAAAGGCTAAAGAAGAAGCAAAAGCTCAAGA
>NZ_JAKVPU010000066.1:0-310 GCF_022487605.1 Bacillus sp. ES1-5 | reverse complement strand
TTTTGGGGGGGGATATGGTATTTCCTTCATATATTTTCATTTACGGAAGCGGGACCGAACTATTTACTTTTATTCACTGCATTTTCCTTATTAAACCCATCTAAATTCCCAACGAGAATTTGCGTTGAATATTGATACGAAGGCTTTAATACATACATAGAAATAAGAATTAAAGAAACAGTTACACAACACATCGTCAAAATAATTGTTACTACTCTTCTTTTCAATAGTTGCTGAAAATCCTTCATACTAATTTCTTGCTTCAATTATTTCACCGCCTTTGTTTGAATGACATCCTGCAACTCACTTT
>NZ_JAKVPU010000065.1:0-315 GCF_022487605.1 Bacillus sp. ES1-5 | reverse complement strand
GGCCTAAATGGACTCGAACCATCGACCTCACGCTTATCAGGCGTGCGCTCTAACCAGCTGAGCTATAGGCCCATACACTTTTACAGGGGCAGTAGGAATCGAACCCACACTGGAGGTTTTGGAGACCTCAGTTCTACCTTTAAACTATGCCCCTAAAGGATGCCGACTAGAGGACTTGAACCCCCAACCTACTGATTACAAGTCAGTTGCTCTACCAATTGAGCTAAGTCGGCATAAAAAAATGGTGGCTCGGGACGGAATCGAACCGCCGACACGAGGATTTTCAGTCCTCTGCTCTACCGACTGAGCTACCGA
>NZ_JAKVPU010000064.1:0-323 GCF_022487605.1 Bacillus sp. ES1-5 | reverse complement strand
AAAGTTAGTTTGTCTAGCATCTAAAAATAAAAATTGACGTTTCACGTTGTTTGTTTCGTTCAGTTTTCAAAGAACTTTTTGGTGGAGCCTAGCGGGATCGAACCGCTGACCTCCTGCGTGCAAGGCAGGCGCTCTCCCAGCTGAGCTAAGGCCCCAAACAATTATCGGGAAGACAGGATTTGAACCTGCGACCCCCTGGTCCCAAACCAGGTGCTCTACCAAGCTGAGCCACTTCCCGAAAGAAAACGCGCCCGAGAGGAGTCGAACCCCTAACCTCTTGATCCGTAGTCAAACGCTCTATCCAATTGAGCTACGGGCGCATA
>NZ_JAKVPU010000063.1:0-328 GCF_022487605.1 Bacillus sp. ES1-5 | reverse complement strand
GGTTTAGAAACATATGATACATTTCTGTCTATAAACGGTTTATTTGGCTTAAAGTATGTTCACGCTATATTGTTACTAAAGAAGAACATACATCTGCTATCGAAAAATCAGAAGATCTTGCTAATAGTATTGTAATGCCTTGGATTGAAGGTCCAACTTGGGCGGATATTTTACAAGAACAACGAATGTTATCAAAAGAACAATGTTTCTTTATTGCAGAAGCATTTCTTACAACACTTAAAATGATGGAGGAAAATGAAGTTGCTCATAATGATTTATCGTCTAGCAACGTACTCATACCTTTCTTAAGTACTGTTGTTAAACGATG
>NZ_JAKVPU010000062.1:0-332 GCF_022487605.1 Bacillus sp. ES1-5 | reverse complement strand
GCATTTAAAATACGTCCCTTTACTTCACGACTTTTGGCAAATCGAACAAGACCTAGTTTCGGCAATTTCATTTTGTTTCCCACAACAGCAATGTTTTCATTTGTTTGTTTTGTGGTATAAGATTGTACGTTGTTCTTTTTAGATTTGAAACGCGGGGCACTGTTTTGTTTTTTAAAAAAGCGTGTATAAGCATCCGCAAGGTTGCGAACAGACGATTGAATAGCAATACTATCCACTTCTTTTAGCCAAACAAACTCTTTCTTCATGGCAGGAAGTTTGGCAGAGCATGTACCATATGTCAAACCTTTTCCTGTTTCTTTGTATGCATTATC
>NZ_JAKVPU010000061.1:0-335 GCF_022487605.1 Bacillus sp. ES1-5 | reverse complement strand
TAGTTGACCACTGGAGCATCCAAATCGCCTTTTCCTTCGTCACCCAATTTCATTACAGCCGCCGTTGCATACGTTTTTCTGACTGAACCAATCCCGTATAGAGTATCTTTGGTTAGTGGCTGTTCCCCTTCCATATCGTTCTTTCCAGCCTGCCCCGACAAAGTAAGCTTGCCATTATCAATTAGCGCATACTGCACGCTAGTCGTCTCATAGGACTTCGTGAGTAGTTCAGCGTTCTCTGCAGCAATCTTCTCCAAATCTTGGCTAGCAACTTCTTGGCTAGATACAACTGGAGTCTTACTGCTAGAAGACGCTATCGCTCCTGTTGGTAGAGG
>NZ_JAKVPU010000060.1:0-340 GCF_022487605.1 Bacillus sp. ES1-5 | reverse complement strand
AGATGTAAAATTTAAGAAGGTTCACTAGGTGTTGTGCATTTTGTCCAAAAGACTGAGAAAAAAGGAACATAAGATGCACCCACTTGACGACTTGAAAAATGACGAAATCACTAAAAAACGTGAAAAATGAGAAATGCACACTGAAGGACCTGGAATATGGCGAGAAAACTGAAGATCGATCTGGAATATAGCGAGAAAACTGAAAATCAAAGAAAATGAGAAATACACACTTTAGGATGTGAAATATGTCGAGGAAAACTGTAAAAGGTGGAAAATTTAGAATTGTCCACTGTAGGACATGGAATATGGCAAGAAAACTGAAAATCATGGAAAATGAGAA
>NZ_JAKVPU010000059.1:0-341 GCF_022487605.1 Bacillus sp. ES1-5 | reverse complement strand
AATTTGTTCGATTTTAAGTTTTTTATGTGCTGTATTATTCTTTCCACCTGAAAAAAGTTTGCGTAATTATATTCTTCTATTCCAGATTTAAACTTATCTACTTTTGTAACATGTCCTATTTCATATTCGTATGCAAAAACATGTTTTAAATAACTTCCTTGGTGTAATGTATCAGTACCTTGAACCTTTTCAATTGACTCTGCAATCATATAGTCCGTAAAATTACGCATCATTGCACCAGTAGCTTTTACTTGATCACCAACTTTTACATTTGGTGTAGAGTTTAAATAGATACTAATAGGTTCTGAATACTTTGTTGACTCAACAGAGATAACATTATC
>NZ_JAKVPU010000006.1:88030-265199 GCF_022487605.1 Bacillus sp. ES1-5 | reverse complement strand
AAGTATCAATCTTAAAAATGAAGCTTTAAGGCTTCTAACCGTAGGAACTACGGGGATAGCCTAATGAATTAGAAGCCACTAGGCTTCTGTACTTAGGAATCTCCCACTTCAAACAGTCCGTAAGGACGTTAAGTGGTGAGTAGTTCAATCATTAATCTTTTCTTTTAATTCATTCATAATTTGCTTTACAGACTTATTCGTCGTATCGATATGAATATGAGCCTCTTCATAATAAGCTCGGCGCGATTCAAATTTCGTCACAAATGCCTCTATATCTTTCTTCTGAAATAGTGGACGTGTCGTATCTTCACGAAGCCTTTCTGCAATGACATGTGGATCACAATATAAATACACGACAGTTCCATTCTCCTTCATCCACTTTCGGTTTTCCTCTCGTTCAATGATTCCACCACCAGTTGTAATAATTACATTACAACTAGGTAGTGAACGTAACATTTCACTTTCATATTCCCGAAAAGCCATTTCGCCTTCTTCAGCAAAAATATTACGAATCGCCTTCTCCTGCTTCTCTTCAATTTTTTGGTCTGTATCGACAACATCCATATGAAGTTCTTTACTTAACGCTTTTCCAATTGTTGTTTTCCCAGCTCCCATATAACCGGTTATGTATATAGATTTCATGTTCGTTCCTCCCAATCATCCGTTATTATTTGTTATTATAACGAATGATTACATTATTTAATAAAAAAACGTTTTGTTCTTCTTATAAAATGAAGAACAAAACGTTTCATACACGCGTTTACTTATAAGCGCCTCTTCTTACCCACTGCGTTGCAATCCATTTCTCACCTTTCGTTACAGGTGCCCCTCCATGTAACGTAAGCTCATTTAATGATTCGTCTTGATAAAAGTACTCAAAGTATACTGCCATTCCCTTTCTAGGGTGCACAGAAAGATTTAATTTCGGAAAGAACGTTTCTCCGCCTTCTTCTACATCATTTAAGTACATGACAAGCGTACTAATACGATTATTAGCAGCTGATCTACTATGTTCCGCAAAATAATCATAATGCGCTTTATATTGTTGATCCACTTCATAATTTAAAATGTGTAATCCTTCACCATGCGATGCAGGAACATTCATGATAGATGAAATTCGTTTTTCAATCTTCGCAGTAAGTTCATTATCGTCTAAAAATGCACCCTTACTCGTTCGAATATCATTTACATCACGTGATGAACCAACTTTTGAACGCGCTAACTTACTTTTAGACAATTCAATCAATTCATCGCATTCTTCATCACTTAATACATTTCCTAACACGACAATAAGAGGTTCTTCGAATTTTGAAATAATTTGTATTTCTCTATCTTCTGTCATAATTGCATTTCCTTTATGATCAAAAATAGTTTGTTCCTTATTTTCACCTATTTGATTGTTATTTGTCATTTCCCTATTCTCCCTAAAAAAATATGTTTGGATAGCTTGAATATATCATATTCTTTCTACCTTTCTCTTTTTTGAGAAAATTTAAACTTTCAACTGTTTTAAAATGAGAAATTATGGTTTTTGTTCACACATTCAACATACTATCCTTCTATCCAATCGAATATTTTTTCATCCTTTTTTCTATACCGAAAGCTTACTTTATAGAAAATTTTCTGTTTAATTTTGCACTGCAACGAAACGAGAATATCGTCGTTTTCAAAGACGTAATTTCCACTTGCTTCGCCCTTTTCATATTGAAAGAAAAAAGTATCTTCCTTTTCTTTTTGCTGTAAGTCTTTTTTTATATTTGTAATTGATCGATTTAGTAGTTCTTCCAGTACAAACTTTTGCTCTATTTCAATATAAAATTTTTTATCTATAAGCAACATATTCGTTTCGTATACAAAGAACGAAGTTAATAATACAAGAAAAATGATTGTTCCTGGCATCGTAAATCCATCTTGTTTTCTCATATATTTATTTCCATTTCGCTATACCTGACAGCTACACCTTCATATATTTTCCCACTCATATCTTTCACATTTATAAAGAGCAAATGAGGTGTTACTTCGTACGAAACCATTTCAACGTTTTGTAATATAACTTCTCTTCCGCGCATATTCACTTTTCTTATAAGATGGTTATTCAATTTTTCATATGTCACTTCATCTCCAGTACGAAGACGGAAGCGCAAAAGATTATCTTTATTTTCAGGGACTATTTTTTCTACAAATGATACTTCACGAAATTCTAATTGTACTTGTCCTAAAAACACATCCCATTCCCAATTATTTAATCCTTTCGATTGTTTATTTTCTATTCCAATAAAGTTTAAACGTGGCAAGAGTAAAAAGAACAGTGATAACAGAAAAAGACATACAATCATTTCTATTAATGTAAACCCAACTTCTAATTTATTTTTTCTCCTGCATAAAAGCATTGTTCCATCATTTTTCCTTTCACATCTTTCCACATAGCACAAACTTCATTTCCTCCCCAATATGTGTAATATACATTTCCGTTTACGACTTTTTCTTGCGGTCGTTTCGCCCCATTCTCATACATATATAAAGCTGCTTCCCTTTTTAATAATACAAATGCTTTATAACGAATTTGTATGTTTTTTCGTTCTTGCATAAGCAATACTGTTTGCGGAAGTAGTAAAGATACTGCCATCATTACTATACTTAATGCTACAAGCATCTCAGCCATCACTGACCCTTTTTGACATTTCACGATACGTAAATCTCCCTCTCCCAAGCTGAAATACAATCTCATATTTATAACTTCGATACGAAAGTAAAATAGTGCCACCTCTATTAATATTTCCACTCGAATTATATGTCATCGGATTTGGAAAAGTATTCAAATCAATTTGTATATCACTATCATATTCTCTTTTAATGATAGTAAGATTCTCACTTAGCTCCCCTATATAATACGTATGTCTATCTTTATACCATCGTAATGTATAGTGTTTTTGACGGTTTATCGCTAATTGTTGCATATACAAAATATCGTTTGAAAACTGTCTTAAAAATTGTTCCAATTTTTGTTTTTCATGTAATGAATGTACGTTAAAATACGTGACCATGCTTAGTACAGAAATTGCAAATAGAACGAGTAGCATTTCTAAAAGCGTAAAACCTTTTTGTTTCACAGTTTCCCAGTTGTTACTGTGCCATCATTTGAAATATGAATGGATTCACCATTCGGACACTCATCAGCTGTAATATATTTTTCATCCCTTAGCTCTTTTAGCGAGGGAATTTTATTATGTTGTAAATGGTATGCTTGTATTTGCGCTTCTATAGATTTCACATAGGCTTTACATCCTTTTCCTTCGACAGATGAACGCTGTGTAACTACATTCGGAATAATTAATAGTAATAATACAGTTATGACGACCATCACTAATAACATTTCTAAAAGGGTAAACCCTTCTTCATTCTGCATGTAAATGCCTCCTAAATAGAATTCATCATTTGAAACATTGGCATAATCATTGCTAAATACATAAGAACGACTATTCCTCCAATACACGTAAATAAAATTGGTTGAATGATCACTAACATACGTTTAACTTTTTGCTCCATTTTTTCCATGATAAGATCGCTATAGTCACCTAATTCAATCGCCAAATTACCGTTTGCTTGTCCATGCGTAATAATATAAGAAAGTTCTTCCTCATAATATCCGCTTTTAGCAATAATAGCTTGCAACGGTTCTCCCGCAATTAATTGACGTTCAATTCGGCCCGCTTCATATTGAAAGAACGGATGATAATGTTGCTCCATCATTATTGTTAGGGCCTCAAGTACTGATAGTCCGCCGTGTAATAAACCGCTCAATTGAGTGGCGAAATAATGTGAATGCTTTAAAATAAGAAATGTTTTTACGAGAGGGATACGAAGCTTAATTTTTACCTGCTTCATATGCGGGAGTTTTTGAAAGTAAAATATATATACACTACAGCCAATCATAACGATAAAAATAATGCTAAAAATTAGATAGGGCAGTAGCTTAATTGCACTTAATATTTGTTCTGTAAATAACGGTGCTGTAGAACCAAACGAACTATATACCATGTCAACCTGTGGTAATAAAATGCGGTTAAAAATCAAAATCATGATTAGTAAAAAGAGCGCCAAAAACATAGGATACTGCATTATTTTCATCATATCTTTCCTATACTTATCCTTTTTATAAAGAAGTGCGCTCCCTTGTTGCAATGCAAAAGAAATATCACCATGTTTCTCGGCATAAAATAAATAACTTAACATCTCCTGATGAAACTTTAATTGATGAAAAGAATCGTGTAGACTTTTTCCATCTTTTAATCCATCAATCATACGCTGCAATTGTACTTTCTTTTCTAAAGGTAATTGAAACCGTAAAAATTCTAATGCCTGCAAAAGGGAGTATCCTTTTTCTAATAGTTCTCCTAATCGTTTCAGCAATACGACTTGATCACTTAAACTCCATATTTTCTTAAACATACACATCCTCTTCTAAAAATCCTAAAGCGTATCCTTTTCGTATCGAAGATTCTAATGTTTCATGCTTGTATGTGACACATTCCCCGTTTGCTTCTTTAATCGCTTGTTTTAACTCATATCCATATAACAACTCATAAATACTCGCTTGTCTTACCTGCCTCATTGATTTACATAAAGTTGAGCACTTTCTTTGGCAAAACGGACACTTCAATTCGACAAGTCGCTGTGCAGCTATAGCCAATAAAGATTGTTCAATCTCTTGCCTCGTTATGCCATAATCCATAAACCTGAGTATCGCTCCTTTCGCGTCACTAGTATGCAATGTCGTCATTACTAAATGTCCAGTCAAACTTGCTCTTATAGCGATTTTCGCTGTTTCTTCATCACGAATTTCACCGACTAAAATAATATCTGGATCATGACGTAAAATGGCCTTTAATCCCGCCTCATATGTGATACCTGCTTTTTCATTTATTTGAATTTGTAATACATCGTCATTTCTTTTTTCAACTGGATCTTCAAGTGTAACGATGCGACGTGTTTTCTTTTTTCTAATCACCTCTAATAATGCATACATTGTTGTTGTCTTGCCCGAACCAGTCGGTCCAGTAAATACGAGTAACCCATGTGAATAGTGTAAAAAAGAGAGTAGTTTTTTCGCTGTACTTGGAAATAACGAAAGATGAGATAACGGCTGAATAGATGCTTGTAAATGAAGACGAATAACGAGACTTTCTTGATATACGGTTGGAAGCGTGGAAAGGCGTAAATACACTTCTTGTCCATCCATTTGTAAATACAGTGAACCATTTTGTGGCTTCCGTCTCTCCCCTATATCCATGGATGCTAAAAATTTAAAGTGTGAAACAAGTTTTTCTCCAAATTCCTTTTCGATACAGTGTTTCGTCATTAAATCTTTTCCTATACGCAGTTGAACCGCTACATCCTTCTTCCGGGGCACAATATGTAAATCCGAAGCTTGTACCCTGCACGCCTCTTTCAAAATCATATTCGCAAAAATTTCAATTCCATTCATCATTTTTTCCCTCCCCACTATGTATATAGCATGAAAAAACAGATAAGAAAAATCGGCATTTTTGTATTTTCACTAGAGTAAAAAGGAAAAATATGTTTGTGAAATTATGAACAATTTCCGAATTATTGTCTGAAATTACCTATATGGAAGTTTATCTGTATTATAATGTTATTATCTTGGATAAAGTGATAAAGGTGGAGATCCTCATGGAACAAGCTTTAAAAATTACAGGCGTATTATCTGACCCAACTCGTTATTACATTTATAAATATATTTCTCAAAAACATAGTTACGTAACTGTACAAGAAATTGCAGATGAGTTTGACATTCATCCAAACGTAGCCCGTTTACATTTATCTAAATTAGAAGATGTTCATATGCTGAAATCGGAAACAAAGAAAACTGGAAAAGGCGGAAGACCAAGCAGATTATATGTATTATCTGAAGATGTGATTCAATTACAATTTCCATTCCGCGATTATCAATTGTTAGCAAGAATAGCATTTAATTCTTTACTTAGCCTTGGCGCCGCTGGTGAAAAAGCGCTATACGAAACAGGAAAACAATTCGGGGCCGAGTTAATGCAACAACATATGCAGCGTTTACATGTGAATGAAGATGCTTTAACAGTAGAGCAAAAAGTCCAAATTGCAAAAGAAGCTTTCTCAACAGCTGGTTTATCACCTGCATTTGAATTAAGTGCAGATGGAACGAAAATTTTCTACGATGTACACAATTGTCCATTTAAAGAAGTTGCTGTTCATCACCCAACTGAAATTTGTAATATGCACGGAGATATGATGAAAGGGATTTTTGAAATCCTATTCCCTAACACGGAATTAACTCGAAACGATAGTCTACTAGATGGATGTAAATCTTGTAATTATAAACTAACAATTTAATTTCTCATATAAAAAGAAGCCAATTATAATTGGCTTCTTTTTATATGAACGAATATTTACAATAGTAAGAAAAATAAACTATAATGAGGAGAGGTTTACTTTTTTAGAAAAGGAGGGAGATGGCATGGAGCGCATGTTTCGCGTTCTCGGCTTTTGGACTGGAATTTTCTCGGTTATGTTTTACGTAGGGGATATGCATTCGACCGCACTACTATTTTTAGGACAAACAGGTTTCTTCGTACTTTTAAGCTATTTAAACTTAACAGAGCGTATGTATATATACGTATTCGGGGCATATTTAACTGTTTTCTTCATAGGATTTACATACTACACGACGTTTTTACTTGTCCCTGGAGCTGGACATTAAAGATGGCATTTTGCCATCTTTTTTTTAATTCCTCAATTTCCTAGTTGACTTATAGGTTTTATTACCTTATATTCTATATAACAGATTGGAATTAGGGGGAATCAACATGAATACACTGCTTGTCGGAATTAACGTTGCAGTCATGATCATCTTAGTTGGGGTATTATATTATATGCAACGTAAGCATGTATCTTTTAATAAACGTGTATTTACTGCTTTAGGAGTCGGAATTATATTCGGTCTTATATTACAATTTATTTATGAGCCAACATCTAAAGTAATTATTGAATCAAATACTTGGTTTAGCTTAATCGGTAGCGGTTATGTGAAATTACTTCAAATGATCGTTATGCCACTTATTTTAGTATCTATTATTTCAGCCTTTACAAAATTACAGTTAACAAAAAATCTTGGTAAAATTAGTGGTCTTATTATCGGAATTTTAATTCTTACTACAGGAATCGCCGCAGCTGTCGGTATCGCTGCAAGTGCAGGATTTGATGTATCAGCAACAGGCTTACAACAAGGTGATGCAGAGTCTGCTCGTCTGAAGCTAGTTGAAGAAAGATTTACTTCTATTGAAAAAACAACAATTCCAGATAAATTATTAGAGCTGTTGCCTACAAATCCGTTTCTTGATTTAACAGGTGCTCGTCCAACATCAACAATTTCTGTTGTAATATTTGCAGCCTTTATCGGTATCGCCTTTATAGGGGTAAAACGAAAATATCCAGAACAAGCAGAACTATTTAAGAAAATGCTAGATGCTGTATATGCAATCGTAATGCGTATGGTTACATTAATTTTACGTCTTACTCCATATGGCGTATTAGCTCTTATGGCAAAAACAGTTGCTGGTAGCGACATAAATGCTATTTTAAAACTTGGTAACTTCGTGTTAGCGTCTTACGTGGCACTTATCGTAATGTTCGTTATCCACTTATTATTAATTGCTCTATCTGGTTTAAATCCAATTCAATATTTAAAAAAGGTGTTCCCTGTATTAACATTTGCATTCACATCTCGCTCTAGTGCTGGTGCAATGCCATTAAATATTGAAGCGCAAAAAGAAAAGCTTGGTATTTCCGAAGGGATTGCAAACTTTGCAGCATCATTCGGAGTATCCATCGGACAAAACGGTTGCGCAGGTATTTATCCAGCAATGCTTGCAATGATGGTCGCTCCAACTGTAGGAATCGATCCATTACAACCACAATTTATTTTAACTTTAATCGCTGTCGTTGCTATTAGCTCATTCGGTGTTGCCGGTGTTGGTGGCGGTGCAACATTCGCAGCGTTAATCGTACTATCTACAATGAACTTACCAATCGGTATTGTCGCTCTTGTTATCTCAGTTGAACCATTAATCGATATGGGTCGTACAGCTCTTAACGTAAGTGGTTCTATGACAGCAGGTCTTATTTCTAGTAAATGGCTTGGTGAATTAGATCAAGATACGTACAATCAAGATGATACAAAAACTGGTGAAATTGCTTCATAATGAAAAGGACGCTAACAAAAAATGTTAGCGTCCTTTTTTAGTTTTTTCATCTTCCTCTTTGTCTTTTATACATAAGGCATAACATATTGTTTCAAACACTATGTATAAAGCTCTACCAATTACTTCAGCCATAGTAAAACACCACTTATACATCACCATGTATAGATATAAAGAAATTATACTTTTTTTCATTTTTTAATAACTATTAATTATAAACTAAAGACTAACTATTATTCCTCATCTGCAAACTGTAAAAACTCTTCCAACCGCTCCTTTAACTCCTCCTCTATCTCACAATAAGTTTCATCAACAAGTTCACCACTTAACTTACTTCCCCAAAACCTTATTTGAAGCGGTACCCCTAAAAAATAATTACAACATTCCCAGATAGGAACTGTATAAAATTCAATCATCTCTCCTTCTTCATCTAATACAGCTATCGAAATGGATGAAGAATATCCTGTTTCAAAAGGATCTTCTTTATCTCTGATGAGTTCTATAAATAATTCCATGTTTTTTTCTATGTACAAATGTGAATAATCTTTAAAAAGTTTAAATGATATTCTCTCTGTTTCCTTCTCCATGCATTGAATCTTCTCTTTTAACTCCAATGTAAAATCTTGTTCTTTATACTGCATTTCCGTCTCCTTACACATAGAAAAAGAGAATACAATAACATATTCTCTTTTCTCAAATATATTTCATTATCTCACAGCCCGTCCTTCTTACAAATAACCATTTTGTTCGCACCATTTATGAAATTGTCCTACGTCTACTCCAACTAACACGATATCCTTTAGCTCTACATCAATGATTTGTTCTCCAATTACAATAGCAAACTGCGATTCTAATTTTGTCTCGCTGTTCTTTACAATTCCAATTCGGTTCCGATGCGGTCCATCTTTTATATATGCTTTTTGTCCTACAATATCAAAGTTCAAGTCTCTCACCTCTTTTATTGCGCTTAAATTTGAAATACGAACTCAAATTCGGAAAATTCCCTTTCCTTGCACTATTTCTCTATATATATGACGAAACAATAAAAGAGTCCTCCCTTCTTTACAATTATTTTTTCTTTGTTTCATTTTTGTGATTGAAACGTAAAGTTTATAATAAAATACACTTGGAAGCGCTTTCTATGTAATTTTTTATGTTATAATATATAAGTAGAACTTCGCAAAGAGGGTTAAAAAAATGAATACAAAAATGATTAAAAAAGTAATTGACGCATTAAAAGTATATGGCTTTCAGAATGTATCATTCTGTGACAAAACGAAACAATTTTTATTTCATAACGAAATGGATATTATGAGCGGCTATGCAGAAATAACATATAGTAGTCAATTTGAAAAATTCAACGTACAAATTCATCCGATTGAAACACATCACCAAGCAGAGTTACAAGAGGTTGAAAGACATATACAGGCTTGTATAAGAAAAGTGGAATATTTAAACGCACTTCTTAGCGGGCAAACAAAACTAGATGATAAAATTATTATAATGTAAAAAAAGAACGTGAGGATATCACGTTCTTTTTTTACATTATACGTTCATCTTTTCCTTCAGTTGTAATCCTGTAATGGATTCTAATACATCCATTGCTTCTCCAAATGTCATATCAAAAATCGTCTTATCCTCTATGTATGGAAATTGTCTAAAGCGCTTTTCTAACATTTTCACGGCGTCCGACGTAAAGTGTACACTATCAATGCCAAATTCTGTTTCAAGAAGAACGATCCAATCTAACACATGAAAACCTAATCCATTTACGAATGAAATAAGTTTTTCTTCTGGCTGTGAAGATAAGAATACGTGTCGTTCCATCTCATCGAAAAGTTCTTCCCCTAAAACTTCTGCTAATTCATCATCATGTTCGCGTTCAATGATTTCTTCATAACCATAATCATCAACAAGCTCTTCTACTTCTTCACTATCCTCACAAAGCAATTGACTAAGAACGGCCTCTTTCTTAAATTCACTATTTTGTACGACTTCTAAAAAGCTCGTTTCCCATCCATTTTCTAATTTCATATTAAGTACTCCTTTATATATGTTTCTTATCATCACTGTACCCAAAAGATCACTTTTATAACCTTTTAGGTCGTTACTATTATTTCACATGGTTCATAACATGAGATGCAAATCCAGTTACATCTCCTTCAAAAATATTTATTTCTGGCAAATGATAGAACGTTGTTTGAAGTGGGTTTCTTTCATGATATACATATATCTTTTTCTCTAGCGCAATCGCCATTCCAAACTCTGTATGGCTCCCGTTTCCGCCATCTAATATAAGTAAAAAGACATCCGCTTCTTTTATAGCATTCTTTTCTGCCTGACCAATTTCTCTTAATTGATTTTGATTCACTGCTCTTTCGTTTTTAGTCCAATCATATGTATGGTGCCATCCTGCATGTTTAAGTTCATTTGCTATAGAACGTACAAGATGTTTATTTTGGAATCCTGAGGCGACATAAAAATTCATTTATATACACTCCTTCATTATGTACGGGAAACTCCTTTTAGCGTTACTTGCTATAAACATAATAAAGAACGACTTCAAAAAAAAAATCCCCATCTTTAAAACTTATTTGCGTTTAAATGATGGGATTCTTCATGCTCTTCTTTTATTTTCTTCTTTTTATAACTTTCATCAGCTAACATTTCTAGTTCAGCTGTGATTTCTGATTTTTCAAGCTCTCTTTCTTGCGAAAATTTCCTTGAAATATAAACAATAACACTACCAACGTACAACACAAAGCATATAATAAGTGCAGTATTTTCATAGAGACTTAGCTCCAACACAGTCACTCCTAATCCATTCGTATTTTCACGCTTCATTAATTGGAATTTCCCTACTAATCCATTTGCTATTGTAACATAAAAATATCAATCCTTGGAATCTTTCATCCTATTAAAAAAGACATGATTGTTTCATCATGCCTCTGAAATATGTTGAATGATTGTTTGAATTGCTTCTTTTCCATTATATTTTTTTAGAGCTGTTTTATACATCTCATTATTTTGATTTAATTCTTCGACATGCTTTATAAGAGATTTCACAGTCACATCTTCTTCATACAATACAGAAGCATATCCTTGTCTTTCAAAAGACTCTGCATTTAGTATTTGATCTCCACGACTTGCAAATTTCGATAGCGGAATTAAAACCATCGGCTTTTGCAATGTTAAAAACTCAAAAATGGCATTAGAGCCCGCACGTGAAATAACAAAATCTGTTATCGCTAATATGTCTGGCAGTTCTCCATGTACATATTCAAATTGTCTATATCCTTCTTTATTTTGTAAGCTTTCATCAAGATTACCTTTTCCACAAAGATGAACAATTTGATATTTTTTCAGAAGTTCTGGTAACGCTTCTCGAACCGTTTCATTAATTTTCTTTGCGCCCAAACTTCCTCCCATAATTGTAATAGCTGGCTTTTTACGTGAAAAACCTAAAAACGCTAAACCTTTTTCACGATTTCCCTTTAACACTTCTTCACGTACAGGAGATCCTGTATAGATTACTTTTTGTTTCGGTAAATGTTTCGCAGCTTCTTCAAATGTAACAAATATTTTCGAAGCAAAACGGAGCGCAATTTTGTTTGCTAGTCCTGGCGTCATATCAGATTCATGTAATAAAACAGGGACTCTATTTAGCCAGCCTCCAATTACGACTGGTACAGATACGAAACCACCTTTTGAAAAAATCACATCCGGTTTTAGTTTTCGAATCCCTACATACGCATCCCTAACACCCTTCATTACAAGAAAAGGATCTTTTATATTTTTTAAATCAAAATAACGACGTAGCTTTCCACTTGCAATACTATAGTATGGAATGCCTTCCTGTTCTATAATCGTTTTCTCAATCCCTTGATGAGAACCAATATACGAGATATCCCAATTCTGTTCTTGTAAATGTGGAATGATGGCTAAATTAGGTGTTACATGCCCTGCCGAACCGCCACCTGTAAAGACTATTTTTTTCATACGTCTCCCCCTTCTACACTATAATACACTAAAGTATCTTGCTTCAGGGTGAGAAAATACCATAGCCGTCACAGATGCTTCTGGCTCCATCATAAATCCTTCTGTTAATGAAATACCTATTTCTTCTGGATGAATAAGGCTAAATAACTTTTCTTGATCTGCAAGTTCTGGACATGCCGGATAACCGAAGGACACACGTATCCCTCTATATTTCGTACGGAAACGTTCTTCCATCGTCAGTTCAGGTGAGTCCGGAATGCCCCAGCGATCACGAATGAGCATATGTGTTTTTTCAGCAAGACCTTCTGCTAGTTCAAGCGCTAACGATTGTATCGCATGGCTGCGTAAATAATCACCCTTTGCCTTCCACTCTTCAGCAATGTCCCGAACGCCTTCCCCAACCGTAACAGATAGGAAAGCAACATAGTCCATCTCATCTCCAACTGGTCGTAAATAATCACCTAAAGTACGATATGGTTCTTTTCCTTGTCTTGGGAATGTGAAACGCTCTATAACACGTGTATGATCTTCTGGATCATATATTAAAATGTTTTGTCCGTCACTTTGCGCTGGGAAAAATTGATACACCGCTTTCGGTTTTAACCAAGATTGTCCTTCCTGCAATAATTCGTCTATTAAATCATTTAATTCGTGCGCTTTCTTATCTCCCTCTCGCAAAAGCTTCTTCACATTTCCTTTTAATCCAAGGTGATGTCCAAGTAGCATTTGCCTATTTAAAAATGGAGCGAGATGTGCAACTGGAATATCACGTAATACAATTCGCTTTGTTGAATCAGGTATCATAACCTCAGCCTTCGGTAACGGTTCAATTACTGCTGGAATTTCTACTTTCTTCTCCTCTTTTTTTACGATATGAAGATGACGCTCTTTTTTATCTTGTTTCATCTTCTCGCGCTCTTCTTCTTTTTGAAGCTTATTAATAATATCAAGCCCGGTCATCGCATCACTCGCATAGCATACGAGCCCTGTATATGATGGGGAAATACGATTATCTGTAAACTTTCTCGTTAACGCTGCCCCGCCTACAACGATTGGAATATCAATATTTGCCGCTTTTAAATCTTCAGCAGTCGTTACCATTTGTTGCGCTGATTTTACTAATAAACCAGAAAGGCCAATAATGTCAGGCTTCTTTTCTTGTACTTCTTGCACAATTCGATCCGAGCGAACATTGATCCCCAAATTAATAATCTCATATCCGTTATTCGATAAAATAATTTCAACGAGGTTTTTCCCAATATCATGTACGTCACCTTTAACAGTTGCTAATAATACTTTCCCTTTTTTCGCACTCTCGCTAGATTCCATATAGGGCTCTAAATAG
The DNA here is from genome assembly GCF_022487605.1 of Bacillus sp. ES1-5. Lineage (NCBI taxonomy): Bacteria > Bacillati > Bacillota > Bacilli > Caryophanales > Bacillaceae > Bacillus > Bacillus sp. ES1-5. Next base: position 251,603 of record NZ_JAKVPU010000006.1, on the reverse strand, counting down.
CTTACGGCAGCTTTCATACTTTCAGCACTTTGCAATACTTCGGCAACGATAAGCTCATTATTATTAAATAATCGTCCCACCTCATCCATTCCTGTCATAAGTGGGCCATTAATAATATCCAAAGGTTTTCTTCCTTCTGTAAGTGCGAGGCTTAAATCTTCTTGTAGCCCTTGTTTCGTACCTTCTACAATATAATTTGCCAGCCTTTCATCAAGAGTTAATGTTTGTTGGATAACGACATCTTTCTTTTTTGCCGCGCGATAGAAATTTGTAAATTCTTCTAACGTCTCTTGCGTCGTTTCAAAAAGTAATGCATCTGCAAGACGTTTTTCTTCCTCTGGAATTGACGCATACCGTTCTAATTTTTCCGTATTCACAATCGCGTAATCTAATCCTGCTTTCGTTGCATGATATAAAAAGACGGAATTTAATACTTCGCGGCCAGCTGGTGGTAAACCAAATGATATGTTACTTACACCTAAAATCGTTAAACACTCTGGTAATGCTTCTTTAATAAGGCGAATTCCTTCTATCGTCGCCGCCGCTGAACCAATATATTCTTCATCACCTGTCCCTACTGGAAATACAAGTGCATCAAAAATAATATCTGACGGGCGTATACCATATTTCTTCGTCAATAACTCATAACTTCTTTTCGCAATTTCGAGTTTTCGTTCTGCACTAACCGCCATACCATCTTCATCAATTGTTCCTACAACAATAGCAGCACCATATTTCCGCAGAAGCGGTGTCACTTTTTTAAATCGTTCTTCTCCATCTTCTAAATTAATTGAATTAATAACAGCTTTTCCTTGAATATAAGTAAGAGCTCGCTCCATCACATTTTCATCTGTTGAATCAATCATAATTGGTACTTTTAACACTTTCGTAACTTCTGCCAAGAAGTTTTCCATATCTTCTATTTCATCGCGATCAGGATCTGCCATACAAATATCTATAATATGAGCATTTTTCTTCACTTGCGCTCTTGCGACTTCAGCAGCCTCTTCAAATTTCCCTTCTGCTACTAATCGTTTAAATTTACGTGACCCAATAACGTTTGTTCTTTCACCAACAAATAATGGTCTCATAGAGTCATCATATTGCAGTGCCTCTAATCCACTAACCCCGTGTCCATCTCTTTCGTGGTGTTCACGCGGCTTAAGAGAAGCTAACGCGGATTTCATTGCTTTTATATGTTCTGGTGTTGTGCCACAACAACCACCGATAATATTAACCCATCCTTCTTCAGCAAATCGCTTCACTTTTTCAGCGAGAGAAGATGGAGATTCATGATAATGCCCATCTTCATCAGGAAGACCTGCATTTGGATAACAAGAAATGTAACACTCCGACAAATCAGATAGTGAACGAATATGGTCTCTCATAAACTCCGGACCAGTCGCACAGTTTAATCCAACAGATAATGGCCTCATATGTTCTATCGATAAGTAAAAAGCCTCAATTGTTTGCCCGGCCAGAGTCGTTCCCATCGGTTCAATCGTTCCTGAAATCATAATAGGTACAATTTTATTTAGCTCATCAAAAGCTGCTTGAATTCCAATATAAGCAGCCTTCACGTTACGCATATCTTGACTCGTCTCAACGAGTAATACATCTACGTCGCCATTTAATAAGCCTCTTGCCTGCCTTGTATAGGCTTCAATTAATTCTTCAAACGTTACACCACCAGTAACACTAATCGCTTTCGTTGTCGGCCCCATTGCTCCCGCAACATATACTTCCTTCCCGCTTTCGTTGACCGCTTGCTTCGCTAAACGTGCTGCCTTCCCATTTAATTCCTCGTCTAAATGAGACAACGCATAATCACTTAATACAATGTTTGTCGCCCCAAATGTATTTGTTTCAATAATATCCGCTCCAGCTTCAATATAAGCTTTATGAATTTTCAAAATGACATCAGGCCTTGTTTCTACTAAATATTCATTACAACCTTCGTACTCTTCTCCTCCGAAATCTTCCGCAGTTAAGTCCTCTTGCTGAATCATTGTTCCCATTGCACCATCTAATATTAAGATGTTATTTTGTAATTTTTCTTCTATACATTTCATCAATTAATACCTTCTTTCACTTCTTGCTTTTCTCTCACATATTTAACAAGATGTTCTGTAATTTCATATTTTAGAAATGGTGTAATAAGATAAATACCGTTAAAATATTTCATCGCCGCATCGATCAATTCTTGTGAAATGCGAATCCCTTCCTCAATTGCTGCGTCTTTCGTTTCATGTCCATCCATTCTCTCTCTTATTTCTTCAGGTAGAGTAATACCCGGCACCTCAAAATGAAGGAAATCTGCATTCCTTTTACTTATTAATGGCATAACTCCAATAAAAATAGGTTGTTCCAAATGCTTTGTCGCTTCATACACTTCTTCAATTAACGCGATATCATAAATCGGCTGAGTTAAGAAATATTCCGCTCCAGCATCTATTTTCCGTTCCATTCGCTTAACCGCTGCTTTTAAATGTCTTACATGCGGATTAAACGCACCTCCCACTGAAAATCTTGTTGCTGGACCTATTGATTTCCCTAAAATGGAGCGCCCATCGTTCATTTCTTTAATCATTTTAATGAGCTCAATAGAGGACAAATCATATACAGAAGTGGCACCTGGAAAATCACCAACGCGTGCTGGATCACCAGTTAAAGCTAACACTTCTTCCATACCTAACGCTGATAAGCCTAGTAAATGAGATTGTAGTCCGATAACGTTATGGTCTCTACACGTTAAGTGAGTCAATACCGGAATATCGTGCTTCGTTAATAATGCCCCCATTGCCATATTCGAGATGCGAGGCGATGCTAATGAATTATCTGCTAGAGTAATAGCATCTGCCCCAGCTCTTTTCAATGCTCTTGCGCCTTCAAAAAATCGCTGCGTATCTAATGTTTTCGGTGGATCTAATTCCACTACTACTGTCGTTTGTTTTTTTGCTTTCTCTGCTAAAGTGACATGAGCTTTCGAACGTTTCTCATGTGTATGAACTACTTTCGGTCTTTGAATCGTATCCTTTTCTATTACAGGTGTAACATTTGCAATTGCACGTTTCATACTTTCAATATGTTCTGGAGTAGTGCCACAACAACCACCCAATAACCGAATACCTTGCTCAATAAATTTCGGTGTCATCGCTTCGAAATAAGCCGGACTTCCCTCATATACGTAGCGTCCCTCCACATAATTCGGAAGACCTGCATTTGGATATGCTGACAAGTAGCCATTTTGAGGAATCGATATCATTTTAAAAGCTTCCGTCATGTGAAGTGGCCCTAGTTGACAGTTCAATCCAACGACATTTGCACCGTAATCTAAAAGCTGTTTTAATATTTCATTTACATCATTTCCATTTTGAGTCGTACCTGCCTCATGTAACGCTAATTGAGCTACAATTGGAATATTCGTTTGTTTTCGTAACACCTGAACAGCATGAAGTAATTCAAACTCATCATAGAAAGTCTCTAATAGCAGTCCATCAACCTGTTCTTCTAGTAATGCACTTGCCTGTTCCAGTAGCATAAATTCTCGCTCCATATCAGTTGTCGTAACAGCTCCGATATGTTTCATACCACCAATTGTCCCTAAAATTGCATTTCTATCTGTAACAGATGCTTTCGCAATCTTCACTGCCGCTTTATTAATTTGAACAACTTGATTCTCTAAGCCATACATACGTAATTTCGCTTCATTTGCTCCGTACGTATTTGTTTGAATCACATCTGCCCCAGCAGCTACATATTGCTTATGAATCGATATAATTAAATCTGGATCAGATATATTCAATTCTTCAAAACTACTTTGCAAACCATGTGAATGTAATAATGTCCCAACCGCACCATCGCCTATTACAATTCCTTTTGATAATAAATCTAGTAATTTCACAAATCTCCCTCATTTCTATCAATATAAAAAACCCCCTCTTCACTTTGAAGAGGGGGACATAATCGTTCCTCCTCTTATTATGCAAAACATTCGTTTTGCAGGTATTAGCACCGTTTCAAACATTTCGTTTGAAGGTTGCCGGGTTTCACAGGGCCTTTCCCTCCACCGCTCTCAATAAGAGTTTGTCTTTATTATTTTATTTATGTAGCTAAAAGGAAATGCGTTCCCCTTTTAACAATCTTTGTTAATTTTTTAATAAATTTAGCATGCACAAATACAAAAGTCAATGACACTTGCGGAAAAATAAAAATTATTTAAAATAAAGTTGCAATTCAATTATCTTTTGTTGTAAAGTTAAAAACATAATAAAATTTCATACGAACATTCTTATCTAGAGAGGTAGAGGGACTGGCCCTATGACGCCTCAGCAACCATTAACATTTGTTAATAAGGTGCTAATTCCAGCAAATTGTGAAAGATTTGACAGATGAGAAGAAGACTCTATTCAAACCGAAAGCCTTCTTCTTAGAAGGCTTTTTTTATTTTACCCCGCTATTTGAGGGCAGTAAGATTCCCAACTCAAAATTCAGCTAGAACAAAGAAGTTAGATGGGAATCGACTGCCCGTAAAAGCCCGATTGGTGAGGGCTGATAATCAGTGAGGGATGCCTCCTCACTGATTAAAGTTTCACTTTACATTCACTTAATTGTTAATTTAAAAAGGAGGAATTTTCACATGTCAACTATCGAAACAAAACTAGCACAAATCGGAAACCGGAGCGAAACTACAACAGGAACTGTTAATCCACCTGTTTATTTTTCAACTGCTTATCGTCACGAAGGAATTGGTAAATCTACTGGCTTTGACTACTCACGAACTGGCAATCCAACTCGCGGTCTTTTAGAACAGGCAATCGCAGATTTAGAATACGGTGAACAAGGTTATGCCTGTAGTTCAGGGATGGCAGCTGTTCTCCTCGTCCTTTCCCTATTCCGTTCCGGAGACGAACTTATTGTATCTGAAGATTTATACGGGGGCACTTATCGATTATTTGCTGAGCACGAAAAAAAGTGGAATGTTCGATGTAGATACGTAAATACACAATCTATTAAACAAATTGAGCGAGCTATCACAACTGAAACGAAAGCTATTTTCATAGAAACTCCGACTAATCCGTTAATGCAAGTTACTGATATTGCCGCTGTCGCAACTGTAGCGAAAAGACACGGACTACTTCTTATTGTAGACAACACATTCTATACGCCTTATATACAACAGCCATTAACAGAAGGTGCCGACATTGTACTTCATAGCGCAACGAAATATTTAGGGGGACATAACGATGTCCTAAGCGGTCTTGTTGTTGCAAAAGGAAAGGAACTTTGTGAGGAAATCGCTCATTATCATAATGCATCTGGTGCTGTCTTAAGCCCATTTGACTCATGGCTATTAATTCGTGGTATGAAAACGTTAGCGCTTCGCATGAGACAACATGAAGAAAATGCAAAAGCAGTTGTTGCTTATTTAAATGATGAAGACGGGGTGACAGATGTATTTTATCCTGGAAGAGGCGGCATGATCTCATTTCGTCTAAAAGATGAAACATGGATTAATCCATTCTTACAATCTTTATCCTTAATTACATTCGCTGAAAGTCTAGGTGGTGTTGAAAGTTTAATGACATATCCAGCAACGCAAACACACGCTGATATTCCTGAAGAAATCAGAACAGCAAACGGTGTATGTAATCGTCTTCTGCGATTTTCCGTTGGCATTGAAAATAGTAACGATTTAATTCAAGACTTAAAGCAAGCCATTAAACTTGTAAAAGAAGGTGTAAGAATATGAGTTATTCTATAGATACACTCTTATTGCACAACCAATATAAACATGACTCGCAAACAGGAGCTGTTAACGTTCCCATCTATAATACATCAACATTCCACCAGTTTGATGTAGATACGTTCGGGAAATATGACTATAGTCGCTCTGGTAATCCAACTCGTGAAGCTCTTGAAGATATCATTGCTTTATTAGAAGGAGGAACAAAAGGATTTGCCTTCGCATCAGGAATTGCAGCGATTTCTACTGCATTCCTCCTTCTTTCACAAGGCGATCACGTACTCATTTCAGAGGACGTATACGGAGGCACTTATCGAATTATAACTGAAGTGCTCTCCCGTTACGGTGTGTCACATACATTTGTTGATATGACCAATTTAGAAAAAATAAAGCAAAACATTAAGCCAAATACAAAACTCTTTTATGTGGAAACACCCTCTAATCCACTTTTAAAAGTGACAGATATTCGTGCTGTTTCTAAACTTGCAAAATCTATTGACGCCCTTACTTTTGTTGATAATACATTTTTGACACCACTATTCCAGAAACCACTTGATCTTGGCGCCGATGTCGTTCTTCATAGTGCCACAAAATTCATTGCCGGTCATAGTGATGTTACTGCCGGATTAGCCGTTGTAAAAGATGCCGAACTCGCTCAAAAACTTGGATTTTTACAAAATGCATTCGGCGCTATTTTAGGTCCTCAAGATTGTTCTCTCGTACTTCGCGGTCTAAAAACATTGCATGTACGTCTTGAGCATTCAGCTGCAAACGCCAATAAAATTGCACATTATTTGCAAGAGCACGCTAAAGTTAAAAATGTCTATTATCCTGGCTTACAAACACATCTTGGATTTGATATTCAACAATCTCAAGCTACATCAGCCGGAGCTGTCCTATCTTTCACTTTACAGTCAGAAGACGCACTCCGCCAATTTTTATCAAAAGTAAAATTACCTGTCTTTGCGGTTAGTTTAGGAGCTGTCGAATCGATTCTTTCCTACCCAGCTAAAATGTCACATGCAGCACTGTCACAAGAAGCTCGTGATGAAAGAGGGATTTCTAATTCATTACTTCGGTTATCCGTCGGCCTTGAAAATGTTGACGATTTAATATCCGATTTTGAAAATGCCCTTTCTTATGTAGAAGAACCTGTAAATGCATAGGACGAACAGAAGATATGAAATTAAGTTTTCATATCTTCTGTTTTATGCCGTTAAGTATATTTTTTACTTTTCGTATAGTTCATAAAAAGACGAAAGAGCACCATCTATTTCTAAATAATGAATTAATTGATAGATTAAGAAGTAAAAAAAGGGGCAAAAATAATGGATACTTGTGCAGATGTTTTAATCGTTATCGATTTACAAAATGGAGTATGTTATAGCGAAGAGCATTTATTCGATTTATAAAATTTACTTACAAAAGTAAATAAAAGAATTTCTTCATACAGAAAATCAAATACACCAATCATTTTTATTCAACATTGTGATGATGATTTAGTACCCGAAAAAGAACTTTGGGCTATTCATGCTGATCTAGATGTTCAGGAACAAGATTTTTTTGTAAGAAAAACACATACCAATTCATTTTATAAAACAAACTTGAAAGAGATTTTAGAACAATTATCTGTACACCGTATTGAATTTTGTGGTGCCCAAACAGAGTACTGTATGGATGCTACGATTAAATTTTCCCATGGACTAGAATACGAAAACTTCATGGTACAGAAAGCAACCTCTACGTTAAATAATCCGTTTATGTCCGCAAAAGAGACAATTGATTTTTATGAGAACATATGGAACCACAGATTTTTAAAGCTGATAAAAGATGAACTCTAGAATACATAACTACTTTCTTGGTAATTCTAAAATTTATCAGCTATACTCAAATATTTTGTTATCACCATAAAGAAGCTAACTACATTCAGCTTCTTTTCTTTTAACCTGTTTTATATTCTATATATAGCATTATAATCCCTTTTTCTTATTATTTTAAAAATTTTGTATATTCATTTGAAAGAATAAGAAAATCATGATAAAATTGTGTTACAAATATATCTATATCTTTCAATTTTTAAAACGCATCGAAATTTTCACCCAAAAGTGTCATTTTACAAAACCGTGCAAATTTATCTACTTTATTTACATCAGGGTCTCTTTTCTTACAATTTCTTTACTTTAGGAATTTTTTTCTGCAACAACTGTTTTCTTTTCTTTAATTTTTTGGTATGTATAGTATGGTATAACAGCTCACACGGAGGTGGAAAAGAACATGTTAGAAACCTTTCAAAAAGAAATAGAACTATATGAAAGCAATGCAGAATTATTGAAAGTACTTGCTCATCCTGTTCGCTTATGTATTGTAAAAGGATTAATTGAACGTGGTCCAAGCAACGTTTCTACAATGTACACTGGCTTAAACATGCCACAATCTACAATTTCACAGCATTTAGCAAAATTAAAAAGTGCTAAAATCGTTTCAAGTGAAAGAAAAGGGTTGGAAATTTATTACAAAGTAGAAAACGAGACAATTATTCAACTCGTTCGCGTATTATTAGGTTAAGAGCTCATAAACAGAGAAAAAGGGCGTATTTTATATTTTTTATCTCATATCTTTAATATAAATATATATCATGAGAGGAAATATATGATGCTACATAATTAAAAAGTCGTATTAAAAAACAAGACACAGAAATATGCTGTGTCTTGTTTTTTTATATTTTCAAATACTGATCCAAGTGTAACTGTTGCATATGTTTCGTATGTATCACAACATCAAATGCACTCCCTAATCCTCCGCTCAAAATCATAGAACGAACTGCACGATTTTGTTTTTGAATTTCAGAAAAAGGATTTCGATCTTGGTGACCCATAAGCTGATCTAATATTCCTGCTGCTAACAAAAACTCCGATTGCTTCTTATGCCATACTATATTCATGCCTTGCAGGCTAAACATCTCTTTCAGTTCGTCCCAATGAATATGAGTAGTAAGATCCATTTCACCTGGATGCGCTAAAGGATTACGGATTAACTTATGCTCGTAATATCCTCGTAAACTTCCTTCTTGATGTGCAGGATGCATCCATTCTTCTTTTGTGTATCCATAATCAACGGTAATACATACACCTCGTTGAAACCATTTCGCAATTTCTTCTATATATTCTTCCATCGCAAGTGGCACTTCAAAACGCTGTCCTTCAGCAAGATGAATATTGTATTTCAATAAGTATCGACCAATGCTTTTCTGTAGCGGTCTACATACTTCTGCGAGTTTCCCTTCCTCTGTGTACGTAACACGTACTTCATACAATATTCCATTTCTCTTCTCAATTACTTCAACAGGAAATGCATCAAATAACTCATTCGAAAAAAGAATCCCTTCGAACGATTCTCCCATTTCACTATGCGACGTATAATACGACACATTAGAAAACGAACAAAGATTTTTCTGCTGTAAGTTTCTATGAAAAGGGCTCATTTCAATCATTGAATAGTTTAAATCAATAAAGGTTTCTGGGGATACTTGCTTCCACTCTTGTAAAACATCATAGGCAAACCTTCCTGTTCCCCCACCAATCTCACAAATATTCGGAGCAACTTCACCATTTTCAACAAGACGAATAAAAAACTTAGCAAATGTTTTTGCAAAAACCGAGGATACGTTGCTACTTGTAAAAAAATCCCCCTGTCTTCCAATTTTTTCACGTTCCTTCATATAATAGCCATGCCCCTCTGTGTACAATACGAGGTTCATATACGTACTATATGAAATTGAATAATCCTTCTCTTTCCCCATCCATTCTTTTAAAATGAGCTCCATCTCCATACTAGCTCCTTACTGTAAAAATGGATTATTTTCTTTTTCAAAACCAATGCTTGTTTCTGGACCATGTCCACATAGCACCGCTGTTTCATCTGGTAATACAAATAATTTTTCTTCAATACTTCCAATCAATTCAGCAAAACTTCCACCGGGTAAATCTGTTCTTCCGATGCTCATTTGGAACAATACATCTCCAGAAAATACAGCATTCGCCTCTTTACAATAATAAGAAATACTGCCTGGAGAATGTCCTGGCGTCTCAAAAATCTCAAAATTAAATGAACCAATTGCTAATGTACCTTCTGTATCAATAATATGATCTGCTGGTTTTGCTGTAATACTGCGATTCATCATAAAAATTTGAGAGCCATTTACAGTTGCATCGCCTAACCAATCTGCTTCTTCTTTATGTACGTACACAGGAATATGAAAAGCGTCTCTTACCGCGTCAACAGCACCAATATGATCAAAGTGAGCATGTGTTAATAAAACAGCCAGTGGCTTTAATTGTTCTTCTTGTAAATATGTAACGAGCTTCTCTCCTTCGTGACCAGGATCAAAGATAATACACTCATTTTGATTATTCGTTAAAATATAAGCATTCGTTTGTAATGGGCCTAACGGCATTTGTATCCATTTCATATGAAAATCTCCTCCAATTATTAAACTTACTTTCAATGATACAACATTTTTTTCTCTTAGGAAAAGAAAGGATGCTATCTCGACAATCATTTTTAAAACATGTACAATATAAAAGAGTTAATATTCTAAAAACTCATATTGAGGAATGGGTAGACAGAGGAGGATATTGTATGGGCCTTGTTATTATTTTTGCGCTAGTCACTCTGTTAGCTGTATTCGCTACGCTTAGAACTCTTCGCGAAAAAAACTTATTCGCGGGCGGCTTTGCAATTGCAACTGTACTCGTTTTCGGATGGTTTACGATCATGACTGTTCTATATAACGGGTACCCACCGGCAGCTTAATTCATTTACATGTTATTCTTCATCAAGATTTCACACAAAAAGAGGAAGGGTTTCCCCCTTCCTCTTTTCATATTTCACAACTTATACCATCTTCGCTTCGTATTTGTGCTTTTTTACAAGCCAAGCTCCTCCGATAACACCTGCATCATTACCAAGTATTGCAATCGCTAACTTTGTGCTCTTTACAGCACGTGAGAAAGCATATTGCTCGAAATAACGTTGAATTGGCTCTAATAGTGCATCTCCAGCTTTAGACACGCCCCCGCCAATAACAATTTTCTCTGGGTTCAACGTACTAGCAAGGTTCGCTACAGCTAACCCTAAATAAGAAGCTACTTTTTCTACTACTTCGCCTGCTAGCTCGTCACCTTGTCCAAGTGCTTCAAATACATCTTTTGATGTAATACGTCCTTCTTCTGCTAACATAGAACGTAGAACACTCTCTTTATTAGTCTCTTGTATTTTTTGCATAGCAACACGCACAATACCCGTTGCAGATGCTACAGTTTCTAAGCAACCAGACTTCCCGCAATTACATGGGAAAGCATTCTCTGTAACTACTGTAATATGTCCAATCTCACCAGCAGCTCCGCTTACGCCGTGTACAATCTCACCATTGGCGATTACACCACCACCAACACCAGTGCCAAGTGTCATACAGATTAAATCTTTTGCTCCTTCACCAGCACCTTTCCACATTTCACCAAGCGCTGCTAAGTTTGCATCATTATCAATAACAACAGGTAATCCTGTTTCTACTTCTAATAAATCTTTTAACGGATAGTTTTTCCATCCTAAATTAACCGCTTCATAAATCATTCCAGACGCCACGTGTACAGGACCAGGAGCTCCCATACCAATACCGATTAACTTGCTTTTCAATTCACCTAACTCTTCTAACTTTTTATCAATAGCTTTCGCTACATCAAGCGTAATATGTTTTCCTTGCTCATTTGTATTCGTAGGGATTTCCCACTTATGTAAAATTTCACCGTACACATTAATAAATGCTAATTTAATCGTTGTACCACCAAGGTCAACCCCAACTAACCATTTCTCTTCCATGTTGCTTACCTACCTTTATCTAATTCTTATTTAGCTCTTTTTGAATTTCTTGCTTCAATAAAAATAAAGCTGTTTGATAGTCTTGTGGATCGATTAACTGTGATTGATTTAATTCACGCAATTCATCTTGCATTAATTGTAAATCTGCAATTCGATCACCCGTATAAATAATCGTACCAAATTTCTTTAGCAATTGCTGAATATCATAAATAGATACCATTTTATCACCCTCTATGCTCACTTACTATAAAAAATTATAATAAGAAAACGTTCACATATTTTATTATAATCAAGAAGAAAAAGTCTCGTCAATTTTTATTTGTCTATACAAGCCCATTTTTAACCATTGTTCCTTTTTCTGTAATAATTTTTTCTACGTTTTTATCAAACGGCTCTACTGGAATATGTTCGACTATTTGAAAACTATAAGCTAATGATAGCGTTTTCCCTTTATAATGCACGAGATAACGATCATAATACCCACCGCCATATCCAATCCGTTCTCCTCGCTCTGTATAAGCTACACCTGGCACGATTTGAAGATCAATGTCATCTGCATTCACTTCTTCCGTACACGCTGGAATTGGTTCACGTAAATTCATATACACTGTTTCTAATTGATCAAAATTACTAATTTGCCGGAAAGACATTGTTCGTGTTCCTTTATTACACTTTGGAACAACAACTTTCTTTCCTTCTTCCCAAGCTTTTTCGATAATAGAATATGTATTCACTTCATTTTCCATTGAGAGAGTGATTCCAATTGTTTTAGCTTCAGCCCACTCTTTTTGCACATACAACGAAAATGCAATTTGCTCTGATAAAGTTGTATACCGTTCTTCTGATAAAGAATTCATGTGCTCTATTATTTGTTTACGTAAACGTACTTTCTCTTCTCTCACACATTTTCCCCCTCACAGTGATACTTTGCTCTACGATGATAGTGTATCACTTTTAACAGAGGAATCGAATAAAAAAAGAAACAGTAGGAAAATATTCCTACTGCTTACTTTGTTTCACGGTGTAACGTAGACTTCTTGTCACGCTTGCAATACTTTTTAAGCTCGATACGCTCAGCGTTGTTACGTTTGTTTTTCTTTGAGATATAGTTACGATCTCCGCATTCTGTACATGCTAGAGTAATATTCACACGCATTCTTATTCCCTCCAGTACTAATAACTTAAATCAGACTATACTATAATACCACTTTTAAAATAAAAATTCTACACCTTTTGATATTGTCTAATTTTTTCTATAAGATTTTTCATGTTTTCCCTTGCTATTACTGGGTTTCTTGCATGCGAATACACTAAAAATTTCGGTTGTTTTGTGTCAGAAACGATATAAGACCACTCTTTTTCGGTATATTTGAACTGTATTCCTTCAAATATACCTTCTTCCTTTCTTTCCATATCAGCCAATAATTTCCTCATTACTTTCCCTTTTTCATTCCATGAACATACAACTTCATCACAAAGTAGATAGAGTGGAGGTGATTGCTCTACTATGCTGAGAAATGTTTTTCCCTGCAATGCTATTAGCTCGAATAATTTTCCAATTCGATATAAAATATCTCGTTTCCATCTCGCTTGAAACGACTTTTTTTCATCCTGCGTATAAAATAGAAGGTAACATTCTCCTAATTTCAAAGACATCGGGTAAATATTCCCTGCCGATTCAAGTAATAAATCTGGAATATCTACCTCTTCAAAATCTGTTCCTTGGTAAATATTACTATGATTATCATATAACTCAAAATAATTTCCTTGCTCCGAAAACATAAGTGCCATATTTGCTTTACTTGATTTCATCAAGGCTTTCACATGATCCTTTTGTTCGCCCGCATAAATCCATGTAACTGTGCATCCGAGCCTTTGTAAAAAGAGCATAAGTAAATGTTGTAACATATCATTGCTCTTATTAATAAGGAGATGAAACTTTTGTTTTTGTATTTTCTCAACATCAATGCGCTCTAATACAGCCTCTATATAATCATGTAAAGAAACGTGGACTAGCTTATTCCGCCCCATTTCTTTCTCACATACGTAATAAAACGACTCAGACATATATACTTGTTCTATCGCCTTTTGCTGCTTATACGTTAATTGTACCCCATCCTTACCATATAACTTTATCACAACTTCTTTTTCATTTTCCACTTGAATGAAAACCCCACCAGCACATTGTAAATCCTGAATACTATACTGAAAAAGCGATTCGTTCATTTCTTTGCATTCCATCGTATGAACCCCGATACCATGAATCGCATGAAGAAAGAGATTTTTATAAGAAGTCGTTTCTATATGTTCTTGACTCCCAATTAATATACTTTCCCCTTTCGCAAAAAGGGACCCGTACGCCATTGCAACCTTTACAATAAATTGAGGAGTGATCTCAACATTACCTCTTCCTACAATGCGGCTTTTTTGCAGCCATCCTGCACTCTTTTCACTTTCTTGAACACCAGCCGACCCTACTACCGAATAGCTGTCAATCGCCTTATATGGCCATAGTTTTCCCTTTTGCTTAATTACCGTACTTTTCCCTATATGACAATGATCCGCTACAATGCTTTTTTGAAACAGTGTAACGTCATCTTCTACCATTGTATGCTCTCCTATTGTCGTTTCTAATAGCTCGCAATACTGCCCAATGTGCGCATTTGCAAAAACAATACTTTTTTGAAGATGAGAATAACTTGAAACAATACTATTTTTTCCGATAATAGAGTAAGGTTCAATTACAGCTCCAGCACCAATCTTTACTCCTTCTCCAATAAAAGACGGACCGTGAATTTTCGTTCCTTTTCCTATCGTCACACCTTCTCCCATCCATACCATCGGCAATACTTCCGTATAAGGAATTGGTACTTGCAATTTTTTCGTTAACAAATCAAATTGCGCTCGTCGATATTGATCAAATGTACCGATATCTAACCAATAACCTTCTGACAAATATGCAAATAATGCGTTCTTATTTGCCAATAATGGAAACACATCTTGACTAAAATCAAAAAATTCTCGGGGCGGTATGTAAGAAAAAATTTCTGGATCCATAATATATATACCTGTATTCACAATATTAGAGACTACTTCATTCCAGCTCGGTTTTTCTATATATCGTGTAACCTCTTGTTCTTTGTTCATTACAACTAAACCGAATGAGAGTGGGTTTTCTACTTCCTTTACAAACATAGTTACCATTCTTTTCTTTTGTTCATGAAACATAATTCCTTCTGATAATTGAAAATCAGTTAACGCATCCCCGCTTATCACAACAAACGTTTCATCTAAAAATGTTTCCGCTTGTTTAATACTCCCTGCGGTTCCAAGCGGTGGAGAGTCTTCAAAGTAGTACAAGTTAACGCCCCATTTGCTACCGTCACCAAAATATTGCTTAATTGCTGTACTCATATACTGAACAGTAATTGCAATTTCACGAATACCATGCTGACGTAATAATTCAATATTGTATTCCAAAACTGGCTTTTCTAATAATGGTAACATCGGCTTTGGAGTATTACATGTTAATGGTCTAAGGCGTCGTCCTTTTCCTCCAGCTAAAATAACCCCCTTCATATACTTCAGCCTCCACTTATATAATGTTCAGTAACTTCATATACGATATGTATATTATCTACTCCGCATTAACTAGCAGTATAAAATGAAACTTTAATTAGTAGGGGTTTTTGCGCATCCCCCACTGATTATTAGCCTTGACCACTCGACTCGGGCTTTTACAGGCAGTAAAACTCCCTATATACATGTACATTTTAAACACCACGAAAGAAAGCGCTTACTATTGACTCGGTAAAGTATTACTTATTAAATGAACAACATATGTGTCCTATTTTTTCCATTACATTATGATACATCTTATCATCATAAACTAAAGGAAACAACGAGCTTTTTTTGTCATGTTTTGACTAAAAAAGGCAGGTGATGTTTCACCTGCCTTTTTTCTTTATTTATTCATTTAATAAGTAATGCTTTCCTTTTACTAAATAAAAAACATTTTCGGCAATATTTGTAATATGATCTGCTACACGCTCAATATATCTCGCCACAAAGGATAATTGTGTAATTTGTGTAATTGCTTCTGGTTGTGCTGGAACTGAAGATATAAATTCACGAATCGCTTTCCCATATATCTCATCAACTGAATCATCCATTTCGGCAATTTGTTTCGCAAAAGTTAAATTTTCTTGCTCATATGCTTCTAGCGCTAACTGTAGCATCTTATTTGCAATTGCAAACATTTCATCAAGATTGTGCAAACTAACAACCACCTCTTTTTCCCCAAGACGAATTGTTGATTTCGCAATATTAACAGCATGATCTGCAATACGCTCTAAATCTGTCGCTGTTTTAATTGAAATGAAAATCCTTCTTAAATCACTTGCTACAGGTTGCTGCTTCGTAATAAGCATAAGCGCAAGATCATTTATTTCCTCTTCTAAATTATCCATACGATAATCACCATCTATTACCTCTAACGCTTTCTCTACATCCCTTTTATGAAGACCTTCCATAGCAAGCAATAAAGCTTCCCTCGCTAGCTCTCCAAGCTCAATCACCTTTTGCTGTAACATTTTTAAATCACATTGAAACTGTTCTCTTACCATTGTTTCTTCCCCCTCAATATTATGTGCCATTATATAGATCTCCTACCTAGCCTACTTGTAATAAACCTTAAGATAGGAGAAGTATTACTTCTCTAATTAAATGAGGTAAAAATAAGAAATACCCTCTGTTAAGAGGGTATTTACTCTTATCCTTGCAACGATATCAACCGAATCGGCCTGTAATATAATCTTCTGTACGCTTATCTGAAGGTGTCGTAAATAATTTATTTGTATCTGTATATTCCACAACTTCTCCACTTAAGAAGAAAGCAGTTTTGTCTGAAATACGTGCTGCTTGTTGCATGTTATGCGTTACGATCACAATACTAAAGTCTTTCTTTAACTCTTGAATTAATTCTTCTACTTTTAATGTTGAAATTGGATCTAGTGCCGATGTTGGCTCATCCATTAAAATAACGTCTGGTTCAATTGCTAAACAACGTGCGATACATAGACGCTGTTGCTGTCCACCAGATAAACCGTATGCATTATCATGCAAACGATCTTTTAACTCATCCCAAATCGCTGCTCCACGTAAACTTTTTTCAACAATTTCATCCAATGTTTTCTTATCACGAATACCATGAATTTTCGGTCCATATGCTACATTTTCATAAATAGATTTCGGAAATGGATTTGGCTTTTGGAACACCATTCCCACGTGAGTTCTTAATTCTTCAACTGGGTATGATTTTTCAAATATATTGCGCTCTCTATATTCAATTACACCTGTAGTTCGCACGATTGGTACTAACTCTACCATACGATTTAATGTTTTTAAGTACGTGGATTTACCACAACCACTTGGCCCGATAATTGCTGTAACTTCATTCTCATGAATGCTTAAGTTAATATCTTTTAAAGCATGGTCTTCTCCGTACCATAAATTTAAGTTTTTCGTATCAAATACTACTTTCTTTGGTGCAGTCTCGATTTTCTCCTCGTTTTTCACCTGTACATTTACTACTGTTGCTACCATTTGAATTCCCCTTTCATCCATTTCCAACTTATTTTCGATTTCGTAACCATAAGACAAATATATTGATAAAGAGTAATAAACCTAACAAAACAATCATCCCAGCAGCTGCTACGTACTGAAATTCTTCTTGCGGTCTACTCATCCAATTAAAAATTTGAATTGGTAAAACTGTAAATCTATCAAACATACTAAATGGAACATAATTTGCAAATGCAAGTGCCCCGATAACTAATAGCGGTGCCGCTTCTCCAATCGCCCTTGATATCGCTAACGTACAACCCGTTATAATTCCTGGGAAAGCAGATGGCAATACAATTTGATACATCGTTTGCCACTTCGTAGCACCTAATCCGTAAGAGGCTTCTAATAATGAACTTGGTACAGATCGTATCGCTTCTTGACTCGCTACAACAACTGTCGGTAAAACGAGTAAACTCATCGTCAGTGCCGCCGCAATAATACTCTCACCTAAATGAAGAGCATATACAAAAATAGTTAAGCCGAGTAATCCAAATACAACGGAAGGTACTCCTGCTAACGTTTGATTATTAATTTCTATTACCTTTTTAAATATAGATTCCTTCGCATATTGCTCCAAATAAAGAGCAGTTCCAACTCCAAATATAAAGGAGACTGGTATAACAATACTCATAAATAATATTGTTCCTGACAAAGCTGCAGCAATTCCAGCTTCTTTCGGATTACGCGAAGCGAAGTTTGTAAAGAAATCTAACGAAAGGTAACTTATACCTTTTTCAAAAATTTGAAAAAGCAAAATAAGCAGTATTATGATTGAAAACAAAATTGCTATATAAAATAACAACTTGTAAACTCGGTCTTTTAAAAAACGTGATGCCATATTTTCTTGTATTTTTTTATGATTCAACATTCGCATATTATGTCACCCTCCTAAAGCGGCGCATAATAGAGTGTGACATGATGTTCATTATAAGAGTAAACAAGAATAACGTTGCGCCTACAGCGTACATGCTGTAATACGTAATTGTTCCATGCGGAGCATCACCTAAGCTCACTTGCACAATATAGGCTGTTAGCGTTTGAATAGAATGTGTCGGATCGAGCGATACATTCGGTGTAGATCCCGCTGCAATTACAACTATCATCGTTTCACCAATTGCCCTGGAAGCAGCTAATATGATCGCTGCCATAATCCCTGTAAAAGCCGAGGGAAACACGACTTGTTTTACCATCTCAAACCGAGTTGCTCCAAGTGCTAACGAAGCTTCTTTCGTCCCTTTCGCTACAGCTCTCATCGCGTCTTCAGATAGAGATGCAATTGTAGGTATCATCATAAAGCCAATAACAATACCTGGACTAACCGCATTAAAAAACTGTAAATCTGGTATAATCCGTTGTAAAAGTGGTGTGACAACTGTTAATGCAAAAAAACCATATACAATTGTCGGAATACCTGCTAATAGTTCTAACATCGGTTTTAATACTTTCCTTGCACCGTTTGAAGCATATTCGCTTAAAAATACGGCACACGCTAAACCGATAGGAATTGCTACGAACATGGCAATTGCTGTTACAAGGAACGTTCCACATATAAGTGGTAATATACCGAATTTAGGATCTTCAAAAAAAGGTAACCATTCTTTTCCCGTCAAAAAGGAGTGTAATGGTATTGTTTGAAAAAACATCAATGTTTCATTTGCCAATGTGAAAATAATTCCAAGTGTCGTTACAATAGACACGCTAGCAATTATTTTTAGTAATAACGGAACGATTCGATTGATTCGCTGCGTTTTTTTTCTTTGTTTTGTATTTCTTTCAATCAAATGTTGTACAGAAAATGTAATTTGACTTTTGTCATTATGAGCCAAAGATGAAAACCCCTCTCCACCCTGACATTATCTTTTTATTTCTGTTAACATCCGCAGCTGTTCATTGTATTTTTCTTTTGGTAATTTTACATACCCAACCTCTTCAGCGAGATCACCAACATGTTGAATCATAAACTCAATATAATTTGCTACATTCATTTTTTTTCGGATAGATGCATCATTCACATAAGCAAATAGCGGCCTAGATAATGGCTTATACTTACCTGATTGAATGGTATCTTTCGTCGGAAGTACACCATTCACTTTTATTGCCCTCACCTTATCTCGATTGGCCATATAATAAGCATATCCTACAAAAGCAATGGCATTTTTATCATTCATTACCCCTTGCATAATAACTTGATCATCTTCAGACAAAGAGACTTTTTTTACAATGCGACTATTTTGTAAGATGACATTTTGAAAATAATCATACGTACCAGAGTCTACACCTGGCGCATAAAACTTCACCTGTTCACGTGGCCATGATGAATGAATTTGTGACCATCGCTTTTCGCTTTCATCTTCACTCCATAATAGACGTAACTCGTCTACCGTCATATTGTCTATCCAAGTATTTTGGCGATTCACAACGATCGTAAGACCATCGTAAGCGACTTCAAACGGTGTAAACTGAATGGAGTTTTTCTTCATTTCATTTTCTTCTACTTGTTTCATTGCTCTCGAAGCATTATTTATATCTACTTCTCCTTTACTGAAACGATTAAATCCTCCTCCTGTTCCAGAAACACTGATAGAAATTTTCACGTTTGGATGCGCCCTTGTATATTCCTCCGCTACTGCTTCTATAATAGGGAAAACTGTTGAGGATCCATCAACTCTCACTTCTCCCATTTCATTCACAGCAAATGCAGTAGACGTGCCAACATAAAGAAAACATGTCGACAGTATGAAAACCTTAATCGATGCACTTATCCATTTCACGTGTTCTTCCTCCTAGAAGTAACCGGAAATAACAGGATTACAGATATAAGAATACTGCTAAACTATTAATTCGGTTTTAATTGTTTGTAAAAGTTTTGTAAAGTTCCACAAGAATCAACATTAGGTAAAACTTTAATCCGTAGCCATTGTTCATTTTCACTGATGATTGGTCCATAAAACCGCTATCCTTCAGAGGGATGCATGAGTATCATTTGTAAAGCCTCTTAATTTTCCGATATGATATGCTTGTCCACTTTATTAAAACGTATGCATAAACCATAAAAAAAAGCACACTATCTTTTCAGATAGTGTGCTTTTTTTACAACTTTTTTATTCATCATCTTGCTCTTTATTTTTCTTTTTATTATCTATTTCCTCTTTTGAAGCTTCGCCATTTTCTATTTTTTTCAAATCAAAGTACGCGTCCATAATGTCACGGCTAATATATCCGTTAATACCTGATTTATCATCTACCCAAGGTACAACAACAGAAAATGCTACTTCAGGGTCTTCAAGTGGCGCATAACCTACTAACGTTAAGTTATATGTTTCTTTACGCTCACCGTTTGCCTTTCTACCAATCTCTTTATCTCCGCCATACACAGTTTGAGCTGTACCTGTTTTACCAGCAGCTTTATATTGTGCACCTGCAAAGTATTTCGCAGCTGTACCACCAGAATCGTTAAATACTTGTCTAAATCCTTCCTGAACACGTTTAATTTGTGATTCAGGCATATCAATACGATTTAGCACTTTCGGTTCCATTGAATGAACCACTTTTCCAACCTCATCTTGTTTCACTGCCGGTTGACGAATTTCTTTCACAACTTGCGGTTGCATACGGTAACCACCATTTGCAATTGTTGAAACATATTGCGCTAATTGAAGTGGTGTATACGTATCATACTGTCCAATTGATAAATCTAATAAGAAACCTGGCTGAATTCCTTTACCTGTTTGGCCCGCTGATTCATTCGGTAAATCAATACCTGTTTTCACACCAAGTCCAAACTGTCCGAAATAATAACGCATCGTATCAAATGCTTTTTGTGGTATATCTAACGTACCACCTCTCACATATTGAACACCTGCGAGATTCATCGCCGTTTTAAACATATAAACGTTAGAAGACATTTTTAATGCTGTCAGATCATTAATATATCCCATCGTCTTCCAAGAAGATTTTTTCGGCGTTCCTTTCAATACGATTGGTTCATCAAGTTGAACTGAACCTGGTTGAATCGCACCTGTTTGATAGCCTGTAAGTACTGTCGCACCTTTTACAGTTGATCCCATCGGATAAGAACTTGTCATCGTTCCTAATGCGAAATCTTGTACTTTCGTTTCGCCATTTTCATTCACTAACTGTTTCCCAGCCATAGATAAAACTTCACCATTTTTTGGGTTCATCATTACAACGAATGCACGATCTAAAAGAGGTTGTCCCCCTTTATATCTCAATAAATTTTTAGTGATAATTTCTTCTACACGCTTTTGTAATTCCATATCAATTGTTAAATTCAGATTGTTACCACTCTGCCCTTTTGATACATTAATCGTTTCTAAAATATTACCGTTTTTATCTGTGATATTTCTCACTTCCGCTTTATTACCGTGCAAACTATCTTCATATTGCTGCTCAAGATAACTTTTCCCTACACGGTCATTTCGATTATAATCACGAACAAGATAGTAATCTAGTCTTTCTCTCGGTAAACCTTCATCAGACGTTGACACCCCGCCAAGTACACTTCGGAATAAATCATCATAAATATACTTTCGATCCCAATCAACATTCGTATCTACACCTGGTAATGCTGCTAGGCTTTCACTAATAATCGCATATTCTTCTTCTGTAGCATCTTTTTTAATAACTTGAGGTGTCATTGCATATCCGCCGTCCATTTTGCTTTTAATCGCTAGTATTTCTAAATCTTTTGCGGATAATTGATTCACTTCTTCTTCTGTCACGCGACTTCGTTGACGTTCATCTAATTCTTTATCGTCAATTTTTTTATCTTTTAACTCTTGACGATCTTTATTCGTAATCTTTTCTTTAGCTTCCTCTTTGTGCATAGCAAGCCAATAATCTTTTTTATCGCGATCTGTTAATTTATCAGTCGGTACTTCAATCAAATCTGCTAGCTTTTTCGCTGTTTCTAAGCGAGCCTCTGCAGTTGATCCTTTCATTTTTGTAAATGTAATCGTACGAACAGCTGCATTATCTACTACAGCTCGCCCATAACGGTCAAATATTTTCCCACGTGGTACAGGATTACTTATCGTCGAGTTCTCTTTCCTCTCCACTTCATTCTTATATTCCTCACCGCGAACAATTTGTACATATCCAAGCCTTACAATAACCGCGGAGAACAATAAAAACACGCAGAAAAACAGCACGTTTAACCGAAAAGGAACGTGAGTCTTTTTCTTTTGTTGTTTCTGCTTCTTGCTCATACAAACCCCCTCTACCAACAGCTATGTAATGTGAAAGGGACACCTTCATACAGGTGTCCTCACTGCTGTCTTACATCTTTTTCTATTCTAGCATAAAACAACCGAGAAGTTAACCTTCTGGTTCTGTTTGATTCTGCGCAGTCGCTTGCGTTACAACACTTGTTTTACTTGCATTTCCCTCATCATATTTGACATTTTTAACTGCAAAATAAATAAGAAAATGTCCTGCACCTAAAATACATAATAAGTAAGGCAAACTTTTTTCAGGTGGAAAGAATAATACAGCACATAAAAAACTTAAAATCGAACAAATTCTTCCTGCATTTAACCATAATTCCCGGACTACTACATACTCTACACGCCACTCTCTCGCGTTTTTCGCTCTGCCAATTACATCATATGTCATGGACCCGTACGGAACGAGCAAAATAGGGTATGCAACCGCAATACACGCTGCATAAATAAGTAATTTTGCATATGTAACATTGAATATAACTAAAAATACGACAGCATATAAAATAATGCCTCCAAGCAAAATTGCTTTTTTCCGCCACTCTTTCTTTAACATACGAGTGACTAAGTAGTAACATACAAATGATACAGCAGAATTTACTAAGCTATATTTTCCTAAGGCGAGTTCGCTATCCGTCGCTAAATACACGTATACGGAAATCACAAAAATAAACGTTCCCTCTCTCAACCCTTGGAAAAAATGAGCACGTGTAATTCTTCCCCAATTTTTATCAATCTGCCGCTCTTTCAATACTTGTACAATTTCATACCGTCCTTCACATTCTCTCTTAGATACAAAAAAGCTTAAAATGACAGCAATTGCAAATAACAGTAACGAAAGAAAGAATATGACCGTATAGCCACTCCATTTTTCCATACGTGAAATTGTGTATCCAGCTGCTATCGGTCCAATCATGCCAGAGAAGGATGTAAGAAGTCCAAGAAACCCATTAAAGAAATCTCTTGTTTCTGGTTCTGTAATCTCAAATGTTAATAAGTTAAACGCGAGCCAGTAAAAACCATATCCGACTCCTAAAAGAGCCCCCATTAATAAAATATAGTGAGAAGCGCTTTTTCCCGCTACTAAAACAACGATAAAAAAAATAGCTAACGTGCCTACGCCTATTCGTAACAAGATTGAGCGATCAATACGCTTCGCTAATTTCCCACCTATAAGAAATGTGAGAGGCTGTAATACAACGCTGGCCAAATTATACAAGCCAAGATTCACATAATTTTGTGTTTGTTTCCATAAATAAATGTTAACAAACGTATTCGATAAAGAAATTGCGAGCGTGTATAAACCTCCAATAAGGAGCAATAACACTAAATCCCGATTCACTTCAACGTCACCAATTATATGTTTCCACTTCATACACAACTCTCCTTTACTTCATGTTCTAGTCTTCCAAAGACAAGCCCAATTATGTAAAAGGAAAGCATAGAAAAAAACTAGGAGCATTCTCCTAGCTTTTTTCTATCGTTATTACAATTATTTTGCTTCTTGGTAACGTTTTTCAGCAGCGTTCCAATCTACAACGTTCCAGAATGCACCGATGTAGTCAGGACGACGGTTTTGGTAATTTAAGTAGTAAGCATGTTCCCAAACATCTAAACCTACAACTGGAGTTTTACCTTCAGTTAGAGGAGAATCTTGGTTTGGCGTGCTTGTTACTTCTAACTCACCATTGTTTACTACTAACCAAGCCCAACCAGAACCGAAACGAGTTGCGCCAGCTTTTGCGAATTCTTCTTTGAATGCATCGAAGCTACCGAATTTCGCTTCAATTGCAGTTGCAAGTTCGCCTACTGGTTGTCCGCCGCCGTTTGGAGATAAGATTGTCCAGAAGAATGTATGGTTAGCATGTCCGCCACCATTGTTACGTACTGCTGTACGGATTGCTTCTGGTACTTCGTTTAAGTTTGCAACTAATTCTTCTACGCTTTTGTCAGCTAATTCTGCATGACCTTCTAAAGCAGCGTTTAAGTTTGTAATGTACGTGTTATGATGTTTTGTATGATGGATGTTCATTGTTTCTTTGTCAAAGTGAGGCTCTAAAGCATCATACGCATAAGGTAAATTTGGTAATTCGTGTTTTGCCATTGTTATATTCCTCCCAGTTTATGTATTGCCACTTAAGTGACATACAACTTCATTCTACCCTAATTGCCATAGGGTGCAAACAAATAAATCACATTGTCTTGCTATCATTAACGTAGCAAAAATCCCACTTCTTTTCAATTAAAATGCTCATATATTCCGTAAAAAAAGCTCCCTTCTACAAGGAAGCTTCCCGCTGACATAATAAACATGTGAAATGGATATGGACCCTGTAGGACTCGAACCTACGACCGGACGGTTATGAGCCGTCTGCTCTAACCAGCTGAGCTAAGGGTCCACAATTATGTATGTAACATACATATCAAATAAAGGAATTCCTATCAGATATATCCTTTAAGAAATGTAAGATAAATTTACCATATGGCAAAGAAAAGTGTCAATTGTATTTTTCTCATATAAAAGAAGAAAATTAATAAAAGAAATTTAGTTATCTCCACTATATGTAAATATAATATATCTTGAGATTCTCTAGATTCCTACGTTACAATGATTTTATACATACATAAAGGAAGTGAATCTATGTCCATATTTACCCAATTAGCAAAAAGCGTATATTCGCCTAAAGATATGGCGCTATTCCGTTTTCAAAAAATCGGAAAAACCATTTTGTATATTATGCTACTTTGTCTAATCACTACTATTCCAAGAACATTCTTTTACGGTAGCTTTATTCAAGATAGTGTTACCATGGTAAATCAAGCAATTGAAAAAGATTTACCTGATTTTAAAATCGAAAACGGTGAACTAAAAGCAGATATTGAACAACCTATTCTAAAGGAAGAGGGAGATGCTCTTTTCGTATTTGATCCCAATACAACAGATATAGAAACATATCAAAACAAAACTGGTTTATTTATTTTAAAAGATAAAGTAGTTTCTATAGGAAATGGTCAAACACAAACATACTCCTATAATGATTTATTAGGGACATCTCTTGAGAAGAAAGATTTGCAAGATTTCATTTCTGTATTCGATAGTATTTATCCAATTTTACTAGCTGTTATCGGCGTGTTAGTATACCTATTCCAATTGTTTATTACTTTCTTAGGAATTACTTTACTTGCGTTTATTGGTTCTGCTATGAGCGGTCAACGTAAATTATCTTATAAGC
Source organism: Bacillus sp. ES1-5 (assembly GCF_022487605.1). Classification (NCBI taxonomy): domain Bacteria; kingdom Bacillati; phylum Bacillota; class Bacilli; order Caryophanales; family Bacillaceae; genus Bacillus; species Bacillus sp. ES1-5. The sequence goes on along the minus strand of NZ_JAKVPU010000006.1, from coordinate 225,882 downwards.
AAGTATGGACGTTAACTGCATACAGCTACACAATTCCAACAATCTTCTTTATGATTATGGATCTATTCAAAATTGTTGTACCTGGTTCAACATTCATTTATATCGCAGTTGTTTTAATTGTTCTTTACTTAACGATTAAAGAAGTTCCAAAACCAAAAGAAAAATAAGAACGAAAAAAAATGCCTAAATAGGCATTTTTTTTTTGGACAAGCATATATTCCTAGCAAAGGAGTGAAGAATATGAAGAGATTAGGTATATTCTTATTCGTGCTTGTTCTTGGTTATATATTTTATTACGATATAAAAATCGGCACTTTACCGATGTTAAGTTCATATAAAAAAACAAATGCGGCCCAAACGATAAAACAAGAAAGTACAGATACAAAACAAAATAAAGAGAACAAAGCAGAAAAAGAAACAGATGTAACTTATAAAACAATTGAAGTCAAAACAGGTGAGACAGTTCTTTCTATTACCGAACAAATTAATAAGAAAAAAATCCCTTCCATTGAAAAGGTAATTGATGACTTTAAACAACTAAACAAAAGTACATCTGCTACAAAAATACAAATTGGAAAGTCTTATAAATTCCCGTTATATCAATAAGCAATCACTTAATCCTTGTCAATTACATAAAGGCGCTGATACAATAGTAAAAGTGAAACCGAGCACTTCGGTTTCTATAGCCCTGTATCACGTATACTTTCATTGATATGAGGGACTAAATAAGAAACTTCTTTTATAAGGAGAGCGATCTATTCGTGAATGAAATGACTCATCGTACAAAAACACGTCCAGTTAAAGTCGGTAATTTAACAATTGGCGGTAATAATGAATTAATTATACAAAGTATGACAACAACAAAAACACATGATGTTGAAGCAACAGTTGCTGAAATTAAACGTTTAGAAGAAGCTGGCTGTCAAGTCGTCCGTGTTGCTGTTCCAGACGAACGCGCAGCAAATGCTATTGCTGATATTAAAAAACAAATCAACATTCCACTTGTTGCTGATATTCATTTTGATTATCGCCTTGCTTTAAAAGCAATTGAAGGTGGCATTGATAAAGTACGTATCAATCCAGGTAACATTGGTCGTCGCCATAAAGTAGAAGCTGTTGTAAATGCAGCAAAAGAACGCGGTATTCCAATCCGTATCGGTGTAAACGCAGGTTCATTAGAACGTCACATTTTAGAAAAGTACGGATACCCAACTGCAGATGGTATGGTCGAGAGCGCCCTACATCACATTAAAATTTTAGAGGACTTAGATTTCCACGATATTATCGTATCTATGAAAGCCTCTGATGTTAACTTAGCAATTGAAGCATACGAAAAAGCTGCTCGTGCTTTTGATTACCCATTACATTTAGGTATTACAGAATCCGGAACATTATTTGCCGGAACTGTAAAAAGTGCCGCTGGTCTTGGCGCAATCTTAAATAAAGGCATCGGAAATACACTACGTATTTCATTAAGTGCTGACCCAGTTGAAGAAGTAAAAGTTGCGCGTGAACTATTAAAGTCATTCGGTCTTGCATCTAATGCAGCAACACTTATTTCTTGTCCAACTTGTGGTCGTATTGAAATTGATTTAATTAGCATCGCTAACGAGGTGGAAGAATACATCTCTACACTAAAAGTACCAATTAAAGTTGCAGTACTTGGTTGCGCTGTAAACGGTCCTGGTGAAGCTCGTGAAGCTGATATCGGTATTGCCGGTGCACGTGGAGAAGGATTATTATTCCGTAAAGGGCAAGTTGTTCGTAAAGTACCAGAAGAAATAATGGTAGAAGAACTAAAAAAAGAAATCGATGTAATTGCTGCTGAAATGGCTGCTGAACGAGAAAAAGAAAAAGAAACACAAGAACAATAAAAAGAAGGTTGCCACAATATTGTGGCAACCTTCTTTTTTACGTAAAAAAGCTCGTCAGTTATGTAACCGACGAGTTCTTATTTTGCACATTTTGGACAACGGCCGTATATTTCAAACTTATGCCCGGTTACTTCATAACCGTTAAAATCTTTATTCATAAAATCCATCGGGCAGGAAGTAATCTCTTTCGTCCCCCCGCAATCTAAACAAATAAAATGATGATGATGTTCCATAATAGAACATGTAAAACGAAAATGTTTTTCACCATTTAATTCCGTTTGTTCTAAAACACCGATTTCAGCAAACACCGTTAAGTTACGATAAATCGTATCAAAGCTAAGACCTGGATAATCATCCTTCATATGCTCTAAAACGTCTTTCGCCGTTAAATAACGATTGTGAGCTGCAAATAACCTGAGCATTTCTTCCCTTTTTCCAGTATGTTTGTATCCTTTATCTTTCATTAGGCGTAAAGCTTCCGTTAGATTCATATCTATCCCTACTTTATGCAGTTTTTTTCTTTTTCCATAAAATCGCACCAATTAAAATAAGAACTGCTATCATAACAATTGTACCACCTGGTGCTAGATCAAGTTGATATGAAGCAAACATTCCACCAATTACTGCAATTTCACCAAATAAAATGGAAAAGAAAATTGTTTGTTTAAATCCATTCGCAATACGAATACTTGCTGCAACTGGTAACGTCATTAATGATGATACGAGAAGAACCCCTACTACACGCATTGATACTGCAATGACAAGGGCAACCAATATAATGAAAATAAAGTGAATCCACTTTGCACTCAAACCGGTTGATACAGCATATTCCTCATCAAACGATAGTAAAAATAACTCTTTATATAATAAAGTGATCGTTACAATAACAACAATTGCTACAATGCCGATGATTATTAAATCCGTACTTGTTACAGCACTTACACTCCCAAATAAATAACTAAATAAATCAGTGTTAAATCCATTTGCAAGTGATATAAAAATAACCCCAATCCCCATTCCTGCTGAAAGAATAATCGGAATTGCTAATTCTTGATAATGTTTATATACAGTACGTAATTTTTCAATTAGTAACGCCCCACCAATAGAAAAAATCATTCCCATATATAACGGATTTAAAAATCCTCCTGTGAAAATTGTTTTTTCTAGTAGTAAACTTGCAGCAATACCCGATAATGTCACGTGACTTAATGCATCCGCAATAAGCGACATTCGGCGAATGACAACAAATACACCGATAAGCGGTGCAACAAGTCCGATTAAAATCCCTGCATATAAAGAGTTACGTAAAAAGTCATATTGTAAAAAATCTTGTATCATTATATCCTCCCGTGATGCTCATGCTCGTGTTCTAAACGATGAACATGATGTCCATATAAGACGGACATTTCTGCATCTTCTAACTCTCGGAACTTCTCTACATTTCCATGGAAATGTAGATGTTGGTTTAAGCATGCAACATGTGTTACCTTCTCAGTAACAGCTCCCATATCATGAGTAACGAGAATTAATGTGATTCCTAACCTTTTGTTTAAATCCTCTAATATCTCATAAAAACTTTCTACATTCTTCACATCTATTCCAACAGTGGGCTCGTCCAAAATAAGTAATTCAGGATCACTAACGAGCGCACGAGCAATAAATACACGCTGTTGTTGTCCACCAGAAAGTTCTCCGATATTGCGCCCTTGAAACTCACTCATTCCTACATCAGCAATCGCTTTTTCTACCTTTTCCTTATCGTTTTTCGTGAAAAAGCGAAACAGCCCTTTTTTAGAAACGAGTCCCATTGATACAACTTCAAAAACAGTTGCCGGAAAACCAGAATTAAAGCTATTTGCCTTTTGCGACACATAACCAACTTTGTTCCATTCTTTAAACTTCTTACTATCAACACCAAACAAACGAATACTTCCCTGTTTTGGCTTTAAAACGCCTAATAAACATTTTAGCAAAGTTGATTTCCCAGAACCATTCGGCCCAACTAAACCTAAAAAAGCTCCCTTCGGAACTTGCAAATTAATATCTTCTAACACATTTCGATCTTCATATCGAAATGACAATCCTTCTATTTCTAATATATTATTCATATCATCTCACCTATTTTAATTCAGAATGATTCCGATTTATATCTATTTGAATTATAGTACAGCTTATTATAGTTGTAAACCAATCTGCCTAAAATATATCAATTTTTTCAAGAAACCTTTCTATTATAACAAAAAGCAGAGAAAAATTCTCTGCTCCCGAAAAATATTCCTATAAAATGAAACCTTAATCAAATGAGGCCATCCCCTACCGATTATTTGCCCTCAAATAGCGGGATACATGTTTTTTAGTGGATAGCCGATTTAAACTTGCCACCATTTGTCTCTTGTGTATTCATAATCGTAACAAACGCATTCGCATCAATTTCATACACAATTGATTTTAACTTCGTCACTTCCAGACGCGTTACAACTGCATAAATAACTTCTTTTTCTTTATCCGTGTAACCGCCTTTCGCTACAAGCTTTGTAGTTCCACGACCAAGACGATGCAAAATCGCATTTGATACTTCCTCATATTGATCTGATACAATTAAAACCGCTTTTGTTTCATCTAAACCTTGAATGACTGTATCAATTGTTTTGAAGGCGATATAGTACGCCATAACAGAATACATAGCTTGTTCAACACCAAATACAAATGCTGCCCATGCAAAAATGAATAAGTTCACAAACATTACAAATTCGCCAACAGAGAAAGGCAATTTCTTCGTTAATAAAATACCCATGATTTCTGTTCCGTCCATTGATCCACCATGGCGAATAACGAGCCCTACACCAATACCTAAAATAAGACCCCCAAACACTGTTGCTAAAATCGGCTCTGTTGTAAATGGCGGAACAGCATGTAACGTTGATTCAATAAACGCTAAAGCTACAATACCGAACGCCGAAGATAGCATGAATGTTTTTCCGATTTGCTTATAACCTGAATACATAAATGGGATATTGAGAATAACGACTAAAGTAGAGAAACTTAACCACCAAATATTAGGAGTAAGATAATCTAATATAAGAGAAATACCAATAATTCCACCATCAATAATTTTATTTGGCATTAAAAATAGTTCAATCGCTACCGCTGCGCATGCTGCCCCAAAAATAATCATAACTAAACGATAAATAAGATGGATAACACTTTCTTTTCGATGTTGCTTTTGTTCCATAAGTCCTCCTTATACTCTTTTTCTATAGTTTTGTCCTTATATTATAACATACGCTTCTTTTTCTCATGAAAAAAGAAACTCTACGTGAATATGTACAAGCTACGTACTCATATATTTCGATAGAAGAACGTGTGAAGGAGGATAACTCGATGAACCTCATTAAACAACTTGTAAATAAAAAATTAAATCATATTTCTACAAAAGAGTTATTGAAATACAGTAAAGAGTATGAAGTTTCTATTACGACTGCACAAGCGGATCAAATTGTTTTACTTATGAAAGGTAAGAATATTAACATTTACGATAATGACGAACGGCTAGAGCTCTTAAAACAAATAGCAAAAGTAACCTCCCCTGCTACTGCCCAACAAGTAAACACTTTATTTCAGCAACTACTAAAATAAGGAGGGGAAAATCCCCTCCTTATTGCTTATTGCGCTTTAATTTTCTCAAGAATTCCTTCATCAAAATTACCATTTTTCAGCATTTCGATTTCTAATTTATATGGTGGCTTCTTATCTTTTTTATCTTCACCTACATATGGCGTTTCAAGAATTTTTGGTACGTGCATTAACTGCGGGTGATGCACAATATGATGTAACGCTTTATAACCGATATGACCGAAGCCGATATTTTCATGACGGTCCTTTCCTGCGCCGCATACATTTTTACTATCATTAATATGAAGTACTTGCAAACGATCAATACCAACAATCTTATCAAATTCGTTTAATACGCCGTCAAAATCATTTACAATATCATATCCTGCATCGTGCGTATGACACGTATCAAAGCATACTGATAATTTTTCATTATATTTGACACCATCAATAATCTTTGCAATTTCTTCAAAGCTACGACCGCATTCTGTTCCTTTTCCTGCCATCGTTTCTAACGCAATGTTAACCGTCTGCTCTGGCGTTAATACTTCATTAAGCCCTTTAATAATTTGTTGAATACCAGCATCCGCTCCTGCACCAACGTGCGCACCTGGGTGAAGAACGATTTGTTTCGCTACACCTAATGCCGATGTTCTTTCAATTTCCATGCGAAGGAAGTCTACACCTAATTGGAATGTTTCTGGCTTCGTCGTATTCCCAAGATTAATAATATATGGCGCATGTACGATAATTTCCTCAATACCGTTTAGTTCCATATGTCTTCTTCCTGCTTCTATGTTCAATTCTTCAATTGGTTTTCTTCGTGTATTTTGCGGTGCACCTGTATAAATCATAAACGTCGTTGCACCGTATGAAACAGCCTCTTCACTTGCTGCTAATAACATTTTCTTACCACTCATAGAAACATGAGATCCAATCTTTAACATACAATCACCTCTTCAATATACAATAGATATAATGATAGCATAATTTGTAGAAATATGTAGCGAATTGTTTGTTGCTAAAACACTACGCAAATTGTAACTAGCTACACCGAAACTTTAATCAGTGTTTTTCCATTCCCCACCGATTATTATCCCGCAAATAGCCGGATAAAAAAAGATAAGGGGGCTCCCCTTATCTTTTTTTATGGCTATATTTTTTCTTCACTTTGTCACGTTCTGTTGCAAGTTTACGTTTATAGTTTGGTTTTACTTTTTTCGGCTTTTTAATAACTTTCGTTGCCATAACGTCAAGTTCATCATTTGGTTTTTTACGGCTCTTACGACGACGACGTTCACCTAAATCCGCCCACTCATCTCCACGTAACTCTACATGCTTGAACTCAATATGACGTTGTTTTTCTAAACTATCTAACGCTTCTTCGTTTGCTGGATCATAAATCGTCACTGCAATACCTGAATGCCCCGCACGTGCTGTTCTTCCAACGCGGTGAACGAAGAAATCTAAATCTGATGGAAGTTCGTAGTTAATAACATGACTAATCCCTTCAATATCAATACCACGTGCTGCTAAATCAGTTGCAACAATATATTGGAATTCAAGATCACGAATTTGTTTCATCATTTTTTTACGATCACGCGGTGATAAATCTCCGTGAATTCGTCCAACTTTTAAGCCACGTTCCATTAATCCGTCAGCAACCTGATCCGCCATCTTCTTCGTATTCGTGAAAACAACTGCTAAATACGGTTTAAATTGTAGCAACATTTTGTTCACTAAATCGATTTTGTTACGATGTTTAGAAGGTACTAAATAATGCTCAATATTCCCAGCCGCAACTTGTTTTGGATTGATATGAATATGCTCTGGATTCTCCATATATTTCTTCAGAAACGGTTTTAGTTTTTGAGGAATTGTTGCAGAGAAAACTAGCATTTGCAAATTTCTAGGCATGCGTGATGCAATTTTGTCTACATCATGAATGAATCCCATATCTAGCATTAAGTCTGCTTCATCGACAATAATAGTATTTGCTTTATGAACAAATAATGCTTGCGCTTCTACTAAATCTTTAATACGTCCTGGTGTTCCAACTACAATATGAGGTTGTTTTTTCAACTTTTCAATTGATCGTTGTTTATCAGTTCCACCAATTAAACAACGTGCTGTAATCATTTGATCTTCCGCACAAAACTTTGTTAATTTCACGATTTCTTCGTAAATTTGTTGTGCTAACTCACGAGTAGGCGCTGTAATAACAAGTTGTACTTCTTCACGACTTGCATTAATTCTGTTCAATGTAGGAAGTAAGTATGCATGTGTTTTCCCAGAACCTGTTTGGGATTGTCCAATTACACTTACACCTTTTTTCACGACCGGGAAAATTTTCTTTTGAATTCCTGTCGGCTCTGTAAAGCGTAGTTCACGAACTGCATCTATTAAAAATGGTTTAAAATCATACTGTGTAAAAGTTTGTTGTGCCATAAGTTACACCTTCTTTCTAAATTTCTACTGCGCGCACAAATCAGTCAAGTCTACATTATATCGAAATCTACAAGTAAAATCCATCTTTAGTTTAGGTTTTTACTTCAAAAACTAACCTTCTTCCCTCTTATTGCATATTGTATGTGTATATACCTAACTGAAGAAAGGAGGATTTCTCACATGTTTCCAAAATCCCCCACAAGGCAAATGTATCCGAATCAAGGACAGCAACCTTATACACCATATCCAATTCCACAACTACCACCGATGGCACAAAAAAAGAAAGGGTTCCTTGCTAAACTCTTTAAAAAACACGATCCAACCGAGCCTTTCATGCAAATGGTTCCACCTTATCGACAAATGGATGGACCGCCGCCAATGATGCACCAACAACCGCCGCCCCAATATCAACAACAATACCAATACCAACAACAATACCCGCAGCAATACTCACAACAATATCAACCATACATGCAGCAACATCCAGAGCAAATGATCCCCCCTCAAATGTATGAATCAAATGAAACGCGCGGTGGTGCAGCAACTACAGCAGCATCAAGTAGCGGCATCGGCAGTTTTTTGGCGAATTTAATTTCGAATCCAACTAATATGATAAACAATATTGAAAAAGTATCCCAAGTCGTTCAATCTGTAAGCCCTGTCGTCGAACAGTACAGTCCTATTATGCGTAACCTACCAAGCATTGTTAAAATCCTCACCTCTGGAAAAAGTACGGAAGAAGATCCAACTGAAAATCCAACTGAAGACATAACAGAAAAGGTTGAGGTAGCAACTCCGCCGCCTCCACAAAAAAAAAGAAAAAGAAAAAAAATAGTGATTGAGCCTGTCATAGAAAAAGAATTACGAGAGGAGCCTGTTCAAAAAATAGCAACAAAACCAAAACTATATGTGTAACAATCCTTTGTTTTCTATCCATTCCTCCTTTATAATGTAAAAGACTATGCACAAAAGTATCCCTTGTTTAGAAGGAGAGGATTACTCATATGAAAATTGTTAAAATTTCCCCTCGTGGTTATTGCTACGGTGTTGTGGACGCGATGGTTATTGCACGTAACGCCGCATTAGATACATCATTACCAAGACCTATTTATATTTTAGGTATGATTGTTCACAACAAACATGTAACAGATGCATTCGAAGAAGATGGCATCATTACATTAGACGGTCCAAGTCGATTAGAAATTTTAGATAAAATTGAATCTGGTACTGTTATTTTCACTGCACACGGTGTTTCTCCAGAAGTTAAACAACGTGCAAAAGAAAAAGGTTTAACGACAATCGATGCCACTTGTCCAGATGTTACAAAAACACATGACCTTATTGAAGCAAAGAAAGCTGAAGGTTACCATGTCATTTATATCGGCAAAAAAAATCATCCAGAACCAGAAGGCGCAGTTGGTATTGCACCTGACATCGTTCACCTTATCGAAAGAGCTGATGATTTAAAAACATTAGAAATTCCAACAGATAAAATTTTAGTTACAAATCAAACAACGATGAGCCAATGGGATGTTCAACATTTAATGGAGGACATTCAGAAGAAATTCCCAACAGCAGAATTCCATAAGGAAATTTGTTTAGCAACTCAAGTTCGCCAAGAAGCTGTCGCTAAACAAGCTGATGTTGCAGACTTAACAATTGTTGTCGGTGATCCGAAAAGTAACAACTCAAACCGTTTAGCACAAGTATCACAAGAAATCGCTGGTACGAAAGCATACCGCGTTGCAGACGTAAGTGAGATTAAATTAGAGTGGCTACAAGGTGTAGAAAACGTAGCTGTTACAGCAGGTGCTTCTACTCCAACTCCAATTACAAAAGAAGTTATCGCTTTCTTAGATCAATATGATCCAATGAATCCCGCTACATGGGAGACAGTTAGAAAAGTACCATTACAAAAAATATTACCTCGTGTAAAAGTGAAAAAAGAACAATAATAAAAACCGTTGCCTATATGAGCAACGGTTTTTATTTTTCTTATACAAATGTAAATGGATCTGTATGTAATTGCGAAGCATGAATGTGTACATTGAGTTTCTTTTCATCCACTTTTTCTTGTAATTGCTTTTGTACCCCTTGCTTCATTACTTTTTCAACGTTATGTCCTGGGTCAACTATATTTAAACCGAGCATCATCGCATCATGAGCAACATGATAATACATGTCACCTGTTACATACACATCCGCTCCTTTAAATTTAGCCTGATTGATGTATTTGTTACCATCACCACCAAGTACAGCTACTTTGCGCACTTTATCATTTAAATCCCCAACAACTCGTGCACCCTTTACATCTAATGATTTCTTTACATGTTCCGCAAATTGTCCAAGTGTCATCTCTTCTTGTAAATATCCTATTTTTCCAAGCCCTAATGTTTCACCTTTGTTATCAAGTGGATACACATCATATGCTACTTCTTCATATGGATGTGCCGTTACCATTGCTTTAATCACTTTTCGCTGTAGTGAAGCTGGAATTATCGTTTCGATTCGCACTTCTTCTACGCGTTCTAACTGCCCAGTTTCCCCGATATAAGGATTTGTTCCCTCTTGAGGTACAAACGTACCTGTCCCCTCGCTATTAAACGTACAGTGGCTATAATTGCCGATATGACCAGCACCTGCGTCTCCTAATGCTTTTCGTACTTCTTCTGCATGAGTTACCGGCACAAACACAACAACTTTTTTCATTTCTTCTGCATATGTCGGTGCCAAAACTTCTGTATTTTGCAATCCTAACGCCTCAGCAAGTAAATCATTTACCCCGCCCTTAGCAACATCCACATTTGTATGTGCTGCATAAATGGCAATATCATTTTTAATACACGTTTCAATAATTCTTCCGTACGCTTTATCTGTATGAATCACTTTTAACGGATTAAAAATTAAAGGGTGATGTGCAATAATGACATTCGCCCCTAATTGAATTGCTTCATCCACAACTTCCTCCGTTACATCTAACGCAATCAATACGTGTTGTACGGGTTTATTAAGCGCTCCAATTTGCAGGCCAATCTTATCTCCTTCCATCGCCAAATGCTTCGGATACATACTTTCAAATAAAGAAATAATTTCATGGCCATTTGGAATTTTACTCATGATAAAACCTCCCGTATCATTTTCATTTTCGCTTCTACTTCCGCACGCTTCGCTTTTGTTTCTTCAGAATCAGCCGCACGTTCTAACTGCTTTAAAATATTTTGGAAGTTTTTCAATTCCCCTTCCCATTTTTCAACGAAAGCTTCACCTTTTTCTTTTATTAAAAATGGCCCCATAAATAATTCCGCTTGTTTATTTTCAGAATAAGGCACCGCGATGTTTCCTCGCTCGCCTACTAAAATCTCGTAAATTTTCCCATCTTCTTTTACGATTTTTTCATGGATAAGCTCCCATTCATTCTCAATAAACCATTCACGAATGTGATGCGCTGCAATATTCGGCTGTAAAATTAAACGAGTTACCCCTTCTAATTTTTCTTTACCACTTTCTAAAATGTCACGAATTAACGCTCCGCCCATTCCAGCAACCGTAATTACATCTACTTCTCCTGGCGCGATAACAGCTAATCCATTCCCTTTACGCACGTCTACTTTATCTTGTAAGCCACTTTCAGCTACAGTTGCTTGCGCAGAGCGAAATGGCCCATCTACAACCTCTCCAGCAACTGCTTTTGTAGCAATATTATTTATAATTGTATAACACGGTAAATACGCATGATCCGATCCAATATCAGCAACTGTAGATCCTGCCGGTATTTCACGCACAACTTCTTCTAATCGTTTTGAAAGCTTTACTTCATTCATGTATTTCCATTACTCCTTCTCTTGTCAGTCTGTCTCCATGATAATGAATTTATAGTAGTTGTTGCAAGCCTATAACAACAATTCCATTCTCTATCACTCATCGTATTTTAGAAAATATAGAAAAACAAGCCCTTTGCATAAGCAAAAGGCTTGTCATACGGAACTTTATTTTTTCTTCGATAACCAATCAGCTACTTTAGCGGCTTGATCAGCTGGAACTAAATTGGCAGGCATATTTCCTTTTCCTTTCGAAAGAATTTCTTTAATTTCATCTTTTGAAAGTTTTCCACCAATTTTTTGTAAATTAGGCCCTACTGCCCCTTGTAACTGATCACCGTGGCAGCTCGTACAGCTTTGCTTCACAATATCCTCTGGTTTTGATGCTGTTTGTGCTGGCTTTCCGCCATTTTTTGCATCAGCTAACTCTTTAGATTTATTTAGCCCCTGAAATGAAAATACAAACATAACGATAATACCTAATGCTGCAATAAGAGCGAACGGAATCAGCGGATTACGTTTCATATCTCTTCTCCCCCCTCTATACCCCTAAATAGTTAGATGATTCAGTCATTTCCATTGTACTTGAAAACGCTCTATCAGAAAAGAGTAAACTACTAATCGTTAAAAATATTACATAAATTCAGTTTATTGTTTTTTATTGTTATATCGCTTATTATTTCGATAATTATTAACGTTTCTCATCATATTTTTCACTTTTCTACATATATTTTTGTATAGAATACACAAAATTAATCGAAAAATCGAAAAATGAGCATTTGCAAATCAAAAGACAATTCTGTAAAATAAATTACAAGAAATTGTAATCGTTGCCGATAGCTAAAGTTTAACAAAAGTTAACAAAATAAAAAAGTTTACTTCACAAAGGTGAAGTAAACTTAAAGGTAGCCTATTCTAAGAAATCCTTAAGACGCTTACTACGGCTTGGATGTCTTAATTTACGAAGTGCTTTTGCTTCAATTTGACGGATACGTTCTCTCGTTACGCCGAATACTTTCCCAACTTCTTCAAGCGTACGAGTTCGTCCATCATCTAAACCAAAACGAAGACGTAGAACATTTTCTTCACGATCTGTTAGTGTATCTAACACATCTTCTAATTGTTCTTTTAGCAATTCATACGCTGCATGGTCCGCAGGCGATGTTGCTTCTTGGTCTTCAATAAAATCACCTAAATGGGAGTCATCTTCTTCACCGATCGGTGTTTCAAGAGAAACTGGCTCCTGTGCAATTTTTAAGATTTCGCGTACTTTTTCTGGAGCAAGATCCATTTCTTCACCAATCTCTTCAGGAGATGGTTCGCGTCCTAAATCTTGTAGTAATTGACGTTGTACACGAATTAACTTATTAATCGTTTCAACCATATGAACTGGGATACGAATTGTTCGTGCTTGGTCTGCAATCGCACGTGTAATCGCTTGGCGAATCCACCAAGTTGCATACGTACTAAATTTGAAACCTTTACGATAATCGAACTTTTCAACCGCTTTAATTAGACCCATATTCCCTTCTTGGATTAAGTCTAAGAAAAGCATACCACGGCCCACGTAGCGCTTTGCAATACTTACAACAAGACGTAAGTTTGCTTCTGCAAGACGACGTTTCGCTTCTTCATCGCCTTCTTCAATACGCGTTGCAAGTCTAATTTCTTCTTCTGCAGATAGTAAATCTACACGACCAATTTCTTTTAAATACATACGAACGGGATCATTGATTTTAACCCCAGGTGGTACACTTAAATCATTAAGGTCAAATTCTTCTTCCGCTTTTGTAATTTGGCGATTATTAGGACCTTCGTCGTTATCATTGTCACCAACTAAGTCAATCCCTTGTTCACCTAAATATTCATAGTATTCATCCATTTGATCGGATTCAATTTCAAATCCATTCATGCGTTCTGCAATCTCTTCATATGTAAGAACGCCACGTTTTTTTCCGAGCTCAGTGAGTTGTTCTTTCACTTGCTCAAGGGTCATTTCAGTTTCAATTTGTTTAGAACGAGCTGGTTTGTCAGCCATCTGTTCCCCTCCTTACGCGAGATACAAACATTCATTATACTAAAAATTTATCAAAAAAGCTATTTTCTCGCTTTTTGATTTTGTAAATATGCTACATAATATTTAGCAGCCTCTACAGGATCTGTTTTTTCCATTTGTTTTACCTTAAAGATGATTTCCATCTTTTCAAGTTTTTCTTGATGACGGCTGAGCGTCTCCAAATGGCCTTGTAACACTTCTTCTGTGTATTCTGGATTAATAAATTCATCCGTCGAAATATCAGTGATAATATTTTTCAACTTCTCATCAGAGAGCCAACTTAAAAATGTTCCGACTGAAGGTTCATTTCCCTTTTCATAATATGCGTATAGTTCATATAAAATCCCTTTATGTTCTTCTGTATGAAAATCTTCTATGTGGGATTCCATACGAACAGCCACTTCTGGACTTTGCAACATATGATAAATAATTTCTCTTTCTGCCCTTTCAAAACCTGTTAACTTCGGTTTTGTTTGAACAATTTGAGACGGCTTAGAAGCCTGCTTTACTTGTTTTTGCTGTACCTTTTGTTCTTTGCGATATTGGTGCAATTGATTCAAAAGAGTTTCCATTGAATACGAAAACTCTTGCGATAATGACTTCAAATATGATTCTGCCTGCATCGCATCCTGTAGCAACGATAACTCTTTTAAAACACTTTTCACATATTCTTCTTTGCCAGACTCATCTTGCAAATTTTTCCCTAAACGCAAATAATTTATTTTAAAACCAACAAAACTTATACTTGATTTCACAAGATTTTCAAAAGCAGTTGTCCCATATTGTTGCACATATTCATCAGGATCAAGCTTATCTGGCAAGGATGTAACTTTCACTTGGCAACCAACTTTTAGCAATAATTGCCCTGCTTTCATCGTTGCTTCTCGCCCTGCTTTATCACCATCATAGCAAAGAACAACAGTTTCAACGTTACGTCGCAGAAGTTTTGCTTGTTCTTCAGTTAAAGCTGTTCCCATTGTCGCAACAGCTTCTTCCACACCACTTTTTACCGCAGCCATTACGTCGGCATACCCTTCAAAAAGGACCACTTGCCCACGTTTTCTAATAAACGGCCTCGCTTGGTGGAAGTTATACAACAATTTACTTTTATGAAAAATCGGTGTTTCAGGGCTATTTAAATATTTCGGAGTGTCATCTCCTAACGCCCTTCCACTAAACGCTATCACTTTACCTTGTAACGTATAGATTGGAAACATAACTCTTCCACGGAAGCGATCATAATGACTACCATCCTTCTCGCTTCTTATGAGAAGACCAGCTTGTTCCATACTAGACAGCGATAAACCTCTTTTTTGTAAAATTTTCGTTGCTGCATCCCAAGCAGGTGACGCATAACCAATTTCAAACTTCTCAATCATCTCTTTCGTAATACCACGTTTTAACAAATACGAAAGTGCTTCATTTCCTTCTTCTGTATTTACTAATAAATGATGATAATACTTTTTCAAAAGTTCATGAGCCTGTTGCATGATGACAGTGTCATCAGATATGTCTTCTTGTTGTCCTTGCCCTGATGTATACTCTGCAACTGCAGTTCCATTTCTTTCACCTAGCTTTTGAACAGCCTCGGTAAAAGCCAATCCTTCCATTTTCATTAGAAAGGAAAATACATTTCCACCTTCTCCACATCCGAAGCAATGAAAAATTTGCTTATCAGATGAAACAGAGAATGAAGGAGAATTCTCACCATGAAATGGACAAAGGCCAAAATAGTTACGCCCCTGTTTTCTAAGTTGAACGTATTCACCAATCACTTCTACAATATCCGATGACGTCCGAATCTGTTCAACAACTTCTTCGGGAATTCTGTTCCCCATAAATCCATCTCCGTGTCGTATTTTGTATTCGATAAAAATTAAAAAATTCCTTTATAATTCGACAATATTTTTTCTAAACTTATTAGAAAGTGTTGTCGATCACGTTATCAAACGATTTTGTAGGCCCTTTTCTGCGTAATTTCGCACATACGTACCTACATATATAAAATTGTATCCATTTGCTCACCTGTTACAAATGTACCTCCTGGAGACAATACATATACACTTTTTTACAAGAAGACTAGCAAGCACCATATCCTATGTGATCACGAGATCTGTTTTTTGCATGTTGATACATATAAAAAATCAACTTTAGCTTATTCAGCATCTACATAGATCCAATTTTCCTTGCTACTTCCTTAAACGATGAGCATACGATGTGACAAACAAAATTTCGACATGAACTTTCGTTCCAGCTTGCACAATTTTCAGCATTCACAGGATATGCATCTGCATCAACTAATACGATATTGATGTTTTGCATATTTCTGTATTCTACATCCCTTCTGCGAATCCTTCCATAATGTGCGTTTTCTTGTATAGATTTTGTCGATTTAACGTAATTACATGTCTTTTCGTAAATCCTATCCCTAGTTTATTCTGAAAAATTAAAGTCTAAACGTAAAATATAGGTTTTTATCACAATTTTTTATTATAATATATTTTCTTCAACTACGCTACATATCCCTTTATTTTTTCATCTTCTATTTCAGGATAACGAAACCCTGCCCTTAGCATAATAAAAAGACAGAAGAATATAAGTATAACCACTCCGCTATAATCTATTACGAAATCAACAGGTATTGTGTTTCTCACGAGCGAAAAAAGCACATTCACCTTTGGTAAATGTGCTAAAACAATTTTTGGTTTTGCACTGCATTCACAATAATGTTGGCTGTTTCTTCAATCGCTTTATTCGATACATCAATTACTTGACAATTTATTTTACCAACTACATTCTCAAAGTGATCAATTTCTTCTTTAATACGATTAATATTGGCATATGTTGCACCATCACTTAGTCCAAGTGATTTCAATCGCTCTTTTCGAATATGATTCAACTTATCTGGCGTAATTTTCAAACCGAAGCATTTTTCTTTAGCCACTTGATATAATTCTTCAGGCGGATCTACTTCTGGTACGAGCGGTACATTGGCAACTTTCAAACGTTTGTTATGAGCTAAATATTGAGAAAGCGGTGTTTTTGATGTGCGCGAAATTCCAATCAACACGATATCTGCTTTTAAAATACCACGTGCGTCTCTACCATCATCATACTTTACAGCAAACTCAATCGCTTCAATCTTTTTAAAGTATTCTTCATCTAATCTACGAACAACACCCGGCTCATATCTTGGTACTTGCCCTGTAATTTCTTCAATTTGATCGATAAGAGGCCCGATAATATCATATGCCTCTACGCCTTCTTTCGCAGCCTCTGTCACTAAATACTGACGCATGTCAGGCTTTACTAACGTAAAACAAATAAGCGCTTGATTGTTCTTAGCAATCGAAATCACTTCTTTTAATGTCCCTGTATCTTCTACATACGGTACACGTCTAATATCAGGAGCAAATGGGAATTGCCCCATCGCTGCTCGAACAACCAAATCAGCCGTTTCTCCAACAGAGTCAGATACGACATATACGATTTTATTATCCATTACATTACCTCACTTTAAACAAATTACACTTATTCGTTATTTACTAAGTTTACAAACGCACGTGTAATATTTGTTTTTGTAATTCGTCCAATCACTTCTAAACCTTGTTTCGTATCTTTTACAACTGGCATCGCATCAATCTGTCTTTCTATTAATTCCATCGCAATATCATATAAAGAATCTTCTCTACGACACATCGCAATGTTCGGCATCCTTGTCATGATAATATTAACCGGAAGAGAGGTTAAATCCTGCTTTCCAAGGCTAGCTCGTAATAAATCTTTACGAGATACAACGCCAACTAATAGCGTCGATTGATCTACAACGAACAATGTACCTACGTCCTCTAAAAACATAGTACAAATCGCATCGTATACTGATACATTTTTATCAATTACAGCTGGTCTAGATTGATAATCTTGTACTTTAATTTTCTTAACAGCTTCAGATAATAGCTGCCCCCCGGTTTTACCCGTATAAAAATAACCTACGCGTGGACGCGCTTCTAAATAACCAGCCATCGTTAAAATTGCTAAGTCTGGTCTTAGCGTTGCACGTGTTAGTCCTAATTGCGCAGCAATTGACTCCCCTGTAATAGGACCGTGATCTTTTACAATCTGAATGATATGTTCTTGCCGTTTATTCAGCTCTATGATAATCACCACCTTTAATGCACAACGAAAAAAGTTATACTATCTCTTAAATATTATATACTAAATATGCTATTTGAAAAAGATAGGATGTAAAAAGGACCGTATACGGTCCCAAATTATATTTGAAACTTATCAAGTTGTTCTAAGAAACGTCTTGACTTCAAATAAATCCCGCAATATTCATCATAATATGTATTCAATACTAAACGCATTTGTTTTTTTGTGCTATCCTTCACTGATACATTGCCAAGTCTATGTAAATCGAAGTGGTAGAAAAGACGTAATAATTTATGAACAGCTTCCCCCACTGGTATACGATACTGATCTTGCTCAGCATGACGCGAGCACAGAAAACCGCCTTCCCGGACAGAGAAGGCGACAAAATCTGTTTCTTGATGACAAATCGCACATGTATCAAAGTACGGGCGCATCCCTAATACCGGAAGCATTTTCGTTTGATAAATTAATGATAATACTTCTGAATCAACACCCTCACACATATAATGCAACGTTTGATATAACATTTCAAATAAATATGGATTATGTTTTTTATCTTCTGTTGCTTTATCAGTTAACTCAACAATAAATGATGCATAAGCAGTTAAAAATATATCCTCGCGAATTTCTTTCATAGTTGAAATAATCTCGCCTTGTTGCAAAGTTCCAAGTCCAGATCCCATTTGAATAAGAAAATTACCATGGGTCATAAGTTGCGAAACAGATGCTAACCGGCTTTTCGGTTTTTTCGCTCCTCTTGCCATTGCACTTACCTTACCCAATTCTCTTGAGAATATTGTAACAATCTTGTTCGTTTCTCCGTAATCTGTCGTACGGATAACGATGCCCTCAACTTTTTGAAACATGTTCGTCACCATCCAAGGTTTGAACAAAACGGGTCAAGAAATTGGAGAGTCTAGATGCGCTAACTCCTCTTCATGTTGATCCATCTCATCGTTTACGTCTTTTTCCATTTCTTTCAAAAGCAAGTACGTTTCAATGCTTCCTGTTTTGGAGAAAAACTTCCAGGTAAAATCTAGCATAAGAATCCACCTTTCTCAATAAGCGTAGCCTATAAACCAATTTCCTTTGTTGTTATTAAATTGACCCATTTTGTCCATTTTCATGTGAGAAAAATTTTTCCTAATTTATCAAAACTCATAAAAACCAATAATCAGCGGATGAACAAAACATCCGCTGATTACAGCTTTACTCTATTTTAGTACTCGTCTTCGCGGAAACCAAGGTCACGAAGCTGAGACATTTTATTACGCCAATCTTTTTGCACTTTTACCCATACTTCTAAAAATACTTTAGAACCAAGTAATGCTTCAATGTCAAAACGAGCTCGCTTACCGACTTCTTTTAACATCTTTCCTTGCTTACCTATAATAATTCCTTTTTGTGATGCACGTTCAACAACAATCGTTGCGTTTATATAAACCGCTCCGCCCTCACGTTTTTGAATTGCATCAATAACAACAGCCACAGAATGCGGTACTTCTTCACGTGTTAAATGTAATACTTTTTCACGAATAAGCTCTGAAATAATAAATCGCTCTGGATGATCCGTTACTTGATTATCTGGGTAGTATTGCGGTCCTTCTGGTAAATACTTTTTAATTGTTCCAATTAAAGCATCCACATTATTGCCGTCTAATGCAGAAATTGGTACAATCTCTGCAAATTCATATAGTTTACGGTATTGATCAATTAACTCTAATAATTGCTCTGGATGAAGTTGGTCAATTTTATTAATTACTAAAAATACTGGTTGTTTCGTTTCTTTTAATTTCTCAATAATGAATTCCTCACCACGACCAAATCCTTCAACTGCATTGACCATAAACAGAACAATATCAACTTCTTTTAATGTCGTTTGAGCCATCTTCACCATGAAGTCACCTAATTTATGTTTAGGTTTATGTATTCCTGGTGTATCAATGAAAATTACTTGTGAATCATTTTCTGTATATACGCCTTGAATTTTATTACGAGTTGTTTGTGGCTTGTCACTCATAATGGCAATTTTCTGGCCGATAATACGATTTAAAAATGTAGATTTCCCAACATTCGGTCTGCCAATAATAGAGACAAAACCTGATTTATAACCTTTTCTATTCATGTAAATCCTCCGCTAAAAATGCTCCTGGTAACAATTCTCCGACTGTCGTCTCTTGAACGTCACCATGTAAATTTGATAGGTATACTTTCGTATCCTGTTTACATAATTCTACCATAACTTGTCGACATGCTCCACAAGGAGGTACTGGACGCTTTGTATCCGCCACAATCGCGATAGCTACAAACTCTTTATCTCCTTCAGAAACCGCCTTAAATAAAGCTGTTCTTTCTGCACAGTTACATAAGCCATATGATGCATTCTCAACATTACATCCACGATATACTTTTCCATCCTGTGTTAATAATGCTGCACCTACTTGAAATTTAGAATATGGTACGTACGCTTGTTCACGCGCTTCGATTGCTTCTTGAATTAATTGTTTACTATTCATATTCCCGCATCCTTCCTGTCCACAGCTGTGAATAGATACACTCTCTTATTAAAGGCCTTTACAGCACTTTCAAAGCTTCATAAAAGCTTTGGAATGCAACTATACCACATACGGTAAAAAGATAATAGCACCAATTATAACGGCTATTATCGCAAACAATAAAACCGATCCGGCTGCGACATCCTTTGCAATTTTCGCAAACGGATGTATATCGGTAGTCGCTAAATCTACTGTTTTTTCCACAGCCGTATTTACCATCTCTAAACTCATTACAATTCCTATTACAATAAGTAATACCGTCCACTCTACTTTCGTAATATGGAAATAAAAGCCGCAGCATATAACAATGACTGCGGCTAAATAATGAATTTTCATATTTCGTTCATGACGAAGACAAAAGAATATACCTGCTATAGCATACCCAAAACTATTTATAAGTTTTCCTTTTTTCATCGACCTAATCCAAATGCCTCTAAAATTTCTTTCTGTCTTCCAAACATTTCTTTTTCATCCTCTTCTGTCATGTGGTCATAACCAAGTAAATGTAAAAAGCCATGTAGCGCTAAAAAGCCAAGTTCACGATCAAAAGAATGTCCATACTCTTCAGCTTGTTCTTTCGCTCTCGGAATAGAAATAATAAGGTCACCTAACATACGAGGCATCTCTGCACCTACAATTTCCATTTCTCCTTCTCCCATTTCTTCCATAGCAAAGGAAATGACATCAGTAGGCTGATCCTTATCTCGGTAATCACGATTAATCTCGCGAATGCGTTCGTTATCTACAAATGTCACTGATAACTCCGCACCATCCTCTATTTTTTCCATTTGAGCTGCTTTTTCTAATATCTCACGAATTAAATTCACATATTCTTCTTTCACTTCTTCAGTTTCATCAATGAAATCAATTAATAAACTCATTCTTTCTCCTTCTCTTCCGGTGGTTCCGGATATGTAATACGCGAATGGAAAATACCATTTAACGTTTCACATAACGTTTTTCCAACGATTTGTAGTTCCTTAAACGTCAAATCACATTCACTAAATTGCCCATCTTGCAGGCGATCTTTAATAATACTTTGTACTAAATTATTAATTTGATCTGGCGTTGGGTGATTCATAGAACGTACCGCCGCCTCAACACTATCAGCAATACCAACAATTGCCGACTCTTTAGAAGTTGCTTTTGATCCCGGATAGCGAAACATCTCTTCTGTATATTTTTCTTTATCTTCTTTAATCGCCTTATAATAAAAATATTTAAGTAATGTTGTACCATGGTGTTGTCCAGCAATATCGATAATTTCTTGCGGAATATGGTATTCTTCGAGCATTCTGACTCCATCTGTTACATGAGCAATGATAATATCTTTACTCGTCACAGGATCTAATTTATCATGTGGATTTTCAATTCCCATCTGGTTTTCAATAAAGAATTGCGGTTGTACTGTTTTTCCTACATCATGATAATACGCCCCTACACGTGCTAATACACCATTTGCTCCAACCGCTTCACACGCTGCCTCAGAAAGATTCGCTACCATTACACTGTGGTGATACGTTCCTGGGGCTTCTAACAAAATTCTACGCAAAAGCGGATGATTCGGACTCGATAGTTCCATAAGCTTCATGCTTGATACAATTCCAAGTCCACTCTCTAAATATGGTAATATTCCCATCGCTAAAACGGATGAGATAATTCCTGAAACGGAAGCCATCAATAATTGCGTTCCAATTTCAAGAGGTGAAAAATTCCCATTACGTAATAATAGTAACGCCGCTAAGACGACTACATTTAAGATAGAAACGAGTATACCAGCTTGCAAAATCATCGTACGACGATTTTTTTCTCTTAAGAAAATGCTTACTGATAATGAACTTAATAACACATAAATACCTACACTATAATTCAGTGTACTTGTTACTCCTTCATTAAACATAATACTTCCGCACACAGAAAAAATCATACTTGTTAAAAATACAAATCGATCGCCAATCATTAGTTTTACAAGTATTGTTCCCATCGCAACTGGGACAACATACGCAATTCCTGCATATTCAAGCTTTTGAAACAAACTAATAGTTTTCATTAAAACAATCGTGATAGACAAAATTGTAATATACGCTAAAATATACGGTCTATCTTCTCTTTTACGCTGTAAAAATACTTCAAACTGCTTATGCATAAAGTACAGTAACACACCAATGAGCACTGCTAATCCAACATAAGGCTGAAAACTATTACCTTTCTCTAATAAACCGACTAATTTCAACTGATTATACATATCACTTGAAATTGTTTCACCTTCTCTAACAATAACTTGTCCTTGAAGAATATAAACAGGTGGAACTAAATCTTCTTCCGCTTTCTTCTTCTCTTTCGTTACAGCCGGATCATAAAAATAATTTGCTGTAATCGCATATGATCCTAGCGCGTTCACAGCTTCCTTCAATCCGCTATTCACATTGAGGCTTTTCATTTCATTAACAAATCGCTCTTTTGCTGCTATTTCTTCGGACATTTTAATATTTCCACCCATAATAACACTAACAGACGTTAGAGCCGCGTTCTTTGCTAATTCTAATTGATCCGGTTCTGCATTAATAAAATATAATAAATTCTCATCAGATAATTCCTTTGTTAAATTAGATGGCAACTTCTTCTTCAACTTTTCTAATTTATTTGCATCGGTCATCTTTTTTTGCTCTTCAGGTCCAGCAGCTTTCATCTCTTGAATTGCTTCATTTACCTTAGCAAAAACATCATTTACAATATCTACTCTATTTTGTTTATATTCACTTCTATATGTATATTGATCCCCAACTTTTTGAGCGGCCTCTTGTTTTTTTCTGTCCGTTATAACCTTATCTTCAATTTTAATAGGAGAATGAATTGTTTTTTTCGCAATAGAATACATATCAACATCTAATTGCTCTGGTTTTACATTATTCATAAGTGCAAAAAACAGCACTGCTCCTAATAAAACGTAAGAAATCCAACTTAGTTTTTTCGAATGTTGTAAATTACGAAACCACTTAGAAATTTCTTCAGATCTTAACATGATTTCAATACCTTCTCCTCTCCAGAAATAAAGTGAAACTATTTATAGCTTTCATTTCTTCTAGCCAACGATACTTTTAAGTAACATTTTGATACACCAGTACCTATAGTTTATTTCTCTTATCTTTTATGATAGTAAAAAATATGCCGGTCGCCAACCTTCATACAAAAAGAAATGATCCTGACAAATAGGATCATTCCATTTTATCATATGCCTCAATAATACGTTGCACCAGCGGATGCCTCACAACGTCCGTTTGTTCTAATGTAATGAATGAAAGACCTGATACACCAGATAAAATGTTAGAAGCTAGCGAAAGACCTGATTTTACCCCTTTTGGTAAGTCTACTTGTGAAGGGTCCCCCGTAATAACCATTTTAGAACTAAAACCTAATCTAGTTAAAAACATTTTTATTTGTGCACCCGTTGTATTTTGCGCTTCATCTAAAATAACAAATGAATCATCGAGCGTACGCCCTCTCATATAAGCAAGAGGTGCGATTTCAATTACCCCTCGCTCCATCATACGTTGCGTATATTCTTGTCCAAGAATATCGTGCAAAGCATCATACAATGGACGTAAATACGGATCTACCTTCTCTTTCAAATCTCCTGGTAAAAAACCTAAACTTTCTCCAGCTTCTACAGCCGGTCTCGTTAAAATAATTTTCTTTACATACCCTTGCTTTAAAGCTCTCACAGCCATTACTACAGCTAAGTATGTTTTCCCAGTCCCAGCAGGTCCTATTCCAAATACAATATCATTCTTCTTCATTGCATGAATATATCTTCTTTGTCCCATTGTTTTCACACGAATGGATTTACCTTTTGCCGTTTTAAAGATTTCTTCTTCATATAACTCTTCAAATTGAGCGATTTTCCCTTGTTGTGCGAGCTGAATTGCATACGCAACATCTCTTTCTGTAATTGATACACCTTTTCGAATAACAACAAGTAATTGCTGTAAGATTTTTTCCACGAGTGTCACAGTTTCAACTGCTCCAGATGCATGAACAGTTTCACCTCTAGTTACAATCGATACATTCAGTTCCCGTTCAATTACTTTCAAATGAGCATCATTGACTCCAAAAAGAGCGATTGCTTCGTTAGTATTTTCCAATTGTTGGTTCATTTCTACTAATTGTTCTGCCATTACTCAGTCTCCTTGAATATCGGATTCGGATATCGGTTGTGGCTCTGCAATATTTTCAATCACAGTATAATGCAATGTGACTTTTAGTTGATCCGCCTCAACCTCTTTACTCAAAATCTTATCACTTACAATCATAGCATGTTCATCCAATTTTTTCTTTAGTTCTTTTTCAGCCATCTCTTTCGCTACTTTCATTGCCTGTTTTTCTGTATATTCCCGATTCGCTTCTTCCTCTTCTCGCACGATATCTTTTTCGTACGCGATCGGCAGTGTAAAACCAAATAGTTTCACATCGTGTTTTACACTTTCAGTACGAGAGCGTTTATACTTATCATGTTGAAATCCCCATATTTTTATTTTCGCACTCCCAAATGTAAGGTAATGCTCATTATATGCATTGCCAGTATATACTTGAAATTGCGTCTTTAGTGGCACATTCACCTCAGATGTGTACCACGTTTCTCCATATACAATACCTTTCGCCGAAACAATTGTCGGACTCTCCTCATTACCGTATATCCCTGATACGAGAAGCTGTCCTTTTTCGACATGGTCATTTTTCAAGACAACTGGTTTTCCTACTTCAACAAATGTTTTTGTCACAATCGCTTCTTTTTTTGCTACTAAATTTTGTGGCCTTTGTTCCTTTTCTTTTTTCGGCTCGTTTTTTTCAACAATTTTAAAATGGTACGTCGTTCCTCTTATTTCTAATCCCGCCCAAGTAATCGCATTAATATTGTCTGTCAAATGACGTTGTACATCTTCTACATTAGGCATTTGGAATTGTAATTTTCCTTTTTTAATACCCATTTTGTCCAATTCTTTCATCAATATATATTCTGTTTCAGGTTTCGCTCCTGTAATTTCAATTTTCCAAACCATATTGGATAATGCAATCATGCCAAAAAAGAAAATTAAAAAACCAATTAAGAATCCACTATTTTTAATTAAACGCTTATTCAAAAAAGGAAAACCGTAACGCCCAATAAAATATAGTTTACATTCATTTTTTCTATAAATTGGTTTTATTTTCTTCACATCTCGTAATAACATACAAAAAACTAACGTTTCATCAGCAATCTTCTTAACATCCCAAACTAATAATTTTCTACGTACACATTCGTTAACGAACCTTTCCGCTCCTCTACCTTCAATTCGTACTTTTACATATCCAAGCCACTTTATAAACCATTTATTTTTCATCTACTATCTCCACTACCTTTCCAAAAGTATACACACTACTTTTCACTTTAATTAGCAAAATAGCTCGTACGAAAATAAAATATAGAGTTCTACCACCCATAAATAGCGAGATAAACTGAATAGTAAGGTCGAATCACGAAAATAACGAAGAAAAACTTCACATATGGAAGTTTCCCTCACTCCTCTTGTTTTTCGTTTTCTAAAAACGTCACTTGCTCAATTATGCCTTCAAGCAAAAGTTCTTCTGGAAGGATTGTTTTAATAATAAAGGATTGCCCTTTAATTAATAATTGACCGTGCTTTAATAACAATCTTACTTCTTTATCTGAAAACACTAATAAACCCCGATGATTTTCTATATAGATATGCACTTGC
Organism: Bacillus sp. ES1-5; assembly: GCF_022487605.1. Taxonomy (NCBI): domain Bacteria; kingdom Bacillati; phylum Bacillota; class Bacilli; order Caryophanales; family Bacillaceae; genus Bacillus; species Bacillus sp. ES1-5. Next base: position 199,614 of record NZ_JAKVPU010000006.1, on the reverse strand, counting down.
CCAACAAGCGTGATCCGAGGTAGATCCATTAGCACATCCACTGGCAGGTCTATTTGCTTTGTTAACCAATTCTTCATTTGTTCTAATTTTTTCATCTCAAAAGACCCCCTCTCATCCCATATGTATGAAAAAAGAGCTTGTAATATCACGTCCAAACTGAAAAAAAGCATAAAAAAACGTCTCATACGAAATGAGACGTTTTTTTATGCTAATAGCTGGATAACCAGCTTATTCACAAGTGATCCGTCTGTTTTACCTTTTACTTTCGGCATAACAGCAGTCATCACCTTACCCATATCTGCTTTAGAAGTCGCACCAACTTCAGAAATAACTTGCTTAATTACATTCGCTAGTTCTTCTTCTGTTAATTGCTCCGGCAAATATGCGCTTAAAATCTGAATTTCACTTTGCAGTTTATTAACAAGGTCTTCACGACCAGCTTTTTTAAATTCAAGGAGGGAGTCCTTATACTGTTTTACTTCACGAGCTAAAACTGTTAATTCCTCTTCTTCAGTAAGAGTATGTTGCAGTTTAATACCTTCATTTTGTAAAGCAGCCTTAACCATACGAATAACGGTTAATTTTTCTTTTTGTTTATTCTTCATCGCTTGTTTCATATCATCGTTTAAACGACCGAGAAGACTCATAACTTACACCCTCTCTTAGAATTTACGCTTTCTTGCCGCTTCAGATTTCTTCTTACGTTTTACACTTGGCTTTTCATAAAACTCGCGCTTTCTTGCTTCAGCAAGTGTACCAGTTTTAGAAACCGATCTTTTAAAACGGCGAAGTGCATCCTCCAAAGACTCGTTTTTACGAACGACTGTTTTTGACATTCTCTTTCCCTCCCTCCGAAACATCACACTTACATACTAATTTCAGCATGCAAAAAGAAACCCTTCTTCAGCATGTCTTTTACGATTATAATACATTTTATCACTTCAGGTCAACTATTTGGCAGAATAAAAGAAGAATAGATGCCCTTCCCTGTTCAAAAGCTATGTAGATAGCTTTTATCCTTTTCCCCTGAAGACAACTATATTTTTATCATTACATCTTTTTTAATACAAGAAAATATTAAATAACTACTCTTTCGACGTACCTGCCTTTTCAGTACTTAACTTCTCCACGAAAAAAAGAAAGCATGCAAATCGTTTCCGTTTGCATGCTTTTTTTACCCCACTATTTGTCGGGGAGGAACAAAAACCCCACTGATTAAAGTTTCATTTTATGCGCTTGCTGATTCTTTTTTTACATCGTCTTCAAGAACACGAACAAATTGCGCTTCGTTATATGGATAACCAGCTTTCGTAATTTTCACTTTCACTAGCTTACCAATTAATTCTTCTGATCCTTCAAATACAATTTTTAAGTAGTTATCCGTATAGCCTACATATAACCCTTTACGGTCACCCTCTTTAAATTGCTCTTCCGGAATGATTTCAAGCACTTCTCCTTCAAACTGTGACGCATACTCTTTCGCTAATTGGTTAGATAGTTCAATTAAACGATGAACACGATCATTCTTCACATCTTCAGGAACTTGATCTTCCATACGCGCTGCAGGTGTTCCTGTACGCTTTGAGTAAGGGAATACGTGTAACTCAGAGAAGCGATTCTCTTTAATGAAATTGTATGTTTCCATGAATTCTTCTTCTGTTTCACCTGGGAAACCAACAATTACATCCGATGTAATCGCAAGGCCTGGTAACGCTTCTTTCAATCGATCTAAACGCTCTTGGAAAAATTCCATCGTATACTTACGACGCATACGCTTTAATACAGTATTAGATCCAGATTGCAATGGAATGTGCAAGTGACGTACAACTACTTCAGACTTATCTAACACTTCAATTACTTCATCTGAAATCTGACTCGCTTCAATAGAAGAAATACGAAGACGTTTTAATCCGCCTACTTCCGCTTCCATATCACGAAGTAATCCAGCTAAGTTATAATCTTTAATATCTTCACCGTACCCACCTGTATGAATACCTGTTAATACAATTTCTTTATAACCTGCATCTACTAATTGCTGCGCTTGTTTAATAACTTCTTTTCCATCACGAGAACGCATTAAACCACGTGCCCAAGGAATAATACAGAATGTACAGAAATTATTACAACCTTCTTGTATTTTTAAAGATGCACGTGTACGATCCGTGAAATAAGGTACATCCAGTTCTTCGTATACACGTGTTTTCATAATGTTGCGGACAGCATTAATTGGTTGACGCTCTTTGCGGAATTCTTCAATGTATCCTAACATCTTTTCACGATCCTGTGTACCAACTACAATATCTACACCTGGAATCGCCATAATTTCCGCTGGAGATGTTTGTGCATAACATCCCGTTACACAAATAACCGCATCCGGATTTTGACGAACGGCACGTCTAATAACTTGACGGCTTTTCTTATCTCCCGTATTCGTTACTGTACACGTATTAATAACATATACATCAGCTTTCTTTTCATATTCAGTTCTTTCATATCCACCTTGTTTAAACAATTGCCAAATGGCTTCTGTTTCATAGTGGTTTACTTTACAACCTAACGTATGGAACGCAACAGTTGACATTGATCATCACCCCATCAATTCAAAATGATACGAAGCAGCACTTAACGCGTATAACGGCGCCGTTTCTGTTCTTAAAATTCTTGGTCCTAAACTACATGGTACAAATTTATGTTCACGAAGCGTAGTAATCTCTTCCTCCGCTAAACCACCTTCTGGTCCAAATACAATCAATAGTTTTTGGCCTGGTTTCATCGTCGTTAAAGCTTTAGCAAAATTGGACTTCTCACCTTGTTTTGCTTCCTCTTCATACGCAACAAGACATACATCATACTCATTACTCATTGAAAGCAATTGCTTAAATGATGCCGGAGCATGCACTTCTGGAATTTCGCTTCTATGCGATTGTTCCGCAGCTTCTTTCACAATTTTTCTTAAACGCTCAACTTTTTTATCAGCTTTTTTTGCATCCCATTTTACGATAGATCGAGATGCTTGAAATGATAAAAATGCGGCTGCCCCAAGCTCAGTTCCTTTTTGGAAAATTAACTCTAGCTTGTCTCCTTTCGGCAGTCCACTTGCAATCGTCACGAAAACAGGAAGTTCACTTGACGCCTCTACCCATTCTACAATAGCCGTATTAATAAATTCACTGGTAATTTCATCAATTGAACATACTGCTGTTTTTCCATTTACACAGCAATAAATGTGATCACCAGCTGACATACGCATCACTCTTGCGATATGATGTACGTCATCACCTACAATGCGAATACTTGTCTCATTTACATATTTCTCTTCTACAAAATAACGTTGCATATAATCACCTTAGTAGAGTTTCGTTCCTTTCGTAAGTCAACACTTACGAAAAGAACGAAACGTTATCATTTTTTCATATAACAAACGGCAAGTCCCTCACCTTATAGTGAGAGACTCCCCCTTTTCATTATAAACTAAAATCTATATTACGCATTTCGTGCAATAATTGCTACCCAATCTTCCATTCGTAATACTTCTTCAATTGTAAATCCAGCTTTTTCTAGCGCTTCAGAAATTATCTTTTCCTTCGCCGCAATAATGCCCGATGTAATAAATAATCCACCCGACTTCACAACTCTTGCTGCATCCTCAGGGAATAAAAGAATAATTTCTGCTAATAAGTTAGCTACGATTAAATCAACAGGACCTTCAATACCTTCTAAAAGACTATTTTGCCCAACAGACACGATATCATCTGTTTTATTTAAACGTACATTCATTTCTGCACTTTCCACTGCAACCGGATCTAAATCATACGCTTGAACAGAAGACGCACCTAATTTTGCCGCTGCAATACTAAGTACACCAGAACCTGTTCCTACATCAATGACAGTATCACCTGGCTGAACTGTTTTTTCTAAAGCACGAATACACATCGTTGTTGTCGGATGCGTTCCTGTCCCAAACGCCATACCTGGATCTAATTCAATAATTTTTTCTTCCGGAGAAGCTGGTGTATATTCTTCCCATGTCGGCACAATTGTGAATGTATCAGAAATTTGTACTGGATGGTAATATTTTTTCCAAGCAGTGGCCCAATCTTCTTCATTGACTTCGTTAACGGTAATATTTCCAGTACCAATTTCGATGTCGTAAGATGGAAGCATATCAATAGATGATTTTACACCCGCAATCGTTTCCTGTAAAGAATCCGTTTGTGGGAAATATGCTTTTATTAATACACCTTCCGCCGGATATTCATCTGGGTTCAATGCATAAATTTCACCATATTGTTGCTCGCGCTCTTTCGTCAACTCCGCTGGATCCTCAATCGCAACTCCACTAGCACCAGCTTCATGTAAAATATGAGAGACAGCTTCTACTGCTTCTTCTGTTGTATGAATACTAACTTCTGACCATTTCACAATTTACCAACTCCATTTTTTATTTCCATTATTCCCCTTTGAAAGCACGTTTAAGCTTTCCAAATAAACTATCATCCTGCTCTTCTTGTCCCGCAAATTCACGTAATAATTCTTTTTGATGTGAAGTTAATTTCGTCGGTACAACAACACGAACGACTACATATTGATCTCCTTGACCGTATCCACGTACGTTCGGAGCACCTTTTCCTTTTAAGCGGAATTCTGTTCCTGTTTGTGTTCCTGCTGGAATTTTCAGCTTCACTTTCCCATGAACAGTAGGAACTTCCACTTCAGCACCAAGTGCCATTTGCGCAAATGTTAATGGCATTTCGCAAATAATGTGATCTCCTTCACGCTCGAAGAATTCATGATTTCTCACATGAACAACAACATATAAATCTCCTGCCGGTCCGCCATTTACACCCGCTTCACCTTTTCCAGATACACGAATTTGTTGACCATTATCGATACCTGCCGGAATCTTAACGTTGATTTTTTTACGTTTACGTACTTTACCAGAACCGTGACATGTCGTACATTTTTCTTTAATCATTTGACCAGTTCCTGAACAATGACCACAAGCTTGACGGTTTACGATACGACCAAATGGTGTATTTTGTTCTACACTTACTTGCCCTGATCCTGAACAATGTTTACATGTTTCTTTTGAAGTTCCTGGTTTCGCTCCGCTACCTTTACAAGTATCACATGGATCTTCTACTGGAATCTCAACATTTAATTCTTTACCAAAAATAGCTTCCTCAAACTCTAAAGTAACTTGATATTGTAAGTCAGCACCTTGACGTGGAGCATTTGGATCACGACGTCTACCGCCACCGCCGCCAAAGAACGAACTAAAGATATCTTCGAAACCGAAGCCACCGCCGAAGTCTCCTCCGCCGCCAAAGCCACCGAAACCTTGATTTGCACCAGCATGACCAAATTGATCATATTGTGCGCGCTTTTGATCGTCGCTTAATACTTCGTATGCTTCTTGTACTTCTTTAAACTTTTCAATTGCATTTTCTTCTTTACTTACGTCTGGATGGTATTTTTTAGCCAAACGACGATACGCTTTTTTTATTTCATCTTTTGAAGCACCCTGGCTAAGTCCAAGGACCTCATAATAGTCTCGTTTACTCATAAATTTACAACCCCCGAATCTTTCACATAAACGTAATTTTAACACCGAAAGAAAGTGCTTTGCAACAAAGTTTCCTCACTTACAGTATGCAAAGTAAAAAACTTAAGAACCTCACACTTTTCTTTTCATTCGTGAAAAAAGTCAAAGTCAAGGCACGCTTGACTTTGACTTTTTGTCATCTTACTTATTTATATTACTTATCTTCTTTTACTTCTTCAAACTCAGCGTCTACTACATTGTCTTTCTTCGCGCCAGCATCTTGTGCTCCTTGTGCACCTTCTGCTTGCCCTGCGGCTGCTTGAGCTTGCTCGTATAATTTAACAGTTAATTGTTGTACGATTTCTTGTAAAGCGTCTTTTTTCGCACGGATTTCCTCAAGCTCGTTCTTCTCGATCGCAGCTTGTAATGCTTCTTTCGCTTCTGTTGCTTTTGCAACTTCAGCCGCATCCACTTTACCTTCTAAATCTTTTACAACTTTATCCGTTTGGAATACAAGTTGGTCAGCTTCGTTACGAAGTTCAACTTCTTCCTTACGTTTTTGGTCAGCGTCAGCATTTGCTTCTGCTTCTTGTACCATACGATCTACTTCTTCATCAGAAAGACCTGAAGAAGATTGGATTGTAATAGTTTGCTCTTTGCTTGTTCCTAAGTCTTTTGCACGCACGTTAACGATACCGTTCGCATCAATATCGAATGTTACTTCGATTTGTGGAATACCACGTGGTGCTGGTGGAAGGTCTGTTAATTGGAAACGGCCTAATGTTTTGTTGTCAGCTGACATTGGACGCTCACCTTGTAATACGTGAATGTCTACTGCCGGTTGGTTATCAGCAGCTGTTGAGAATACTTGTGACTTACTTGTTGGAATTGTAGTGTTACGCTCGATTAATTTCGTGAACACACCACCCATAGTTTCAATACCTAAAGAAAGTGGAGTTACGTCTAATAATAGTACGCCTTCTACATCACCAGTAAGTACGCCACCTTGAACTGCAGCACCTAATGCTACAACTTCATCAGGGTTTACACCTTTATATGGTTCTTTACCAGTTTCACGTTTAATAGCTTCTTGTACAGCTGGGATACGAGTAGATCCACCAACAAGGATAACTTTATCTAATTCGCTTGGAGCAAAACCAGCGTCTTTTAATGCACGACGAGTTGGCTCTAACGTTCTTTCAACAAGACCTGCTGAAATCTCTTCGAATTTCGCTCTTGTTAACGTTAATTCTAAGTGTAATGGACCAGCAGCTCCAGCACTAATGAATGGTAATGAAATTTGTGTTTGTGTTACGCCAGAAAGATCTTTTTTCGCTTTTTCAGCTGCATCTTTCAAACGTTGAAGTGCCATTTTATCTTGGCTTAAATCAATGTTATTTTCTTTTTTGAACTCAGCTACTAAGTGGTCAATAATAACTTGGTCAAAGTCATCTCCACCAAGACGGTTGTCACCAGCAGTTGAAATAACTTCGAATGTTCCATCTGCTAACTCAAGGATAGATACGTCAAATGTACCGCCACCTAAGTCATATACTAAGATTTTTTGCTCTTCATCTTGTTTTTCTAAACCGTAAGCAAGCGCTGCTGCTGTTGGTTCGTTAATGATACGCTCAACTTCTAAACCAGCGATACGACCAGCATCTTTTGTTGCTTGACGTTCTGCATCGTTGAAGTATGCAGGTACTGTAATAACAGCTTTCGTTACTGTTTCACCTAAGTATGCTTCAGCAGAAGCTTTTAAGTTTTGTAAAATGATTGCAGAAATTTCTTGAGGTGTATAATCTTTACCTTCAACTTCTACTTTGTAGTCTGTACCCATATGACGTTTAACAGACATGATTGTATTTGGGTTTGTAATTGCTTGACGCTTTGCAACTTCCCCAACTTGACGCTCTTCATTTTTGAAAGCTACAACAGAAGGTGTTGTACGGTTTCCTTCTGGGTTTGGGATAACCTTTGGTTCTCCACCTTCCATAACAGCTACACAAGAGTTTGTTGTACCTAAGTCAATACCGATAATTTTACTCATGGCGAATCCTCCTACTTTTATGTAAATTATTGATTTACTTTTACCATTGATGGGCGAATCACACGGTCTTTTAGTTTATAACCTTTTTGGAATTCTTCAACTACCGCGTTTGATTCAAATTCACTATCTTCCACTTGCATAATAGCTTGGTGTTCATTAGGATCAAACTGTTTACCAACAGATCCAATCACTTCAACACCTTCTTTAGTCAACGCTTCTAACAATTGACGATGCACCATTTCCATACCTTGTAACAAGGACTTCGTTTGCTCATCAGTTGCTTCCACTTGCATCGCTCTTTCAAAATTATCAAGAGCTGGCAAAATATCTGAAACTAGACTTTGTGCTCTATATTTTTCAGCAGCCTGTTTATCCATTTGGACACGACGCTTATAATTTTCAAAATCTGCTTGTAGACGTAATGTGCGACCTTCCGTTTCCGTTAGTTTCGCTTGTAACTCATCTACTTTTTCTTGTAAAAGAGCAGCCTCACTTTTTTCTTCTACAGTTTCTTCACTGTTTTCTGTCGTGACAGCTTCTTTTACTTCTTCTACCACTTGTTCGTTACGCTCTTCCACAATATTCACCTCCTTAAAAGGTATTAGGTATTATGCTGAGCACAATTACCTAAGCATTATATATTACACACAGCAATGAAAATTTCATTACTTAAGCGAATGTATTACTCTCATTTACTTTTTAAGTCCATCAGTAAATTGTCTCGTAAATAACTGTAACAAACTAATTACCCGCGAGTATTGCATTCTTGTCGGACCTAAAATAGCAATTGTTCCAAGCTGTTCTTCTCCAATCGAATATGTTGCAGAAATTAAACTACAATCTTCCATGGCCGTCGCAGAGTTTTCCCTACCAATTTTCACTTGAATACCTACTTGTTTATGACGCAAAATGTCATAAAACTCGGCTTCATTATCAATCATTGTCAGCAAGGATCTTACTTTGTGAATGTCATGGAACTCTGGTTGCGAAAGCATATTTGCTTTCCCTCCAAAGTATATCTTTTCCGATAAAGGAACTTGAAATGTACCATCTAACATTTTTATTGCACTATCGTAATTATGAACATACCCACGTAAAACTGTAACAATCTCTTTCAAGATTTTGTTATGCAGTTCTGCCATTGGTACGCCCGACAGCTTTTCATTTAAAATATTAACCATTTTTTCTAAATCTGATAAATCAACAGATTCCGGAACGGTAATCGTTTTGCTTTGTACATGCCCTGTATCCGTTACAATAATAGCGACTGCAGTTTGACGATCAAGCGGTACAATTTGTACGTTTTTAAGTTTATTTGTGCTTAACTTCGGTCCAAGAACAATGGCCGTATAATTCGTAAGCTCTGATAAAATTTGAGCCGATTGCTGTGCAATCTTTTCCGCTTCAAAAATTCTTTCAGCAAATAAATCTTTAATTTGTACAATTTCATCGTTCGGTAAGTTTTGCGGCGCTAAAAGATGATCTACATAAAAACGATATCCTTTTTCAGAAGGAACACGTCCTGAAGAACTATGCGTTTTCTCAATAAATCCTAGTTCCTCTAAATCAGCCATTTCATTTCGAATAGTAGCTGAACTAAACGTAATTTCATCTTTCTTAGCCAACGTCCTCGACCCAACAGGTTGCGCTGATCCAATAAAGTCATCAATAATTGTTTGTAAAATTAAGAGCTGACGTTCCGTAAGCATCTCATCATCACCTCTGTTAGCACTCTTTGTCTTCGAGTGCTAAATCTATTAATAACTTACCAAAATTGACATTCAATTGTCAACGGAAACGTCACGAAATAATGAAACTTTTTCACGTTTATGGAACATTTAATTAGTCAATCAAAAACGATTGGAATACTTCATTCCCTAATAATTTTCCTTTTCGCGTTAAACGAACATATCCATCTTTCTCTTCAAGCAATCCTTGTTCTTGATTTTTTTGCAACTGCTTCGCGAAAACTTGATCCATCTCCATATTAAATTTCTTTTGAAACGCTATTTTAGATACACCTTTTGTTTTTCGAAGTCCTAAGAACAACTCTTCTTCCATTCTTTCTTTCTCCGTCACCGCGTGAACATCTAAATATGGAAATCCAGTTTCATCGATTTTATTGAAATATTGCTTGAGCGGACCTACATTTTGGATACGTTCTCCATTTACATAACTATGCGCTCCAGCTCCAAATCCATAATACTCTTCATTATTCCAGTATGTGAGATTATGTCTACTTTCATTATCACCTTTTGAGAAATTGCTAATTTCATACTGGGTATAGCCGTGTTTCTCCATTTCATCCATTACCATTTCATACATTTTCGCTTCATGGTCTTCACCTGGAAGTCTTAATTTCCCTTTATTCATTAAGTTATAAAACACAGTTTTCGGTTCCACAATTAATGAATATGCCGAGAAATGTTGTACGCCAAGCGTAAAAGCAATGTCTAATGTTTCTTTAACATCTTCTATCGTCTGCCCTGGCAGAGCATAGATAATATCTACATTTATATTTTTAAAGCCCACTTCCTGCGCTTCTCTAATTGCTACAAATGCATCTTCCCTCGTGTGCTTACGCCCAATTTTCTCAAGCAACTCATCCCGAAATGTTTGCACGCCAAAACTAATTCGGTTCACTCCACCTTCTAGCAATACATTTAACTTCTCTTTCGGTAAATCACCCGGATTTGCTTCAAATGTTAATTCACAATTTGGCGCAAACGGACGTAAGCGACTGTTTATAATATCTAGTAACTTTTTTGTCTGCTCCATATTTAACGCTGTCGGAGTTCCTCCACCAACAAAAATTGTTTTCATACTATCAAACGGTACTTTTTGAACTGTATTTATTATTTCTTTCTCTAAATACTCTAAATATTGATCGACCGGCTGGCGTTCAATAAACACTTTATTAAAATCACAATAGTGACAAATATGCTGACAAAACGGAATGTGAATATATGCAGCTTGCACCAAATATAACTCCTACCTTTCTAAAAAGAAAACCTCCGCGCTCCGGAGGAATCTTTACTTCTCTAACGTATTACGAATTTGTTCCATTCGCATTTTTCCCCAATCATACATCATTTCAACGATTGGTAAAAGCGACATGCCTAATTCCGTCATATAATACTCTACTCGCGGAGGAATTTCTGGGTATACTGTTCGATCAACAACCCCATCTTCCATTAACTCTTTTAATTGGTTCGACAAAACTTTATGAGAAATACTTGGGAATAATCGTTGTAATTCACTAAAACGATGAGGCCCTTCCACACCAAGATGCCACAGTATCACAACTTTCCACTTCCCACTAATAATAGAAAGCGTCAATTCCTTTTCACAATTAAAATTGCCATTTTGTATTTTCTCGTGAATATCTTTTCGAATATTTTCGGACATTAATAGTCTCCTAACTCTATATCAATCATTCATAAATATAGCCACTTCACTATTGTAAATGAGAGAAGCTACGTTGTCTAAAAAGTAATTATACATAAAAAAGAAGCCGTATAAACGACTTCTTTTTTATCTCAATTCGTACGAAATAACAATCAATTATTAGTTGTCATCCATTTTCAGTACAGCCATGAATGCTTCTTGCGGTACTTCTACAGAACCAACAGACTTCATACGTTTTTTACCTTCTTTTTGCTTATCAAGAAGTTTACGTTTACGAGAAATGTCACCACCGTAACATTTCGCAAGTACGTTTTTACGCATCGCCTTAATTGTAGAACGTGCTACAACCTTGTTTCCGATAGTCGCCTGAATTGGTACTTCGAACTGTTGTCTTGGAATTAATTCTTTTAATTTCTCTACAATTACTTTACCACGGTCATACGCTGAATCACGATGCACGATAAATGATAAAGCATCGACTTGTTCATTATTTAAAAGAATATCCATTTTCACAAGTTTCGACGGTTTATAACCAATTAATTCGTAGTCAAACGATGCATATCCTTTTGTATTTGATTTCAACTGATCGAAGAAGTCATATACGATTTCTGATAACGGAATTTCGTATGTTAGTGTAACACGTGTTTCATCTAAATATTGCATATCAATAAACGTTCCACGTTTACCTTGGCAAATTTCCATTACAGCTCCAACATAGTCATTCGGAACCATAATCGACGCCTTCACAAACGGCTCTTCTACACGATCGATAGATTGTGGATCTGGCATATTAGATGGGTTATCAACAATAACATCTTCACCGCTTGTTAAATAAACTTTATAAATAACGCTTGGCGCTGTTGTAATTAAATCAATTTTAAATTCACGTTCAATACGTTCTTGAATGATTTCCATGTGAAGAAGTCCTAAGAAACCACAACGGAAACCAAATCCTAGTGCTTGAGATGTTTCTGGTTCAAACTCAAGAGCAGAATCGTTTAACTCTAATTTTTCTAACGCATCACGTAAGTCGTTGTAACGGGCAGAATCGATTGGATATAAACCACAGAATACCATTGGGTTTAATTTACGATAACCCGCTAACGCCTCTGCAGCCGGACGTTTTGCATGTGTGATTGTATCACCTACGCGTGTATCACCTACGTTTTTAATAGATGCCGCTAAGAACCCTACATCACCTACTGTTAACTCGTCACGTTGCGTTGTTTTCGGTGTAAACACACCTACTTCTGTTACTTCAAATTCTTTTCCAGTTGCCATCATACGTACTTTATCGCCAACTTTTACCGTTCCATTTACAACACGGATATATGCAATTACACCGCGGTACGGATCATATAAAGAATCGAAAATCATACATTGTAAAGGCTCTTCTGAATCCCCTGCTGGAGCCGGTACCTTTTCAACGATTTGTTCTAAAATATCTTCAATACCAATACCAGCTTTCGCTGAAGCAAGTACAGCTTCCGATGCATCTAAACCAATTACATCTTCTACCTCTTGACGTACACGTTCTGGGTCCGCACTTGGTAAGTCGATTTTATTAATAACTGGTAATATTTCTAAATTATTATCAAGCGCTAAATATACGTTTGCTAATGTTTGCGCCTCAATCCCTTGTGCTGCATCCACAACAAGAATCGCACCTTCACAAGCCGCTAAACTACGAGATACTTCGTACGTAAAGTCGACGTGTCCTGGAGTATCGATTAAGTGAAGAATATACTCTTCACCGTCTTTCGCTTTATACGTAAGTTGTACTGCATTTAATTTAATTGTAATACCGCGCTCACGCTCTAAATCCATAGAGTCAAGCAATTGAGCTTTCATTTCACGTTGTGTTAACGCGTTTGTTTTCTCTAAAATACGGTCTGCTAACGTTGATTTTCCGTGGTCAATATGAGCAATGATAGAGAAATTACGGATTTTGGACTGTCTTTTTGCTCTTTCTTCTTTGTTCATCTATGTTCTCAACTCCTAATAGTCTCGCCAATATACACTAGCACTGATTATATCAATAGAGCAGCAAAGATTCAATGAAAACTCGTGCTGCTTACAATACAAATCATTCTATCTATATCTTATGCGAACAAACCATAAGAGACAAACCTTTTTCAAATTTAAAAACGGCTGTCGTACAAAATGGTAAGACAACCGTTCTTCCTGCTACCCTTAACTAAAAATCTCCTTCACTTTCCCAACAACTATATCCGTTCCAAACTTTGTTACTTCATAAGTAGCACTTGCTATTGCCATACCAATTCCTTCTACAACATTAAAGCTTTTTAAGCTTTCTAATTGTTTTTGTTTTTCAGCAACGGAAAACGAACTTCCCAAAATTTCTGATTCAGCACCCGCACCCTCTGTTCCTGTCATATGAGCGATTTGTTCATACGACATTTGCTGATAACCTTTCATACTTTTCAAACCATGATTAGCAAGTACCACCCCTGCTATTATCATAAGTAAACATAAGGCCGCACTACATATACATAAAAGCGAAAAGCGGCTTAAACGATTATCATCTCCTCCCATCAATGTGTATATGCTCCTGTATTATCTTGGTCAATTTGATGATGCAAGGCTGCATTTAAACCACTCGCTATTACATTCGCCATATCCTCTATGAAAGCATCCACTTCTTTCGGAGTCACCATTAAATTATGACCAAGAGGAGATAACACTTCATAAATTAATTTTCTCTTCTCTTCATCTTCCAGCGTACCTACAGCACCTAAAAACATATTCCGACTCTTTTCATCCGGCATATCTTCTTCTGTTAATTTTTTCTTTTCTCCAAATGTAAAACCGGCTGGTAACAAAGAACGGGCAGGTTTGTTTCCTTCTTTCATCTCCCGTCCAAAATGTTTCAAAATAAAATCAATTGTATCGCTTGTAATTGAAACGGCATCAACCACAGTCGGAACACCAATCGCGATAACAGGAATACCCAATGTTTCTTTACTGAGTTCCTTACGCTTATTCCCAACACCCGATCCAGGATGAATTCCCGTATCAGAAATTTGTATCGTACTATTTACTCGTTCAATAGAACGGGCAGCTAATGCATCAATTGCAATGACAAAGTCTGGCTTCGTCTTCTCAATGATTCCATAAATGACATCGCTCGTTTCGATTCCTGTAATTCCCATTACCCCCGGCCGAATTGCACTAACAGGCCTAAACCCTTCTTCTACACTTTCAGGTTGCAATTGAAACAAATGTCTCGTTACCAATACATTTTCTACAACAATCGGTCCAAGCGCATCTGGCGTTACATTCCAATTCCCAAGACCAACAATTAAACAACTCGCTTCTTTCGTAACGCCAACCTCTTCTAAGAAATAAGAAAATTCTTTTGCAAAAATGCGCTCTACTTTTTGTTGCAGTTCCGTATCTTGTTGACGTATACCTTGTACTTCAAGCGTTAAATAACTCCCAGGTTTTTTACCCATCGATTCAGAGGCAACTTCATCAATCATTACTTTTGTAATGGTAATACCTTCTTCTTCCCTCTCTTTTACAATAACTCCTTGTATCCCTTTTTTCTCTTCTTGACTCTCTTGCAACATTTGATGTGCCTCTACAGCAAGGTCAGTTCTAACACTATATTTACTTAAATCTAATGGTTCTTTCATCGTATCTCCTCCGTAATTCATAGTAAATATCGTTAGATTTCCCAAAGTTATATAAGGCCATTCTTTCCTTTACGTGAAATTTCATTGATATACTATTGCAATTCTCTTCACCGTTTGATAGAATATCACTTGTTCTATGTTAAGAATCGAGTCATTCGATTGCACCAGGGAGGTGAAAAGTATGGCAAACATCAAATCTGCTATCAAACGCGCTAAACTTAGCGAAGAGCGTCGTTCACATAACGCTTCTATCAAGTCTGACATGCGTTCTGCTGTTAAAACTGTAGAAGCTTTAGTTACTAATAACGATCTTGAAAATGCTAAAGAAGCTTTCAAAACTGCTTCTAAAAAACTTGACAAAGCAGCTCGTAAAGGTCTTATCCACCAAAACGCTGCAGCTCGTCAAAAATCTCGCTTAGCGAAACAAGTAAACGCGTAAGGCGTTTAAAAAACGATCCATTTGGATCGTTTTTTTATATACAAAAAAGTTCACGTGCTTAGCACGTGAACTTTTTGTTTCATCACATATGATTTAACCGCATTAAGAAAAACTCAAGCACAAGTTTCTTATCCATTTTTCCAGTCTTCATACTATAATCAGCTTCCGCTAATTCTATAATCACTTTTTTTAATTCTTCAAAAGAGAAAAACTTCGTTTGATTCATCGCTAACTTTACACGATATGGATGCACACCAATATGAGACGCAATTTGATTTTGTCCATAACCACGCTGCTGTAACTCTTTCACTTGATAGAGCAAGCGGAATTGACTTACTAATAACGCAAGCAGTTTAATGGGTTCCTCTTGCTGCGTAAATAATCCATCCAAAATTTGCATCGCACCCGCGATATCTTTTTTCACCACTTTTTCTGTCAAAGCAAACACATTTTGTTCAACCGATTTTGGCACAAGCTCTGCAACAAGTTTCGGTGTAATCTCTCCGCCCATACCGACGTATAACGTTAACTTGTCCATTTCCTTCGCCAACATCGTTACATTACTTCCCACAAGCTCTAACAACAAACTAACAGCTGCATTATCAATATGCACATGCACTTCATCTACACGAGCAACAATCCACTTCTGAACATCCTGCACTTGCATCGCATTTGCTTCTACTACGTCCGCTGTTTTCTTTAATAGTTTTGTAATTTTTTTTCGTTCATCAAATTTTTCGTAAGGCGCAACAAAAACAAGAATAGAAAATGGAGAAGGCTCCCCAATATATTCTTCTAAAATTTTTATATTTTGCTCTAATTTTTCTTTTTGTGAAGTTAAAAATAGTGGTGATTTTATTAATAGCACTTTACGTTCTCCGAAAAAAGGAAGTGTACGTGCATCCTCAACCACATCTTCTAAATACGCCTCTTCTAAATCATATGTCACAACATTAAACTCGCGATCTTCCTCTTCAAGCGCTTCTGTTGTAATAAGCTTTATCGTTTCATTTATAAAAAACGCTTCCGTTCCATACAGTAAATACAACGGGGCAAACTGCTTCTTTTTAATCTTTTTATGTATATCACTCATACTTTTTCCTACTCCCTAACTTGGCAATATATATTTATACTAATGCCCTAGCTTTTGTTTTACAAGTACAAAGGAACAGGCTGTATAACCCGTTCCTTTATTTATATTAAACGCCACGCAATAAGCCCCGGGTTTCTTATCGGTGTGCGGTAATCACCTTCCCTTTATTATTCACAATAAAAATTCGAGTATAAGTGCCAACTGTTAACATGCTTGGAAACAAAAAACTCACGTTCCTTAATAATCTAAAAGTAGTAAAAACGCTCGATTTCTCTTCACATGGAAATTGTAGATTTTTTTCTGACAATATTTTATACTAAAGTGGAATGTTGGGGAGGGATTCTAAATGAATGATTTTGAACAAAACGTTCAAAGTAAACGCAATGACGCTATTGATTCAGGGGTAGGATTTATCGTCTCATTTGGTTTTTTCGCAACACTTTTCATCATTGCAACTGTTATTAAATTTATCGGTTCTTAAAGACTGCTGCTTACTGGCAGTCTTCTTTTTTATCTATTATGTGTTTCATCATATGTGATTTTGCTACGAAAGGTTCCGTGTTCCACTTTAAATACATAGGAAATAGCACCCTGCTTATCCGTACGCCATATTTCAATCCCCATCTTCTCTAAACGCTCTACAACTTCCTTATGAGGATGCCCATACCTATTACGCTCACCGACAGAAATAATCGCTACATCAGGCTGTACAGCGCTCAAAAAAGGCGCTATAGATGACGTATTACTCCCATGATGAGCAACCTTTAAAACATCCGCCCGTAAATCTGGATACGTAGCTATTAAAAACTTCTCTCCTTCTTCTTCTAAATCACCTGTAAACAGCCACGTTACCCCTCCTAATTTTGCCCACATAACAATTGAAGCGTTATTTTCACTTCTCGCTTTTCCTGTTGGAGCTAGTACAAAAAATTCCGCTTCATTTACGCTCCAACTCTCTCCTTCCCCCACTTCACTTATTTTCACTTCCTTTTCTAACGCCTGTTTCTTTAATACTTTTTCTAATACCGCATCTTGTTCCTTTCGGCCAAATACAACTTCTTTTACGGTCATATTCGATAATAAATCTTGCGCAGCACCTATATGATCCGCATCTCCATGCGTTACGATTAATTTATCGATTGTTTTAATCCCTTCCTTTTGTAAATACGGGATTAAAATATCATTCCCAACAGAAAATTCGTGCTTTTTCCGTTGCCATTCTTCCTTATTTGCACGCATTGTTCCACCAGTATCAATGAGGTAAATCTCTTTATCGTACGGGAGGCGAATTAAAATTGCGTCTCCCTGTCCAACATCAAGAAATGTAACACTCCCACTTTCTCGAAAATACGGATATACATAATGACATGTACAAACCAAAAGAAACATACCCGAAGCTACGAACATAATTTTCTTCGACACCCGCCTTTCCCAAACCATCAATATACTAACAATACTCGTGCAATATAGAGCTACAAGAAGTATAGGTGTTTGCCCGAAAATAAGGCGGATAAACGGTAAATTTTCACAATAACTTAGAAAATCATTAGAAATATTCAAACCTATTGATAGTACATTCGCAAGTCCTTTTGCAAGAAACGGGACGATCGGTATACATACCAAAATGATAATACTACACGGCAATACAATGAGAGATAAAAACGGAACGTATAGGATATTAAGAAAAATACTATATGGAGAAAAATAACCGAAGTGATATAACAAAATCGGAGTACTAACGAGTTGTGAAATAAGAGAAATATAAATGGAATTTCGGATTACTCCTTTACTACTATCTAGTAAAATCGGGGCTGACAAAATCAAGGCGAAACTACCAACGAACGAAAACTGAAAGCCAATATTAAAAACAAGATACGGATCAAATATAAGCATACATATAGCTGTAACACTTAAAGCATCTAAGCTAGATAAACGAATAGAACATATGAAAGTAATCAACATCAAAACTCCTGTTATAGAAGCTCTTATAACAGACGGTGATGCTCCTGCTAAAATCATATATAGAGGAATGCAAAAGATAAGACATACGGTCGCTATCTCCCTCGTCACACCACTTCTTAGCAAAATAAAATACACAATCACCATTAACAATACGATATGCGATCCTGAAATCGCCAACAAATGTACAAGACCAAATTGCTGATATTGCTCTTCAACTTCAAATGTCATTTGTTGTCTATCACCAAATACTAATGCATTCATAAAAGCACCTGATTGCGCTGGAAACATTTCTGTAACGCCCGAGATTGCTTGCTGTCTCAAAAGAAGAATCCATTGCACGAGTGACAACGATGTTTTATGACATTCAGAAATATATGTAGCCTCCAATATGAAATGAATATTTTGCTTATACAAATAATCACGATAATTAAAACCATGAAAATTCCGAGCTATTGGTGGTTCTTTCCTCTCACCTTCGAATACACAGGATACTCCTGCATATAATTGTCGCAGTTGTTTCTTTTCCGAGGCTGATTTAATTTTGTAACTTAACTGCACTATATTTTCATTCTGATCTTCAACTTGAAATGATAGGCGATCCCCGTTAATAAGAGGTGTATTTTGTATTACCCCCCTTGTAACTTCGTAAGGTTCTCCTAGAGGCTTGTTTTGCCCTTGAATATACGTAGTGTACATAGCGCCACTAAAACACGCTAACATACAAAAAAAGAAGGTTTTACGCGAAGTACGGTATAAACAAAAGAAAACACACAAAACGAGACAACAAGTCAGCAATAAAACTGAAGTGGAAAAGGCAATTGCAATCCCTACGATAAACGAGATTGCAACATAGCCCCATTGTCCATACAACTCATACTCACTCCTTATAGCATCATTTTTGCTTTCGTGAATACATGCTGTAATTCTTCCATTGATAAGTTTTCTTTTTCTAAAGATGCAAATAGTTCTTTTAACTCCATATGGCGCTTTTGATCCTCTAATGCCGCAATATTATATTCTAGCGGAACGTGTTTCACTGTTACATTCGCTTTTTCAAATAACTCTACGGCATATGGATGATTTTTATAATCCTGCGCATAATAAACTGCTGTAATACCACTTTGAATAATCGCCTTACAGCATTGTAAACAAGGGAAATGCGTAACATAAATTTCCGCTTCCTCCGTTTTCACACCGAACTTTGCACACTGTAATAAAGCATTCATTTCTGCGTGAATTGTACGAACACAATGATTATCAATAACGTAGCATCCATCATCTATGCAATGTACGCCACCTTTAATTGAACCATTATATCCACCAGCAATAATTCGTTTATCACGAACGATTGTCGCTCCTACTGCAAGCCTTGTACATGTACTACGTAAAGATAGCAGATGGCTTTGCGTCATAAAATATTGATCCCATGAAATTCGTTCCATATTTTTCACCTACTTTTTTGTCTACTTGTAGTGTAGCGAATGAAGAAAAACTTCGTCAATCTTTTACGGAATAATAATTTGATCTTTTATTTTTTCCAATGACTTCACACCGATCCCATCAATCTCTAACAAATCTTCTATTTTCTGAAAAGGACCATGTTCTTCTCGATATTTCAAAATACTTTCTGCTTTCCGAGAACCAATACCTGTAATTTTTTCAAGTTGTTCTTTAGAAGCTGCATTTATTTGAACTTTCCCCTCCCCCTTTGAAATAGCAGCTACTTCTTGCACTTGTTCATTTTCATTCGGTACATAAAGGATCATTTGGTCTTGTACTATTTGCGCTAAATTTACCTTCTTCCTATCTGCCTCGGGTAAAAAACCACCTGCCTTTTCAATGGCATCCTTGACCCGGTCCCCTTCTTTCATTTCATACACCCCCTCTTTAACAACAGCCCCTTTCATATCAATTACAATTATTTTTTTCTGCTGCTTTGTATCCGATATTTTCGGTTTACTTTTTTTCTCTAGCTCTTTCGCTTGAACATCCGTTGTAATGACCGTTCGCTCTGTATGCTGGTTCGTTTTCCAAAAAAGAAGAAAAAGTACAGTTCCAATAATAGCTACTAATCCTAACCATTTCTTTGGAAAATCCCACATCATTTTACACCTCTAATCATAAATTTATAACATCATTCATATTGTTTAGGAGAAAGCTGTTACGAAGGAGGTATGAAACATTGAACATAGGAATTATAGGGACAGGGAACATGGGGAATATACTAATCGACGCATTTTTAGAAACCCGTGCTGTCGAACCTTCGTGCCTTACAATCATTAATCGAACGCCCGCCAAAGCATATCATATAAAGGAAAAACACCCTTCTGTTCACATAGCCAAAACTATCGATGAGGTAATCGAACGATCACATCTTATTTTTATTTGCGTAAAGCCGATAGATATATACCCGATCCTACAAAAATACGCTGAACATTTTTCTGATGAAAAGTGCTTAGTTTCTATCACAAGTCCAATATCTCCGTCACAATTAGAGACACTTGTACCTTGCCACATTGCACGTATCATTCCGAGCATTACAAACCGCGCCCTGTCTGGCGCATCACTATTTACATTTGGAAGTAAATGCTCTGAAGAGTGGCAACAAAAGCTATTTCGCCTATTCAAAAACATTTCTACTCCCCTTATGATAGAAGAAGATATAACGCGCGTTTCATCTGATATAGCAAGCTGCGGCCCTGCATTCTTTAGTTATTTATTACAATGTTTCATTAACGCTGCTGTAGATAAAACAAATATTACACATGAAGAAGCCACTACTTTAGTAAGTGAAATGGTCGTTGGAATGGGGAAACTACTTGAAAAAGAGATTTTCACATTGCCTACTTTACAAGAAAAAGTATGTGTTAAAGGCGGCGTTACAGGAGAAGGCATTCGTGTTTTAGAAGAACATGTTGGGGATATGTTTCATAAATTAATCGAGCGGACACACGAGAAATTTGATGAAGATTTAAAATGCGTTGATCAGCAATTCAATAAACACACATAATAAATACGTCATCGTCATTCCAAATCCTTTTTATAAATACTTACTTTTTTACATTACATTTTCACTTAAACTAGCATTTTCACACTTCACGTATATCATCTTCCTATTATGCTAGAACTAAAATTACAACTTCTTTATAAAACAAAAGCAACCTTCTCGGTTGCTTTTGTTTTATGCGTTTTTCTTCGCCATGAAGAAAATACGCTCTGTTTGTTCTGTAACTTCAAGTCGCTCAAAGTCACCAGTCACACGAAGCACTGTAAACCCAGCTTCTTCAAGCCATTTTGTTAACTCTTCAACCTGATATGCACGTTGCACGTGACATTCGTCAAAACGATGGTACACATCTTCTTCTGGGTCTTGAACAAAGAATGTTAAATCATGTTCTACACTATTTGATTCTTCACCAGGGAAGCAATTCCAAATAAGAGATATTTCCTCTCCATTCACTGTGTATGTTTCATTTTGAAATACATGATGTATTTTATACAAAGAATGTACATCAAATAAAAACAAACCATCTTGACGTAAATGGTGAAACACTCTGCGAAACGTTTCTTGCACTCCATCTTCTTGCAATACATAATTTAATGAATCACAAAAGATAGTTACACAGTCAAACTCACCCGGAACATCAAGCTCCCGCATGTCTTGTTGGTAAAAAGGAATAAAGTATCCTTCTCCGCCTAGTTTTTGCTGAGCGACCGTTAACATCTCTTCTGAAAGATCGACACCGATTAAATCGTAACCCTTTTGTACAAGCGGAAGTGTTACATTACCAGTACCGCATGCTACATCAAGAATCTTCGCCTCTTTCATATCCGCTTGCTGTAAACTTTCTTCAGTGAATTCCACCCATTTATCATAAGGAACATCATTCATTAGTTCGTCGTACAACAATGCAAATTGTTCGTATTTCATTGGTCTAGCTCGTCTGTAATATCCTCACGCGGTACATCGCCCCAAAGACGCTCTAAATTATAGTGATTACGCTCATCTTTATGGAATACATGAGCAACTACATCTCCAAGGTCAACTAATACCCAACGTGCTTCGTCAAAACCTTCCATACGTTGTACGTCGATTTGGAACTCATGTGCTTTCGATTTAATTTCACGCGCAATTGCTTGCACTTGCTTATCTGAGTTACCGTGACAAATAATGAAATAATCTGCAATTGGTGAAACACCTTGCATATTTAGGACAACCATATCTTCTGCTCTCTTATCATCAGCCGCTTTTGCTGCTAATACTAATAAATCTTTATCTTTCATTTACTAATTTCCTCCTTGATAACTGCGTTGTATGTTTGGAATGTTAATGGATAAATCGTTTGATTTTTTTCCATTAAAAATTGAATTGTTCGCTTTAACGCAAATAATAAAGCTTGATTTATATCCGCATATGCGAGTTTACGAGCTTCCTCCACCCCTGGAAACTTTCGCCCAGGCTCAATGTAATCAGCTACATAAATTACTTTATCTAACATCGTCATTCTCTCATGACCACTTGTATGATATGTAATAGCTTGCAGGATTTCAGGATCTGTAATGCCTACTTCTTTTTCTACTAAGTATGCCCCAACAGGTGCATGCCATAACTCTTTGTTATAACAGAGTAAATCTTTCGGCAAATCTTCACTTTTAATAATCTCTTCCATCTCAGAAATCGCTCTACACTTCGCATAATCATGGAATATAGCTGCAACTTCAGCTTTTTTTTCATCCACACCGTATAACTTAGCAAGTTCAATTGCTGTCTCCATTACACCAATTGTGTGTATATAACGTTTTTCATGCATTTGTTGTTTGACAATATGAAGTGCTTTCTCACGATTCATACAACCCATTCCTCTCGATATACACCTGTACTTTTTCAGGAAGTAAATATTTACATGTTCTCTTCTCTTTATATCTCTCACGCAATAAAGATGAAGAAACTGCAAACTCCGGAATTTCCACAGTGGTGATAGGATAAGGTGTACGCAATGTATAACCAGGTCTTGCAACCCCAACAAACGTTACAAGATCAAGTAAAGCTTCAATATTATACCACTTTGGTAAATACTCAACCATA
Organism: Bacillus sp. ES1-5; assembly: GCF_022487605.1. Lineage (NCBI taxonomy): Bacteria > Bacillati > Bacillota > Bacilli > Caryophanales > Bacillaceae > Bacillus > Bacillus sp. ES1-5. The sequence goes on along the minus strand of NZ_JAKVPU010000006.1, from coordinate 176,372 downwards.
TCTCCACCAATAATAAAGTGAAACTGCACATCCGGATACTTCTTCGTCAATTGTAACATAGTGTCATACGTATAAGATGGGCCCTTCCTGCTTAGCTCTTCTAAACAAATAGAAAAATGTTCCTCTGCCTCAGTCGCAAGCTCTAACATTTGTAAGCGATTTTCTACACTTGTAATATTCCGCCCTTGTTTATGCGGTGGAATTTGGTTCGGTAAGAACCATACTTCTTCTAAATTCAAAGCGTGATATACTTCATTTGCAATTAGCAAATGCCCATAATGTGGCGGATCAAATGTACCGCCAATGATGCCAATTTTTCTCAAAAGAAACGCCCCTTCCTTTTACCTACAGTAACTCTCTTCATTTCTATCCGAAGAGAGTTCACTGTTAATAAAAGTTCAATTGGTTTCGCTCTCTACATCATTACGCACTTAAGATAAAAAATAGCATATGCTATTCTTTTGATCGCGGAAGTTTAATTTGTTTATTTTCTCTAGATTCTTTGTATAAAACGATTGTACTTCCAATTACTTGAACGATTTCAGCACGTGCGCCTGTTGCAAGTTCTTCTGCAACTTCACGACGATCGAATTCACAGTTTTGTAGCACACTTACTTTAAATAATTCACGAACTTCTAAAGTATCTGCGATTTGTTTAATCATATTTTCATTTACTCCGCCTTTTCCTACTTGAAAAATTGGTGTTAAATGATGTGCTTGTGCACGTAAAAATCTTTTTTGTTTTCCTGTTAACATATATGTTAGCCTCCAAGCTTTCTTATAACTAATTGTTTCATTCTATCGATATTCGGTACACGCCCTGTCCACATTTCAAATGCAAGCGCCCCTTGATAAACAAACATATCAATACCATTTTGAATCATTGCACCTTGCGCTTTTGCCTCACATAAAATTTTCGTTTCAAATGGATTATAAATTATATCTGATACAATCGTCCCTTTTTTTAACGAAGAAATTTGTAATGGCGTATGTTCGACGCGTGGATGCATACCTATCGTTGTCGTCTGAATGATAATATCATAATTCCCTTGTTCTTCTGTTACTTTTTCTAACGATAAAGCAACAGAATTAACAGTAGCCGTACATGCAGCAATAAGTTCTTTCGCCTTATCTACTGTACGATTAGCTACATCAATCTCTTTCACACCTACATCAGCAAGAGAAAAATAAATAGCTCGACTAGCACCACCTGCGCCAAGCAATAAAATACGTTTCTCCTGAAGTGGTTCACTACTAATTGACTGCAGCGCTCGGACAAAACCAATTCCATCTGTATTGTAGCCAATCAATTTCCCATCCTTATGAACCACTGTATTTACTGCACCAATTTGTTTTGCTAGCGGGTCAATCTCATCCAAATAATCCATAATAGCAACTTTGTGCGGAGTTGTTACATTAAATCCTGAAATACCTAATGCTTTTAAACCTCTTACTGCTTCCCCTAGCACTTCCTCTTTAACAAGAAATGCATGATAATGGGCATCCATATTCAAGTGTTCAAATGCATCGTTATGCATAACGGGTGATAATGAATGTCCAATTGGATTTCCGATTACACCATATAATTGTTTCATAAATCCCTCTCCATATTAAATTAAAGATTTACGTAGCGAAACACTTACTCCTTTTGGTACGTGTGCAACAATTTTTGCTCCCGGTTCGTTTACCGTAACCCATCCTAATCCAGAGAATACAACATCCGTTTTTGGTTCACGAATATTAAATTCGTATTTCACTAACTCTGGCATATTTTCTAATTCTTCTGGTGTTGGCGGGCTTAGTAAATCCCCAGCATGATTTTTATACAATTCATCTGCTTTCTCAAGCTTTGTACGATGGATTGTTAAACGATTCGAGAAGTGACAAGTAAATGCACGACGACCACCACTTACATAATCAAAACGTGCTAATCCACTGAAGAATAATGTTTGTTCTTCATTTAATTGGAACACCATCGGCTTAATTTCTTTTGTTGGTGTAATAAGCTTTAAGCTTTCTTTTCCAACATAATGAGCCATTTGATGGTGGTTAATAATACCTGGCGTATCATATAAAGAAGATTCTTCGTCTAACGGAATATCAATTAAATCAAGTGTTGTTCCTGGGAAATGAGATGTTGTAATTACATTTTCAGTCTCATCACTAAACTCTTTAATCATACGATTAATAAATGTTGATTTTCCTACATTCGTACATCCAACAACGTAAACATCTTTTCCGCCGCGGTAATACTCAATAGCATCTGCCAGCTCAGCAATCCCTTGTCCCCTTGCTGCACTAATTAAAAAGACATCTTCTGGCTTTAATCCTAGCTGCTTTGCACTATAGCGCATCCAATGCTTTACTTTATCATGTTTTACTGACTTAGGAATTAAATCAGCTTTATTTCCAACAAGTAATACTTTATTATTTCCCACGAAACGATGTAAACCAGGTAACCAGCTACCATTAAAATCAAAAATATCTACAATCTTAACTACTAATGCATCTGATTTTCCAATTCCGTTTAGAATACGTAGGAAGTCATCATCTGTTAATGATACATCTTGAATTTCGTTGTAATGCTTCAAGCGAAAACAACGTTGACAAATTACTTGTTCTTTCTCTAAAGATGAGGCAGGAGCATATCCTACTTCATTTTTATCTTCTGTTTGAATTTCTACACCGCAACCAATACATTTAATTGTTTCAGTCAAACTTTATTCCTCCCAGTTAATTAAACCTTTTTTCTTCATATTTCTCATAATTCTTCGTTCAATTTTTCGATTAAAGCGCGTTACTAATCCGTCCGTTTGTGCTACCGGTACAACTAAAATCGTATGAAGTCCCACTCGGTTTCCACCTAACACATCCGTTAGTAACTGATCCCCAATTACTACAACTTCATCTGGCTGCAGGTCCATCTCTTGTATCGCACGCTTAAACGCGCGAACAAATGGCTTACGCGCACTATGAATAAATGGAATACCTAATGGATCAGCAAAGTCTTTCACACGTTGCTCATTATTATTTGAAACGACTGTTACTTGAATGCCTTGCTCTTTCATTTTCAAAAACCATTCTTCAAGTTGTGGCGTTGCATTTGGACGATCCCATTCAATTAACGTGTTATCTAAATCAGTAATGACACCTTTAATTCCACGTTTTTTCAAATCTTCTGGTTGAACATGATATACATTTTTCACATATTCATTTGGTAAAAATAGTTTCAATTTCTTTCACCTCTTTGAGGAGTTTTCATAAAAATTTTTCGACAGCATATTTCGATATATGACCTGTGGATAAAATTGTACACATTTTCCACATTAATTTTTCAGCTAATTTGGAATTTACTAACAATCTATACACATTTTATCCACCTAGGTATGTGGATAACCACTCGTTTGTGACTGTCATATTTTTTTGGTACATTAAATGCAACAACGAATCAATCCTTAAATTATTAGGAGGTGACTCACCTTGAAAACAAAATATATGGAACAGTTATCTACTGAGTTACTCACTGAGTCTTATTATAAAGCAAAAGAACTAAAATTAAATCCCGACTTCATTTTACTTATAAAACAAGAAATGATTAGACGCTCATTAGAGGACAAGCTTGTCAAATCGTCTTGATTACATATAAAGTGAAATTTTAATGAGCTAACTTGTAAAAAGAGCCATCCTGCGATGGCTCTCGAATAAACAAGTACTCCCATCTAGGGAATTTCATCATTAAGCATCTTTGTCCATAACTCTTGCTTACAGTTATAAAATGTTTTCTTTACTTATGAGCCGAACGAGTAGCAATTTTTTCACCAAGACGAAGCTCTTGTCCACTCTTCAAATTCTGCACTACTTCTATCATATCTTTTTCAAACAATAACACAACTGTTGAGCCAAATGTAAAGTATGCCATTTCTTCACCTTTTTGAACAGTACTTCTTTCATGCAGCAGCTCAATACTATTGACAAACATAGCTCCTACTTTTACAAGTGCCATATGTTCACCGTCACTATTTACTTCTGTAACAGAGCGATAATTTTTTGATAATGGCTCTTTCCCGTATTCCATACCAGCTGGATTTACCGGATATGATTTTCTACCAAGTACAAACCTTTCAGTCACAGAACCAGAAAGCGGACTATGAATACGATGATAATGACTTGGGCTTAAATAAATAACCATGTATGTACCACCTGCATATCGCTTTGCACGTTCTTCATTACCTAGCATATCCACGATTGAATAACGCTTACCTTTAATATCAAATGTTTTTGTTTCCTCAATAGGACCGTGATCAGCAAAAACACCATCAACAGGACTAACGATACTCGATGCATCTGTATCAACACTACGCTTTCCTTCTTTTAGCTTACGCGTAAATAATTCATGCAATGTTCTATATTCCTTCAAACCCTTTTCCATCTCATCTTGGTTAATTTGAAAAACTTTCGCATACGATGGAATAATGATAGAGCTCAAACGAGATTGTGCAAATTTACGTAATATATAAGAAGTAAAACGACCATTTGTAAGTTCGATCATAAGTCGATATAATGTACGTCGCAAATTGCGAAACCTCCTAATCAGTCTATAACTTTAGCTTCCCCTTCTTTTCCTTCTATATCATATGTAAAATTGGTTCTTATTCCCACATATCATATAGAACTGTTTCATTATACATGTGGAAAACTAAGTATGGTATTATTCTTAAATTGTTTAGCACCCTCTAATATTACAGATAGAATCCGTCATTTTCAACAGTGAACATAGATTTATTCTGAACACAACTCTTTTTCTTTCCTTATTTACAAAAAGAAAAGCAGCCCATTTTAAAATATGGCTGCTTGCAATGTACGTTATTCTTTCGCTTTTTTCTCTTTCTCAGCTCTTACAAATTCATGGAACATTTTCATTAAAGCGCGCTTTTCAATTCTTGATACATAGCTTCTGGAAATACCAAGTGCCTTCGCAATCTCGCGTTGCGTTTTCTCCTTATCAAGCCCCAGTCCAAAACGCTTCACGATTACTTCTTTCTCTCGTTCGTCTAAAATATCGATATACTCTTTAATCTTTTCTAACTCCATACTAAGCTGAATCATATCAATTACATCTTCAGACTCTGATTTTAATATATCGATAAGCGATATTTCATTCCCCTCTTTATCTTGCCCGATTGGATCATGAAGTGAAACGTCTTTTTTCGTTTTTTTCAGTACACGTAAATGCATCAAAATTTCATTTTCAATACAGCGTGCTGCATACGTCGCAAGTTTTGTTCCTTTTCCAGCCGAATAACTCTCGATGGCTTTGATGAGCCCAATTGTACCAATTGAAATTAAATCTTCTGCATCTTCCCCTGTGTTTTCAAATTTTTTAACGATATGAGCTACAAGCCGTAAATTATGTTCAATTAACAGATTTCTCGCTTGAGCATCACCTTGCTCCATTAACTCTAAGTACTTTCTCTCATCATCTGATGATAACGGCTGCGGAAACGCATTATTCTTCACATAAGAAACAAAGACAAACACTTCTCGAACCATATATCCAATTGCGGCGAATAGACTCAAACCTTTCACCTCCGCCAAAATAGTGGTCTTTATTATGTGTATGTGGGCGTGAGGTTGTTTGTGTCTGTACGATAGAAATATGGAATCCTTAGCTTTTTGTCGAACGAAATAAGTCTTTCATACCTTGAATGTTTTTTCCAATGTATTACAATGTGTAAGATTCCAAAATTTTGAAAGAGGTGCTTTCATGCGATACGCTACATCACAAATCAGAAACCTTGTAATACTCACATCATCATTTTTCTTACTTTCAGCTTGTGGACAACAAACGTCTCCTACAAAAACTGAGGCTACTAAACAAGATACTGCCGTATCAAAAGACAGTACAAAAACGGAAGATACCAAAAAAACTGAAGACAGTGTAAAAGCTGAGAACAACACAAAAACTGAAAACAACGCAAAAACTGAAAACAACGCAAAAACTGAAAACAACGCAAAAGCTGAGAACAACGCAAAAGCTGAGAACAACGCAAAAGCTGAGAACAACACAACAACTAAAAACAACGCAAAAGCTGAGAACAACACAACAACTAAAAACAACGCAAAAACTGAGAACAACGCAAAAGCTGAGAACAGCACAACAACTAAAAACAATGCAAAAACTGAGAACAACGCAAAAGCTGAGAACAGCACAACAACTAAAAACAATGCAAAAACTGAGAACAACACAAAAACTGAAAATAATACGAAACCTGAAGCAGAATCTAAAAACACACAAAAAGAGCAACAACCAGCTAAGCAACCAAATAAACAAACTGATACTATTACATTCACAAGTGAAGATGCTATAAAAGTTCTAGAAAAAAGAATGGGAGCCCGCTCAAATGAAATCCGTTACGGCTCCAGCGAAGACAAACTAATTGGCACAATAAATGGTATTAAGCTATACGACGTATTATACGGACGCGAATCTCCTGAAAACTCTCGTGCGCTAAATTTTGCAGTGGGATCTGATGGAAACCTATATGATTGGTCAAAAGCTCAAGATGGTATTCTTCAACCACTTAACGGCAATTAATAAATGATTCTAAGAACATAGTAAAAGCCAATCGATACGTATCGATTGGCTTTTACTAATACTCACTCCAAATTTTCTCCCCGGTATGCGCATCAATATAACGAATTTCTCGACTACACTCGAAAGGTTCTTTACAATTTTCATCTGTCGTTTGTTTATACAGTAGTTCGTAGTTCGTTTCCTCTACGTCATTTTCTAAAAACCATTCTAAATGAACTCGCATGGCCCCTCTGTATATCGCTAACGCTTTTTCCTTCTTTACTTTTGGTGTTGTTTCGTATGTAAGTAATTCTTTTATAAGGCTGCTTGACTCTCCGGAATAATGCACCACAGCACCATTCTCGGTATTAATGTTGATCATAATATATTTTCCCTCTACTTGAATGTCATTTACATATATTGAGAAGGAAAATCTCTCTATCCCCTCTTCCTCTTCATAATTATCCCAAAGCTGAACATATTTTGTTGCATTCGGGATAATATGCTCCAAAAATTGAAGTGCTTTGTCTAAACATTGGTCTCTTGATAAGAGTGTTTTCCTTTCTTGCTCATCCATCCACATTAAACAGGAAAGTAATTGATTTGTTTCTTTATCTAAAGTAATTACAACGAAGTTATCATGTTTCAATATCGGGGAATACTTTTTATAGAATTCCTCCATTGAATATGCATCTTTCTCTTTTCTTTCTTTTTGTAATTCTTCCTTCAGTACAAATTTCCTCTGAATTTCATACTGATCCTCTTTTTCATCTACTTTTATAAATTTTTCTTTATCCCAATCTAATAAATCGAGCACATCTTTTCTTTCAATGTTTTTTATCGCTTTAACAACTGGTGCTGTAGAAGCTATTCTATAATGATCGGGCCCAAATAAATCTTTACCTGTACTTGCTTTAATAAACGCATGGCTAGGTTCTGGCTCATATACAAGATGATACCCTTTTACTTCCTCTCCATTTTCATACTCACATGAAGAGTGTGTTAAATCCACAAATACAAGTCTCATATCTTGTCTAGCTTTCAAATTTTCTAAGACAACGTTCTCCTCAATAATTTCACTTGGCCATAACGTTTTTTCTCGATAGCTTTTTGTCCATTATAACGAAAATGCACAACATTACCTGAAGGACAAACTTGCACGACACACCCTGTATTCGGCAATGGATAACCATTCACTTCTTGCATAAAATTTACTTCTTTCCGACCACGCCTGTCGTCCTTAACCGTTACATATGTATAAAATTCATATCCTTCTTTTGTATATTTTTTTAAGAATGCATTTGCAATCTCTCTTGCTTTCTTCTCTCCTATCGCTTCCTTACCACTCGAAAAATATTTTTTATCATCTATACTAAATTCAATTAAATTATCAGTATGTCTATTCAGCGTAACTTGTATCGTTCTCTCCTCATCCTCTTTATGTTCCCACCATAATAGATGATATGGGTCATCCACACCTTCTTGATCATCTACGACAAGCCTATAATCATCTGGAATGTCAATCATATGAGCCACTTGCTTTTTTCTTTCTTTATCTTTTTGATCCATCATACCTCTCCCTCTATTACAATTTAAGGTAATTATAACAAACAAAACCAAATAACTCTAAACAAAAAAGACTAGAGATATCTCTAGTCTTCTACTTCGTCTCACGATGTAGCGTTACTCGCTTTAATCGTGGACAATATTTTTTTAGTTCGATGCGCTCTGGATTGTTTCGTTTATTTTTTTTAGAAATATAATTACGATCACCGCACTCCGTACAAGCTAATGTAATATTTACACGCATATGCAATTCTCCTTTCTTTCAAAGATCGCAAACTAAAACGTAATGATTACGATTTATATGTTATATAACTTTATTCTATTTGTCAATTACAAAACAAAAGGGATCTAAATAGAACCCTTTTGTTTAAGTAATCTATACCTTTTTTTAAAATGTTTCATATGTAACAAACTCACTAATCGGCTTTCGATATCCTCGTGGGCGAATTTTAGTAGTATCGCTTTTTCCTATCGTAATCATTAAAACAGGTACTACATGCTCCGGCATATTCAATTCACTTTGCACTGCTTTTTCATCGAAACCGATCATTGGGCACGTATCATAGCCGTAATATTTAGCTGCATACATAAAAGTCATCGCACTTAACGATGCATTTCTAATCGCTTCCTCTTCCATGAAGCGTTCTCCTTTTCCTTCATATAGCCCTTTCGTTTGCTTAATTGTATCTTTATATTCACATTCATCAATCATCTTTAAAACCTTCATACCAAAATAAATATTTTCGACATTTTGGTATGCTCTCTTATCACCACAAACAAGTATTACCGCAGATGCACTCGATACTTTATATTGCCTAAAAGCTAACTCCTTTAATCTTTCTTTTCGCTCTTTATCACGAATTACAACATAATGTGTATGCTGCAAATTGTAACAAGATGGCGAAAGCTTTGTTAGCTCAAATATTTTTTTAAAATCCTCATCAGGGATTTCTATTCCTTGTTCAAATTTCATTGCGGAACGTCTGGCAACTGCTAATTCTTCAAAGTTCACCGTATAGCCTCCTTAATAACCATAAATTCAAATATACATTAATTCATACAATTGAATAAATCAAATGAAAACACTTTAAATTATAGATAATACTGATGATTTACAAAAAAAAGACAAAAATCTGAAACAATTAGTTCATACGAAATTCACACGAATCTATTACTATAAGAATTGTACATAGTGAATTTATTAACAATCACGTTTATTCATATAGAATCTTACTCGAAAGGAGTTGAAAGTATGAAAACTAAATATCGTTTTATGATTTCATCATTTGCTGCTTGCGCTTATATGCTTTGGTATTTAGTATAATAACAACCTCACTTGTAAATAGGAAAAGGTGTGTATATAAATGGAATATAATCAATCAACAGTTAACTACTGGAAAGCTTTTGTACTACCGTATACATTTGCTTTAGAAGAGTTAAAAACTAAATTTGAAATTATGAACCGGGAAGCTCAATTTTTAGAGGATTACAACCCGTTTGAACATATAAAAACAAGATTAAAACAACCTGAAAGTATTATTAAAAAGCTTGAGCGTAAAAATTTATTACCGACAGTTGAACATGCGCAAACGCATTTACAAGATATCATCGGCATTCGTATTACATGTTGCTTCGTAGAAGATATTTATCATTTAAAAGAAGTCATTCAAAAGCGTGAAGATATGGAAGTCATAGAAGTAAAAGATTATATCGCTAATCCAAAGGGAAACGGATATAAAAGTTTACACATGATTATTAAATATCCTTTATCCCTAAATTCTGGTACAAAAGATGTATTTGCAGAAATCCAGTTACGTACACTTGCTATGGACTTTTGGGCAAGTTTAGAACATAAACTTTATTATAAATATGAGGGGAAAATACCTGAGTATTTAAAAGATGAACTACATGATGCAGCAATGAAAGCTGAAGATCTTGATAATAAAATGGCAACAATCCGCCAAGATATTGATGAAATCGAAGCATGCTCAAATCAAATTATGTTACCACTATAAAAAAAGGTTCTCGCCAATGAGAACCTTTTTTATTTCGCTATTTACAGGTAGGAAGACTCCCTGATTAAAGTTTCACTTTACTTCTTCCCTATCGTGCGAACTTCTTCAATTTTCCAGCCATCTTCTTCTTTTCCAAGCGCATACTGTACATTTTTCTGAAGAGTGACCTCCCCATCTATTTCCTTTTCCTTTGTTTCAACTACAACATACCCTACTTTACTAGCTTTCATTTCTATATGTTCCAATTCAATTTTCTTATTTCCCTTTTGAAAAACGGCTTCTTTTTGTGTTTTTAAATCTTCAGCACTAGGCATCTTCTTTGAGAATAACTCCATATGTTCAGCAAGATTTTTTTCATTTGTCGTCCGTACAAATTTCTCCATAACATCTTGAATCGATTTTTCTTCTTCTTTCGTTATTTGTACCTTTTCCTCAGTTTTTGTAGTAGTAGATTTTTGTTCTATATGATTCTCCTTGGATTGACATCCAACTAGCAATAATACACCTATTAGAAGGGATCCTATTCCCATGAAAAAAGCCTTCATCTTTCCCATCTCCTAAAAAGAAAAGTGAGGCATTTCGCCTCACTTTCATTTATAATTAGCGTCTTCCTTTATTCGGATCGCCACCGCCAACAATATCAAAGACACGTTTAGCGATATTTGTATTCTCTTGAACGCCAGAGAACAAGTATTTACCTGGGCCAAATGCATATACGTTTACATCTTCCCCTGTATGTCCACCTGTCGTCCATCCTGTAACCGAACGCTTATTGAAAATATCCTCAATCGCATTATCAATCTTTGTTACATCTTTTGAAGGAGCTATATCATTTACCGCTTTAATTTCTTCTGGTGTTAACTGTAAATCAATATATTTTTTCAATGTTTCTTCCACATTTGCACCTTTTGCAATCTCATTTGCCATGAAGTCTGGTGTGCGTTTTGCAGCTTTAATTGGATCTACTTTAAAGTTATACTCACCATTCGCACCTAAAGATAATCCGCCAGTAGCGTGGTCTGCCGTTGCAACGACTAACGTATTTTTATCTTTTTTCGCAAACTCAATCGCTGCTTTAAATGCTTTTTCAAAGTCTTCCATTTCACTCATTGCACCTACGATATCATTATCGTGTCCAGCCCAGTCGATTTGACTTCCTTCAACCATTAAGAAGAAACCATTTTTATTTTTATTCAAACGATCAATTGCTGCATTTGTCATCTCTTCTAATGAAGGTGTTTTATCAGTACGATCAATCATTTTATCTAATCCGCCTGGTGCAAATAAACCTAGAATTTGATCGTTTTTATCATTTAACAATTGATTTCGATCTGTTACGTAGCTATAACCAGATTTCTTGAATTCTTCTGTAAGATTGCGATCTTTTCTAACAAAGTTATTTACACCGCCGCCAAGCATAACGTCTACTTTATGCTTTCCTTTAATTTTCTCATCAAAATAATCATTTGCAATTGCGTCCATATTTTTACGACTAATGTCATGCGCACCGAAAGCCGCTGGTGTTGCATGTGTAATTTCAGAAGTAGCAACTAATCCTGTTGATTTCCCTTTTTCTTTCGCTTGTTCAAGAACAGTTTTCACTTCTGCTTTATCATTATCAACTGCAATTGCTGCATTATATGTTTTAATTCCTGCTGACATAGCTGTTGCTGCAGATGCAGAGTCTGTAATATTTTCATGTTCATCTTCCGGATATGTCTTTTGCGTTCCTACAAGATGCTTATCAAATTCTGTAGATTCCATCTCAAAAGTTTTTGGATTATCTTTCATATAACGGTGAGCCGTCATATATGAAGGTCCCATACCATCCCCAATTAATACGATGACATTTTTAATCTTTGCATTGCTTCCGCTCTCATCTGCATTAACCTCACTAGAACGAGTAAAATTCCATGTTGCTACCGAAGTAACAGCTAACGACGCCACAACTGCAAATGGCCATGCTTTTTTTACAAACTTTTTCACTATATTGTCCCCCTAATTAGGTTATTCATTTCCCACTATCAAATTTAATAGAAGACTATTAAGAGAAAATTAGTTATATGTAAATTTTTTGTTAACTTATGTAAATATCAGTTATAATTTGTATAACTTTGTCCTTTCATAGCAACCTCCTTCCCCTTTACAATCAAAATATAAATAAGTTGGATTTCATTTAAAGTAAATCTCTTATTTAACACTTTCAATCTACTTTTATAAAAATTAATAGAAATGTGGTGAGCATTTATGAAAACAATAAATCTAGATGAATCTTTTATTTTTGATTTACTCGACCTTTGCAAATCTATTGGATGGTTACAAGATACAGCATTTATGAAAAAACAATTCGAAATGTATCTTTCTCTCGGCACACTTATCGGTTATATGCATGAAAATAAATTGATTGCAGCTGGAGGAGTATTTCCTTTTAAAAATAGTTTTTCTACTATTGGCATGTTAATCGTCCATCCTAATTTTCAAGGCCGAGGCATCGGTCGGATGTTGCTAAGTCGTTGCTTAGAACACACTCAACTAAAAAAACCAATTGCACTTATTGCAACAAAAGCTGGTGAGCCTCTTTATACATCATTCGGATTTCAAACAGTAACGACGATTCATCGTTTTGAAAAACAAACTACTAAGACACATATCGCTCATACACAACAAGTGAAAAAACCAGACCTTATATCACTTATTTCTCTCGATCAAATTACAACTGGAGCTAATCGTTCCTTACTTTACTCATTACTATTACCAAGAGCCATACACTCTTTTAAAATTGAGAGAAATAACTGTATAGAAGCTTTTTCCTTATGTATACAAAAAGGTACTATATTATGCATCACTCCACTTATCGCAAAGCAAGAGAAGGATGCTATTCAATTATTAAAGAAGATCTGCGAGTGTTGGAATGGCACAGTAAGGATCGATGTCCCACATTCACAATTTTCATTTCGTAAATTTCTTCAAACAGAAAATTTCCAAGAAACGCTTCTTTCACCTCTTATGATGAAAAATGGTAGCCAACTTCCTGGAAATCGTAATATGCTATTTGCTATGATAGACACAGCGTTATGTTAGAAAGGGGACACCTCATTGAAGCGATTTAGCTATTTTATGGTAGGTTGTCTTACTCTTACACTTTTAGTAGGATGTAGTGCAGCAGAAAAGCCAGTAGAACAAGTAAAACAAGTTAAAAATACACTTACAGCGAAACTAGCTACCGAAGAAAAAATGGTAGAAATAGATGGTCAAACCATTTACTTTAAAAAGATTGGTAATGAAAAACCACCTTTACTTATGATCCATGGATTTGGAGGATCGTCAGATGGTTTTCAAAAGATTTACTCAGACTTAGCAAAAGATCGTACAATTATTTCTGTAGATGCTTTAGGATTCGGGCGCTCATCTAAGCCAATGGATTTTTACTATTCTTTCCCAACCCATGCAAATTTGTATTATAAATTAATGAAAAAACTAGGTTATGATTCGTTTGCGATACTAGGACACTCAATGGGTGGAGAAATTTCCCTTAATTTAACGTATTTATATCCTGAAGCCGTTACCCACCTTATTTTAACCGACGCTACAGGCGGCCCTCATACATTCGTTAATAAACAAGGTTCATCAAAACCACAGTTATCGACTGATTTAAATACCGTTTCTACTATTGCAGATTATGATGAGAGCAAAGTGAAATCCAAGCGTAATGATGAAGAGCATTACAATAAAATGAAATTATGGCCTAGACGTCTTCAAATCAATGCAAATGAAATTAAACAACCAACCTTAATTATATGGGGAAGAAATGATAGTAGCGTCTCTTGGAAAGAAGGAGAAACGTATCATCAATTCTTAAAAAATAGTACTTTCCATATTATCGAAAAAGGTTATCATGCACCATTTCGTCAAGAGCCACAAGAATTTGTAGGGTATGTAAAACACTTCTTTAAGAACAATACAGTTGAAAAATAAAATAAGCGGGTATCTCATTTTGAGATACCCGCTTTCATATATTAAGCAGCTTGCTTTTGGCGTTTTTGAGTTTTTGATCCTAATACTTTCGGAATAACGAAACCATCTATTCCAAATTTACCAGCGTTCATACCAGAGACTAGAACGAACATTGATAGGATAACCATTTCAGGGTTTACACCAATTGACCCACTAAACATATAGGAAAAGTTCATTACAAGACCGAAAAAGACCGCTGTTTTTGTTAAACAGCCTACAATTAAACCAATCCCGACTAAAATCTCTCCCCACATTACAAGTGTATTAAATAAATCAACGTTTGGAATTGCGAAGTCTTGTAAAAATGATGCCCACCAAGATTGAACGGCCGGTTGTGCTCCTTTAGATTTTTCAATTGCACCTTGTAAATAACCAGTTGCATCGAATCCTTTTCCTTGTAGTTTACCGATTCCAGCCATTAACCATGTGTAACCAAGATACACTCGAATTATTGCCAACACAAAAGAAACTGCTTTGTTTTCTCTTAAAAATTGAATAACCATATCTTCCTCCTAAAGTTGTAATTAAGTTAGTTACAGATAATATAATAACATTAGTTACTTATTTTTAAAACGTTAATTATGAATAATTCGTGAAATGTGTATGAAACATTCAAAACTAACGTTTATATAGTAACTTTTTTTACCTGTAAAAACTTGAACATATCATACCATAGGTGATAATCATTTTCATTGAAGAAAATGTAAAAAAAATGTGAGTTAAATGTGAAACGCCTTTATTCGAATATAGAATAAAGGCGTTTTTTACTATTTATAGAATTGAAATGTATGTGTCTCCTCATCGATTAATTTCGCCTCTTGAAAAGCATCTTCTAACGTTTTTCCATGGTTAATAAGCCCATAAAATAAGCGTATTGTAAGCATAAGTGCTGCATTCCCATCTACATAATCTATCGATCCAATATACGATTTGGCCCCACTACGTAAGAAAGATTCTGCTAGTTTTCGCTCCCCTAATGTACAACCACTATTTACAATATGTGTATTATGCAATTTTGCATATTTATAAATTTCTGCTGCACCAAAGTATCCCCTCGGTTCATCTTGTTCATATATATCTTCACCTAACTCTTCCATGACAAACTTTCCTTCCTCACCATGAAAGCAAAAAATAACATAATTGATATCGTTATATAAACCCTTTCCAGAAAGAATATTAATGAACTCTCTCGGTCTACCAATCCAGTATGTTATAACTTTTGCCCCAAAATATTCAAGCGATGCTCGGATTGATTGCGCCTCTAAATCAGAGTTAAAGCCAACTACTAGTGCAACATTCAAAATACACCCTCCATCCTATCATTAGATCTCATCAATCAGACTTTTAAGGGATACATCCATTTCATATATACCCGTTTCTTGCAAAAAATCAGATCTAGTTAAAACGACTTTCTGCACATATTGCCTATATGCTGTAATTGTCCCGTCGTGAGATACAATGCAAATTCTTTCAGCACCTAGCTCATAACACCAAAGAAGAAATTCATCTACTATTTGCTGAAACCTATTCTCTGAAATAGTATTTATACCTTCCATCCATAACTGCTTATTTTTACTTTTCTCTATCGAAAAATGTGGAAATAAATTTGTTATTATCCCCTGATCTACTATGTCGTCACATGGTAATGTTTTCGCTCCTTCTCGATAAGGAAAAATACGCGGGGATACATATGGATGGACGATTGTTTGACAATCTACTTTCGCACTCCATATTGCCGCTGTTTGTAAAGTTCTACATGTAGGGCTAACAATTAATATATCCGTTTCTTGTAATGGCACATTGAATTGAAGTAATTTAGCCTGATTCTTTCCCTCATCCGTTAATGGTGGATGCAACACTTGTAAACTTGACGGCAAATCTTTTGTATGTTCTCCTTCACCGTGCCGAACAAAGACGAGTTTCATATCCAGCCTCCTCTCACTATGAAATCCTCTTACATATTTCTTCCCTATCTCATTCTTTATTCCTGCTATATGAAAAACTGGTATGTAAAAAACATTTGACACAATTAATTGGAAAACATTACAATTATATATGTAAAATACTTTTTACAAGAGAGAGAGGAATCACAAATATGAAATGGATTATCGCCTTTATCGGAATGATCATATGGGGATACATAAATGGATTTTTTAATAGTGATAAAACTGCTAATCCTTGGATTACAGATGATGAACGTGAAACAAAGATTAAACAGAAAGCAATTATTGCAAGCTGGTCTGGTGTTTTCATGTTTTGTATCATTAACCTCTTAAACAAATGGTTAGGTTTAGGAACGAGTAATACATCACCTTACTTACCATCTTCTGTCGCAACTATTTTAAAAGAAAATGTAGAGTTACAAGTTTTACTTATGCTATTTATTACATATGGCATATTTTACGTATACTATCGAAGAAAATTAAGCGCTTAACTTTTATCTCATGATTATCCTCCTAAATGGTTATAGTAATTAGGACGAAATGAAAGGAGCGATATAAAAATGAGTAACTCGAATGACTTTTTAGATACACTACATGAAAAACAAGCAAAAGATGAACAAAACAGAAAGCGTCAGGGAAACGGAAACCCCGCGAAAAAAAAGCCAAATAAAACACATAAATAACAATAAAAAAACGTGCCTAAAATTATTTTTTAGGCATGTTTTTTATTCTTCTTTCACCGAGATGACATTTTCCCAGTTCCATTTCTCATAATACCATTCTGGTACATCTATATTTTCAATCCACTTCTTTTCCTGTGTCCCATCACTATTGGACAGCCATACATTGGCTTTCTTACGGTCTGAACGTATCCATATTAATTGATTGTTCTTCTCCATAAAGATGGGATGATAGTCACCTTGCTTATGAGGTGGCTTTGTGATTTGATGTTGTTCGTCGCTTGTACTATCAATCTCATATAAAGATGGTAGTGGCCTTTTTTCTGGCGGAGTTTCTATCCCTGCCTCTTTTGCTCGTGAAACGATTATTACTTTATCGTTCTTCCATGCAAAATCCCAATCGACATATCCTTTCGGCGTAAAGGTGTTCTGCTGAAGTGCCGGCAGTTCTTTTACTTTTAAATGTTTATTCTCTAACGCAACTCTCCCGCTCCCTTCAATATAAGCTAATATATTGTTGGATGGCGCCCATTTGAACCATTGTGGGTTTAATAACATTTGATCTACCTTTTCAAATCGACTTCCATCTGCTCGAACTAAGCAAAGCGTATTACTATCAGCTGACCATGAAGCTGTCGGTACCGCTAAAAATGAAATCCACCTTTGATCTGGTGACCACTCAAACCCACTTGCAACTAGCGCTAGAAAATCATCATGTTCATTTGGTAATGCATACAAATGCTTCATTTTGTGAGGATTCATATGTGCATCTTTTTGCAATTCATATAGCTGAGCTCCTGTCCAACCTGTTGGAAGTAAGTGTGCTTCAGAAGATACAAGAAACTTCTTTCCATCAGGGTACCATGCATAATCACCCACACCAGCCGATACATTTTCAAAATCTGTATTCTTATTTTTGACATCAAACGTATTTAATGTATTCATAAATACAAATGCAATTGTATTCTCTTTTGGTGACCATTGATAATTCGATACTTCAGATTGCAATGGCCTAACTTTCTTTCCATCTTCCAATCGGTACAATTCCAAAGTGTTTTGCTTCTTTCCTTTAGCATAGGCAAGCCATTCTCCATCATGGGACCATTTTGGCCCTGTTATGTACTCACCTTTTGTTATTTGTTTTTCTTTCCCATCAATTTTAATCCAAAGGTCATGATGACGAATAAAAGCAACTTTCACCTTTCCCCCATTATGTTCCGCGCTAATATTAATAATTGAACATAAAAATACGATTAACATTGTACCAACGCTTACTATGAACCGTTTCATAACACTCCTCCATTTCCCTCATAGCATTCCTCACACCCCACCTACAATATGTGAAAAATCCCCCATTCGACATAATCCCAAAAAATTTCCCAATAAATTTTCAATTCAAAGAGGATTGGTATGAATTATGTCGAAAATATAGTTTAGCTGACATCCGATTATGTAATTATAGATAAATTTGTAAGATTATTTTTTGGAATATTGGCACTTTTTATTAGGGGGAGTTTCAATGAAAAAAACTACATCTACACTATTAAGTATGGCGCTCGTCTTTTCAAGTTTTGGAGCTTTAAGCGCCCATGCTGAGTCACTGCAAAAGGAGAAGCAATTTAGTCCACAACTACAAACAACGATTGAACAGTGGGGAGAAAATAAAATTGCTCAACATGTTGAAACAAAAACAACAAAAGAAATATCTGTAATTGTAGAATTGCAACATGCGCCTCTTGCTGCGCAAAGTAACATTCAGCATGCTCCAGATTTACAAAATAGTAATGCACAGTCCTATCATGCCGAACTTAAAAAGGCACAAGAAGATACAACTAAGAAAATAAAAGAAAAAGCACCTGGTGCAAAAATTAAAGAAGTTTATAATACGTTATTTTCAGGTTTCTCTATTTCAGTTCCTGGAGATCAAATTACCGCTCTTGCTTCTTTACCTGAAGTAAAAGCAGTCTATCCGAACTTAACATATAAATTGCATGAAACAGCGAAAAGTGCTACTAGCGAAGAAGCGCCTAATATTGGTGGACCGACAATTGGCGCTCCTGAAGCATGGAAGTTAAAAGATCCATCTGGCAAACCGCTTGATGGAAAAGGTATGAAAGTAGCGATTATCGACTCTGGTGTAGACTATACACATCCTGACTTAAAGGCAAATTATATCGGTGGATATGACACAGTGGATGAAGATGACGATCCAATGGATGGTAACGTACACGGTACTCATGTAGCTGGAATTATTGCTGGTAACGGAAAAATTAAAGGCGTTGCCCCAAATGCTTCTATTCTAGCCTATCGTGTAATGAATGACGGTGGAACTGGTACAACGGACGATATTATTCAAGGTATTGAACGGGCGATTCAAGATGGTGCTGATGTGTTAAATCTATCCCTTGGACAAGATTTAAATGTACCTGATCAACCTGTAACATTAACGTTAGAACGTGCAGCAAAACTTGGGGTTACTGCAGTTGTTTCCAATGGAAATGATGGCCCAAAACCTTGGTCTGTTGATGCACCTGGTAATGCAAGCAGTGTTATATCAGTTGGCGCATCTACAGTTTCTATCCCGTTTCCAACATTCCAAGTAGCTGGTTCCAGTAAAACATATCAAGGATTACCGTTATCAAAATCTGATTTTCCAATAGGAAATGATTCTCCACTTGTATATGTTGGCTATGGTAATCCAAGCGATTATGCAAAACAAGATGTGAAAGGAAAATTTGCACTTGTTTTACAAGGTACTTCTAGTACGTTAGTAAAAGCTGAACAAGCGAAACAAGCTGGTGCACTTGGTGTACTATTAATTTCTACAGAAAAAGAAATCAATATTATGCCTGAATACTTTGCACGTGAAAACCTAGCCCTTCCAGTTATGCAATTATCAAATGTAAACGGTGAAGAGTTGAAAAACTTAATTACAAAGCGCAAGAAAAACATAAAAATTGGACAACCCGTTCCTACTGAATTAATTGGCAACTTTAGTTCCAGAGGTCCGTCACAAGGAAGTTGGCTTATAAAACCAGATATCGTAGCACCTGGAGTACAAATTACTAGTACAGTACCACGAGGCGGCTATGAATCTCATAACGGAACAAGTATGGCTGCGCCGCAAGTAACTGGAGCAGTTGCTCTATTACGTCAAATGCATCCTGATTGGACGACGGAACAAGTAAAAGCATCCCTTGCCAATACAGCAAAAACTTTAAAAGATGTTAATGAAAATACGTATCCTGTTATGACACAAGGATCTGGCTTAATTAACATTCCAAAAGCAGCTCAAACAGATGTATTAGTAAAGCCTAACAATGTCAGCTTTGGTCTGATTAAGCCAAATAGTGGCAAAGTAAAACTGACGCAAAATATTACGTTACAAAATCTTTCTAATAAAAAGAAAAGCTTTTCAACTCGTGTAGAATTACTAGATGCAAATACAAAAACAAAAGTAAAAACTTCTGTCCCTTCATCGATTAGCATACAACCGAATAGTAATACTGAAAAACCATTGACTATCACTGTCGATAGCTCATTACCACAAGGTGTATATACTGGGAATGTGTATGTAAAAGAACAAGGATCAAAAGAAGAAATTCGAATTCCATTTACATTTAGTATTGACCCTAAAGATTATAAACGGATCGATGGTCTCGAAATTATTAATTCTACGTTTAGTCCAAACGGCGATAACATATTAGATGATAATCTCATCAACTACTATTTAGTTGCTCCAGTCGAAGATATAACGTTACATGCTAACTTAGTTACAAAAGAACGTGTGACATACCAAGGTATGATTTATCAAGGTAAAAATGAAACAGCAGGTTATAAACCATTCAAATGGAATGGAACCAAAATAGATGGATCACCACTAGCGGACGGTTTATACCAAATCGAAGCCGTTGCTTCTAACTCAGGTGGAGAAACGAAACAAACAGCGGCTGTATTCATTGACCGAACTGCACCGAAATTAACATATGAAATTGATCAAGAAAATCTTGTGATTAGTGGAAAAGTTGACGATATTCTACTAGATTGGATGACAGAATCTGGTTGGGTCGCACCTGGAATTCCAGTGAGACTACAGTATGAAATCAACGGAAATGGTGTATGGGAACAGGCATTCCTGAACCCTTGGGAGAAAAGCTATGGCCTTTATTTAGATCGTGCTCAATTACAAGAAGGTAAAAATATAATTCACATTGTGGCAACTGATGCAGCTGGAAATACAACTAATTTAAATGTTGATTTAGAAGTGAAATAAAGTGAAACTTTAATCAGTCCTCACCAATCGGACGTTTACGGACAGTAAAGATTCCATCTAACATCTTTGCTCCGGCCGAATTTTGAGGTAGGAGTTTTACTGCCCACAAATAGCGGGATAAAATTTTTGTTGACAATCTTTTAAAAATAGTTTTATAATACGAAACATAGTTTAGTTGAACGAATTATATATCGGCTTTGAAGGAATACTAGTAGCGACTTATATCCCTGTCTCAGAGAACTGATGGTTGGTGCGAATCAGTACATATACAAGCGTGAATTACAATTCTGGAGCTTCTTTCCCGTAGTGCAGATAATGCATGAAGAGAAAGACGGATCTTTCCGTTATCTTAAAGTGAGTGGTAAACAATTTTTCTGTTTACAATTAGGGTGGTACCGCGATTTTTATCGTCCCTATCGGATTTTCCGATAGGGGCTTTTTTGCGTCCTTCCCTTTTGCACAATTTCATATATACGCGTTGAAAGAATCGCAGTAATATCTTATATCCCTGTTACAGAGAGCTAATGGTCGGTGGAAATTAGCACATATATAAGTATGAATTACAATTCTGGAGCTTCTTTTTCGTAGTGCTTGTACGCATGAAGGAAAAGACGGAGTTTTTCCGTTATCATTAATTGAGATGTAAGTATGTTTTCACTTACAAATAGGGTGGTACCGCGATTCTTTCGCCCCTATCGGATTTTCCGATAGGGGCTTTTTCTATTTCTCACAGAAACAAATGTTAAATAATTCCGAATCTTATGATAAAATTTTATAAGCGCTTACATTTTTGAAAGGTGGTGGTTCTAGCTATACCCAACCAATATTCAATTTTATAGAAAACAAGGAGGATGTCTAAATGACAAAGAAAACAGAAATTCCATCGCATTTAAAACCATTCGTATCCACACAGCATTATGATCAATATACACCGGTGAATCACGCTGTTTGGCGTTACATTATGAGACAAAATCATAGTTTCTTAAAAGACGTTGCTCATCCAGCCTATGTGAACGGACTACAATCATCTGGTATAAATATAGATGCAATTCCAAAGGTAGAAGAAATGAATGACTGTTTAGCACCAAGCGGATGGGGAGCTGTAACAATTGATGGGCTTATTCCCGGTGTAGCATTCTTTGATTTCCAAGGACACGGCTTACTACCAATCGCAACAGATATTCGCAAAGTAGAAAATATCGAGTACACACCAGCTCCAGATATCGTACACGAAGCAGCAGGACACGCACCTATTTTACTGGATCCTACATATGCGAAGTATGTGAAACGCTTTGGACAAATTGGTGCGAAAGCTTTCTCTACAAAGGAAGAACATGATGCTTTTGAAGCTGTTCGTACATTAACAATCGTAAAAGAAAGCCCTACTTCTACTCCTGACGAAGTTGCCGCTGCTGAAAATACTGTAATTGAAAAACAAAAGTTAGTTTCTGGTTTATCAGAAGCTGAACAAATTTCACGTCTTTTCTGGTGGACAGTAGAATATGGGTTAATCGGAAATATAGATGCTCCAAAAATATATGGTGCTGGTCTCCTTTCTTCTGTTGGCGAAAGCAAACATTGCTTAACAGACGCTGTAGAAAAGATTCCATTCTCTATCGAGGCATGTACAGGTACAACTTATGACGTAACAAAAATGCAACCACAACTATTTGTTTGTGAATCATTTGAAGAGCTGACCGAAGCACTTGAGACATTTGCTGAAACGATGGCCTTTAAAACAGGTGGAAAGGAAGGTTTAGAAAAAGCGATTCGCTCTGAAAACTATGCAACTGCTGAACTAACTAGTGGATTACAGATTACAGGTACATTCAGCGAGACAATTGAAAACGATGCAGGTAAAGTGATTTACATGCGAACAAATTCGCCAACTGCATTAGCAATTCATAATAAGGAGCTAGCGAATCATTCTACCGCTGTACACAGTGACGGCTTTGGAACACCAATTGGATTACTCACTGAAAATATTGCATTAGAAAATTGTACAGATGAACAACTACAATCATTAGGAATTACAATTGGAAATATTGCCGAGTTTACTTTTGCAAGTGGTATTCATATAAAAGGAAAAGTAACAGATATTATAAAAAATGATAAGAAAATTGCTCTTATTTCCTTTATCGATTGCACAGTTACTTATAACGCCCGCGTATTATTTGATGCTTCATGGGGTGCATTTGATATGGCTGTTGGCTCACAAATCATTTCAGTATTCCCAGGAGCAGCAGATGCAGCATCATTTTTCCCAATTGATGAAGAAACAGAAGAAACTCCAGCACCTCTTGCATTAACTGAGCTGGATCGTATGTATCAAACAGTTCGTGATATTCGAGGTGGAGGTATTTTACACGACGCACATGTCGATCAATTAGGAGCAATTCAAGAGGTATTAAATAAATTTTATCCGAAAGAATGGTTGCTTCGCCTTGAAATATTAGAATTACTTTTAGAGCATAACAAAGGGCACGAAACATCAGCAGCATTATTACAACAACTTTCTACTTTCACAACTGACGAAGCTGTAACACGCCTTATTAACAATGGTCTTGCACTACTACATGTAAAGGATGTGAAAAATGATGCTACGATTAACTGAAGAAGAAGTTCAAGGGGAATTATTAAAGGTGGATAAATGGATGATAAAAGATGAAAAATGGATTGAACGAAAATATATGTTTTCCGACTACTTAAAAGGAGTCGAATTTGTCTCTGAAGCCGCCAAACTATCAGAAGAACGTAATCACCATCCATTTATCCTTATCCAGTATAAAGCAGTCATTATTACTTTGTCATCTTGGAATGCAAAAGGTTTAACGAAACTAGATTTTGAGCTTGCAAAGCAGTTTGATGAACTATTTTTACAAAACGAAAAAGCAATTATAAGAAAGTAAAAAAAAGAGAAGCCTTTTTTAGGCTTCTCCTTTAACTTTGAAATGGATACAATGTCCAAATGGATCCTGTGCTTGTAATATTCCATCTTTGTACGTAGCAATCTTGCCAATATTTTTTAAGCTTTCACATACTTGCTCTTTTTGTTTTTCATCTGCTAGTACAATTGTGAAATATTTCAAGCCAACAGAATTTGGCATTTGCGGTGCTACTCCTTCACCTTGCCACGTATTTAAACCGATATGGTGATGATAGCCACCTGCCGATACGAACAACGCGCCATTACGAGCTGGGATTGTTACTTCAAAACCAAGACCATCCACATAGAAACGTTTCGCTTCTTCCAAATCAGCTACATGGAAATGAATATGCCCCATCACAGTACCAGCTGGAAAACCATTCCACGCAATTCCTTGCTGCAATAATTCTTCACCAGCTAACGGGTTACTAACAAATGGTAGTTCTCCATTCTCATCACGCCAAACTTCTTTTTGGCGATCATGATAAATTTCAATCCCGTTTCCATCTGGATCAGCTAAATAAAGGGCCTCACTAAAGTAATGGTCGGCTCCGCCGTGCAGTGGATATACCATTTCTACAAGATGACGAAGAATATTCGCTAAATCCTGTCTACTTGGTAGTAAAATTGCGTAATGATATAACCCCGTTCTCCCTCTTTGCTTTGGTAAAGCTTCTTTCTTTTCTTCAATGATAAGGAGTGGTTCGTTATTTTCATTCCCAAATGTAACGACCATTTCATCTTCTTTTAGTACTTTCATACTTAGTACTTCTGTATAAAACTCTAGTGATTTCTTTATATTTGATACATATAAATGAACAACATCAAGTGTTGTATCGGGATGAAGTTGAAAACTCATCTTGTTAGCCCCCCATTTAATTTAGTTCTTCTTTAACATTCTCTCTTTTAAGAAATTATCTACAAAACCGTCTACTTTCGCAACAAATAAGTACGCACCCATTGCTAACAATGCAAGTTCTAATTCGAAGCCAGGATTTTTTCCATCTCCTAATAAACCAGCTGACCATTTTACTTTTACAATTGCTCCAACCATTACAAGTGCAAATAATAATCCAATATATCTTACACCTAAACCTAGAATTAACAATATACCACCAACTACTTCCGCTGTTGCTACACCGTATGCAAGACCTCCTGGTAAACCAATGCTTGTAAACCACCCTGCAATATTGTCAATCCCCGATTGGAATTTTGTTAAACCGTGCATAAAGAATGTTACCCCTAACACGATACGAATAATTAAGTTACCAATATGTTGATTCATTTCATTCTCTCCTTTATAGTTTTCTTATACAAAACTTTTATTTACATTACAAAACATACACTAATTTTTTTTATTCGTCAATTCATTTTCAATGGGAAAAAATATATTTTTTTTGCTATGATACAAATAGTTGTTTACAAAAAGGAGCTTGATTTTATGAATATTGGTTCTGCAATACGTGAAATTCGTCAACGTAGAGGCATAACAATCGCACAAATTTGTGAGGGAACAGGTCTTTCTAAAGGATTTATGAGTCAGGTTGAAAATAATAAAACATCACCATCTATCTCAACTTTAGAAACAATCTCCAATTTTTTAAACGTTCCCCTTCCCTATTTATTATTAGAACAAAAAGATCGGTTGAAAGTTGTCAAAAAGGGAGAGCGTAAATACAGTGTATACGGAAAAGATGAACAAAGAATTGAACATGTTGCAGAGCAAGGTGGCCTTCGCCTAAATCTCGTGGAAATTCCTGCTGGGTTTCCGAAAGAAAATATACCAAATGCCCATGAAGGGGAAGAATGTCACCTTGTATTACGCGGAAAACTAGAAGTTCAACATGGAGAAGATATTGCAATTGTAGAAGAAGGTGATTCTTTCTCTTGGAATGCATGTGTTCCTCATATTGTTCGTAATATGGGAGAAGAAACTGCATTATTACTCATCTCTAGTCATGCAGAAAATCGAAAACGTGTTTATTAAATAAAAAAGAAGCCTGTAAATCAGGCTTCTTTTTATCCCCTTATAACTCCATAACTTGTCCCAACTAGTACAGTCTTTTCATGTTGATTGCGATAAACTGACTCTATTGAAACCTTTTTATATCCTTCCATCTGTTCAACATTTGTTAAAGTTAATTCACAAGTGATCGTATCTCCTGTAAAAACCGGTCTAATAAACTCACTTACTAATTCTCTTGCTATGTAATGTAATTCTTCTCCTACTTTCGTTCCAATACTAGCAGTTAATAAACCATGAACCATTAAACGTCCATTTTCATCATATTCCATATGATGCCTACCTTTATCTCCTGTAATATTTGCAAATTCAAAAACCTCTTCCTCAGTAAATCTTCTTTCGTATTTAAATACATCCCCAACTTTTACATTCATTTTTATCCCCCGTTTAATAAACAGAATTTTCTTTTATTTTATCATAAAATGAGTCTCAGTTCAGTTTATATTATTAAAATAGCGATCCTTTTTCTACACTATCTTACTTTTATCGGTGCCCATCTTTTTTTGCTACTTGATACCCGTAGTACGCACATGTTCCATTTTTCGATAACTCTCTCACCTCAAAACCACAACTTCTATAAAAATCAAAATTACTCGCAGATGTATGTGCAAACCAGTCTCCATGTGGCAACTTTTGCAAACAAAGAGCGACAAGTTTCTTACCTAATCCCTTCCCTCTATATTCACATTTCACAACTAAATTTACTATGTTCGCGATCATGATTCCATCAGAAATGACTCTAACCATCGCAATCATCTCTTCTTCATCCCAAATTGTGAATGCCCATGTTGAATTTTCAAATGCTATCGTGAATTTTTCAATTTGCCAAGAAGGGATATTATCATTACTCCAACCAGCATCTTCGAATAAAGTTTTAATTGCATATGCTGGCACACCATTCGTTCCCTCACGAATAATAAGACCATTATGATAAATATACATGTAATCCCCCCTTTATTTTTATATACCATTCTTCAAAAGATGCAATTTACCTTTTTTCATCCAACGCGTTTAATGGAATAAACAAGAACGTCCATCCCATGAAATGAAGTTGTTTTCTCATAACTAAGCCCTGTTTTTCTAGCAACAAAGATTGAGGCGGGGTGATCCGGATTAATAAGAGAAATTAATTTATTCATTCGTAACGATTGGAAGCCATAGTCTCGAAATGCTGCTGCTGCTTCTTTCGCATACCCTTTTCCCCAATACTGAGGTAATAACCAATAACCAATTTCAATTTCTTCTTTTCCATCTATCTGCTGCTTTACTAACCCTGCATGACCAATTCGTATTCCCGTTTCCTTTTCAATCAATACAAATAAACCAAGACCGTTTTTATAGCTAGGAATCACCCACTCCTCCAAACTTTTTTTACATTGCATATATGTTTTTAACGTCCCATTTCCAATATAGCGCATTACCTTCTCATTTCCCCATAGCGAAGCATAGAACTGCAAATCATCCATTGTATATTTGCGAATTTGTAAACGATCTGTATGAAACATCTCTGCACTCCTTCCCGCGAATTTGTACCTAACTACACGATCATGTTTTGTATGTATATGAATTGTTACTATCTATTATAAAGTGAAACTTTAATCAGTGTGGCGTTTTTGTTCATCCTCACTCATTATTAGCCTTCACCAATCAAATATTTACGGACAGTGGACCTCCCGCCTAACTTCTTTTCTCTAGCTGAATTTTGAGGCTGGAGTCTTACTGCCCACAAATAGTGGGCTAAATGAACTAACGAATAAATACAAAATATTCAATCTTTAAAGAATTAAAAAAGACAGTAGACAAATATTGTCTACTGTATCCATATCATAACTAGCATAACGAAAACTACAATTGAGGGGGTGTAGGATTTTCAAATATACTAGATACTTATCCCGTTCTAACGGGCGGTAAACTTTTCAATTATATGAAAGTGAAAAGTTTACCGCACATAAGAACCTTTGCGGTCATTAAGAGATCACTGTTAAGTACTCAAATACACGCTGTGCTTTTTCTCCACCCATTCGTGCATGTTGAAGAAGGGAAATACCATGTGGACCCGATGCACGCAATGCCTCTGATTGTGCTACTAAAATAGCTTGTACAACTTCTAATTCTCCGAGCATCGCGGCCGCGAAAATATCCATTCGAGCACCCTTTTCTAGTAAATAAAGAGCAATATCTTTACGACCTACATGTGCCGCTGCTCCTAACGCACTTTCCCAATCTGATCCGCCCCAATTGTACGAGGCATGAAGTAAGCTTGGCGATTCAGCCAACAGTTCTTGTACTTTTTCTAAATCTCCGTGAGCTGCCATAACAAATTCTCTTACTAACTCAGTGGTAATACATTCTTCTGTTCGCATCTTGCTCCTCCTTTTTTAGAAATTCGTTTTGGTGTGAAAAATGGCTTGTCACTTCCTTGAAAAATATCTACCTCTATGCCGAACACACGTTGAAACATTTCATGACATAACACTTCTTCTGGTATACCGTCATACTGAAGCTGTCCTCGCTTTAATACGAGTAAACGATCACTATATTGAGCCGCTTGGTTAATATCATGTAAAACCATTACAATCGTCATGCCAAACTCCTCGTTTAACCGTTTCACAAGTTCCATTACTTCCAACTGATGAACGATATCTAAAAAGGTTGTTGGCTCATCTAATAATAAGACATTTGTGCGTTGTGCTAGCGTCATTGCAATCCAGGCACGTTGTCTTTCTCCTCCTGATAAAGATTGCAAAAGACGATATTCATACCCTTCAAGATTTGTAACAGACAATGCCCAATCAACAATTTCTTCATCGTCTTTATTTAAACCACCTCTCCATGATTTATGAGGTCCCCTTCCAAATTCGATTAATTCTTTCACTGTTAAATCTAATTGATGATCATGCATTTGTGGTAACATCGCTAATTGCTTCGCTACATCGGCACTTTTCATCGTATGAATACTTTTTCCATCTAAAATGATATCCCCTTCGCTTTGTTTAAGTAGTCTTGCCATTAAACGAAGCAAAGTAGATTTCCCTGATCCATTCGGTCCAATTAAACTAACGACCTCTCCAGCTTTAATATGTACATTCATATTTTGCATTTGAAATCTTTCAGAATGTGCGTAAAACACTTTATTAACGGAAATCACGTTGTCTTCCTCCTCTATGAATTAAATATAAGAAGAACGGACCGCCTAAGAAGGATAATAAGATACCAACAGGCAATTCAATTGGATCGAACCAACTTCGAGCTATCGCATCCGCGAAAACAAGTAATATCCCTCCGCCAAGGCATGATAATGGCAGTAAATATTTATAGTCATTTCCAACTAATAAACGTAACATATGTGGTACAACAAGACCGACAAATCCAATAAGACCAGAAACACTAACTGCAATTCCAGCTAATAGTGTACTTACTACTATTAAATAAAACCGGCTTCTCTCCACGTTATGACCTAATAATTTCGCCATTTCATCTCCAAGCATTAATACTCGAATATGCTTTATACCAAAGAAGGCTAATATAATAGCCAATATTGCATAATAAATAATCATGTTTAAATGTGCCCAACTGACACCACCAATGCCACCTGCTAACCAAGGTAACACCGATTGTACTTTGTCACTATGTAATAACATTAACGCTGACGTCGCTGCACCAATTAATGCATTGATTGATACACCTACTAAGACAATCCTTGAAGGCGGTGCCCCTTTTTGCCATGATAAAGCATAAATGACCATCGCCGTTATGAAAGCTCCTACAAACGCCCCGAGCGGTAAAAATGCCATATGCTGAGGGAATAAAATCATAATTACAATTGCTACAAGGCCTGCTCCAGATGAAACCCCGATAATACCAGGGTCTGCAAGAGGATTTCTCATAACCCCTTGCAGCAGTGCACCAGATGCTGCTAAACATGTTCCTACTATAAATCCAACGAGCACTCTCGGTATACGAAGGTCCCATACAATTCGATGAACCGTCGAACCTTCATCTTGTATCCCTGTTAGAATTTCTCGTAAAGAAAAGGATAGGCTTCCTGCGAAAAGACCGTAAAAAAGACCTAGAATCGTTAATACAACTAAAGTAACTGCTATTATCCATCTTTTTTTCGCAAAAGGATGTTCCTTTTCTCTTACTACTTCACTACTTTCCATACGTATCATTTCCTTACATCTTGTATACTTTTATACATAAAGCCCATTGCTTCTGTAACTTTTGTTCCAGGATTTGATCCAAATAAGTCTGGTGGCAAAATAACTACACGATTTTGTTTTACTGCATCTAAATTTTTCCACGCTTCATTTTTCATCATTTCGCCTTCAAATGCTTTTTTAACGCTATTTGGATCTCCATGTGTAATTAAATAAATCACATCTGGATTTGCCTCAATAATACGTTCTACACTTAGCTGCGCATATTGCGGATATTCCTTCATTTCCGGAAAATCAGCTGCAATATTTTTCCCGCCTGTTTTTTCTAAAATATCACCTGATAAAGATGTTGGTAATGCTGCTAAATAAGTACCTGGTGCTCCATACACTAGCAATGCTTTCACATCGCTTTTTTTCTCATATGTCTTCATTTGATCATTGATTTTTTGATTAAGTTCTTTTGCTTTATCTTCTTTCTTCATAATCGTTCCATATAGTTCAATATTCTTTTGAATATCTTGTACAGAATTCGCAGAAGAAATCATTACTTTCGTTCCTTGTCCTTCAACCGTTGGAACATTCTTTTGAAACCCATTGTTAGCAATAAGTACATCCGGTTTTAAACTAGCGATTTGCTCAAAATTCGGTTGATGTGCATTCCCGATTACTTGTACTTTCTTTAAATCCTCTGGAAGAGTTATTTTTGCATCCGGACGACCTACTATTTTTCCGCCTAAAGCATGAATAATATTCATGTCCCCCATACTTAATGTTGCAAAACTCTCTGGCACTTTATCGAATGTTACCTTTCTTCCTGACAGGTCGGTAACTTCGATTTTCTCTTTTCCTTTTTCTGTTTTTGTTGTAGATGCTTTTTCGTCTCCTTTTGCACTGCAACCTATTAACAAGAAAAAAATAGATAAAATCGCTGTGAATAGCGTAATAGATTTTTTCATTCTTTCACCTCTAACTGATAATGATAATCATTAACTACTATTCTACTTTAATTGATAAGGATTATCATTGTCAACATAAACCGCATACATTTTTTACAAAAACAAAAAGCACTACAAAAAGATTCGTTCTTTTCATAGTGCTCTATTTCATAATATTACTCACATTCATTTCCCTCTAACTGATCTCGCATCACTTTCACACGCTGAAAGAAAAAGAATGATAAACTTAAAAATATAATGGTGCTCCCCATCATAACAAAAGATTGTATTGTTTCTTTTGCTCCATTCGGAATCAATAAGCCAACCATTAACAATGTACTTACAGCGAGAAGGATTTGTCCAAACCGAGTATAATCTTCTATTTTTCCTTGTAATTCTTTCATTATATTCTCACTCCTCTATTTCACTGTATCATATTCTATTAAACTTAAAGACCAGTAAATACAGCCATTCTGGGAGATGTTTTCCAAATGAAAAAGAGCCGCTTTATTGCGACTCTTTCATAACCATTACTCCCCTTTATATGCTTCCATATAAATTTCTTTCAACTCTGAAATGAGAGGTAATTTTGGATTAGCTGTTGTACATTGATCTTCAAAAGCTCTTTCTGCTAATAATCCAACAACCTCTTCAAATTGGTCTTTAGCAACTCCTTGTCCTGCAATACTCATATTTATATTTAAGCTTTTTCCAAGCTCAATAATTGCTTGGACGAGTGATTCCACACCTTCTGCTGTCGAGCCTGCTGGAAGCCCGAGCATTCTCGCAATATGTGCATAGCGTTCATCAGCTACAAAGTGCTCATATTTTGGGAACAATGCGTGTTTTCTTGGCTTAATAGCATTATAGCGAACTACGTGCGGCATAAGAATTGCATTTGCACGCCCATGTGGAATATGAAATTCCGGTCCAATTTTATGTGCTAAGCTGTGATTAATACCTAAGAAAGCATTTGCAAATGCCATCCCTGCGATTGCAGAAGCATTATGCATTTTTTCTCGTGCTTCTTCGTCATTTCCATCTTTAAATGCTCTTGGTAAATATT
Source organism: Bacillus sp. ES1-5 (assembly GCF_022487605.1). NCBI lineage: Bacteria > Bacillati > Bacillota > Bacilli > Caryophanales > Bacillaceae > Bacillus > Bacillus sp. ES1-5. Next base: position 144,197 of record NZ_JAKVPU010000006.1, on the reverse strand, counting down.
TAAATACGAGATCAATGGCCTTTAATGCTAATCCATCTGTATAGTCATTTGCTAGAACAGACACATACGCCTCGATTGCATGCGTTAATACGTCCATACCAGTGTCTGCTGTTACATGTGGTGGTACTGTCATTACAAACTGTGGATCAACAATTGCTACATCTGGTGTTAATTCATAATCCGCGAGCGGATACTTTATATTATTTTTCTTATCTGTAATAACCGCAAATGGTGTCACTTCTGATCCTGTTCCTGATGTTGTTGGAATAGCAACAAACTGCGCCTTACTTCCTAATTCCGGATATTTACATGTACGTTTTCTTATATCTAAAAACTTCTGTTTAATTCCATAGAATGTTGTTTCTGGGTGCTCATAGAAAAGCCACATCCCTTTCGCTGCATCCATAGCTGAACCACCACCAAGTGCGATAATTACATCTGGCTTAAAACTTCTCATCATTTCCGCACCTTTAAACACAGTTTCATCTGATGGATCTGGCTCGACCTCAAAGAAAACTTCGACTTTTACATCATTTGCATGTTTACGTAAATAATGCGTAACCGTATCTACATATCCGTGCTCAACCATTCCTGGATCCGTTACAATAAATGCACGTGAAATGTTAGGCATATTTGCTAAATATGCTGTCGCATGTTTTTCAAAATAAATTTTTGGTGGTAATTTGAACCACTGCATATTCTTTTTTCTATTTGCCAACCTTTTTATATTTAATAAATGCGTCGCTGTTACGTTTTGAGAAACTGAGTTTTTCCCATACGAGCCGCAACCGAGCGTAAGTGATGGAATAAATCCATTATATATGTCACCGATTCCACCTTGTGATGAAGGGGCGTTTACAATAAGACGGCAAGCTTTCATACGTAACCCAAACTGTTTTTGTACTTCTTTATTTGTAGAATGAATGACTGCTGAATGTCCTAAACCACCAAGATTTAACATGTTTTCGCAATATGTAAATCCTTCTTCTAATGAATTTGCTTTTACACAAGCTAATACTGGACTCAACTTCTCACGAGATAGTGGATATGCTGCTCCGATACCTTGTATTTCAGCTACAAGCATTTTTGTATTTTCAGGTACAGTAATTCCAACTAATTCGGCAATATACTGTGCGGACTTCCCTACAATATCACTATTTACTGCACATGTATTTTCATTAATAACAAGCTTTTCTAATTTTCTTCTCTCTTCCTCTGTTACAAAGTAACAATTATTTGCAATCATTTCTGTTTTCACATCATCATAAATTTCCTTATCTACAATGATTGCTTGTTCTGATGCACAAATCATACCGTTATCAAATGTTTTTGATAAAATTAAATCATTAACTGCTCGTTTTATATGCGCTGATTTCTCTATATAACATGGTACATTACCAGGACCTACACCTAGTGCTGGTTTTCCCGTAGAATAAGCTGATTTCACCATACCTGCTCCTCCAGTGGCCAAAACAAGCGCAACCCCTTCATGGTTCATTAATTGTTTCGTTGCTTCGACAGAAGGTCTTTCAATCCACTGAATACAATGTTTTGGTGCCCCGGCCTTCACCGCAGCGTCATATACTGTTTTCGCTGCTGCAATGGAACAGTTTTGTGCTGAAGGATGAAATGCGAAAATAATTGGATTTCTCGTTTTTATCGCGATCAATGCTTTAAACATTGTTGTCGATGTTGGATTCGTTACTGGCGTTACCCCAGCTACTACACCGACAGGTTCAGCAATTTCTATTATTTCTTCATGAGGATCTTCGTGGATAATCCCTACTGTTTTATCTTTCTTTATACTATGCCAAATATATTCAGTAGCAAAAATATTTTTAATGCATTTATCTTCATATACACCACGACCCGTTTCTTCAACAGCCAACTTCGCAAGCGGCATATGTTGATCCACACCCGCTAATGCCATTTCATGAACAATGTTGTCAATTTGCTCTTGTGTAAAACCTTCTAATGCTTGTAAAGCCTTTCGACCGTTATTCACTAACGTATCAATCATCTCTTTTACTTCCTGCATTTCATTTACAACTTTCTCTTTGACTACCATGTAAATTCCTCCTATTCTGCTATCTTGGACTAAATAAGACCCTATAGGTCATAATAAGTCCCGATTAGCGCAAAAAAAATAGAGTTGCTTTCCTACATGAACCTCATTGTTTGTGAAACATTTCACAAGTTTGTTCGTGATTAACATTTCATGAATTTAATATACATGAAATAATTTCATTTGTGTATGTCTATTTTGTGAAATTTTTCACAAAATGATGTAATAAAAATGCACTGCCTATATGAGCAGTGCATTTTTATTATGCTAGTGCTTGTGCTAGATCTTCAATTAAATCTTCACCGTCTTCAATACCGACAGAAATACGAATTAATGTATCTGTAATTCCTAATTCTTTGCGGCGATCTGCTGGGATTGATGCATGTGTCATTTGAGATGGGATAGAAATTAAACTTTCTACTGCTCCTAAACTTTCAGCAAGTGTAAAGTATTGTAATTTCTCAAGTACTTTATTTAATGTTTCTTCGCTATCTACATCAAATGAGATAATAGCACCAAATCCATTTGCTTGTTCTGTTGCAAGTTCATGGTTTTGATGTGACTCAAGACCTGGGTAATATACTTTATTTACTTTTGGATGGTTATTTAAAAACTCAGCAATTGCGCGTGAATTCGTTTCATGCTCTTCCATTCGAATTCCTAATGTTTTTAAACCACGAAGTAGTAAGAAGCTATCTTGTGGGCCAAGAATGCCTCCTGTTGAGTTTTGTACAAAATGAAGGTCTTCTGCTAATTGCGGGCTATTTACAACTACTAGGCCTGCAACTACGTCACTATGCCCTCCTAAATATTTCGTTGCACTATGAAGTACAATGTCTGCTCCTAAAGTAATCGGTGACTGCCAATATGGCGTCATGAATGTGTTATCGATAATTGTTAATAAATCTTTCTCTTTAGCAAGAGTAGACATTTTCTTAATATCAGTAATTTTCAGTAATGGGTTCGTTGGTGTTTCCACATAAATCGCTTTCGTGTTTGGACGAATTGCTTCTACAACTTCCTCTAAGTTGGTTGTATCTACAAATGTATGCTCAATACCGAAGCGATTTAATACTTTCGTGATAACGCGGTACGTTCCACCATACACATCATCTGTTAAAATAACGTGGTCACCTTTTGAGAACAACATAATTGTAGCTGTAATAGCAGCCATTCCTGAGCCAAATGCAAAACCAGCATGACCGTTTTCTAATACAGCAATCATTTCTTCTAAAGCTGCACGTGTTGGATTGCCTGTACGTGAATATTCATATCCTTGATGCTTACCAACTGCTTCTTGTTTGTACGTACTTGTTTGATAAATCGGTACGTTTACAGATCCAGTTGAAGGTTCTCCTATGCGAATACCATGAATTAACTTTGTCTTTGCTCTCATTTTTTATTCCCATCCTTTGTATATGTCTTTACTTAAATAGCGCTCACTACTATCAGGAAAAATCGTTACAATATTTGTACCTGGTTTTGCCTTCTCCGCCTCAAGTAAGCTTGCATGAAATGCTGCTCCTGAAGAACTTCCAACGAGAAGACCTTCTTTTTGCGCTAATTCTTTTACACGTAAAAATGCATTTCGATCAGAAATTGTATAAATTTCATCAAAATAAGATGTTTTTAAAAATGGCGGGATAAATTCAAGACCAATTCCTTCTGTTTCATGCGAACCTGCCTTACCACCATTTAAAATAGATCCTTCTGGTTCTACAATAACCGTTTTAATATCAATATTCTTCTCTTTTAAATAAGACGCAGTTCCCATAAACGTACCGCCAGTCCCTGCACCAGCAACAAATATGTTAATCTCTCCATTTAGTGCATCCCAAAGTTCAGGACCTAGTGTTTTGAAATACGCACGAGGGTTTGCTTCATTCGCAAACTGACTTGGAGAGTATGAATTCGGTATTTCATTTACTAATTCTTTTGCTTTTGCAATTGCGCCGGTCATTCCTTGCTCAGTCGGTGTATGCACGACCGTTGCGCCTAGTGCTTTCATTAATTCTTGTTTTTCAATACTAAATTTCTCTGGTACACAAACAATAACGCGTAAATCATGTTGTAACGCTGCAAGTGCCAGTCCAATACCAGTATTTCCAGCAGTCGGTTCAATAATTGTTCCACCCTGGGTAACAAGCCCTTTTTCTAGCGCATCTTCGATTAATTCTCTTCCTAAACGGTCCTTAACGCTTCCACCTGGGTTATAAAATTCAAGCTTTGCAAATAAACGGACCCCTTCTGGAAGTGAAAAACGAGTAATTTCTACAATTGGTGTATGACCAATCAACTCATGAACTCCACGATATACATTCATCGTGTTCTCCCCCTTATTTGCCAATAAAGAAAAGGCAACTGTATGTATTTTCTTTATATGAGACAGTTGCCTTTTTGTTACATTACTTTAACTCTTCTAGTACTTTTACGATAAAGTTTGTAGAATGAAGAGCCGCTTGATCTAAAAATTGATCAAATGAAACATTTGATTCTTTACCAGCAATATCAGAAAGTGCACGAATAATAACAAACGGAACTTCATATTGGTGGCATACTTGTGCAACAGCTGCTGCTTCCATTTCTACTGCATAAAGGTCTTCAAATTTATCACGAATTGCTGCAACGCGGTTCGGATCACTCATAAATGAATCACCTGTTGCAATCATACCTTTTACAACTTGAATATTTTCTTCTGCCTGCATACATTTCTCAGCTAATGCAACTAATGCTTCATCAGCCTTGAATCCAGGAGGCATTCCTGGTACTTGACCATACTCATAGTTAAATGCTGTTACATCTACGTCATGATGACGAACTTCTGTTGAAATAACTACATCTCCAACGTTTAGAGAATGATGGAAGCCACCAGCTGAACCAGTATTAATTATTTTTTCAGGCTTATATCTTTCTAATAAAATTGTCGTTGACATCGCTGCATTTACTTTACCAATACCAGACTTTAACAAGATTACTTCATGTCCTGCTAATTGTCCTTTCGTAAATTCACAACCCGCAACCGTTTCTGTTTCTGCTTGTTCTAATTTGTCACGTAAAATACGTACTTCTTCTTCCATTGCTCCAATTACAGCAATTCTCAATCTAATCCCTCTTTCTATTGCTTAGTTGCCTCCATTACCCAAACGAAATGATTTAATCTCGTAAACGTTACATGGAAGCCATTGTTTTCAAAAATAGACTGCATGACTGGAATACGTGTATAGTATTCCGTTTGCAAATCGTTTGCTAACTGATGGAAACCTCTTTGTTTTGCTGTTTCAACAGTTTTATCATATGCATCTTGATCTGCAAATATCGTATCAGCAAACACTATTTTACCACCTTTGTTTAGCAATTGACTATACTTCGCAATCGCTACATTTTTTTCATCATCTGTTAAATGATGAAATGCGTAGGTGCTTACTATGGTATCAATTGAATTTGGGACTTCAAACGAAAGAAAATCACCTTCTGTAATGGAAAATTCTTTTGGCAATTTCTCTTTTGCAATCATGCGCATTTCACGTGACGGTTCTATACCGTAAACTGTGCGTCCAGCAAACAATAATTTATTTGTTAAATTGCCAGTACCAACACCAAATTCTAATACATTACCAAATGACTTGTTAACTACATCCTCTAGAATGTCCTCATAATGGGCGAAAACTTCTTTATATTGTATATCTTCGCCTTGTACAAATGAGTCGTACGTATGAGCCCACTCATCAAATAAACCATTAAATTCTGTCCCCATAAAAATTCCCCTTTTTCTTATCGGTTTTATCAGTATGATATTCCCTCTTGCTAAAAATGTCAATTGAAATGTACATGGTATTTCCTTCTTTTCTTTGTTACACTATAGTTGATTACATAGGAGAGGGGTCGTCTTCGTGTCATTTACCTTTGAAATGTTAGAAGATAAAATAGAGTTTTTCGAAGCAGGAGACTTAGCTTCTTTGGAACGAAAAATTAGTGAACAAATCGATAATAATAAAGCACTTATGCTTGAAGTTCATCATATCTCGCATCAAATGGTTATGGATCCCGAAAGCAAAAGACCATATTATAGCGCGGTTGTTCATTTTAAATTAAAGAAATTACGCTAACTAAAAAAGAGAAGCTCCTAAGGAGCCTCTCTTTTTTAGTTTAGAGTTTGAACAAGTACTGGTTTCCAGCCCTCATTGTCTACCCAATCAATATTCACATAATATTTTTTACCTGATTGTTTATCTTGTACGTTACCGTAAGCTTTATTCTTACCGTTATTTCCAATTCTATGGATAACTAATTGATTTACTGGAACGTCAATTGCAGCTGAAATCGCTTGATTCATCTCATTCCAATCTGCTGTACCTTTTTTAAACGTCATCGCAGGTGTTGCACCTTGCTCTGTACCTACTGGCTTCCAAGAAGATTTCGTATAAGCATCTGTTGCCTGTGACTGTGTTTTTTCAGCTGGTGCTTTCTCGTTAGCTTTCGCTTCTTCTTCAGCTTTTTTCTTTTCTTCCTCAGCCTTTTGCTTCTCTTCTTCTTCCTTCTTCTTAGCCTCTGTCTTATCTTGCTCGTTCTTCTTCGTCTCTTCTTTGCCTTTAGCTTTCTCAGACTTATTCTCTTTCGTTGTTTGCTGAGCTGCTTTTTTATCACTAGAAGACGCTTGTTCTTTTCTTTCAGGAACAAACAATTGATATGATACAATAGCTACTAATATTAATACAATTGCAATTGCAATATTTAAAACACCGTTTTGACGACGTTTTTGTTGTTTCTGTTGGAATCTAGATCCTCCTGCCATTCTTCAAACCTCCATGCAGTTTTTCATACTTGCTATTGTAACATTAAATCTAGAAAGGTTGAACATTTACAATAATATTTTCACGAAATGAAAACATTTCACTATGAATTGCAAGATTACTTTTCAATCTCTAATCGATAGATTGATTCTACGATAGCTTTGAAAATAGGTATAACTTTATTTCCATTACTATTCGTCTCTATATCCACGACAACTAAAGCATATCTTGGATTTTCATATGGAAAATAACCTGCAAACCAACGATTCACTTTCGTCCCTTTTCCTGTTTGCGCTGTCCCAGATTTTCCAGCGACACTTAGTGGTAACGACCTGAATGCGGATCCCGTTCCTTTCTCCGTTGTTACAACGCCCCTTAATAACTCTTGTAATGTTTTCACCGCTTCATACGAAAGCTGTTTTCCACCTAATGTATGGTCTTCAAATGTATAGAAGTCCGTTCCATTTTTATACATTATTTTTTCCACAGCTTTCACTTCCATCTTTTCTCCATCTCTAGCAATTGTCGCCATCATATTTGCAATCGCTAGAGGTGACATACGTACATCTTTCTGTCCAATTGCTGTTTGCGCTACAGCCTTTTTACTATTCTTATTTCCTTCACTACCCCAAATCGTAACCCTCTTCTCCTCTGGCATTTGCTCAAAATGAGTTGTATGAAATACAGAACCTTTCCATCCAACCTTACCAGCGGCTCCTAACGCTGCTACGTAAGTTTCTAACACCATCTTATCCTTTTGTATTAGCTCATTACCTAACTCTGAAAATGTCCTGTTACAGCTTCTAGCAAAGCTCTCTTTAAAACTAAGTGTACCCATCATAACTTGTGGGTGGTCTTCACCATATAAATCTTGATTACAATTAAATGTACGATTAAACACATTTTCATTTTGATCAATCACTGCCGCTGCAACTATTGTTTTAAAAACAGAACCGGGAAAATGTGGTGTCAACATTTGATTTTCAAGTGTAGTTGTATATAAACGCTCATCCTTCACCTGCACAGATGGTTTACTGACCATCGCTAAAATTTCATTTGTCTTTACATCAAGTAATACTAATCCCCCCTTCTTTATTTCGCTTGCTTCAACCACTTCCTCTGCTTTTTGCTGTAACCTGTTATGTAAAGTTGTTTGAATCGTCACTGGATAAAACGGATTTCCAGGCGCAGTATATTTCGCTTGTTTTCCAAAAATCGGTTCTCCTTGTCGGTCCACTTGATACAATACTTTCGCCTCTCCATCGGTCAAAAGAAATTCATCAAATGATTGCTGCAATCCTGAAATGCCAATTGGCGTTTGCCTTGAAATTTTTCTTGCTTCTCCGTATCGTTTTTGAAATTCTCGTTCATTCTCCCCCACATCACCAATTAAATGATTCATCGTGCCAGTTTGCCGTAAACGAACTTCAGCTGCTACAATACCTAATACATTTAATTGATTTACCTTCTCCATCTGCTCTCGTGCCAATCGAAATGGACCATTTCCCCTTTGCAGTATAAATGCACTTTTCTTGTCTTTCATTTGACTTTCAATCTCTTGTCTCGACACACCAATGATATGCGCAATTTTCTCTAACATGTCATTTTTTATTTGTAGAAATGGAAAAACAATTAAAACAGGATACTTTTTCTCACCTATTTCCTTACCGTTCCGATCTATAAAATGGCCTCGTCCATCATCTACCGTAATGGACTGCGTCCGTTGTGTAACACTTTTTTCAATTAAATTTATCTTACGATCTGTAAATGATTCTGTAGCTATAATTTGTATTTGAATTAAACGACAAAGTAAAATAAACATGATACATATAAAACAAATTAAAACAATTGTAATTCTCCGTTTTATTTTCATAAAAAACACCTCGTCTATTATAGTTTGGACGGAGTGTTTCATCTTTTATACAAATAAAAAAATCACTCGCTTTTACACGAGTGATTTTTTATTATTTTACAGAGATAATCTCTACTTGCATTTCTCCACCTGGAGTTTGGATTGCTACCTTCTCACCAATTTGCTTACCTAATAAGCTTCTTGCAATTGGAGAATCGTTAGAAATTCTTCCTTCAAATGGATCTGCTTCTGCGCTACCTACGATTGTGTAAGATTCTTCATCTCCACCTGGTAACTCTTTAAATGTTACTGTTTTACCTAATGTAACAACTGTAGATTCTTCGCCGTTATCTGTGATGATAACTGCGTTACGAATCATGTTTTCTAATTGTGTAATACGTCCTTCTACGAACGCTTGCTCATCTTTTGCTGCATCGTACTCAGAGTTCTCAGAAAGATCTCCGAAGCTACGTGCAATCTTAATTCGCTCTACAACCTCTTTACGTTTTACCGTTTTTAAATCTTCAAGTTCGTTCTCTAGCTTTTGCTTACCCTCTTGCGTCATAGGGTATGTTTTTTCTGTTGCCATATTTTCCACTCCTTTTATATACCAATCCCCCGAAAAAAAAGAGGAGTTCCATATGAAAACTCCCCCACTTATATGTATAGCGGAGGTTTCTAGCACGCCTGTACTAGCGGAGTTGTCACATACAACCCCGTATTCCCAATTCTTCTTTATATAAAGAAGATATGTATGGAAAGTTGATATAAATATGCCCTCACCTATATATAGATGAGGTTGCATGTTTCATTGTATTCGATAGGAAGGGAAAAAATCCCTTCCTATCGTATATCTTTTACTATGCTATTACAAATTTACTTTTTGTTCAAGAATTGTTGCAATTTTTGTCACCATAATATCAATTGCAACATGGTTTTGTCCACCTTCAGGGATAATAATATCCGCAAATTTCTTAGAAGGCTCAATAAATTGATTGTGCATTGGACGTACAACACTTACGTATTGATCAACAACTGAATCCATCGTACGACCGCGCTCTTTAATATCACGCTGCATGCGGCGTAAAATACGAAGATCTGCATCTGTATCAACGAATAGCTTAATGTCCATTATCTCACAAAGACGTGGGTCTTCTAAAATAAGAATTCCTTCTAAAATGATTACATCTTTCGGCTCAACTGGAATAACTTCTTCTGAACGCGTATGCAATGTATAGTCATATACAGGCTTATCAATTTGCTCATATGCAAGCAACTGCTGCAAATGTTCAATTAACAGATCATTATCAAACGCAAGCGGATGATCATAATTTGTTTTTAAACGCTCTTCCATTGGTAAATGGCTTTGATCTTTGTAATAATAATCTTGCTCTAAGATTAAAATAGAATGACCTTTAAAATGGTCAAAAATCGCTTTCGTTACACTCGTTTTACCTGATCCCGAACCACCAGCAATTCCAATTACAACAGGCTTATTCGTCCCCATTCGACTATCACTCTTTCTTATTGAAGTATGCTTTTGCGCATCATATTATTCACATACACTGGTTGATCCACTTTGAATTTCACGATTTGCAACGGATGTCTCGCTGCATCTAATTCGTTTCCATCCTCATCCCAAATTTTCTCCACCGTCTGCGTAAAGTTTTCTATTTCTGGCCCAAAGAACTCCACTTCATGTCCTGGTTTGAAATGATTACGTTGCTCAATCGTTACAATGCCCGTTTCTTCATTATAATCTAACACTAAACCAGCGAAATCATACGTTGTTTTCTTACTATGATTTCCAAACATTTGCTCTTGATGTCCTGGAACCCCTTCAAAGAATGCGGGAGCTGTATCACGATTTGCACATTTATCAAGCTCATCTAACCATTCTTGTTTAAACTCAAAATTATCCGGATCCGCACAATACGCATCAATTACTTTACGGTATACCGTTGCTACAGTCGCTACGTAATGGATTGATTTCATACGTCCTTCAACTTTTAAGCTATCAATTCCAATTTCAATCATTTTCGGAATTGATAAAATTAAATTTAAGTCTTTTGGACTCATTGCAAAGTGAGCATCTTCTTCTTGGAATAGAGGCAGCTCTTTTGCATCTTTATGTTGTGATACTGTTTGAACTAAATCATAGTCCCAACGGCAAGATTGACAACAACCACCACGGTTAGAGTCACGTGCTGTCATATGGTTACTCAACGTACATCTGCCTGAATATGCGATACACATTGCACCATGGACGAATGCTTCAATTTCAATATCCACTTTTTCTTTAATTTCTTTCATTTCTTCATAGCTTGCTTCACGAGCTAATACGAGACGATGTAAACCTTCTTCTTTCCAATACTGTGCTGCTTTCCAGTTGGATAGTGATTGTTGTGTACTTAGATGCACTTCAACAGAAGGCGCTACACGTTTACAAGTCTCAATAATAAGCGGATCAGCAACGATAATTCCCGTTACGCCAGCTTTTTCAATCCCTTTTAAATATTCCTCTAGCCCGTCCATATTCTCATTATGTGCAAAGATATTTGTTGTTACATATATTTTTGCTCCATATTTCTTTGCAAATTCAACACCTTCTGCCATATCTTCCAGTGTAAAGTTACCTGCATTCGAACGAAGACCAAATTCTTGTCCACCTAAATATACAGCATCTGCCCCATAATGGATAGCTACTTTTAATTTTTCTAAGTTACCCGCAGGGATTAACAGTTCAGGTTTCTTCACAATAACGCGTTTGCCATCAACTACTCGTGAAATTTCTTGTACAGTCATTTCCTACACCCTCCTCGTTTAGTAAACCGTCTCTTTAAAGAAGAATCCTGTATCTAACGGACGATTTACTGGTTGCATTTCTTCTATCTCTTTATATAAATCGTCTTTCACGTCATAATACGCATCACGATCTTCTACACATAAATCAATTGCTTTACGATATTTCTTCGTTACCTCAATAATGTATGCAGAGCTTTTTAGTACACCATCAACTTTTAAGCTAGCGACTTCAGCGTCCATTAGTTCTTCTAACTCATCGATGAAACAAATATCGTTTGGACTCATAATGTGAGTACCATTTTCATCTTCATAAATTGGATATTTATTGTTACGCTCTGGGTCATATAAGAACATATTCTCTTCATATTTTTTCTTTTCAATGTCAAGATTACGTCCTTGATACTCAAAGTAGTTTCCTACTAAGGAACGCTTCGATTGGAACATACAAGTCATACCGTGAATTTGTACTTCAAGTTCCACTTCAGCATTTTCTTTTAATTCAACAATTTCATCTAAACTAAGCTCACGAGCTAATACAGCTCGTTTTGCTCCTCTTTGTCCCCAGTAGTTACAAGTAAACCAGTTTGTTGCTGTTGTTTCTGTATTCCAGTGCAATTGCATATTTGGCGCTACTTCTCGGACCGCCATTAATACTGCTGGGTCTCCGAAAACAATTGCATCTACACTTACTTCGTTTAAAAATGCAACATAATCTGTTAATTCGTCTACTTTATCATTGTGGAACATAGCGTTCATTGCTACGTATACTTTTACACCATTTTCATGCGCAATCTTCACAGCTTGTTTCACATCTTCACGTGAAAATTCCCCTGCTAAACGTAAACCAAACTTTTGCTCACCGATCATTACCGCATCTGCTCCTGCTTTCGCAAGAGGTTCGATATCCACTACTGCTTTTGGCGTTACTAACAATTCAGGTTTCTTCATACCTTGGTCACCCTCTCTTTTTACTAACAGCTACTCCATCACCAATTGGGAAAATCGTTGTATCATATCCTTCATGGTTCATAAGCCATTCATTGTACGTCTTAATACGACGAATTAAACCACGTGTACGTCTGTTTTCAATTTTCTCTTTTGTCGTTACAAGGCCATGGTACATAACATTATCTGAAATAATTACGCCACCAGGATTTAATAACGGTTCATATAAGTCAAAAAAGCGACGATATTGTCCTTTTGCTGCATCAATAAAAATAACGTCAAACGTTCCATGTTTTTCTACTTGCTCGCCTGTTTCTAACGCATCACCGTAAATAACGGAAATACGCTCTTTAACTGGTGAACATTCTATATATTCAAGTGCTTTTTCATATCGCTCGCGATTGCGTTCAACTGTCACAATGTGAGAATTTGGAATAGCTTGCATCATACGAATACTAGAATAACCAATTGCTGTACCGAGCTCTAAAATGCTTTTTGGTCCAATTAAACGTAAAAATTGCAACATAAATTCCATTCCAAGTCGATCCATAATCGGCACATGATTTTCTTTCGCATAGTCTTCCATTTCAAGAATTAATTTATCTTTTGGATCAATAAATGATAATAGGTACTCGTTAACTGCATCCTCCATAATGGTCCTCCTTATTTACATGGAGAAGTGCCTCTATGACGTCTTTTCACACATAGAATGCAATAAAAATACAAGCCAGTTTCACCCTTAGCTTGTACGTCCCGTTTTGATATTAAAAACGATTCTTCTGCCAGTTTTTAACCCGATATATTTTACCACAAAAAAGAGGGATGTGCGACCTTTTTCGCTATCCCTCCCCATTTCACTGTTTTTTCGTAATATATTTTTGCTTTAATGCATTATGCTCTTCCAATGTTTTCGCATAGTACACTTCACCAGTTGGTGCAGCTAAGAAATAATAATAATCTGTTTGCGCAGGTTCTAACGCCGCCTCAACTGAATGTTTACCAGAGTTTGCAATCGGACCAACTGGCAATCCTTTCACAACATACGTATTGTACGGTGAGTTTATCTTTAAATCTTCGTATAATACACGTTGTTTATGCTTTCCAAGTGCGTATAATACCGTTGGATCAGTTTGCAGTGGCATACCTTTTGCCAAACGATTATAAAAGACACTAGAGATTTTTTGACGATCTGTAAAGCCTGTTGCCTCTTCTTCAATAAGTGAAGACAATGTTAAAAGCTGATGAACATCCCAGTTTTTCGCTTTCATTTTTGCCTCGTTTTGAACTACGATTGCATTCGTTTTCTCAAGCATTGGAATTACAATTTCTTCTAACGTCGTATCTTTTTTATAGAAAGAGTACGTCGCAGGATATAAGTAACCTTCTAATGGGTATTTAATATTGCTATCAAAGATTTTATCCGTTAACAACTTCGGATACTTTTGCTGCATTTTTTGAATAAATGCTTTGTCATTTAATTGGCGTACGACATCATCTTTATTCCACTTTAATTCGTTTGCAACCGTTTCTGCAATTTCAGTTACTTGTGCACCTTCTTTTATCGTCACTTTATAAAGAGCTGGACGATGTACATTACCAGATGACATTTGTTCAATAACATCTGAGGCACTCATTGAAGGATTTAATAAATATGTACCCGCTTGTAAATTTTTCGATTTAGCCTTTGTATAAAAACTAAAAACTGTACCGTTTTTCACAGCACCTTTTTCTTCTAAAATCTCACCAATTTTACTAGTAGATGATCCTTTTGGAATTTCTACTTCAATCTCTTTTTTATTCCCGCTATCAACTGGTCCTAATGCGGATGAAATATACGCATAGACTGAACCACAAACTAAAAGCAGTGCAATAATCGAAAATAAAAAAAGACGTCTACGCTTTTTTTTCACTTGATTCTCTATCAACACTCTTCCTCCTTAATTAAATTGTAGACCGTATGTATATCTTCCTATACAACACGATATAAAAACACAATAAATTTATTTATCTTTTTTAGATAGACACTTTATTTTTCTACAATCCGTCTCATTATACTACAAAGGTTTACACAGTTTCGACAAAAAATCTTTCATTTTACATATAAAAAAAGATGGACTATATGTCGTCCATCTTTCAGTACTTATTATTCAGCTTCTTGCTCATCAGCTAGAGTGTTGAACATTTCTTGTACCATTTCCCACTCTTCTTCAGATTCGATTGGAAGTAAACTTCCGCCCTCTTCTTCATTTTGCTCATAAGCCATTGCATCATAAATTTGGTCTCCATCTTCGTCTACTTCACCGATTGGAGAGAAGACTACGTATGATTTTTTGCCAAATTTTTCAGCATCAAAAGTGAAAATAATTTCACATAAATGTTCGTTACCTTTTTCGTCTACAATTGTAATTTGATTTTCTTCCATTTTGGTCACCTCTTATTTACTATCTAAAAATCCTTGTAAGATTACGACTGCAGCCATCTTATCGATTACCTGTTTTCGCTTCTTACGACTCACATCAGCTGAAATGAGCAGACGTTCCGCTGCCATCGTTGACAAACGCTCGTCCCACATTACAACTTCTAATTGTAACAGATTTCGCAGGTTTTCTGCAAATTGCTGGCACGCTTCACCACGTGGGCCAATTGTACCATTCATATTTTTAGGTAAACCTACTACTATTTTGTCCACATTGTACTGGTTTACTAACTCAGAAATACGGTCAAAACCAAAGTGGCCTCGTTCTTCGTTAATCCTGATTGTTTCCAGCCCTTGCGCTGTCCAGCCCATTTCGTCGCTCATTGCAACTCCGACTGTTTTTGTACCTACATCTAAACCTAATATCCGCATAAACTACTCCTCACGATGATGTTTCAAGTACGACTTCACAAGCTCTTCAATTAACTCATCACGTTCAAGCTTGCGAATGATGCTTCGTGCATCTTTATGGCGAGGTATGTATGCTGGGTCTCCACTTAATAAATAACCGACGATTTGGTTAATCGGATTATAGCCTTTTTCTTGAAGTGCATCATACACAGTTAAAAGCACATCATTTACATGGACACTCTGTTTTTCATCTTGAATGCTAAACTTCATTGTTTTATCAAAACCGTCCATTTCAAGCACCTCACTTATATAGTAAGTATAGGGAGAAGAACTTCTCCTCTCCCTACCATTGTACACTACTATCTCTTTATTTTGAAACAGATTTAACGTACTCTTGTACAAATGCTAAAGCTTCCTCAACTTGCGCTGGGTTTTTACCGCCAGCTTGAGCCATGTCAGGACGGCCACCACCACCGCCGCCACAACGAGAAGCCACTTCTTTCACAAGTTTACCAGCATGGTAACCTTGGCTAATTAAATCTTTCGTTACGCCAGCTAAGATGTTCACTTTATCATCATTTACAGACGCTAATACGACAACTGCAGACTCTAATTTATTTTTCAGGTCATCCATCATCGTACGTAAGTTGTTCATATCTGCAACGTTTACTTTCGCTGCTAATACGTTTACGCCATCAACTGTCATTACTGAATCAGTTAAGTTTCCAGCTTCAATATTGCTTAATTTTGCAGCAAGAGATTCGTTTTCTTTTTGAAGTTGTTTTACTTCAGCAAATAAACCATCCACTCTTGTTAAAATATCTTTCGGATTTGTTTTCATTTTTCCTGCTGCTTCTTTTAATAAACCTACTTGATCGTTCATTAATTCGTATGCAGATTTACCAGTTACTGCTTCAATACGACGCGTTCCTGCACCGATACCAGACTCAGCAACGATTTTGAAAATACCGATTGAAGCTGTGTTATCAACGTGACAACCACCGCAAAGCTCTAAGCTGTAATCGCCTACTTGTACAACGCGTACAACATCACCGTATTTTTCACCGAATAATGCCATTGCGCCCATTTCTTTCGCTTCTTCAATTGCTTTTTGAGAAATCTCAACATCAATACTTTCCCAAATTTTCTCGTTTACCATACGCTCAATTTTTTCTAATTCGTCAGCTTGTACTTGACCGAAGTGAGAGAAATCAAAGCGTAAACGTTCAGAAGTTACAAGAGAACCTGCTTGGTTAACATGCGTTCCAAGTACGTCTTTTAATGCTTGGTGTAGTAAGTGAGTTGCTGTATGGTTTTTCACAACGCTACTGCGGTTTTTCGTGTCGATAATAGCTTTCACAGCCGCATCTTTCGTTAATGTACCTTCTTCAACAACAACTTTGTGTAAGTTTTGACCATTTGGTGCTTTTTGTACGTCTTTTACAAGTACTTTCACGCCGTCAGCAAGAAGGTAACCGCGGTCTGCAATTTGTCCACCGCTCTCAGCATAGAATGGTGTTACATCAAGCATTAATTGCCCATCTTCACCAGCTTGTAAGCTATCTGTGTATTCACCGTTTTTTACAAGTGCAACAACGTTACTTTCTGTTGCAACTGTACCGTAACCAACGAACTCGCTCGCTACTTTCACTTCTCCAAGGACACCGCCTTGAACTTGCATAGAATCAACGTCTTGACGAGCAGCACGTGCGCGCTCACGTTGTTTTTCCATTTCACTTTCAAAGCCTTCCTGATCAACTGTCATACCAGCTTCTTCTGCATATTCTTCTGTTAATTCAATCGGGAAACCGTATGTGTCATATAGACGGAACGCATCTACTCCAGAAATAACAGTTGTTTTTTCTTCTTTTGCTTTTGTGATAACTTCAGCTAAAATTGCTTCCCCATCATGAAGTGTTTCATGGAAACGCTCTTCTTCGTTTTTCACAACTTTTGCTATGAAATCTTTCTTTTCAAGTACTTCTGGGTAGAAGTCTTTCATTACTTCTCCAACAACCGGCACTAATTCAAACATGAATGGACGGTTGATGTTTAATTTCTTCGAATAACGAACCGCGCGGCGTAATAAACGACGTAATACATAACCACGGCCTTCGTTAGATGGAAGAGCCCCGTCACCTACAGCAAATGTTACTGTACGGATATGGTCAGCAATTACTTTAAACGCCATATCTTTTTCTAAGTCACCATCACGATACTTCTCACCAGAAATTGATTCTGTTGCGCCAATCATCGGCATGAATAAGTCTGTGTCAAAGTTTGTAGGTACATCTTGAACGATAGATGTCATACGCTCTAGACCCATCCCTGTATCTATGTTTTTCTTAGGAAGCGGTGTATATGAACCGTCTGGATTATGGTTAAATTGAGAGAATACAAGGTTCCATACTTCTAAGTAACGCTCGTTTTCTCCGCCTGGATATAATTCTGGGTCACTAAAGTCATTGCCATAAGCTTCTCCGCGGTCATAGAAAATCTCTGTATTCGGTCCGCTTGGTCCTTCACCGATATCCCAGAAGTTTTCTTCTAAACGGATGATGCGCTCTTTTGGAACACCCATTTTTTCATTCCAAATTGTGAATGCTTCTTCATCTTCTGGATGGATTGTAACTGATAGTAATTCTTTATCGAATCCGATCCATTTGTCGCTCGTTAAAAATTCCCAAGCCCAAGTAATTGCTTCTTCTTTAAAATAATCACCGATTGAGAAGTTTCCTAACATTTCAAAGAATGTATGGTGACGAGCTGTTTTCCCTACGTTTTCAATATCGTTTGTACGAATTGATTTTTGAGCATTTGTAATACGTGGATTTTGCGGGATTACACGTCCATCAAAATATTTTTTTAATGTCGCTACACCACTGTTAATCCATAACAGAGATGGATCTTCATGCGGAACTAGTGATGCACTAGGTTCTACTGCATGTCCTTTTTCTTGGAAAAAGTCTAAAAACATTTGACGAATTTGTGCGCCTGTTAGTTGTTTCATTGTATTTTCCTCCTTAAATATAAAAAACTCCCGCCCCTATAAAAGGGACGAGAGTTAACTCGCGATACCACCCTAATTATGAATTGATTATTATAACAATCAATTCATCACCTCATGGTGCCGTAACGTGGCAAGACGGCAGTGATTAGCTGCTCTCAGGATTAGCTTTCTGTTACCCTTCATTTAAAGCTTCTTTCAGCCATATGGAAGCTTCTCTCTATAAATGGGCTGTAACGTACTTTTTCCGTCATTGATTTAATGTATTATATGACTAAATATAATAGAATTCTCTTAAGTTTGTCAATGTAGATAATCATTTATATTGCATTAACCATAGTTATTCTACTATTCATTCTTAACAGCCTTTCAATATATTATGCATTTATTAATAAATTGTACTATCTCTATATTTTTTCGTAATATTATATTTTTGTTATAATTAAATTATTAATAATAAAGGAGCGATTACAATGACAACCTTATTAAGCAAAGCTAAAAACATATTAATGACTGACGAAACAATATTGTTTTATGTAGCATGTTCATTAAATATATTTATTTATCGTTCCGTTGCAAGACCAGGACTGTTAATTTTAACGAACAAACGGCTCTTCTTTTATGGACCAGATGTAAGTAAGAACCCAATATTTGAAGAGTACTCTTTTGCAAACATTTCTAATCTAAAAGAGCAAAAGCGTCTTTTCAGCAATCAAATTATATTTATGTACGATAATGAATGGAAAAAAATAAAACATATTCAAACAAATAATGTAAGCTCTCTCGTTCAACAAATACACGAGCAACTCTCTAAATAATGATAGCCCTCTACTTTTATAAGTAGAGGGCTATCATATTACACATCTTCTTTTTTCCAAAGAGGCCTTACATGAACGATCACCGTACGAATGACCGCTAAAACAGGAACTGATATTAATAATCCTACAATTCCTGCCACTTCTCCCCCAACTAGTAATGCGAGCATAATAATAACAGGATGCATACGAAGTGACTTACCAACGATGTAAGGTGATAAAATGTTACTTTCCAAAAATTGCAAAATAGCAATCGTAATTCCCGCCTTAATGAGTAAACTCGTTGATACCGTTGCCGCAATCATCAATGTCGGAATCGCCCCTAAAATAGGACCGAAGTACGGGATTATATCCGTTACCCCAATAATAATGCCGAGTAATAATGGATATTTCATACCGATAAACCAAAAAGAAAGAACAGATACTCCTCCTAATACTAAGCAAACAAATAACTGTCCTCGAATATAACTTCCGAGTGACTTATCAATTTCTTTCGCCAGCATTTGCCCTGTACTACGCCACTTACTCGGGACTAGTTTCCAAAAGATATGATAAAACTCACCGTAATCTTTTAATATGTAAAATACAATGAACGGTATTAAGAAAATAATAAGCAACGAGTCCAATACGCCACGGGCTGTGCTCATCACTTTATTTAAAAGTGATTGTATCTTCGTTTCTACTCCACCAAAAATTTGTTTCACCTTTTCATGAATAAAGGACGGGAAGTTCGCTGTTTGTTCCGTAACGCCATCCATCCAAGAATCATACATTTTTGTAAACTGCGGAAATTGCTCATTAATCTCTTGTAATTGCTTAATAACAATTGGCGTTCCTTTATAAATCCCATAACCAATTCCGCCAAAGAAAAGGATGTAAATGAGCAAAATAGCAAGTGTACGTGGCATCCCTTCTTTATGAATTTTTTCAATTAAAGGATGCAATAAATACGCAATAAAACACGCAATAAGAAACGGTGTAATTGCCACTTTAAATACAAAAATAATGGGTGCCCATAGCGGCTTAATTTTTAAAAAGACGAGCAAGCAAAGAAATACAAGTAACAATAACCCTAAACGATATATCCAAATGATTTTAAGATTCTTCACATGAAAAACCTCCTCCACCTTTATTTTGAAAATAAATAGGGTAGGTTATGTGCGAAAGTTTTAAAATCTTTTCGTCCAGACCATACTGTTTTGTAAAGACGTACATATACATAACATAATAAGGACAACCACCCCTGAGAATGCAGCATGAAACAATATAATCAGGAGGGCTCATAATGGTTTTATTTATGCTCGTATTATCAGCACTTTTTATGATTCTTGAATGGGTTTGTATCGGGTTTGGTATTTGGAAAGGTTTCTTTATTCGTTCCTCACGAAAAGAAAGAGCGAAGCAATTATTCCATTACGGAATGCTAGGCGTTGGATGTTACGGCCTATCGTATCTCTTCTCTGAAATTGGACTTTTATATTTACATACAAGTGCATAAAAAAACTCCCTTATGATGAAGGGAGTTTTTTGCGCTTATAAATAAGATTTAATCATCTTACGTGCTTTTTTCATATTGCGTTTTGAAAATACATCTTGCTTGCGAGCATATTGATATGCTGCCGCTCCAACACCTAATGCGATTAATGAATTGCGTAGATTCAAAGTAAATCCCCCTTTTCGTTATCCGATCGTTCTTTCGTTCTCATCAAATAAATCATCAAGAGAGCTTAATGAACCATCTTCCTCTACTTGATGCGTATGGATTTTCCCCTTTGAAACCGATAATTCGATATAACAATTCCAGCAATAAAATTGGTTGACACCTATTTTTCCAATGTCTTTCCCTTTGCAATTTGGACAAATGAACATATGGCTTTCATCTCCTTACAGTCTCCCAGATTCTATTCGCCATTATGTCCAAACCGCATTCATTTATACATTGCTGGAGCCTTTCAACGTTATACGTTTGAAAGTTTCACTATATAATTTCACCTTGTTACATGAAATCATACGGTGAAATGTTTTCCACGTCCATTTCTTCGCCATTAACTGTTACCATCTGTACTTCTCCTTGTGATTCTTGCAAGCGACTCGCTAAAGTCGTTTGACGCATTGCATCATCAAGGCGATTTACACCAGACCGGAAAGCTGCTTCCTCACCACAAATAATAAGGAATTTCTTACTCCTTGTAATGCCCGTGTAAATTAAATTACGACGTAACATACGGTAGTAGCTCTTTACAATTGGCATAATAACTATTGGGAATTCACTACCTTGTGATTTATGAATTGAGCAGCAATATGCATGGGTAATTTGGTTCAAATCAGGCTTTGTATACGTTACTTCAATCCCATCAAATGAAACGATAATCATATCTTGCTGCTCGACATTTTCTTTTGCATAAAAAATCGAAACAATTTCTCCAATATCACCATTAAATACTTGGCTTTCCGGCTGATTGACTAATTGAAGTACTTTATCACCTCTTCGATAAACAACGTCACCGTAGGCAATTTCTTTACTTTTTTCTTTTTTCGGATTAAACACTTCTTGAAGAGCTTCATTTAACACATTAATACCTGCTGGTCCGCGGTACATAGGTGCCAACACTTGTACATCTTTTGCGCTAAACCCTTTCGTCTTCGCGTTTTCACATACTTTTTTTACAACTTCAACAATTTGAGCCCCTGCACAGCTGATAAATGAACGATCTTTTTTATTTTGCGCTAAATCTGCTGGAAGTGTTCCGTCTTTTATCGCATGGGCAAGCTGAATAACAGACGAACCCTCTGCCTGACGATAAATTTCTGTAAGTTTTACCGTTGGGATGGCTCCTGCATTTAATAAATCTTTTAACACTTGTCCAGGTCCTACAGATGGCAACTGATCTTCATCACCTACAACGATAACTTGAATATTTGTCGGAAGTGACTTGAATAACTGATTTGCAAGCCAAATATCAACCATTGAAAACTCATCAATAATGAGTAACTTTCCTTGTACTGGATCGGTTTCATTGCGCTGGAAAGACCCTTCTGGCGTCCAACCAAGCAAACGATGAATCGTACAAGCTGGAAGCCCTGTCGATTCACTCATACGCTTCGCTGCTCTTCCTGTTGGGGCCGTTAATAATATTGGAAATGGATTATCATCACTGTATTCATTCGTATTTAATGATAATCCGTGCAGTGACGCATACATTTCAACAATCCCTTTAATAACTGTTGTTTTCCCCGTTCCTGGTCCACCTGTTAATAGCATCATCGGCTTATGAAGTGCAGTTTGAACTGCTTCTTGCTGAAGCGGTGCATACTGTACCTTTAGCTGTTCTTCAATTTCCCCTAACGTTTTTAACACTTCTGCTTCAGGGAATGCAGGGGTTTCTTCTTGGTTCATAAGACGACGAATTGACTTTACAACGCCTTTTTCAGAGTAGAATAACGAAGCTAAATACACTCGCTCTTCTTCTATAATGACTTTCCCTTCACTTTGCATCATTTCAACGCAGCCTACAATATCTTCCTCAGTCACTCTTCCTTCTTGATTGTTTAAAAGTGACATCGTCTCTCTTACAAGTTGATCTTTCCCCATATAAACGTGACCGAGTTGCAGTGAAACATTCTCTAACGTATAAAAACACCCCGCACGTACACGGTCATCATGATTACCCGATATACCTAACGCACGTCCTATATCATCCGCTCTTCCAAAGCCAATCCCATCCACTTCTTCAATAAGCTTATATGGATTATTACGAATCACTTCTAATGTCATTTCTTTATATTGCTGATAGATTTTAATAGAAAGCTTCGTTCCAAAACCATAACCATTTAAAAAGCTCATTACTTTCTCTAACCCTTGATGTTCAACAATTGTCTCATATATTTCCTGCGCTTTTTGTTTGTTAACAACACCATTTAACGCATCCGGATCATCCATAATTTTAGAAATAGCATGCTCCCCAAGATGATCTACAATTTTTTCGGCCGTACGCTTTCCAATCCCTTTAAATAAATCGCTCGCTAAATATTGCACCATACCTGCTTTTGTTTGCGGCAATTCTTTCTTAAACGTTTCAACTAAATATTGTTTCCCATACTTCGGATGGTCTTTAAAATGCCCTGTCAATGTAAACACTTCATCTTCATGCATGCGGGGAAAATGACCGTTTATCATCACTTTTTTTTCGTCGTACGTTTCATTCGTTTCAATGATTTTCATACTGACAACGGAATAGAGGTTTTCTTCGTTGTGGAAAATGGTATGAAGAACTTGCGCTTTTATAAATTTTTTCTCTTCCTCAAACAAATCCATGGCATGTTGATTTCCCATCTTTCCTCTCCTTCCCGAGTTCTTTTCACCTTAATGAGCAGTACATCCCCCACCTCTTTCACAACCTTTAGATGAGGGGTAACTGCGCATTAAACTATAATTTCACTTTATTCAGCTTCTTGCTCTAATAAACGAACACCATTACCAGCTAAAAAGTGATCTGGCTGAATTTCAGTTGCTTTCTTAAATAAAGTAAGAGCCTTCTCGTTATTTTCTTCAAATACGTACGCAACACCTAAATTATAATACGCATCTGCATGCTCTTCATCCATTTCTAATACCTTTTCAAAATAAGGTTTCGCCTCTTGAATATGTTCTAAACGTGCAAAGCAAAGTCCGCACTGGAACACAGCTTCTACATCGTTTTCATCTAATTCTGTTGCTCTTTGTAAAAACGGCAGTGCAAGACGATCATTTCCAAGTTGCACATGTGTAATACCTAACATAAATGTTACATCAGCTGATTGTAATCCCGCTTGCATCGCTTGTTCAAATACAGCCTTTGCCTCTGCAAATTGCTCTTGACTGTAATACACATTTCCTAATCCATAATAAGCAGCCGCAGATTTATCATCTAATTCTAATGCACGTTTATAAAATAAAATTGCTCTTTCACTATCACCTATTACATCTAATAAGTTCGCAAAATTAATGTATCCAAGCGCATCTTTCGGATTTTCTTCGATTGCTTCTGTGAAATTTTTAGCAGCTTCTTCCCAGTTTCCTTCTTGCATATATTGAATACCTGTTTCAAGTTTGTTTGACATGTCCTTCACCTCTACAACAAATTATAACAAAGAATGTATTTTCCAAGCGAACGAAAATTCGCTTTATGTAAAAGAAACCTCTAACCGCTAATCGGCAGAGGCTTCTCATTTTATCCTAAATAATCCAATTTCTTACCACTACGATATACTTCATCAATTGTAGCACCGCCTAAGCACTCATCTCCATCATAGAAAACAACTGCTTGTCCTGGTGTAATTGCACGAATTGGCTCGTCACAAAGAATACGAACTGTATTTTCATCAACGATTTGAACCGTTACTTTATTATCTTCTTGACGATAACGGAATTTCGCTGTGCACTTAAATTCTTTTTCTTTCGCTTCATTACTTACCCAGCCGATATTCGTAGCAATAACTTCATCACCATATAGAAGTTCGTTATGGAATCCTTGATCAACATATAAAATGTTTTCTTTCAAGTTTTTCCCAACAGCAAACCACGGATCACCGTTACCACCAATACCAAGGCCATGACGTTGTCCAATTGTATAGTACATTAAACCGTCATGTTTTCCTTTCACTTCACCAGATAATGTTTGCATCACACCTGGTTGCGCTGGTAAATAGTTGCTTAAGAAATCTTTAAAGTTACGCTCACCGATAAAGCAAATACCAGTACTATCTTTCTTCGCCGCTGTCGCTAAACCAGCTTCTGTCGCCATTTCACGAATTTGCGGTTTCTTTAATTCACCTAACGGGAACAATGTTTTTGATAATTGCTCTTGGCTTAATTGATTCAAGAAATACGTTTGGTCTTTATTATCATCAACGCCGCGAAGCATTTTATATTCGCCGTCCATATAAGCAACGCGTGCATAATGACCTGTCGCTACATAATCAGCACCAAGCGCAATCGCATGCTCTAAAAATGCTTTAAATTTAATTTCTTTATTACACATTACATCTGGGTTCGGTGTACGACCAGCTCGGTACTCATCTAGGAAGTACGTAAATACTTTATCCCAGTATTGTTTTTCAAAGTTTACTGCATAATATGGAATGCCAATTTGGTTACACACTTCAATTACATCATTGTAATCTTCTGTTGCTGTGCAGACACCATTCTCATCTGTATCATCCCAGTTTTTCATAAAAATTCCGATTACATCATAGCCTTGCTCTTTTAATAAAAGAGCTGCTACAGATGAATCGACGCCACCGGACATCCCGATGACAACGCGTGTTTCTTGAGGTAGTTTGTTCATCATGTCACCTCCCATGCTAATTTTGTGTTAATCGCTTCACGATTTTCACTGTTTCGTACGCCGCTTTCTCAATTTGCTCTTTCGTATTTCCAAGTCCAAAACTAAAGCGTACGGATGAACGTATTTGATCGGAGTCTTTTCCGAACATCGCTACTAATACATGTGATGGATCAATCGAACCAGCTGTACATGCCGAACCACTTGACACTGCAATGCCAGCTATATCTAAGTTCACAAGGAACGGTTCAATGTTCATTCCTGTAAAACTAATATTAAGCACATGTGGTAAGCGATATTCTAAGTTTCCGTTTACCTCGAAAGTAATGTCTTCATTTTTGAAGACAGATACCATTATATCTTTAAACTCTTCATATTGGGCATTTTTTTGCTCACGAGTTTTTTCAGCTAGTAAAATTGCATGTTGCAAACCAACGATACTCGGTACATTTTCAGTACCAGCACGGCGTTTTCTTTCTTGCTCCCCGCCTATTAATAACGGTTCAAATTTCACATTTGCACCAGCGTATAGGAACCCTACACCTTTTGGTCCATTAATTTTATGAGCTGAAATCGATAATAAATCAATGCCGAACTCTTTTACATCTATTTCTACTAATCCGTAAGCTTGTACCGCATCTGTATGAAAATAAGCTTGATGCTCTTTTAGCAACTTCCCTATTTCCGCGATTGGTTGCATTGTCCCAATTTCATTATTCCCAAACATAACGGATACGAGAATCGTCTCTTCTGTTAATGCATTTTGTATGTCAGAAACTTGAACGCGTCCTGTTTCATCAACAGGTAAATATGTCACTTCAAACCCTTCGCGCTCTAACAATTCACACGTATGCAAAATTGCATGATGTTCAATTCGCGTCGTTATAATATGGTTACCTTTATGACGGTTCGCACGTGCTACACCTATAAGTGCTAAATTATCAGCTTCTGTACCACCGCTCGTAAATATAATTTCATTCGGATTCGCATGAATGCTACGTGCACCCGCGCGTCTTGCCTCATCTACTGCATGACGCGTTTGACGTCCATAAAAGTGAATACTAGACGGGTTCCCGAATGTTTCTGTCATATATGGAATCATCTTTTCGACCACTTCTGGGTGAGTCGGAGATGTCGCAGCATGATCTAAGTAAATGCGTTCCATTAAATCTCCTTCTTTCCAAATCGTTTCACAAGGAATTAAATGTAAAACATATAGCCCCCGTGATTTTCTTCCTCATAACGTACCAAATCTTCTAACGTTGTACTATCTAACACTTCTTGCACCGCATCACGAACACGCATCCATAATTGGCGTTGTGCTGGTTCTTCTTCTTCTATCATTTCTACAACACTAATTGGACCCTCTAATACACGGATTACATCCCCAGCTGTAATGTTAGCTGGCTGATCTGACAATACATATCCGCCATATGCCCCGCGCGTACTCTTTACTAGGCGAGCGTTACGAAGTGGTGAAATTAATTGCTCTAAATAATGTTCCGATAAGTCATGTGCCTGCGCAATTGATTTTAAGGAAATCGGACCTTCACCAAACTTTTTTGCAAGATCGATCATAATTGTTAAGCCGTAGCGGCCTTTCGTTGAAATCTTCATCTATTTTGCACCTCTTTTCAAATTTTCACTTCTATTGGTTATATCTTATTTATAAAAGAACACAATTTAAAATCCTATGAAATTATAGCATAATATAGTATTATAAGAAATTTCAACTTGTGTATCAAAATGATAACATAAAATCACATTGAAAAACTCGGAAATTATTACAATTGAAAGAAAAATGAAAATATTTATATTCATTTTTCCCACAAAACAGCATCCTATTTCAAATTCCACTAAAAAAAATGATACGATAGAAAGAGATTATACTTTAAGGGAGACGGTAAAAATGAAACAGCCACTCGCACATCGAATGCGCCCTACAAATATTCAAGAAATTATCGGACAACAACATTTAGTTGGTGAAGGAAAAATTTTATGGCGAATGGTCCAAGCAAATCATTTTCAATCTATGATTTTATACGGCCCTCCAGGCACAGGAAAAACATCCATTGCGAGCGCAATTGCAGGAAGTACTGGAACCCCTTTTCGCCTATTAAACGCTGTTACTCATAATAAAAAAGATATGGAGGTTGTTGTACAAGAAGCAAAGATGCATCGACACCTCGTTTTAATTTTAGATGAAGTACACCGTCTAGATAAAGCAAAACAGGATTTTCTATTACCTCATTTAGAAAGCGGACTCCTTACCTTAATCGGTGCAACAACGAGTAATCCGTTCCATGCTATTAATTCTGCTATTCGAAGTCGTTGTCAAATCTTCGAATTACACGCATTAACAGAAGATGATCTTTTAATTGGCTTAAAACGAGCACTTGAAGATAAAGAAAAAGGTCTCGGGGAATATGATGTAACGGTTACGCCTGAAGCATTACATCACTTTGCAAATGCATCTGGTGGAGACATGCGTTCCGCTTATAATGCACTTGAACTAGCTGTTTTATCTAGCTTTACAACGGATGACAAGTCTGCAGAAATTACGCTAGAAATCGCAGAAGAATGCTTGCAAAAAAAGAGTTTCGTTCACGACAAAGGTGGAGATGCTCATTATGACGTATTATCGGCATTTCAAAAATCGGTACGCGGAAGTGATGTAAATGCAGCACTTCACTATTTAGCACGTCTTATTGAAGCTGGTGATTTACAAAGCATTGGTAGACGTCTTCTTATTATGGCATACGAAGATATCGGACTTGCTAGCCCACAAGCCGGACCGCGTACACTAGCAGCCATAGAATCAGCTGAACGAGTTGGCTTCCCAGAAGCACGCATACCACTTGCAAATGCTGTTATCGAGCTTTGCCTATCACCAAAATCAAACTCAGCTTATAAAGCTCTTGATGCTGCATTACACGATTTACGTAACGTTCAAACAGGCGACATTCCAAGTCATTTAAAAGATAGTCATTACAAAGGCGCAGAATCACTTGGAAGAGGCATTGGATACTTATATCCACACGACCATCCAAATGGCTGGGTACAACAACAATACTTACCTGATAAAATAAAAAACAAACAATATTATAAACCAAAAACGACAGGGAAATTTGAGCAAGCACTTTCTACTGTATATGAAAGATTACAAAGTTCGAATAAAACGAAAAATAAAGGGTAACATAAGCGAAAACGTCACCATTATGGAGGCTTCGCTTATGAAAACACGTCAAGATGCATGGACAAAAGAAGATGATCTCCTTTTAGCAGAAACTGTTTTACGACATATTCGCAGCGGTAGCACACAAATAAAAGCATTCGATGAAGTCGGCGATACATTGAACCGCACTTCCGCAGCTTGTGGATTTAGATGGAATGCTGAAGTACGACCGAATTACGAAGATGCTGTTCAATTTGCAAAAAAACAACGTAAAGAATTAAAACGCTCTGAAGCTAAAATAGAAAAAGAGCATTTCACGCAAACGAAACAACTCGTAATTGATGCCGAGTTTTCAGAAGATATTACGCCAAATAAACAAGAACTTACAATGCAAAGTGTCATTTCATTTTTGCAAAACTTAGAGCACAATAACCCTTCACTCGCAAAGTTACAGACTGAAAATGACGTATTACAAGCTCAGCTCACGTCCCTGCAAAAAACGAATCATGAACTCGAAGCAAAATTAGCGGTCCTCTCAAAAAAACAACAGGCAATCGAAGAAGATTATGCCATGCTTGTTAGAATTATGGACCGTGCTCGAAAACTCGTTTCAGTTGAAGAACAAGAAGAACAGATCGCTCCAATTTTCAAAACAGATCAAAATGGTAATTTAGATATTATTTATTCTGCAGAAAATTAAAAGGGATGTCACCTAGTCGGGGTTTCTGGCTGTGTGGCATCTTTTTTCTTCGGTAAAAAATACATTGTTAAATTAATTTACAACGATTTACAGGCAAAAATTGACAACAATAAACCTCAAGTTCACACAAAGAAACATCAGGTAATAATTGGATATTACTCACTTGAATGTTACTATAAAGACATATGTTTGAAAGGAGATGGTCGCTATTTCATTAATAGTCTTCAAAATAACACTCGGTATTCTCGTTCTAACATTAGGACTTTTTACCATTCAGAGTTTAAAAAAGACTTCCGCCTATAAGTCGGATAAATACGATTATTCTTTATTAGGATTACTTACATTCGAATTATTAGTATTGCAAATATCTGCAATTCTTTAAAACACAATAGAAAAAGCATATATCCTAGACGGATATATGCTTTCTTTTTATTCTTGCCCTACACGCTTCACTTCAACGTTTTTAATACGTTCACGTACAACGTGACTTGCCATAATTAGGCCTGCCACAGATGGTACGAATGCATTTGATGAAGGTGGTAATTTCGCTTTACGAATTTTTGCATTTTCGTCTGGTACGATTTCTTTACGTACTTCTTCACGAATTACGATTGGGTTTTCGTCAGAGAAGACAACTTTTACACCTTTTTTAATACCATCTTTACGAAGCTTCGTACGAATTACTTTCGCAATTGGATCTGTATGTGTTTTAGAGATGTCCGCAATACGGAAACGAGTTGGGTCCATTTTATTTGCTGCACCCATACATGAGATAATTTTAATTTTGCGACGTAAACATTGTTTAATTAAATGAATTTTGAACGTAATCGTATCAGATGCATCTACTACGAAATCCAATCCATGTTTGAAGAACTCTTCATATGTTTCATCAGTATAAAACATTTCTAGTCCAATTACTTCACACTCTGGATTAATGTCTGCAATACGTTCTTTCATTAATTCTACTTTTGAACGTCCTACAGTAGATACTAACGCGTGAATTTGACGGTTTACGTTTGTAATATCTACAACGTCTTTATCGACTAATACGAGACGTCCTACGCCAGAACGCGCTAACGCCTCTGCCGAAAATGATCCTACGCCGCCAATTCCTAAAATACCGACTGTACTATTTTTTAATATTTCAAGTCCTTCTTTACCGAAGGCTAATTCATTACGTGAAAATTGATGTAACATTCAGCTCTACACTCCTATTACAAAAATGGTCTATCATGTATTCTAGCGTTTTTCCGACTATTTGTATAGAAAAAGTTATAGAATTCCTAAAAATACATATTTCGAGAATAAAAACATAGTGTAAACGAGCTTTTATTTCCCCTTAAATATACGTATTTAGAGAACCTAGCATACGTAACGATGAGATGCGACAGTTATCTAAACCGGACTTTTTAAATTTCCTCTCAAAAAAAAGTCTAGACGGCTATAGTATAACCATCTAGACTTTATTCTTACTTCTCTTCTTTTAAGCTTAATTTTAAGTTTAACTCTTCAAGCTGTGCTTCTGCAACTGGGCTTGGAGCTTCTGTTAATAAGCAGCTTGCGCTTGCTGTTTTCGGGAATGCAATTGTGTCGCGAAGGTTCGTACGGCCTGCAAGTAACATAACAAGACGGTCTAAACCTAATGCGATACCGCCGTGTGGTGGCGTACCGTATTCGAATGCTTCTAATAAGAATCCGAATTGCTCTTGTGCTTCTTCTTGTGAGAATCCAAGTGCTTTGAACATTTTTTCTTGTACGTCACGCTCGTAAATACGAAGTGATCCACCACCAAGCTCATAACCGTTTAATACAAGGTCATATGCTTGTGCACGTGCTTTTTCTGGTGCTGTTTCTAATAGCTCAACGTCTTCACGGAATGGCATTGTGAATGGATGGTGAGCTGCGAAGTAACGATCTGCATCTTCATCGTACTCAAGAAGTGGCCAATCCGTTACCCATAGGAAGTTAAATTTACTTTCGTCAATTAACTCAAGCTCTTTACCTAGACGTAAACGAAGTGCGCCTAAGCTATCTGCAACAACGCTCTTCTTATCTGCTACGAATAGTAATAAGTCGCCAGCAGTAGCTTCTAATGTAGTCATTAACGCGTTTGCTTCTTCTTCACCGAAGAATTTCGCAATCGGTCCTTTTAAGCCGTCTTCTTCCACTTTAAGCCAAGCTAGACCTTTTGCACCGTATACTTTCACGAATTCAGTTAATGCATCGATATCTTTACGAGAGTATTTGCTCGCAGCACCTTTTGCATTAATTGCTTTTACTTGTCCGCCACTTTCTACAGCACTTGTAAATACTTTAAAGCCGCAACCTGCAGCAAACTCAGATAAGTCTGTTAGTTCCATTTCAAAGCGTGTATCTGGCTTATCAGAACCGTAGCGAGCCATTGCATCAGCATATTTCATACGAGGGAATGGTGCACTTACTTCTACACCTTTTGCATCCTTCATAACTTTCGTCATCATGCGCTCCATCATATCTAAAATTTCATCTTGTGTTAAGAATGAAGCTTCGATATCAATTTGCGTGAATTCTGGTTGACGGTCCGCACGTAAATCTTCGTCACGGAAACAACGTGCTACTTGATAGTAACGCTCAAATCCGCCGACCATAAGAAGCTGTTTAAATAATTGTGGAGACTGTGGTAATGCATAGAATTCACCATCATGTACACGACTTGGTACTAAATAGTCACGAGCTCCTTCTGGTGTACTCTTCGTTAAAATTGGTGTTTCCACTTCTAAGAACTCTTCTGTGTCTAAGAAGTTACGAATTGTTTTCGTTACGTCGTGACGCATTTTGAATGTGTTAAACATTGCAGGACGACGTAAGTCTAAATAACGATATTTTAAACGCACATCTTCTGATGCATCTGTATCATCAGCAATAATGATTGGCGTTGTTTTTGCTGCATTTAATACGTTTACTTTCGTTGCTTGTACTTCAATACGACCAGTTGCCATATTGTCATTAATTGCGCCTTCACCACGCTCAACAACTGTACCTTCTACGTGCAATACGTATTCACTACGAATAGTTTCTGCTATTTCTAACGCTTCTTTTGATGTTTCTGGGTTAAATACAACTTGCACGATACCTGTACGGTCACGTAAGTCGATAAAGATTAATCCACCTAAATCACGGCGTTTTTGTACCCAACCTTTTAATTGAACTGTTTGTCCAACTGCTTCTACTGTTACTTTTCCACATGCATGTGTTCTTTCAGCCACTGTAAGTTCCCCCTATATTAATTTCTCTGCTACGTATGAAGCAAATACATCTAATGCTACTTCTTCTTGTTCGCCTGTTGCCATATCTTTTAAGTTAATGATGCCTTTATCTAGCTCATCTTCCCCTAATACAGCTACAAATTTCGCCTTTAGACGATCTGCTGATTTAAATTGTGCTTTCATTTTGCGGTCTAAATAATCTTTTTCAACTGATAATCCAGCTTTACGAAGATCAAACGCAACTTTTGCAGCATGGTCTTTCGCTTTTTCACCAAGCGCTACAACATAACAATCAATACTATGTTCAATTGGTAATTCGATGTTTTCAGCTTTTAGCGCCATAATTAAACGTTCGATACTCATCGCAAAACCGATACCTGGCATTTCTGGCCCACCGATTTCTTGTACAAGCCCGTTATAACGGCCACCGCCGCTTAATGTAGTGATAGCACCGAAACCTTCTGCCTCACTCATAATTTCAAAAACAGTGTGTTGATAGTAGTCTAAACCACGTACTAAGTTCGGATCTTTTTCAAACGGAACATCCATCATCGTTAATAGTTCTTGAACTTTGTCGTAGTATACTGCTGAATCTTCGTTTAAGTATTCTGTAATAGATGGTGCTGTTCCCATTAATTCATGGTTACGGTCCTTCTTACAATCTAAAATACGAAGAGGGTTCTTTTCTAAACGAGATTGACAGTCAGAACAGAACTCGCCGATACGTGGCTCAAAGTGTGCGATTAACGCATCACGGTGCGCTTGACGGCTCGCTGCATCACCTAAGCTGTTTAATACAACTTTAATATTTTTTAAGCCCATGCCGCGGTAAAACTCTACAGCAAGTGCAATTACTTCTGCATCAATCGCAGGATCGTTACTACCGATTGCTTCAATACCGAATTGTACGAATTGACGATAGCGACCTGCTTGTGGTCTTTCGTAGCGGAACATTTGACCAATATAGTATAATTTCGTTGGTTGTGTTGCATCACCGAACATTTTGTTTTCAACGTAAGAACGTACAACAGGTGCAGTACCTTCTGGACGTAATGTTAAACTGCGCTCTCCACGATCTTGGAATGAGTACATTTCTTTTTGTACGATATCTGTCGTATCACCAACACCACGTAAAAATAGCTCAGTGTGTTCAAAAATTGGTGTACGAATTTCTTTATAGTTGTAACGACGGCAAATTTCGCGTGCTTGCCCTTCGATATACTGCCATAACTCAACGCTACCCGGAAGAATATCTTGCGTTCCGCGTGGGATTTGAATAGACATATTCAGTTCCTCCTCAAATTGTTTTAATCTTAATAAAAATAAAAAAACTCCCGCCTCTACTGTTTGAACAGTAGGGACGAGAGTATTATACCCGTGGTGCCACCCTAATTGAAGCACGTATGCTTCCACTTTTTTAATAACGCTTAAATGTGCGTTCATCCCTACTAAGCATATATGCCGTTCAAGTTGAAACCTCTAGAGTGTCATTCAATCAGTCATCATGTAGAAATGTTTTCAGCCTAAGACATTTCTTCTCTTTCCATGTGTGTCTCATTTACTCTTCTCTATCAACGGTTATATTCATATGTAAATATAAAATTACTATACGTTTGTTGAGTAGGATTGTCAAGTACTCTAAGAGCGCTCAATCTGCTTCTTTAGACGCTTTACATCTTGAAGAGAAATCCCAAACTCAGAAGCGAGCTCCATTGAAGTATTGTTTTGCTCTTTTGAAATAAAATCATGAAAATTTACGTTAAACAGTTGATTTGCACCATTTGTAACAGAATGCCCTTTTTCATTCATACGCATACGTATATCCCTCACATTCAATATAGATGTTTTACTTTTTATTGTTCCATATTGATGAAAGAGTTATACATAACTGAAACAGCTATTGATTCCAAATAAAGTGAAACTTTAATGAATAGGGGTTCTGTCCATCGCCACTCATTATTAGCCCTCACTAATCAGGCTTTTACGGGCAGTGGATCTTCCACAAATAGCGGGATAAATGAACAAAACATACAACAATATATAAAAAAGAGAGGATTATATAATCCCCTCTTCTTTAGCAACACTATTTACTATCCACAATTAAGGTCACCGGACCATCATTGATTAAAGAAACATCCATCATTGCTCCGAACTTCCCTGTTTCTACATGCAATCCTTGCTTACGAACTTCCTCATTAAAGAAATCATATAAACGCTCTGCATAATCAGGTTTGGCAGCATCCATAAAGTTGGGACGTCTTCCCTTGCGGCAATCTCCGTATAATGTGAATTGAGAAATTGATAGAACTTGTCCTTCTACATCAAGTACAGAATGGTTCATCTTTCCACTCTCATCTTCAAAAATACGTAAGTTCGCAATTTTTTCTGCAATGTAAGTTGCATCTTTTTCTGTATCTTCATGCGTAATGCCAACTAGTAATGTTAAACCGAACGGAATTTGTCCTACGATCTCACCGTCTACTGTGACAGACGCTTCTTTTGATCGTTGTAAAACAACTCTCATCTTTTCTACACTCCCTATTAATGCATCATGCGTCGTACTGCATAAATTTCTGGAACACGTTTAATGCGTTCTACCACTTTTTTCAAGTGCTGTAAGTTACGAATAGAGATTGACATATTAATTGTCGCCATCTTATTACGGTCACTTCTACCAGAAACTGCCGAAATGTACGTTTTCGTCTCTGTAACAGCTTGCAATACTTCATTTAATAAACCACGGCGATCGTAACCTGAAATTTCAATATCAACGTTATACTCAATTTCTTTTTCAGGACTACCTTCCCACTCTACTTCTAATAAACGTTCTACAGCTTCTTCTGTATGAACATTTACACAATCACGGCGGTGAATCGATACGCCTCGGCCTTTCGTAATATATCCAACGATATCATCACCCGGTACTGGGTTACAGCATTTTGATAAGCGAATTAATAAATTATCCGCACCGCTTACTTTAACGCCAGAATCCCATTTTCGAATTTTCATCGGTTTACGAACTTCTTTAACTTCAACGATTTCTTCTTCTTCACGTTGCTTACGGAATTTGTCCGTTAGTCGCGTAACAATTTGCGACGCTGTAATCCCGCTATATCCAACTGCTGCAAACATATCTTCTTCATTTGCAAAATTGAACTTCTCAGCAACACGTTTTAAATTGTCAGGAGCTAACACTTCTTTCATCTCATACTCTAGACCACGCACTTCTTTTTCAACAAGCTCACGGCCTTTTTCAATATTTTCATCTCTACGTTGCTTCTTAAAGAATTGACGTATTTTGTTTTTCGCATGAGATGTTTGAGCAAGTTTCACCCAGTCTTGACTTGGCCCATACGAATGTTTCGATGTTAAAATTTCAATGATGTCACCTGTTTTTAATTTATAATCAAGCGTCACCATTTTCCCGTTTACTTTTGCACCAATTGTTTTATTTCCAATCTCCGAATGCACGCGATACGAAAAGTCAATCGGAACAGATCCAAGTGGTAATTCCATTACATCGCCTTTCGGTGTAAAGACGAATACCATGTCAGAGAATAAATCAATTTTTAATGACTCCATAAACTCTTCTGCATTAGAAGCTTCATTTTGCCATTCTAATATTTGACGGAACCATGTAAGTTTCTTCTCTAATGTACCTGTTGTTTCTGCTGTTTTTCCTTCTTTATACGCCCAGTGTGCCGCAATCCCGAATTCTGCAATCTCATGCATTTCTTTCGTACGAATTTGCACTTCAAGCGGATCACCTTTCGGCCCAATTACAGTCGTATGAAGAGATTGATATAGATTTGCTTTCGGCATTGCAATATAATCTTTAAAACGACCTGGCATTGGCTTCCAGCACGTATGAATAATTCCAAGCACCGCATAACAATCTTTAATACTATTTACTACGACACGTACAGCTAGTAAATCGTAAATTTCATTGAACTGTTTATTTTGCAGTGCCATTTTACGATAAATACTGTAAATATGTTTTGGTCTTCCAGAAATCTCAGGTTGAATTGAAACCTCTTTTAATTTCTCACGAATACCAGTCATTACTTCATCTAAATACTCTTCACGCTCTGCACGTTTACGCTTCATTAAATTTACAATACGATAATATTGTTGCGGATTTAAATAGCGAAGTGACGTATCCTCTAACTCCCATTTAATAGTACTAATTCCGAGTCTATGTGCTAAAGGTGCAAAGATTTCTAACGTTTCATTCGCAATGCGACGCTGCTTCTCTTGAGGCAAATGTTTCAATGTACGCATGTTATGAAGACGATCAGCTAGTTTAATTAAAATAACTCGAATATCTTGAGCCATTGCGATAAACATTTTACGATGGTTTTCTGCTTGTTGTTGCTCATGAGATTTATATTTAATCTTTCCGAGCTTTGTTACACCATCGACAAGCATAGCAATTTCTTTATTAAATTCCCGTTCGATATCTTCTAATGTAATCTCTGTATCTTCCACTACATCATGTAAGAAACCTGCTGATACTGTAGCTGGATCCATGTGTAAATCAACTAAAATACCTGCAACTTGAATTGGATGAATAATGTACGGTTCACCCGATTTTCTGTATTGTTCGCTATGCGCATCACGTGCATATTCATAGGCACGTGCCACTAGCTCAATATCTTCATCTGCTAAATATTGACTTGCTTTCTCGAGTACCTGTTCAGCTGTTAGTACCTGCTCATTTGCCATCGAATCACCTTTTATTGAAAATTGACTTTATCTTAATTAAATAGAATAAATTATATTCTATCATTATAACCTAATGATTGTGAATTGTGAAAAGGAAAAGATTTTACTGACATTTCACCTTATTTTTTTGTGCAATTATACAAAAGTACCCGCTCCTCTCCAAGAGATTCACGGGTACTTTTTATCACCGTAGTTTTACCTATATAGTGATTAGTATTTTTCTAATACTAATACATCGTAACCATCTAACATTTTACGACCATCTAAGTAAGTAAGCTCTACTAAGAATGCAATTCCTGCTACAACTCCGCCAAGTTCTTCAACTAGCTTAATTGTCGCTTCAATTGTTCCACCTGTAGCTAATAGATCATCTGTAATTAATACGCGTTGACCTGGCTTAATTGCATCTTTATGGATTGTTAAAACATCTTTACCATATTCTTTACCGTAGTCAACTGTAATTACTTCACGTGGTAATTTCCCTAATTTACGAACTGGTGCAAAACCTACTTCTAACGCATAAGAAACTGGGCAACCGATAATAAAGCCACGTGCTTCTGGCCCTACTACAACGTCAATGTCTCTTTTCTTTGCATACTCAACGATTGCATCTGTTGCTGCTTTGTATGCTTTACCGTCGTTCATTAACGGTGTAATGTCTTTAAATACAATACCTTCTTTTGGATAATCCGGTACAATTGCGATATGTTGCTTGAAATCCATATTTCTGAATCCTCCTCAGATCTAAAAGGTTTGTAAATACAAATCCTTTACCCTAACTGTTCTACTTCTTTATGATTACGAATCGTTTCAAACCATGTATATAGTTGCTGATATGTGCTATAAACCAATTCTTTTTCTAATTGTAAGTGGTTCATTTTCTCACGATATGTGTTCGATTCAATTAAATCACGCTTTTGTTTTTTGTCTGCCATAAAAATGACGCCATCTTTTATTGTAACAAATTCTAACTCAAAAAACACCTGTGTCATGAAATTTACTGTATCTTTTGACCAACCTTTATGTCGACATAGTTGTTCTCCATATTGTCTTAAAGAAAATGGTGCTTTTTGGCTCAAGAACGAATAGTACCATTTAAAATGTTCCCTCGTTGGAACAGTACTAAATAAATGATTATTCTCTTGATAAAATAGCGTATAAATTCGCGACGGGAACCCGACTTTAAATAAATCTCTTAATTCATCTGTTCCTTTTGGCAAATCAAGTAACACGATGTATTGATCGTCTAAATGAGTTACTTCTGATGCATGCATCATATGCTC
This sequence comes from Bacillus sp. ES1-5, assembly GCF_022487605.1. Classification (NCBI taxonomy): domain Bacteria; kingdom Bacillati; phylum Bacillota; class Bacilli; order Caryophanales; family Bacillaceae; genus Bacillus; species Bacillus sp. ES1-5. The sequence continues at coordinate 105,640 of NZ_JAKVPU010000006.1, read as the reverse complement.
TTTATAGTCTTCTAAAGAAAATTTATTCAATACCTCTTCAGAAAAATACACCATCGTTATTTTTTCTTTCGGAAGTTCTGCTACATTTGCTTCTACGTTACGCATACTACGCCAATCAAATAATTGCCAAGCCTCTACAGCAATATCTTGTACCATTAATTGCGGCTTCTTAAAATTATTCCATTCATTGATAGATGCTTCCCCTATTACAGATACCTTTGCAACTGGAGAAATTTCTTTCGCATACGCACCAAAACCAAATCCGATTGTATCCAGTGTCGCTTGTCCATCGCGAAGAGCCATTTTCAAATGAGAGCTATCTGATCCGATTGCACGAATACTTTCTAACTCTGCATCCTTCACTGCAATACGCGGTTTTGGATTTCCAACACCAAATGGCGCTAACTTTTGCATGTCTTCAATTGCTGCCAGTGTTACATCCTCCACTTTACAAAAGACATCAACAGCTGTAATTGGAACAAAATCTTCTTCTGTTAAAATTACCTCTGCTTGTTCATTTAAGCGGCGGCGTAATTCATCTACATCATTCATATGTAGCGTCATTCCCGCTGCCATCGGATGCCCTCCGAAGTGTGGCAATAACTCTCTACAATCTGACAAATTTGCAAACAAATCAAATCCTGCAATACTACGTGCTGAACCTTTTGCTGTTTCTTTTACAGGATCAATGCATAGTACAATCGTTGGACGATAAAAACGTTCAACTAATTTAGATGCGACAATTCCAATTACACCTGGATTCCAGCCTTCTTTTGCCAGTACTAGTAATTTATTGTCTTCTGGCGGGAAATTATTTTCCACTTCAGCGATAGCTTCTTCTGTAATTTGCTTTACAATATCTTTTCGCAGTTTGTTCAGCTCATCAATTTCTTCAGCTAGCTCTTTCGCTTCTTCTGGATCATCTGATAATAAAAGATGTACAGCCGGCGTAGCATCTTCTAAACGTCCAACTGCATTAATACGCGGTGCGAGTGAGAAACCAATACTCTCTTCTGTAATTTCACTTTGCGAAACGTTAGCAACTTTAAATAGCGCCTTTAGTCCGATATTTTTCGTCATGCGCATATGCTTTAAACCGCGCTTCACTAGCAATCTATTCTCACCATGAAGTGACACTAAATCGGCTACTGTACCAATTACTGCAATTTCTAATAAATGTTCTGGTACACGGCCTAGTAGTGCATGTGCAACTTTAAACGCAACACCTACACCAGCTAAATAGTGAAACGGATATACACCACCATCTAATTTCGGATGAATAATCGCAAGTGCTTCTGGCAATTCTGGTGGTGGCTCATGGTGATCTGTAATAATAAGATCTATTCCAAGCTCCTTCGCTACCTTCGCTTCATGTACTGCTGCGATACCAGTATCGACAGTAATAATTAGTGAGAATCCTGCGCTATGTGCCCAACGAAATGCTTCTTCGTTTGGTCCATATCCTTCTGTAAAACGGTTTGGGATATAAAATTCTACATCTGCACCTAATTCTTGCAAGGCAAGATATAACACAGTCGTACTACTTACTCCGTCCGCATCGTAGTCACCAAATATTAATATTTGCTCTCCATTTTGAATCGCCTTATTTACACGTTCTACCGTTCTATCCATTCCTTCTAATAAAAATGGATCATGAAATTCTTGATTTTCTGTATTTAAAAAATCTAAAATCTTATCTTCTGTATCTAGTCCTCTACCGAGGAATAACGAAACGACAAGTGGTGATAATTGTAATTTACTTGCTAATTCACTCACTCGCTCATTATTATATTCTTTTTCTTTCCAACGCGTCTTCGGTTGTAACACGAAATCACCCCTTAACCTGTTCATTATACAAGACAGATTAAGGGGTGACAATATAATGCAAACTACGATGCAATATCTATATACTAAAATGTTAATGATATTTAATTTGGAGAATACGGATTTATATGTACAAACACATTTTGTACGTTATCTTGTTCCATAAGCGTTTCTTTCACATGCTTTCCAATGCGGTGCCCTTCTTCTACAGTAATGTATGGATCTACAGAAACTTTAATATCAACAATAACGTAATGACCATGCTCCCTTGCATATAAAGAGCCGATTTTTTTTACACCGTCTATTTGAAGCACAGCCTCTCTAAGCGGCACAACATCTTCCTCATGAAGAACATGATCAAGGGTTGCATGAATTGCTTCGGCCCCAATACTCCATGCCATTTTTGCAACAAGAAGTGAAACAAATAATCCTGCAATTGGATCGGCATATACAAGCCAATCTAACCCGAACTTACCACCCATAATTGCTGCACAAATACCGATTAAAGCTGCAATTGAAGAAAATACATCCGAACGATGTTCATATGCATTTGCAATAATTGCATCACTATTTACCCTCTTCCCTAATCGGAATTTATATTGAAACATTCCTTCTTTCACGATAATTGAAAGAACAACAGCAAAAATCGTAATTCCTTTCGGTGGTTCTAGTTCTTGCGAAAAAGCTTTTATAGACGAAATCGCTATCTCGATTCCCACAATAAATAATAATACTGCAACAATAATTGCTGAAATCGATTCCGCTTTACCATGACCATACGGATGATCTTCATCGGGCGGTTGCTTTGCTGCTCGCAATCCAAAAAGTACAGCGAGCGAACCAATTACATCTGATGCAGAATGCACGGCATCCGCTAATAGTGCTTTACTGTTCCCAATATAACCAATTACCGCCTTTACAATCGCTAATATAATATTACCAACGATCCCGACAATAGCACCAAACTCGGCCTGTTTAAAACGTTCATCTTTTTCCATAATTAAAATCCCTTCTTTTCTTAACCTATCTTTTTATTGTAGCAAAAACAGCGATAACATCACCACTTTCTTCCATCTTACTTCTGTTAAAAAGTTGCTATCTTATTGTATCCACAAACGAAAAAAGAGATGCCTCATAAAGAGACATCATCTTTTTTATACTTGTGGTTCAGATTCTACTTTCTCAACCTTTTTCTTGTTTTTGCCCTTTTTCAAACGACGGTTTTCAAGCATTAACCAAATTTGAGAAGCAACGAAAACAGAAGAGTACGTACCTACAACTAATCCAACAAGTAACGCAAACGAGAAGTTACGTAATGACTCACTACCGAAGATAAGTAATGTAATTACTGGGAATAACACTGTTAATACGGTGTTAATTGAACGACCAAGCGTTTGGCGAATACTTGCATTTACGATTTCTTCTAAGTCTTTTATATCGCGAACTCGTTTTTTCTGTTTGTATAATTCACGGTTTCTATCAAATGTAACAATTGAGTCATTAATAGAATAACCGATGATTGTTAACACTGCAGCGATAAACGTTAAGTCTACCTCTAATTGGAAAATACTAAATATAACAACCATAACGAATGCGTCATGTAATAATGCAAGTACTGCAGATAATGCGTACGTAAATCTGAATCGAATACTTACGTATAAAATGATAACCGCAGAAGCAATTAATACTGCGATAAATGCATTTCGTGCAATTTCTTTACCAATTGTCGGTGAAACTGTACTTACATTTGGATCTGTACCATATTTATCGTGGAAGAATGTTTTTGTTTTCGCAATTTCATCTTTTGATAGAACACCTAATGTACGAACTGCGAATCCTTTATTGTCATCTCCAGTCGGTACAATATTTTCTTCCTTCACGTCAATTTTCAATTCTTTAAAATCTTTATGAACATCAGACACAGTAAGTGCTTGTTTTGATTGCAAGTCGATACGTGTACCACTCGCAAAATCAATACCAAGATTCAATTTGAAAATCGGTAGTATAATTGCACCTGCAATTACAACTACAATCGAGAAAACAAGGAATTTATGACCGATATTTACGAAGTTAATACGATCAAATCTTGTCGGTGGATGTACTACACCTTTTGTTAATGGAATAATATCCTTTTGTTTCACACCAAAGTATCCTGGCTTTTTATCGAAGTAACGGCTCTTTACAAGTAAACCTAGTAAGAAACGAGTACCGAATACGTTCGTAACGAAACCAACTAAAATACTTACGATTAAACTTGTTGCGAATCCTTTTACAGAGCTATTACCATAAACGAATAATACACCAGCCGCTGCAAGAGTCGTAACGTTTGCATCTAAAATTGTTGCTAATGAACGATGATTACCAGCACGGAATGCTGACATCATTGACTTACCAATTTTCAACTCTTCTTTCAGTCTCTCGTACGTAATAATATTCGCATCAACTGCGATACCTACCCCGAGCACTAATGCCGCAATACCTGGTAATGTCAGAACCGCATGCATCCAGTTAAATACGAGTAGCGTAACAAAAATGTATAGACCTAACATAATAACCGCTACAATTCCTGGTAAACGGTAGTATACAAGCATAAATAAGAAAATAAGAGCGATACCAATCCCACTAGCGAAAATCGTTTGCTCTAACGCTTGTTGACCAAATTTCGCTCCAACTGATGTTGAATACATTTCTTTTAAATCAACAGGAAGTGCACCTGCATTTAATAAAGATGAAAGTTGTTTCGCACTTTCAACTGTGAAGTTTCCACCTACGATAGATACTTCAGCTTGATTAAACACTTGGCTTACTGTTGCTGCTGATAAGAACTTCGGATTCGGTTTTGCAGACTCTGCTTTATACGAATCTTTTCCTTCTTCAAAGTCAAGCCAAATTACCATTAAATTCGTTGGTGGTGGCATTTTTGAAATTTTTTCAGTTACTTCACGGAATCTATCAGCGCTTTTTAGTGTAAGACCTACGCTCGCACGGCCTTGCTCATCAAATGTTTGTTTCGCTCCGCCGCCTTTTAAATCCGTTCCATCCATAAGAAGGTTGTCATCTACATCACGGAATGTTAATTTCGCTTGTGTTGATAACATTTCACGTGCTTTTTGCTGATCTTGTACACCAGCAAGCTGTACGCGAATTCGATCTTGTCCTTCAATTTGAATATTCGGCTCACTTACACCGAGAACATTGACACGATTTTCAAGAGCACCTACTGTACTTACAAGTGCCTCTCGGTCGATTTTATCACCTTTTTTGGCTGGTTTTACTTCATACAGAATTTCAAAACCACCGCGAAGGTCTAGTCCTAGACTAATTCCTTTTGCTATGTCTTTTCCTGCCGCACCAATTACTCCACCGATTAATAAAACGATGAGGAAAAAGGCGGCAATTCTCGTACCACGCTTTGCCATATGTACCCTCTTTCTGCTACTAACACTTTAAATAAATCACTTACGATTCACTTTTACACGTATGCATACGCCTAGTTAGTAGACTTCCTTTCTATAATTTTGCTAGTTCATCACTAGCTGTGTCGGTACGTTTTTCACAATACCTACACTTTCATTATTTATTTTTTCTCTTCACTACCCCCTTTATATATAATCTTAGACATAATTATTTCCTCATTATCAATACCTATCATTATACTGCAAAAGGAAGAACAAACCAATTGCAGTCGGTTATTTATTTTCATATTCATCAAATGACCAAAGTGGCGCTTGATATGCTTCAACAGTTAAATAATTCATATATTCATTAGTACTTACTCTTAATACATCATTTACTAATTCATATAATCTAACATCACCGTTTATTTTTTTCCACTTCTTCACTTTGAGAAACTTCCAAATATCATTATCTGTCACTCGGTCGTAGCCGAACATTTGAAATTCTTCTACTTTACTTTCTAAAACGACTTGTAACTGTCCGCGGTATGATTCTACCAAAGCCTCTCTATCTAACATATATAACATCTCCTTCTTATTTCAGCACGAAAAGTCGCTTTTAATCCCGCTCTAATGGACAGCAATAACTACTTTCAAGAGCACTCTCATACTCCACTCTCTTAAATGCTTGTCATTCTTGTCTCATACGTGCATATAAATTATTGTAAATCATTCCACTGATTTTGAGAAGGTAGGAGAAGATCATGACGAGACAAAGCTTTTTAAAAGGCGCATTTATTTTAATGATAGCCGGCTTTATTACCAAAATCCTTGGATTTATTAACCGGATTGTAATGGCACGTATTTTAGGAGAAGAAGGCGTTGGCCTTTATATGATGGCCGTTCCTACATTCATTCTAGCAATTACATTAACACAAATCGGTCTTCCTGTCGCAATCGCAAAATTTGTAGCAGAAGCGGAAGCTGTGAACGATAAACAAAGGGTTAAAAAAATATTAACAGTATCATTAGCTGTTACATCCGTTATTAGTATCATTTTAACAATTGGAATTATGCTCCTCACGCCTATTTTAGCAAAAACATTATTAACTGATGAACGGACGTACTATCCATTAATGGCCATTTTGCCTGTCGTTCCTGTCATTGCTGTTTCTTCTGTTTTACGCGGCTATTTCCAAGGGAAACAAAATATGAAACCTAGCGCTTACGCCCAAGTTATAGAACAAGTTGTCCGCATTACAATTATCGCTATATGCATTCAGTTATTTTTACCTTACGGTGTAGAATATGCTGCAGCTGGCGCTATGTTATCAGCCGTTCTCGGTGAAGTTGCATCGTTATTATTTTTACTTACTTTATTCCAGCGCGAAAAACATTTATCTATACGCTCTGGATTTTTCACTACTGTAAAGGAGAGCAAGGGTACATTTTATTCTCTTATGGATATTGCCCTCCCAACTACAGGAAGTCGTTTAATCGGTTCCGTTTCATATTTTTTTGAACCTATCGTTGTTATGCAAAGCTTAGCGATTGCCGGAGTTGCTGCCTCTGTCGCAACCCAGCAATACGGTATATTAAACGGTTATGCATTCCCACTTCTATCACTGCCAGCCTTTATTACATACGCTCTTTCTACAGCACTTGTTCCATCTATTAGTGAAGCGATGGCTAAAAGACAGCATAAATTAGTGGAACACCGCCTACAACAAGCTCTTCGAATCTCATTAATTACTGGGGGTTGGTCAGTCGTTATATTATACGTTTTCGCTTCTCCTATTTTAACTCTTATGTATGGATCGGATAGTGCAACAGCATTTATCCAGCTTCTTGCACCTTGCTTTTTATTTCATTACTTTCAAAGTCCACTTACCTCTGTTTTACAAGCTTTAAACTTAGCAAGAGCTGCAATGATGAATACATTTATTGGCGCCATCGTGAAATTAATCCTTATTTTTGTACTAGCTTCAAGGCCAGATTTTCAAATGATGGGGGTTGCACTCGCTATCGCTGCAAATATAGTGACGGTAACATTCCTTCATTACGCTACTGTTTTAAAGAAAATTACATTTACCATTTACGCAAAAGACTACATTTTCGGCGGACTTGCTATCGGTATTGCAGGTGCTTTCGGTTTTTACCTTCATAAATATATGATTTTCTCTCATTCACTTGGCGTACAAACATTATGGGAAATCACTTTAACAACAATCATTTATATCGTCCTCCTCTTCACTTTCAAACTCATTCGAAAAGAAGAGTTAAGCCGACTCCCAATCATTCGAAAACTTTCATTTTTGAAGTAAACGGGCTTACTATTTCATATAGTAAGCCTCTAGTTTTCTTTCAAATCAACAAAAAATTGTCCATTTTGAAAGCTGCAGTATAAAATTTGTGTGATATCGTTATAACCTAATTTTTTTAATTTGCCAATGAGCCATTCGTCTGTATGTTCAATCATTTGTAAATGATTCAATTGAATTTCTCCATCAATAATAAGAGGAAGAGTAAACTGCAATGTATCCTGTTTACCTTTTTGTTTTTGAAAGACAGATAACTTCCCAGATGGTTCTAAAATAGCGTATTCTACATCTCGGATATCTCCAACTCCTTGCTCCCTTAATTGCATCAATAAATCATCTATATTATAACGCTGCTTCCTCATCTTCTTTTCATCAATTTTCCCCGCATTTACAAGAATAGCCGGCTCACCTTCTATTAAATGCCGAAATCGTTGAAACTTTAATGAAATGACTGACAAAATAATCTGTATACACATAAGAAAAGTCATCGGAACTAATTGGTGCCAAAGTGATTTATCGGTATTTTCAATTGCGACTACGGCCATTTCGCCAAGCATAATGAATACGACTAAATCTAATACGCTTAACTCTCCAATTTCACGTTTACCCATAAGACGAAAAATAATTAATATGATGATATACAAAAGCATCGTCCGGCCAATGATTGATACCCATTCCATTTCTACATCTCCTTTTTTACGTATAGACTCCCCTAGAAAAAATAAACTAGTCTAACTTGGGCAAAAAGAAAATATGCTTGTATTAAAAAGGGGGAATGTATAAATGGATGGAACGAAAAAATTATCAACCGCAATCGGCTTTGGTATCATTACCTTATTAATTCTTGCATCAATTATTAGCATGGTTATAGCTCTTTTATTAAAGTTTACAGATATGACTGAAGGGACATTAGCCGTTACTATTTTTATACTAGCTCTTTTATCTATGCTTATATCCGGATTTACTGCCGGCAAAAAAGCACAAGGGAAAGGTTGGCTAGTAGGTTTCACAACAGGTCTTACATTCGCTATACTTGTTTTTTTAGTTAACTATTTAGGCTTCTCTCAAACTTTATCGAACTCCCAGTTACTTTATCAATTAGCATTAATGGGCGCGAGTACACTCGGTGGTATTTTCGGGGTAAATATGTCAAAACAAAATAACTAAAAAAGGCCCTGCACATTTCATGCAGGGCCTTCCTCATTAGTTTTTCACAACTTCACGAATCGCATTACGATCGAAAGTTAAGTGTGAACCACCAGATTTAATAACGATTTTCGTCTCATCTACTGATTCGATTGTACCGTGTAAACCACCGATTGTTACGATAGCATCACCTTTTGCTAACTCATTTTGCATTTGAGCAACTGCTTTTTGACGCTTTTGTTGCGGGCGAATTAATAAGAAATAGAAAATCGCAAACATCGCAACGATCATAACGATATTCATCATACCTGGATTCATCTTTTGTTCCTCCTTTTAAATTATGTATTAGAAGTTTTTAGCATTCGGTTTATTAAAGCCATACTGTTCAAAGAATTCTTCGCGGAAATCGCCAAGACGGTCTTCACGAATAGCTTGTCTCACCTGCTCCATTAAGTTTAACAGAAAATGAAGGTTGTGATAAGACGTTAAACGAATTCCGAACGTTTCATCACATTTCATTAAGTGACGAATGTACGCACGAGAATAATTTTTACATGTATAACAATCACAATTTGGATCAAGCGGACCGAAGTCTCTTGCAAATTTCGCATTTTTTACAACTAGACGGCCTTCACTTGTCATACATGTACCATTCCGAGCGATACGAGTTGGAAGTACGCAGTCAAACATATCAATACCACGAATTGCACCATCGATTAACGAGTCAGGAGAACCTACTCCCATTAAGTAACGTGGCTTATTATCTGGAAGAAGTGGCGTTGTAAACTCAAGTACACGGTTCATAATATCTTTCGGCTCACCTACAGATAAACCACCTACAGCGTAACCAGGGAAGTCCATTGAAACAAGGTCTTTTGCACTTTGACGACGAAGCTCTTCGAACTCTCCGCCTTGTACAATACCGAATAACCCCTGATCTTGTGGACGTTCATGCGCTTTTAAACAACGTTCTGCCCAGCGACTTGTACGTTCTACAGATTTCTTCATATATTCAAAAGTAGCCGGGAAAGGTGGACACTCATCAAATGCCATCATAATATCTGATCCTAATGCATTTTGAATTTCCATCGCTTTTTCTGGTGATAAGAATAATTTATCTCCATTTAAGTGGTTACGGAAGTGAACGCCTTCCTCTTCAATACGACGGAAGTCACTTAAACTGAATACTTGGAAACCACCAGAGTCCGTTAAGATTGCACGATCCCAGTTCATAAATTTATGCAAACCGCCTGCTTCACGAATAATTTCGTGACCTGGGCGTAGCCATAAATGATACGTATTACTTAAAATAATGCCTGAATCCATTGCTTTTAACTCTTCTGGTGACATTGTCTTAACTGTTGCAAGTGTACCAACTGGCATAAATGTTGGTGTATCAAATGAACCGTGCGGCGTATGTACACGTCCTAAACGGGCACCTGTTTGTTTACAAGTTTTTATAAATTCATAACGAATTGCTGTCATAATTTACTCCTTTTATTTGTTTCTCATTTTAGCGTGAGATGCAACGAACATTGCATCACCGAAGCTAAAGAAACGATATTTTTCTTTTACTGCTTCATTATAAGCATGCAGTACATTATCTCTGTTTGCAAATGCACTTACAAGCATAATTAATGTTGATTTCGGTAAATGGAAGTTTGTAATTAAACCATCAATTGCTTTAAATTCATAACCTGGGTACATAAAAATGTCTGTCCAGCCAGAAGCAGCACAAAGCTTACCGTCATGATCTGTCGCAATTGTTTCTAACGTACGAGTTGAAGTCGTACCTACCGTAATAATACGTCCACCATTCTCTTTCACGCGATTTAATAACGCAGCTGTCTCTTCAGACATATGGTAATATTCTGCGTGCATATGGTGTTCTTCAATCGTATCAGCAGAAACTGGTCTAAATGTTCCAAGTCCTACGTGAAGTGTAATGAAAGCTAACCCAACGCCTTTTTGTTTTAACTTCTCCAGTAACTCTTCTGTAAAGTGAAGTCCTGCAGTCGGCGCTGCTGCTGAACCAATTTCTTTCGCATATACTGTTTGATAGCGATCGCGATCTTCTAGCGTCTCTTTAATATATGGAGGAAGTGGCATTTCCCCAAGTTCATCTAAAATTTCATAGAAGATGCCGTCATATGAAAATTCAAACTGACGTCCACCTTGATCTGCAGTTCCTATGCAAGTTGCTTTTAATTTCCCTTCGCCAAAAGAGATAACAGTTCCTTCTTTTACACGTTTCGCTGGCTTAACAAGCGTTTCCCACTTATCGCCTTCTTCTTGTTTTAAAAGAAGTACTTCAATATGCGCGCCTGTATCTTCTTTCACACCGTGCAAACGAGCAGGCATAACTTTCGTTTCATTTAAAACTAAGCAATCCCCCTCATGTAAGTAAGAAAGAATGTCTGTAAAATGTTTATGCTCAATATCGCCTGTTTCACGATCTAACACCATTAATCTTGATGTTTCACGATCTTCTAATGGGATTTGTGCAATAAGTTCTTCTGGTAAATGAAAATCAAACAGATTAATATCCATAACTATATCCACCTATTTCTTATTTAAATCGATTTATTATATACATAATAAAAGATAATACAATACTTAACACAATACATGTAATGATAGGAAAATAAAAGGTAACGTTTCCTTTTTTCACAAAAATATCGCCTGGAAGCCTTCCAACGAACTTCCAAGCTAATCCAACAACAATGAGTAAGATACCTGCTGTAATAAGCAATTTTGGCATCTCCGTCATACTTTTGGCATCTCCATTCCAAAATGCTCATATGCAAGCGGCGTTACGATTCGGCCTCTTGGTGTTCGTTGTAAAAAGCCAATTTGTAATAAATATGGCTCATATACATCTTCAATCGTATGAGATTCTTCTCCAATCGTTGCCGAAACCGTTTCTAACCCGACTGGGCCACCACGGAATTTCTCAATAATACCAAGTAATAATTTATGATCGATATGATCTAGACCTAATTTATCTACTTGCAGTAGTTCTAACGCCATTTGTGTAATTTCCATCGTAACCGTTCCGTTACCACGAACTTGTGCGAAATCTCGTACACGTCGTAATAAACGATTCGCAATACGAGGTGTACCACGAGCACGTCTTGCAATTTCTAGTGCGGCTAACGAATCAATTTCAACTTCGAATACTTCTGCTGTACGTTCAACAATCTCAGAAAGCTGATCTACTGTGTAATATTCTAGTCTTGAAAGTACACCGAAACGGTCACGAAGCGGCGCTGATAATGCTCCCGCACGTGTCGTTGCTCCAACTAGTGTAAACGGAGGCAAATCTAGACGTACAGACCGTGCTGACGGCCCTTTTCCAATTACGATATCAAGGCAAAAATCTTCCATCGCAGGATATAACACTTCTTCAATTGATCTATGCAAACGATGAATTTCATCAATAAATAATACATCCCCCGGCTGAAGCGCTGTTAATACAGCTGCTAAATCTCCCGGCCTTTCAATTGCTGGACCTGAAGTTGTTCTAACATTTACGCCCATTTCATTGGCAATAATATTGGCAAGCGTCGTTTTACCAAGTCCTGGTGGTCCATATAAAAGCACATGATCTAACGTTTCTTCACGCATTTTCGCTGCTTCAATAAACACCTCTAAATTATGTTTCGCTTTATCTTGGCCAATATACTGACGGAGCGTCTGTGGCCGTAATGAATATTCTAAATCCGAATCTTCATATGCAGATTCCCCTGAAAGGAGACGTTCGTCCATTATACTCACCTCTTACCATTTAGTAAAAGACTAAGTGCCTTTTTAATATACTGATCCGTCGTTAATGATTCTTTTAATAACTCTGGTACAACGCGGGAAACTTCTCGTTCTGCGTATCCAAGTGCGCGCAGAGCTTCCAGCGCCTCATCAAGCTCAGCTGATGAACCTTTCTTCTCATCAAAACGTTCTGTGTCTGAGAATAAATCAACAAATGCATCTGGCACGACATCAGCTAGTTTTCCTTTTAAATCTAAAATCATTTGGCGTGCTGTTTTCTTTCCGACGCCCGGGAACTTCACTAAAAACTTCTCGTCTTCGTGTTCAATCGCTTGAACGACCTGTCCTGTTTGACCAGACGCTAAAATTGCAAGAGCGCCTTTCGGTCCAATACCAGACACACCTAACAACTTTGTAAATAATAAACGCTCTTCACGTGTTTTAAACCCGTAAAGTGCCATAATATCTTCTCTCACATAATGATATGTATAGACACGGATTTCTTGCTTACTTCTTTGAAATACATACGGATTTGGTGTGAAAATTTGATAACCAATTCCATTATGGTCAATTACGACATATTCCGGTCCTACATACTCCACGTAACCTGTAACATATTCAAACAAAATACGATCTCTCCCTCTTAAATCATGTATTCCATTTTAACATATTTAATGATAGAAAAGCGAGACTACCCCAACAAATGTTCTCCATTTGAAACTTCTGTTATTTTCCATTGACAGAAAGTATGAAGCACCTTAATATACAGAAGTCGATAATGATTATCAATACTAATTAAAGGGGTTACATCAGGATGAAACAGAAGCTATTTATTTTATGTACTATTATGCTAGTTGTTCTTTCTATCGTTGGCTGTTCTTCTCAAAAAGAAGAATCGAAAGCGAAAGAACAACCGAAAACAAAAGTTGTAAAACACGCTAAAGGGGAAGCTACAATTCCAGTAAATCCAAAGAGAATTGTTGACCTATCTGGATCAACAGAAGAATTATTACTTCTTGGACACAAACCTATCGGTACAGCAAACACATATAAAGATAAAATCCAAAATCATTTAACAAAAAAATTAGACGGAGTAAAGGCAGTAGGTTGGTACTGGGCACCTAAAGTTGATTTAGAAGCTGTTACTGCATTAAAACCAGACTTAATTATTTTAAATAATCGTCAATTGAAGATCTATGATCAATTAGAAAAGGTTGCACCAACAGTTGTTTTAGAAACAAACTTAGAAGACTGGCGCGGTAAGTTTAAAGAAGTAGGTAAACTATTTGACGAAGAAAAGAAAGCAGACAAATGGATTGCAGACTACGATAAAAAAGCAGACTCTTTATCTAAAAAAATTAAAGAAAAAACAAAAGATGAGAACTTTATGTTCGTCGCAGTTACACCACAAAACTTCCGTGTATACGGTAACTTCGGATACGGTGACATCATCTTTAATGACTTAAAACTTCCAGCAACAAAAGGTACGGATTTAAAACAAACGATGGCACAAGTATCGCTAGAAGGTCTTGTTGCATTCCAACCTGATCAAATGTTTATTGTAAACTTTGGCGGCGAAGCTGATAAAGTTTACGAAGACTACAAAAACAGTGCCGTTTGGAAAGACAATAAAGCAGTTAAAAACAATCACGTATATGAAGTATCCAATGAAATCTTTAATACGAAAGCTTTCAATCCAATCGGAAAAGATATGCTAATTGATGAAATCGCAAAACAAATTCTAGATAAAAACAAGTAAAAAAAGCAGCTCACCATGAGCTGCTTTTTTTCTTACTTTGCACTGCGTATTGCTTCATTTTTTCAATCGTCTTCACAAAACCTTCTTTTGATTTAATACGAATACCACGCTTCAACTTCGCACGCTCATAGCTCTCAAGCTTTTTCATATCAATTTGAAAGAAAGAATGGATCGCATTATCACTTTTCGGCACCCCTTTGAAGATTTGTAATATCCCTTCCTCTGACACACCAAAATAACCACTCGTCTTTAATAACGGAGAAATATCATCAACTTTCTTCTGTAATACAATTTGTACATCATCACGATCAACGAGTTGCCATCCTTTATATTGCTGTAGAAACTTTTCTAAGTCCGCTACTTTTTCTGTAAATATTTCCTCGCTTACTTCTCCATCAACATACATTCGCTCTAATAAAATTGTAACTTCAGGCTCTTTTTCTGTTACTTCTGGTACTGGCCCTTCCGCCTTCACATTCGTTTCATAAACGAAACAAAACATCATAACGAAAGCTTGCATCGCAATCAGCATCCATTTCATTTCCGTTCACCTCTTTTAGGCAAGATCAAAATTTCATTAGTAGTTTTTCCGGAAATGGGGGTTTTATCCATATAAATGACCATATTACATTTCACTCGAAAATAAAAAAATGCAGATAAAGTTTTATCTTTATCTGCATTAGCATTTGTTTTTATATAAAATGAAAGACGCCTGCAAAGCAGGCGTCTTGATGCGTTTACGGCGAGAGACCAGGCGACCACATTCGCGTGTTTAGCACTTAAGCATATCTCTCGTCTTACGTAAATTAGCTCATCGCTTTGCTAATATAACATTAATAAAGTATAAGTGCAACATGTTTATAAAAATATTTTATTTCCTCTTTCAACCAAACGAACTTTATGTAAATTATAAATTGATAAATGCAATATATATGTTACAATTAATGTGACAGCGAAACCATAATAAACAGGAGATGGATATTGTGAAAAAAATAAAGGATGAACGTCTCATTCTGAAAACATTAAAAAACATACGTATTGCTTTTCTTTTTCAATCGCTTGGTATAATTGGCATTTTAGGCTATATCGGATTCACTGAAGGAATGGATCAAATTACGAAATCTCCATTATGGTTATTATTTATCCTTACAAGTATCGTACTTAGTTATTTACAGTTAAGCGTTTCTATTGATGTAGAAGAAGGCGAAAAGGATATAAAGTTAACTCCTTATTACAAAATTATTTTACGCTCTCTTATTGTAGGAACTATTATAGCCATTATTTATATCATTTTCAGTCCAGAAAGACCTCTCTTTGAGGCTATTCTAACAGGTAGTATTTTCTTTATATGTTTTTTAATTTCTTACTCCATTAGTTATTTTATTAAAAAACGTCGTTTACAAGATGAAGATGAATAAAGAGGAAGGGCTACCCCTTCCTCTTTTGTTTTGCTATCGCATAGTACCAGTTAAACCGTAACGAATGTCTCGGAACATATTCCCTATATCACGATTAAAATCGTTTGTAACTGTACCATTACGTAAGCGTGTACTCATTGCATCGACACGAGTAAACATGTCATTTCTTACAGAAACATATACATTTCTGTTTCCAACTTCATTTACAACGGCTTGACGAACTTCGTTTGCAAGTGCCGTTTCATTCGATACTGGATTACGCGGTTTTACCGCAATCGCCACATCGTTTCCATATACAACTGTAGACACGCGGTCTACGTTATTCATACGCTTTACACGATTTGTTATTTTTTCTGCTGTTTTACCATCATTGTTAATGTATGAATTGTTCATTGTAATATTACGTGTTGGATGCGGGTTAGCAATTTGACCGTTGTAATTTACATCGCGGTAATAATTGTTATATCCTGTATCGTTACGACCATTTCTATATGTTACATAATCTGTATAACGATCATTACGCGTTACATTATCACGATACTGGTGTGTATCATTATAAGATGTACGCTCGTAATTGTAGTTACGTCCATCCATTGCATTGTTATCTTTTGGTGTACCACATGCAGCTAATGCACTGGTAACTAACAAAGAAGCAGCAATCACTTTTACTTTCGTATTCAATACAAAAACCCCCTCTGTTAGAATGAGCTTCTCTTCTGAAAAGCTCCCTCTTATGATGAGTAACAGAGAAGGTTTTTACACTGTTAATATTTCACTGGGGATTTTCTAACATTTGATGTAAATCCTCCATTCTTAAAACGACTCTACATAAAAAAAAGGCGGGAATAATCCCACCTTTTTTAAACTTCCTCTTCGTCCTCTTCTTCTGAAACTGGATCTCCAAATACATTTGGTGGATCTGGTTGATAATACATCGTTCCTGGCTGTGGCGCATATGCCGATTGAGTTGGTTGATAATATAAAGGATTCGCGTATTGTGGTCCTCCCGGTTGAGGACTATATAACCTACTCTCTCCTCCGCATCCACAATCTTCCTCACCTTGTACGAGCGGCGGCATATTATTATCCATTGGCATCATATTTGGATTTGGCATAGACGTATATTGCGGTCCAAACGGCGCTCCTTGCTGATATGGCATTTGATATGGATTTGATGGTTGATAATATGGATTCGGCGGCATCATAGGCTGTTGATACGGCATTTGATATGGCATCATATTCGGCGGTTGGTTGTTATCCATGATCGGCATCATATTCGGCATTTGATTGTTATCCATGATCGGCATCATATTCGGCATTTGATTATTATTCATGATTGGCATTATATTTGGTGGTTGATTATTATCCATGATCGGCATCATATTTGGCATCTGATTATTATCCATGATCGGCATCATATTTGGCATTTGATTATTATCCATGATCGGCATCATATTCGGCATTTGGTTGTTATCCATGATCGGCATCATATTCGGCATTTGATTGTTATCCATAATCGGCATGATGTTTGGTATTGGGTTATTATCCATGATTGGCATTATATTTGGTGGTTGATTATTATCCATGATTGGCATTATATTTGGTGGTTGATTATTATCCATGATTGGCATTATATTTGGTGGTTGATTATGATCCATGATTGGCATTATATTTGGTGGTTGATTATTATCCAACATTGGCATGATGTTTGGTGGTTGATTATTATCCAACATTGGCATGATGTTTGGCATTTGAATATTTGGCGGTATTACTTGTGGAATAACTACATTTTCTTTCGATACATTTGGTGACACTATGTTTCCTACATTTTCTTTCTTCACTTGCGGTGACACGATATTCCCTACATTTTCTTTCTTTACTTGCGGTGACATGATATTTCCTATGTTTTCTTTCTTCACTTGCGGTGACACGATATTCCCTACATTTTCTTTCTTTACTTGCGGTGACATGATATTTCCTAT
>NZ_JAKVPU010000006.1:0-88020 GCF_022487605.1 Bacillus sp. ES1-5 | reverse complement strand
TTTTCTTTCTTCACTTGCGGTGACACGATATTCCCTACATTTTCTTTCTTTACTTGCGGTGACATGATATTTCCTATGTTTTCTTTCTTTACTTGCGGTGACACGATATTATCTTTTTTCGTTTGCGGAGAAATGATGTTATTAGGTTTCATTTTAGTAATTTGAGGAGCAATTAACTCGCTTCCTTTTTTAATTACATCTGAAATTTTATATTCTTTTTTCGCTTTTATTGGTGGTTGTGGCGGCTGTGGTAATACATTTACCGAAAACTTTGTGTTTTCTTTTTCTGCTGGTTTTTGTTTTTCTATAACAGTTGGTTTTTGAATAACAGACGGTTTTTCAACTGGTTTTTCTATTTGAATTGGCTTTTCTTTTTGCACCTCTTTTTGTGGCTTTACCTGCACTTCTTTTTGCGGTTTCACTTGCATTTCCTTCTGTGGTTTTACCTGTACTTCTTTTTGTGGTTTTACTTGCACTTCTTTTTGTGTTTGTTGCATAGCAGGTTGCTGTGTAATTGGGGCTGCTTGATACGTAACTTCTTCCTCATCCTCTATTCCAAGCGGAGTTGGCGTTGCTGCAAACTCTTTTTGTTGGACTTCTTTTACGTATTGTTTTGGAGGTGCTGAACCTGCTCCAGCATGTTGTTTCACGTGAACGCTGTTTGATGGTACTTTAATTTTCATACCTGGCATGATTAAATCTGGATTACTAAGTTGTGTGTTTGTTTTTTTCAACGTATCAAAATCAACTCCGTACTTTTTCGCAATTTTCCAAAGGGTATCCCCTTTTTGCACGATATGAATTTTCAAATTTTCCCCCTCCTGTATAACTTATCTATAAGTAACAAATCTCATGAAGTAACCCTTTCTAAATAACGTTAACTTCTTTTCACTTGTATCACTTCTTCGATTTTCAATACCATTAGAAGTGGAATAAGCATAAGAAAATCGCAATGATTTCTTCAAAACAATGTATGCCTATTTCGTTCTCGTTATGATTATATGCATGAAAAAAAGCAACAGAAATACCGTTGCTTTACACACGCTCTAACATACGATTTAATGCAAGAACTGCTTCTTCAGTCACTTGTTTATCTACTCTAATAACGTTAATTTTTTCTCCTCTTTCTACCGTTTCAAGCACCCATAATAAGTGCGGCAGATCAATTCGGTTCATCGTTAAACACGGACACATAAATGGATTAAGTGAAACAATCTCTTTATCTGGATGTTGCTGAATAATTCGGTTCACTAAATTCATCTCTGTACCAATTGCCCATTTACTTCCAGGTGGCGCTACTTCAATCATATCAATAATATATTTCGTTGATCCTGCGTAATCCGAAGCATCAACAACCTCATAACAACATTCTGGATGTACAATAATATTCATATCCGGATGATTTTTCCGTACATTCTCAATGTTTTTCACTGTAAAGTTTTGATGAACCGAACAATGCCCTTTCCATAAAATCACTTGAATTCCTTCTATATCTCCATCGTACTCTAATGAATCTGTATGTGGGTCCCATACTGCCATTTTATCTAATGGGATACCTAAATCGTATGCTGTATTTCTTCCTAAATGTTGATCCGGTAAAAAGACAAGACGCTCTTTTTGTGTAAACGCCCAAGACACCATTTGTTTTGCATTAGAAGAAGTTACTGTTGCTCCGCCATTACGACCACAAAATGCTTTAATTGCAGCTGTAGAGTTAACATATGTTAACGGAATCATCGTATCTCCAAATAATTTTGCGAGCTCTTTCCATGCCCTTTCTGTTTGTTCAATATCTGCCATATCTGCCATCGAACAACCTGCACGCATATCTGGCAAAATAACGATTTGATCATCTGTCGTTAACATATCTGCTGTTTCTGCCATAAAGTGTACACCACAAAATACAATATATTTCGCTTCTTTATTGCTCGCTGCAACTTGCGCAAGCTGAAGTGAATCTCCTGCTGCATCAGAAAATTGTACCACTTCATCTTTTTGGTAATGATGTCCTGGAATAAATAGTGTTTTCCCCATTTTTTCTTTAATTTCACGAACACGCTTTTCCATTTCTTCTGTTGTCATCGTGTAATAACGCTCTGGTAACATCGTTTCAATCGGTTGCACTTTTTCTAAAATACTCATATTCCTTTCTCCCCCTCTAAGCCACTTTCCTTACGCCTCAATATTGAAACTAATATCAAGTGCTTTCACTGAATGTGTTAACGCTCCAAGTGAAATATAATCGACCCCTGTTTTTCCATATTTCGATAAATCTTCAATTGTAATGCCTCCTGATGCTTCCGTAACGATAGCACTTGGTACAATCTTTGAAAACTCCCGAATCTCATCTGGCGTACGGTTATCAAACATAATAATATCCGCACCAGCAGCTACAGCTTCTCTCACTTGTTCCTCTGTTTCTGTTTCCACTTCTACTTTCACTATATGTCCTAATTTTTCTTTCACCGATGTAACAGCTTTCGTAATAGAACCAGCAAAAGCAATATGATTGTCTTTGATCATGACACCATCATATAAACCGAAACGGTGATTAAATCCTCCTCCGCACACGACTGCATACTTATCAAACATACGTAGCCCCGGCATCGTTTTTCGCGTATCACAAATACGTGTATGGCTGCTATCTAATGCAAGAACAGCTTTATGTGTCATCGTCGCTATCCCGCTCATACGCTGGATAACATTTAATATAACGCGCTCTGCCGTTAATAACGATGCAATCGGGCCTTGGACAGTTGCGATTATTTCGCCTTTTTCTACAAGATCTCCATCTTTTTTATGAAGCTCCACTTCAATTCTCTCATCAATTAATTTAAACCCTTCTTCAATGACTAAACGTCCCGCAAAGACCCCTGTATCCTTTGCAAGAAACGTTCCTTTTGAAAGTAAATTATCTGGAAAAATAAGCTGAGATGTTACATCTCTTTCTCCTATATCTTCTAGAAAAAATCGATTTAATGCTTCTTTCACTTTTATCGTGTTCATAGAGCCCCTCTTCCCTTCATCACACAAATTGTAGTTTTCTTTTCACTCGAACAATCTCTTTTTTTACGCTATTTCTATTTGGATAATCACTTCGATAATGAGCACCAATACTTTCTTCTCTTTGCAAAGCTGATACGACTATAAGCTCACAGGCTGTTAACATATTAATAAGCGTTATCTCTTCATTTGTAAGAGCATCATATTGTAATATCATATTTCGAACACCGTACTTACTAAGCCATCTCTTTGCATAAGATAAACTTTGCTCTGTTCGTACAATCCCAACATATTTCATCATGCATTCTTGTATTTCTTCTTTCGTCGGCAAATGATTCAGAACGATAAATTTCTTTTCCTTCTCAGCCACGTTGTTCCAGCTTTCTTTTGTCGCTTTCGTTAAAATATGTTGTCCTATTCTTTTTCCAAACACAAGACCTTCTAATAATGAATTACTTGCTAATCTATTTGCGCCATGAACACCATTACAAGCTACTTCACCGACCGCATATAAATTTGGAATGGACGTCTCCCCATCACAGTTCGTTTTCACGCCGCCCATATGAAAATGAGCACCGGGTACGACTGGAATGCGTTTTTCATTTATATTGACACCATTCTTTTTACACAATGACGATACAGTCGGAAAACGTTCTTCGAAATTTTGGATAGACTCGATATTTACATACACTTGTTCACCCGCTAAAAGCTGCTCATGAATCGCTCTTGCTACTACATCACGTGGTGCGAGATCGTGATCAGGGTGTATATTCATCATAAAACGCTGCCCTTTTCCATTCATAAGGACAGCTCCTTCACCACGGACAGCTTCAGAGACAAGGCCGCAGCATCGCCCGCTCGCGTATAACATTGTTGGATGAAACTGTACAAACTCTAAATCTACGAGCTCCCCGCCTGCACGATACACCATCGCAAGTCCATCACCCGTAATTGTCTTATCGTTAGAAGTAAAGGCGTATAAACCGCCAATCCCGCCTGTTGCTAACACCGTATACTCTGCAACGTAACGCTTCAACTTCCCTTCACTAGTTCTTGTTAAAACTCCAACACATTTATCATTTTCTATAATAAAATCGAGCACCATTTCCTGTTCCACTACCGTAACGTGCGGAGCTACTTCTTGAATGAAATGCTCTAATAAATTCTTTCCTGTTGCATCGCCACCTGCATGTAAAATACGACGCTTTCGATGTGCGCCTTCTTTTCCAAGATGAGGACCCGTTTCATCTCCATCAAATTTCATTCCATTTTCAATGAGATTATTCATTTCTTTCGGTCCTTCCTCGACTAAATAACGGACCACATCTTCATTGTTATAATGACATCCTGCTACTAACGTATCTTCAAAATGATCATTTGGATTGTCATATGTAGCAACCGCTGCGGCAATTCCACCTTGCGCTAAATATGTATTATTATTACGATTTGTTTCCTTTGTGATAATAATCACATTCTTTTCGTGACAAATCTCTTTCGCAACACGAAGTGCCGCAACGCCACTTCCAATAATTAAGACATCTGCACTTGGCATAATTGTTGCCTCCTACTTTACACTTTTCAACTGTCTTGACACCTATATTTACATAGTTTTAAAATAATGACAAGAGTTTTTTTATAATTCTTATTTTCACTACCATTTAAAAAATACAAGAAATGTAACTCTTACTAAGGAGAGGAACTTACATGATGATATATCTTGACTATGCAGCTACTACACCTATGAGTGAAGAAGCATTACACACATATATGAAAGCAGCATCGCAATACTTCGGAAATGAACAAAGTTTACATGATATCGGGGGAACAGCCTCTTCTTTATTACAAGTTTGCCGAAAAACATTTGCTGAAATGATTGGCGGAAAGGAACAAGGGGTATTCTTCACAAGCGGCGGCTCGGAATCCAACTACCTTGCGATTCAATCCCTTCTCAATGCTCGACATAAGAAGCACATTATTACGACACCTATGGAACACGCATCCATTCGAAGTTATGTTCAATCCTTACAATCAGAAGGGTATACAATTACTGAAATTCCTGTTGATGAAGGCGGGGTAATCCATTTAGATGATTTAGAATCAGCTATTACAGAAAATACTGTTCTAGCAAGTATACAGCACGGAAACTCTGAAATTGGAACCGTTCAAAACATCGCAGAGATCGGAGCACTTTTAAAAAAATATAACGTTTTATTTCATTCAGATTGTGTGCAAACATTTGGTAAACTTCCTATCAATGTTTTTGAGATGGGAATTGATAGTCTCTCTGTTTCAGCACATAAAATATACGGACCAAAGGGTGTTGGCGCTTGTTATATAAATCCGCAAGTTCGCTGGGCACAAATATTTCCCGGAACTTCTCACGAAAAAGGATTTCGCCCAGGTACAGTAAACGTTCCTGGCATCGCATCTTTTTTAACAGCTGCTGAGAATATATTAAAAAATCAACAAGAAGAGAGCTTACGTTTTACAGAGTTACGATCCTACTTTTTAAGACATTTACAAGCGCTTCCTCTAGAAATTCAAGTAGAAGGTCATTCTACTTCTTGTTTACCACATATTGTTGGGGTTACAATAAAAGGAATAGAAGGTCAATATACAATGCTAGAATGTAATCGCCATGGTATTGCCATTTCCACTGGAAGTGCTTGCCAAGTCGGTAAACAAGAACCTTCGAAAACAATGCTTGCAATTGGAAAAACGTATGAAGAGGCAAAACAATATGTCCGCTTCTCTTTCGGACAACAAACAACGAAAGATCAAATTGATACTACTATTCATGCACTACACACAATTGGAAATCAATTTTATAGAGGTGTTAAATCATAATGAAACAAAATGACCAAAAAAAGATTTTAGGTGAAGAAAGACGACAGCTCATCCTTCAATGGCTTCTCGCTGCAAATGAACCGTTATCTGGGAATGAACTATCGAAAAAAACAAATGTAAGTCGACAAGTTATCGTGCAAGATATTTCCTTGCTTAAAGCACGAAACGAACCAATTATTGCAACTGCTCAAGGATATTTATATTTAAAACCACAAGAGAAACAACAAGCTTTTGAACGCGTAATTGTATGCCAACATAAACCAGTGGAAGTACGTCAAGAACTTACAATGCTCGTTGACCACGGCGTTACAATTAAAGATGTAAAAGTTGAGCATCCTGTATACGGTGACTTAACAGCATCCATCATGGTAAGTAATCGCTTTGATGTAGAGCAATATTTACAAAAAATCGAAAACACAAATGCTTCCTATCTTTCGCAGCTAACAGATGGTATTCACTTACATACAATTGAGGCAGATTCAAAAGAAAAGTTAGATGCTGCTTGCGAGGCACTAGATAAAGCAGGATTTCTCGTTTATTAATTCATGTAAAGCACAGAGTTTTTATCATTCTCTGTGCTTTTTTAGTGATATAATATTGTAATCAATTGTAAAGGGGATCAAATATGGGAATTGAACTCGTTCACTTTAGCATTGGCAAACCGAAACAAATGAAATATAGCGAAGATAAAGAGATGATTACTGGTATATGTAAAGAACTTACAGAAGAAGCTTTCCTCTCAAAAGACGGATTCCTCGGTGATGACGTAGCAGATTTAAAACACCACGGGGGACCTGATCGCGCAGTTTGTGTGTACCCACACGAGCATTACGCACTATGGGAAGAAGAATTTCAAACTACGCTTCCAGCTTCTACATTTGGCGAAAACATTACCGTAACAAATATGTTAGAGCGTGATGTTTGCATTGGAGATACATATCAACTAGGTGAAGCAATCATTCAGGTCACACAAGCAAGAGTACCTTGTAGCACTATTTCAAAACGTCTCGGTATTCCTGGCATACTGCCTCGCATTGTAGCAACTGGATTTACTGGTTACCTATGCCGCGTTCTTCAAGAAGGTACTGTACGTAAAGATTCTAAAATTACATTACTAGAACGTCAACCGGGCAACGTTTCTGTTTTGTTCTCTAACGAAATTTATTTTCATAATAGAAAAGATAAAGATGGCATTGAAAAGATTCTTGCTGTTCCAGAACTAGCCGATATTTGGCGTGGTCAGTTAGAGGATCGTCTTGCGAAATTTAAATAAAGAATCCCACCATTTATAGGTGGGATTCTTTATTTATCAATCGCGCATTGTACTAGCGATTGAAATGATATCAACTTAACGACAAATACTCCCCTTTACAACCAATAAGAAGAATAACTCCCCAGCACAGTAACAGAAAAGCCGAGTGCTTCAAGTTCCATCGTTACGCCTGGCAATAATACATCATCGTATGCTTTATCGACATCGATTAAGAAAAAGTAATTTCCAAGACCTGTTTTCATCGGGCGAGATTCGATTTTTGATAGATTTAATTTTCTCCATGCGAAAGCTGATAACACTTGATATAGTGCCCCTGCATAATCAGCAGGTAACGTTATCATAAGCGTCGTTTTCTCTCCGCGGTTTTCTCCGTTATTTGGGAGTATTGCTTTCTTTTTTTTATGGAGCACAAGGAAGCGTGTATGATTATTTTTATGCGTATGAATGCTACGTCTTACAATCGTTAATCCATATTTTTCTGCGGCTGCTTCATTTGCAATGGCAGCGATTTTTTCTTCAGGGTGTTCTTTCACATATTGTGCAGCTGCACTTGTTGATGTCATATCTCGGACGGTTACCCCTTTTAATTCTTCATTTAAAAACTTATGACATTGTGCAATAGCATGCGGATGAGAATGCACTGCATATACTTCTTCCCACACTTCTGCATACTGCGGATGTACAAGTAGATGTTGCTGAATCGGTACTGTAATTTCTCCTACAATAGAAAGTGGTTGCTCATGTACGAGATAATCAACTGTTATATTCACTGAACCTTCTATGGCATTTTCTAGTGGTACCACTGCATAATCTACATTTCCATTTGCAGCTGCATCAATACAATCTGGAATCGTTCGATACGGTACATGCTCTGCTTCCGGAAAAAAACGACTCACCGCCATATTTGTAAATGTTGCTTCTGGTCCTAAATATCCTACTCGAATCATCGTCTTTTCCCCTCTTTTTCGTTTTCTTACTGTTATACCATACTTTTTTATATTCTTCTATGTAAATTTCGAATATTAAAAAAAGACTAGCATTGGCTAGTCTAAATGTTTCCTATATTCTCTTTGAGCGAAAAAGAAATAAATGATGCATGCAGCAATATAAAACAGAATAAACAAGCCTACTTTTCGTAATGAACCATCCATAAAGATTGTATTATGAAACGTATATAACGCAACTGCACTATGCATACTCCCTACTATAATTGGCGCAAAAAATAGCATACACAATTGCCAACGAGAAATCTTCCATACTTCTTCCTTCGTCATTCCAAGTTTAGAGAGTGCCCCGTACTGCTTTCTATCCGATGAAATATTATGAAACCATTTAAAATATACGATACTACATGATGTAAGGAAAAATAATATACTAATGAATGAGCCTATAAATAGAGTAATATTGCCAAAATCTTTCATATTCACATATAACTCCATATTACTTCGAAATGCGTTATTATCATCTTGTTTCATATGTTTCCGTAAATCTTCATTTAATTTTTTCGTATTTTCGATATTTGGTAATGTATATCCTCTATATATCATTTTTTCAGAATCCGGAACCTTATTTGCTATACTGTCAAAGTCTTCATCATTCATGACGAAGAACAGACCATTAATGTACGAAAGGTGATGGTTAAATTGAACCCCTTCTTTCTGGCCGTTAAATACGAATTGATATGGTTGATTCATTACTTGCAATTGAATCTCTTTTTGATTATATACATTCGAATTATTGTATTTATTATAATAAACAAGTGTCACTGTACCTTTTTTAGGACGATACGTTTTCTGTTTTTGTTTCCTTGCTTCTTGATTATATTCACTTTCTTTTATAAGCGGCGCTACTTCTGTCTCTCCCTTGTTGGACTGAAAAGATGCATACACTCCAACAAAACTCATAGATTGAAAATCATCATACCCATACTGATGTAATAATTTTTCAACTGTACCTTCCTCAAAGACTTCATGTGCAGAAACACCTTTTTCTATGTATGACAATGAGTGCGTGCCCCCATCCCGCCACATATCTTGCATACTAGAAAAATATAAGAACACCGTACCAGTTGCCGTAACTACAAACGTCGTTGCCATAGAAAGCATAAAGAAAAAGCGACCATTTTCCTTCATTCGATGCGCCAATTGATTCACTATAAATAAATACGGATATGTATACATAATCTTTTTATTTCGTTTTATCATTTCTAATACTTGAGCAGTACCGTGTGTAAAAGAAAAATACGTTCCGAAAAAGACAAGTATAGACACAGGGAAAAAGTATATTGCTATCGTTGCCATCGTCACTTGTAGCGCTAACGCATATCCTATCCCTAAACAAATAAAGCCGAATATACAAAGCCACTTTGATGTTTTCTTCTCTTTTTTATCTGTTCGAAATTCTTTCAATAACCGAATGATTTTTATATTCCATATACGTAAAGCACTTATAAAAGATAACAGAATAAAAACGACCATATACGCAATAAACGTTCCCCCAATTGCTCTCACGTCAAATATGACAGGGAGTTCTTTCGGAAGTTGAAGCAACATACTAAACACCATGAAAAAGAGCTTTAAAAAGATCACGCCAAGCCCAATGCCGAAAACATTAGCAAATACCCCGATTAATATTTGCTCGGTCATAATCACTCTTATTACGTTAGATTTCGTTGCTCCCATTAACATATATAATCCTAATTCTTTCTTACGTGCCTCTATGAAAATAGAAGTAGCGTACAAAATAAATATGACGAAAAAAGAAATAATTATAACATTACATATGATAAGTCCCCAGCGTACGTTTTGATACCACATCGTCTCTTGCATATACGGATGTACAATGACAGACATGTATGCAAAAGACGCAAATATTGCAAAACAACTGCTTAAGAAAAACACTTTATAATTGCGCCAATTTCCTTTTATATTTTGCAGCGCTAGTTGCCGAATGTTCATCTATCGTCCCCCTATAACTTACTACATAGGCAAAAAGCTAGAGGTTTCTCTAGCTTTGCACGTGTTTCAAATATCCTCTCTGCGCGATTATAAAGTAAATCGCAGAAGCTACAATGTATGCTCCAATTACAATCGCTCCTGATTTCCATAAATCAATATAAAGCATTTTTCCTAACGTATGAAGAGCGAATCCACTATGAATTGCACCGATTAAAATTGGGATAAAGAAGATAACGCCCATTTGTCGAATTGCAATTTTACGAATTTCTTTATCTGTCATACCAATTCTCTTTAACGATTTAAATTGAATACGATCTTGTTCTTTATCGTTAAACCATTTAAAGTATGTCATACTACAAGCGAAGAAGAAGAACAGTACAGCTACAAAGAAACCGATAAACATCGTAATTGCTCCTGATTCTCTTATATCTTTATAAGCAAGCACTGAGTTGTTTAGTTCCATTTGCTTATCTGGTGCAATTTCCTTTTTCAAATCTAACACAAGGTCTTCCGTACTTTTCCAGTCTTCTATATAATAACCGTAATATTTCGTCTTTTCTTCATCTGGTACGAGCTTTGCATATTTCTCAAAATCTTGATCATTCACAATGAGATATTCACTATCATTAAAAACAGAAAATGGAGTTGGCTCATTTAATTGAACAGAATGCGTTTGTCCGTTAATTTTAATTTCATACGGTTTCGTACGATCTATCTTCATCATATCGTTCGCCATATCCATTACGACCATCGTTGCACTACCTGGTGCATTATGAACTTCTCTAACTTGCTCTCTCTTTTGTTCACGTACTTCAGCATTATATTCTTTTTCTGAAACAATCGCCATTGGTACTTCATGTTCACTGTTAAACATCGTGATTTTTTGAGTTCCAGGAAGTTTTACATACGTTACTTCTCGCGCATCTTCAAATCCGTGTTTTTTTATTAATTCTTTTGTTTTCCCTTCTTTTATGACATTATGCGTATGAATGCCTTTTTCCTCATACGAAATAGCATGCGGGGTACTAGTTACTGCCTTATAACTCATATCCTCAAAAAATACGTACAGTGTACCAACTGCCGAAGATACAACCGCCGTAATAATAGAAATTACAAATAGAAAACGAGCATTATCTTTCATTTTATAAATAAGATTGCTAAGTACGAACATATTTGGATATGTATAAAAAGATTTTTTTCGTTTTTGCAATGCTTTTAATACGACTGTACTACCTTGCGTAAACAGTAAATAAGTTCCGCCTATCGTCAGCCCTACAATCGGTAAAAACAGTATGATAAAATTCATAAATGTTACTTGGAAACTAAGTACATATGCAACAATAATACACCCTATACCAACTACACATAACGATGTAAATGCAAAAGGTTCTACTTTTTGTTTTCTTGCTTCTCTTAATAAATCAATAATTTGCAAGCGCCCTACTGTCCAAACACTAAACAATGATAGGATTAAAAATAGAATAAAGTATACACCTGCTGTAATAAGAATTGCTTTACTATTCCATACGAGTGGAAGTGTTTTATCTATTTTCAATATTACGCTTAATGCTTGGAAAAATAATTTTGAACAAAGCATGCCAAGCCCAATACCTACTACAATTGCAATACTGCCTAACATAAGCTGTTCTAATATAATCATTCGGCCAAGTTGAGATTTTGTTCCGCCTATTAATGTTAATAGACCAAACTCTTTTTTTCTTGCTCGTAAAAATGTTGAATTTGCATATAAAATAAAGAGTGCTGAGAAGATGACTACAATATAATTCATCGATTCTAGCCCTTTTGAGATCATCTCTCTCATACTAATATTACCACTTACGACATCTGGATGATAAATAAAGGAAGCATACATGAAAAATACGACAATCGATAAACAGCTACTAATAAGGAAAGCTTTATAATTACGCCAATTTCCTTTTACGTTATTAAGCGCGAGCTGGCGAAAGTTCATGATATTCTCCTCCTAGCATCGCAAGTACGTCCAGAATTTCTTGGAAAAAGGCTTGTTTCGTTCTTCCTTTATGTATTTCTGAAAAAATTTCTCCGTCGCGAATGAACAGAATACGTTCGCAATAACTCGCCGCTACTGGATCATGCGTTACCATTGCAATTGTCACTTTCTTTTGTTCATGTAAATCTTGCAATGCACTCATTAATGATTTTGCTGACTTCGAATCTAAGTTTCCAGTTGGCTCATCCGCTAAAATTAGCGTAGGTTCATGAATGATCGCTCTCGCTGCTGCTGCACGTTGTTGTTGTCCGCCTGACACTTCATATACTTTTTTATTTAATATTTCTTCGATATTTAAAAACTTTGCAATCTCAAGCACTTTCGCATCGATTTCATTTACAGATTTCTTCGCCATGACAAGTGGTAAAATGATATTTTCTTTAATCGATAACGTATCAAGTAAGTTAAAATCCTGGAAAATGAATCCTAAATGTGTACGGCGAAACTCCGCTAATTTTGCAGCACGCATTTGATTAATCTCTTCACCATTTACAAGCACATGACCTGAAGTTTGCTTATCAATTGTTGCTAATAGATTTAAAAGCGTTGTTTTCCCGCTCCCTGAAGGCCCCATAATTCCTACAAATTCGCCTTCTTCTATTTTAAAATTTATATCGTTTAAAGCAGTCGTCGCTACTGAACCTTTTGATTGGTAAACTTTTGTTAATCCTTTTACTTCAAGAACACTCATTTCTAATCCCCCTATGTGTTTTCTTCTTACATTTACTATAAGAAAAATAAGAAAAAGAAACGAGTGATTTCCCTTACAAAACGTTTTGTTATCTTACAGTTTTGTCATTTTTCTCATTAATGTATGATATTCTTCATCTTTTGCAAATTGGAACGTGAATGTTGTTCCTTCCCCTTCAGCCGATTGCACATACATACCGTGATGTAAATTATCACAAATTTCCTTCGTAATATATAAGCCCATTCCAGTTGCTTCTCTCGTTTTACGGCCATTTATTCCCGTAAAGAATGGGTCAAATATACGCTTTACATCTTGCTCTGGAATACCAATTCCATTGTCCTTAATATGTAGTAACACCTTTTGATCTTTCTCTTCAATTTGAAATTGAATTTCCTTTTTCTCTGCTTCTGAAATTTTCGTATACTTAATTGCATTTACAACAATTTGCCCTATAGCAATACTTAGCCATTTTCTATCAGATGCAACCATACAAGTATCTTCATCAAACATTACTTTCGGAAATACCGACGATTGAATGAAAGATTTTCGATTTTCATTAATAATCCCCCTGATGATATCTATCACATTTACTACTTCTACTTTATAATCTTTCGCAAATTGCTCTAACCTTGCCATATGTAGCGCTAAATCTAAACCATTTAGTATACGATTATTTTCTTCACGAATACTTTCAACTGTTGCTCTTGCTTCACGATGCTCTTTACCAAACTTT
The DNA here is from genome assembly GCF_022487605.1 of Bacillus sp. ES1-5. Taxonomy (NCBI): domain Bacteria; kingdom Bacillati; phylum Bacillota; class Bacilli; order Caryophanales; family Bacillaceae; genus Bacillus; species Bacillus sp. ES1-5. Next base: position 74,484 of record NZ_JAKVPU010000006.1, on the reverse strand, counting down.
TGTAATAGCAATTCTATAACCGATACTGGTGTTTTCATTTGATGAATCCATTGGTTCATAAATATCATTTGCTGTTGTTCTTTCGCATTTTGTTTATGAACTTCATTCATATATTGCTGTCTTAATAGCGTAAACGATTCAACAATCATCTCTTGCTCTGACGTATAAGAAGTATCAATAAGTAAAGAGTCGTGTAATGTATTTCCGCTAGCAACATATTTTTCGATTCTTTTTAAAAATACACTTCGTTTTCGATAATCGTAAATGAGGTATACAGTAAATACAACTGTCCCTAATAAAAGTCCATATAACCACGTACTCCAATCAATAGATCTTTTTTCCAAAAGACTTTGCAACTGCAAAACGAGCCCAAATAAACAAAGGCTAATAATATAAGAAAGAAGTAAAGAAAAACGGTCCATGAGGTAATTTTTAACCTTCATGCCCTTCGCCCCACTCTGTAAAAAGCGCATAACCATATCCACGTTTCGTTACAACTGCATTTTGAATGCCTAGCTCCTCTAGTTTCTTCCTTACGCGTTTTACATTTACGGTTAATGTATTGTCATCAACAAAAGCTACCTCATCCCACAGGGCTTCTAACAGTTCTTCACGCGTTACATATTGATTTGCTTGTTTCATTAAACATTCTAATAAGTAAAATTCATTTTTTGTCAGCTCCGTTTGTTGCCCCTGCCACTCAACAATGTGCTGGGACGGAAATAACAACAGTCCATTTACACCTAAACAATCACTCTCAGCAACAGAGGCATACTCACCATAGCCACGACGAAGTGCACTTTTCACCTTAGCCATTACAATATCTAAATGGAATGGCTTCGTAATGTAATCATCTCCACCATTCTCGATCGCCATTACTTGATCCATTTCCCCTGTTCTTGCAGAAACAAAAATAATCGGTGCATTCGATACAGTACGAATTTGACGACACCAATAAAAACCATCAAAATATGGTAAATTAATATCCAGTAATACGAGATGAGGATTTATTTTCACGAACTCATCTTTTATATGACGTAAATCATTTGCTCTAAATGATTGATAGCCATACCTCTCTAAATGCTCCTCTAATATTCCCGCTATTTTTTCATCGTCTTCTACAATTAATATTTTATACATGTTTGTTTTCTCCCCATAAAAAATTCTTCCAAAGCCACTCCTTGTTCTATTATAAATTGAAAATTTAATTAGTGGGTATTTTTTCCTATATGAATCAGACATTTACAGTCAACTACCCCTACTGAGATACAGCGTTTCAGTGGGGGATTGAGTTCGAACGCTAGGTCTTTTCGTCTATCGCTAGACAGTTTGACGCTCTAGCCATAAAAAAAGACTGCCATATTTCGGCAGTCTTAATCGATAAATTCAAATTGATATTCAAGAATTTTTACAATATCTCCGTCTACTGCACCACGTGCACGAAGGGCTTCATCAATACCCATTCCACGCATTTGACGAGCAAATCGGCGTACAGATTCATCACGTGAGAAGTCTGTCATTTTGAATGTTTTCTCAATATCATAACCAGAAATAACAAATGTGCCATCACTTTCGCGTGTAATTTCAAAATTAGATTCAGATTCAAATTTGTACATTACACTTGCTTCAGATTCTTCTACATCATCGTACATTGGGAATTCTGGTGTTGTTTCTAATAAGTTCGCTACTTCAAATAGTAAGTCACGAACACCTTGTTTCGTTACAGCTGAGATTGGGAAAATTTTCACTTCGTCTCCCAATTTTTCTTTAAATGCTTGTAAGTTTTCTTCTGCACCTGGCATATCCATTTTGTTTGCAACAACAACTTGTGGACGCTCAGTTAAACGCATATTGTATTCTTTTAGTTCACTATTGATTGTTACATAATCTTCATATGGCTCACGGCCTTCTAAACCAGACATATCGATAACGTGCACGATTACACGTGTACGCTCAATATGACGTAAGAATTGGTGTCCAAGTCCGACGCCGGCATGTGCGCCTTCAATTAGTCCAGGAAGGTCAGCCATAACGAAGCTGCGGCTATCACCAGTTTCAACAACACCAAGATTTGGAACGATTGTTGTAAAGTGATACTCTGCAATTTTCGGACGCGCTGATGATACAACAGATAATAATGTAGATTTACCTACACTTGGGAATCCAACAAGTCCAACATCTGCTAGCACTTTAAGTTCTAGCGTGACATCACGTTCTTGGCCTGGTTCCCCGTTCTCAGCGATTTCTGGCGCTGGGTTCGTCGGTGTTGCGAAACGTGAGTTACCACGGCCACCGCGGCCACCTTTTGCGATTACAGCTGTTTGTTCATGCGTTACTAAATCGGCAAGAATTTCACCTGTTTTTTCATCTTTTACTATTGTTCCCGGTGGAACCTTTACGATTAAATCTTCAGATTTACGACCGTGCTGACCTTTACTCATTCCATGCTGACCACGATCAGCTTTGAAATGACGTTGGTAGCGGAAGTCCATTAATGTACGTAAGCCTTCCTCAACAACAAAAACAACATCTGCACCTTTACCACCGTCGCCACCTGCTGGGCCACCTTTAGGTACATACTTCTCACGACGATACGCAACCATTCCGTTACCACCGTCGCCGCCTTTTACATATATCTTGACCTGATCTACAAACATTATTTCACCACACTTTTTTCGATTGGTTGTAATATAACTGAGACTTCTTCGTCTCGTACTGTATAAGAAATGGAATACCATTTATTGTTTTGGTTCGCAAGCCAATTCTGTAGTTCTTCTACACTCGTTAGCTTACCACGAAAATCAAAAAAGAAACGAGCATTCTCCGCGTCACATTCAATTGTGATACAAACATAATTTTCAACATATACGTCTAAACTATGCTGAAGCATTGAGAAAAATTGATTCGTCCATGTACATACATTCTCATCTAAGTGAGATAAGTTATGTAATTTCCCTAATACTTCGTACTCCAATAAGCACGGCTGCTGTTTCCAATTATATGTTAAAATCCACTCTGAAAATAAAGGCATTGATAGCCCTATCAGATTGGATTCTTGTCTCGCTTCTTGGACAAAACGATCGATGAGACTATGAATCTCTTCCACTTTTCCAAGGGAAAGGTTTCCTTTCACCATCTGCATACGATTGAGCCAATCATGTCTTGAATGACGCAACGCATCTATAATTGTCCATTTTTCATTCATTTAGATACCCCTTAATATAGAAAAACTCTAACCTGCACTCAGGTTAGAGTTTTCCGTGAGTTCTTATGCTTCTTGAGCAACAGGATATACGCTCACTTGTTTGCGGTCACGGCCAAGACGCTCAAAGCGTACTACGCCGTCAACTTTCGCGTATAAAGTGTCATCGCCACCACGACCAACGTTAACACCTGGATAAATTTTTGTACCGCGTTGACGGTAAAGAATTGAACCACCTGAAACCGTTTGACCATCTGCGCGTTTAGCACCAAGACGTTTTGACTGAGAGTCACGACCGTTCTTTGTACTACCTACACCTTTCTTAGATGCGAAAAACTGAAGATCTAATCTTAACATACGTTACACCTCCTGCACTTTTTCTATTAAACGGATATACTTTCCGTAATCAAGTTCGATCGTCTTAAGCGAAACAACCAATCCTTCTAAAAGTATCTGTGCTTTTTCTGCTGTATGAACGTCTAAATCATTAGGCAATTCATACGTTAAGAATCCACCATCACTTCCGAGTTCAATAGTTGCTTGCACATTACAAAGTTCTTCCACTGCATTTATAGATCCAAACACAACCGCTGTAGTTCCAGCACAGACAAGATCTTGTCCATGTGGCGCATAATTGGCATGTCCAGTCATTTTAAATGATTGGATACTTCCTAATTTCGTGCGACTTATCGTAATTTTAATCATGTTAACCTGAATTAAGCGTTGATAGCTTCAACAACTAGCTTAGTGTAAGGTTGACGATGACCTTGTTTCTTACGATTGTTCTTTTTCGCTTTGTATTTGAAAACGATGATTTTCTTAGCGCGACCTTGTTTTTCAACTTTCGCAGTAACTGTTGCACCTTCTACAACTGGGCTACCAACTTTAACGTTTTCGCCACCAACGAAAAGAACTTTGTCAAAAGTAACAGTTTCACCAGCTTCAACATCTAATTTTTCAATGTAGATTGCTTGACCAGCTTCAACTTTAATTTGTTTTCCACCTGTTTCGATAATTGCGTACATACTTGCACCTCCTCTTAATTACTAAGACTCGCCAAAAACGAGGTAGACATAAATGTCTTTAAGGAACCTGTCTTGTGCGGTTGTAGCATATAGCCGTTTAGGTGCTATAAACTATAACATAAAGATGTTATCATGAATCATAGACGGTTGTCAATAAATGTTCTGCTAACTATTTTTTCCGTTCTACAATTTCTTTTTTACTTCCAAAACGGATAATGGCATACTCTTCGATCATATCATCTTTGAAATAAATTTCAAATGGAATATTTTTTTGTAATTCTTTTTGCAAAAATTGTTTTTGCAGATTTTTAGGTGCAGCAATTAATACTGCCTCATCCTCTATATTGCCATGTGTGATTAGCTCTCTCTCTAACTCATACGCAATTGTTTCATATGACATTACATACCCCGTCGCTTTGCAAGATACACACTCTTCTAGTAATACGTCGCGTAAAGAATGTTTCTTACGTTTACGTGTCATCTCCAAAATCCCTAACTCTGTAAAACCGAGCACTCTTGTATATGTGCGATCATTTTGCATAGCAGCCACGAGACATTCTCTTACCTTTTCTTTATCTTCTCTTCTTTTCATATTAATAAAATCAATTAATATCATACCACCGATATCACGCAGTCTTAATTGACGTGCAATCTCTTCAGCTGCCACTTCATTTGTACGAAGGACTGTATCTTGTAAATTCTGTTTTCCAGTAAACTTGCCCGTATTCACATCAATTACAGTCATCGTCTCCATTTGTTCCACAATTAAATACGCACCATTCGGGAGCCACACAATTTTTTGAAGTGCTTTTTCGATCTCACGCTCTATTCCAAAATGGTTAAACATTGAAGATTTTTCATTATAAAAAGATACTTTTTCTTTTCCAATCTTTTCTTCTAATTCTTTTACTATACTTCTTGTATCTACAACTACTTTTTCAATCGTTTCAATCGGATTCTCTTGGAATACACGATCTAAAAAGGTCGCCGGTCGATGAAGTAGTAACGGCGCCTTCCCTTGGCCCTCTTTTCTTTTTAGCTCTTCATATAACTGCTGTAACCTTTGCATTTCAGCTTGTATTTCTTCAATTTCTCCTTTTTCAGAAGCAGAGCGGAAAATATAACCTCCTGCCCCTTCTACCTCAATTTGGAGTAGCTGTTGCCTTCTTTTATTATTTTTTATTTTTCGAGAAACCGCACGCATTTCATCATATGGCATATAAACGACATATTTCCCGGTAAATTCTATGTTTGCTGTCAATTTCGGCCCTTTCGTATCAATTGCCTCTTTCACAACTTGTACGAGTACCGCTTGCCCTTCATGTATACGATAAGAAGATGGTACATCATCGTATGAAAGGTACGCATGTTTTTCTAAACCGATGTTTACAAAAGCTGCGTTCATTCCAGCCATCGTTCTTACGATACGTCCAACATAAATATGCCCAACAATCTCTTGTTCTTCATTTCGTTTCCATAAAAATTCAACAATTTTTTTCTTCTCTTCAATTGCAACGCGTTTTTCCGATCCTGCATAGTTCATATATAACGTTTTCAAAATTCTTTCCTCACTTTATAATCTTCTTTGCTTTTACAATAATAAAAGGTTAGTGCTATCGTCAACACTAACCGATTAATTCTTCAACAGATGAAGTTGTTCGTTTTTCAGTAAAATACGCATAGAGTAATTCATTTTCATCCAATGTGTAATGTTCTTTATATTTTCCATGGACGATAATAGAGTGCTTATACCCTCTACGAAATTTTGTGAATATCTTATATAAATGATCTTCTGATTGCACTTCAATAGGTGCAATCTTTTCAATTCCTCTTTTGTTCCCATAATAACGTTCTAATAAAAAACGCATAAAGGCATACTGTCTTTGTTTCCACTCTTGATATAACGACACCGCTAAAAATAGGAGTAGTACCCACATCATAATATTGTTACTATTCCAAAGTAACTGCCACACTAGTATTACACTAAAAAAAACACATGATAATTTCATCATCTTTTCATGTGCTTGTAAATAAGGAAAACGATATGATAATACGTTAAACAATACTTTTCCACCATCAAGCGGCCAAATAGGTAGTAAATTAAACGCTAAAATAATTATATTATTCCATATAAAGAAATAATATAAATCCGCCCCCAGCCAACCAGCTTCAAACACTATATAACCTACCACCATCATCCAAATATGTTGTATAGGCCCTGCAATTACAACAACAAGTTCCTCTTTCAATGACTTATTCCCATGTTCCTCAAGCTCAGCCACACCACCAAACGGTAAAAGTTGAATCTTTTTAATACGCCAATTGTAGTGTGCCGCTGCAAAGGCATGCCCAAGTTCATGGATAAGAACGATACAAAATAACAGTAGTAACTCTTTAAAACGTGCCGTAAAAATACCAATGACAATAATAACCCAAAACAACGGATGCACTGAAATCTTCGTTAAAACTTCTCTATATTTAATCAAATGAAATCACCTGAATTGGGTCAATAAATTTTTCATTCTTTTTTATCGCGAAATAAAACTTACCATTTTTATTATTTGCATCATTATTCACCGTTCCAATTTTTTGTTTCTTTGAAACGTAATCATATAATTTCACTGTCATGTCATTTAAATTCGCATACCACGATTCTGTTCCATCTGCATGCTGAATTTGAACCGTATTACCAAGTTCCTCTTTCTTACCTGCAAAAACAACTAGCCCTTCATTCACTGACTCAACAGTTGCATTTGTAGCTGTTTGAACAAATACACCTTGGCCATTTTTTTGAAACCCTTGCATCACCTTTCCAGAAGCAGGGATGGCATAATCTTTTTGCTGAATAGTTCCTTCTTTTTTCTCAGTAGGTGAATAAAATACGAGCGGTTTTCCAAACTGCTTTTCGTACCATTTCGCTACAGTAGCAAACTGAAATTCTTCTTTCATCACTTTTTCTGTAACAGCTTTAGCACCGTCGAAAGAAGAGGGTGCATTCTTATATAAAATAGCGACAGAAAGAACTAATATTGCTGATAACAAAACTTTGAAGAAAAATACTTCTTTTCGAAATAAAGGATGAATTTCCTTTTCTCCTCCTTCAATAAATACTGTTTCACTATCAAAATTACCTCCAGCAAAATACTGCTCTTCCTCCATCCTTTCTTGCTCTGCCTTCCTTTTCGCAATCCGTTTTTTAATTTCTTCTACACGACTATTCTTCATACTGTCTCCTTTCTTTCGTTAAGCTAATTTAAATAGAAACAGTTGTATACAGTTTGTACATATGTATGAGCTAAGAAAGGAAGATATTCGTGTGAAGAAAAAAGAAAGCACTTCGCATATGTGCGAAGTGCTTTTAACGGATTCCAAAGAAGTTTTTCATCTTTGTAAATACCGATACCTTTTCTTGTCCAAATGCTTGCAATGGTACATTCTCACCCAACAAGCGTCTTGCAATATTACGATAAGCTAACGCTGCTTTTCCGCTCGGTTGCAACGCTACAGGTTCACCTGTATTTGTAGCACGAATAACTTCATCATCATCCTCGACAACACCAAGAAGCTCGATTGACAATGTACGTACGATTTCATCAACATCTAACATATCCTGCTCATGAAGCATATGACTACGTACACGATTAATAACAAGTTTTGGTGGTTCAATATCCTCTTTTTCTAAAAGCCCGATAATACGATCCGCATCGCGCATTGAGGATACTTCTGGCGTCGTAACAACGATTGCTTTATCCGCACCAGCTACCGCATTTTTAAATCCCTGCTCAATCCCCGCAGGACAATCAATTAATATGTAATCATAATCTTGACGTAATACTTGTATTAATTCATCCATTTGTTCAGGTGTTACCGCTGATTTATCACTCGTTTGTGCTGCAGGTAATAAATAAAGATCATCAAAACGCTTATCTTTAATAAGCGCCTGAGGTAAACGGCAACGCCCTTCAACGACATCAACAAGATCAAATACAATGCGATTTTCCAGCCCCATTACTACGTCTAAATTTCGAAGACCGATATCTGTGTCAATTAAGCACACTTTCTTTCCAGATAACGCTAGGGCTGTACCAATGTTCGCAGACGTTGTAGTTTTACCTACTCCGCCTTTTCCAGATGTAATTACTATTGCCTCTCCCACAGCTATACAATTCCCCTTTCTAACTTTGTTAAATTAGGTCTAAGATGAGTGAGAAGTTGCAGTCGATCGACAACAATGTGATTGTTCTCATTAATATACGCACATTCTGCCGCCTCCGCTCCGTCTTCTTTCTCTTCCGGAGCCCGCATTGCCAAATCACTAATTCGAAGTTGCATCGGGTTCATATCAGATGCAGCGATTACAGCATCCGAATCCCCATAATACCCAGCATGCGCAATTCCTCTTAATGATCCTACGACAAAAATATTCCCCCCAGCGATAACCGTTCCGCCTGGATTAACATCTCCAATTAACAATAAATTTCCTTTTACATGTAAAACTTGTCCAGAGCGAACAATTTTGGAAATAGGGACAATTTCTGTTTCTTCTTTCCAAGCTATTGCTTCTGCTTTCGTTATAACATCACTTTCAATTGAATCCACAACAAGATTCTTTTTATTACGAATTAACGTACGAATCTCTTCTTGTTGGACTTCTGTTAAATAACGATTTCCCACTTTCACATGCACTTCAATTAAAGAGCGCCCATCACCATCATAGTAATGTGTAGAAAGCTTTTCATCCAGTTCCTCCAGTAATTCAGAGAATGAACAACAATCATCTAAATGAAGCGTTATTCCGTCTTTTGTCCCTTTTATTGTTACATTTTGTTGCTTTTTTTCTTCCACTAAAGTTCACCCCACCGATTCAATTCGACATAAAATTAGAAAATCCTTTTTTCTTTTTCTTCCATCGCTTTTGAAAGACGCACTAAATATCGTCTCAGTGGGAAACAAACTATCAATAAGAAAATTGCATTTAGCAATAAAGTAGACAGGAGACGATCTGTGAAAAAGACATACGCTGACATATGAGTACGTCCTAACAAAGTTAAAAATCCATACACATAATACTCTAGTGCTACAATGCTAGCTAGTACAATAGAAGCAACAATAAATAAATTCAATTGTAGTATCTTCATTACACTATAAACTAAATAAGCTAAAATCGGATACGCAAAAATATATATACCGACAAGTTCTGTGTATACGGTATCAAATAAGAAACCAAATAAGAGTCCATAATAAATCCCTTGGACCGGACTATAGTACACAGTAATAAAACATAACACAATTATAAAGAAATGAGGTGCTGCTATACTGTCTTTCCAAAAAACCTCTGTTGGAACAATAGTAGCAAACATATTTTCAAATAGAAAAACAAAAAGGAGCAAAAGAGGAAGAGCTGCTCTTTTTAAAATCTTCATCATCTCTTCTCCCCCTCCTATTCTAATGGCGCTGAAGGCGTTGCACGTTTAGCAACCATAATATGCTCTACGTCATTCAAATCAGCGGCCGGTTTTACATAAGCTGTTTTTGTTAAGCCGTATGGATCTGGCTGAACATCAACGATTGTTCCAATTACAAGACCTTTCGGGAAAATATCACCAAGTCCAGATGTTACAACTAGTTGATTTGGTTCTACTTTTGCATCAGAGCCGATCTTTGTGAAAAGAAGTAAGTGCTTTTCTTTGTCGTAACCTTCAATCAATCCAAAGATCTTCTCATCACCTTGTACGATAGCAGAAACACGATTTGTTCGGCTCATAGAGCTTAGCAATTCTACTGATGATGTAAACTGGGATACACTTTTCACTCGTCCAACTAGACCTTGTGAAGTTACTACAGCCATATCTTTTTTAATTCCTTGCTGTGCCCCTTTATCAATTCCAACTAAATCGTACCATTTATCTGGATTACGAGAAACAACAGTAGATGGAATTTCAGTATATTGGCTATTCAACTCTTTTTTACCCGTTAACTCTTGTAACTTCTTGTTATCATCTTCTAATTGTTTTACTTTCCCTGATAGACCTGCATAATTATCTAATTTTGCTTTTAATTCTTTATTCTCTTCATACGTGCGCTTTACATCCTCTACATTTTCGAAGAATCCAGCTACGTATTTCGCTGGCTTTTGGAATACACGTTCTACAACACCGACAGTGTCTTTAACAAACTGCTCTGGCCATGTTAAACTGTTCCGTTCTTTCAATGAGATTCCAATCAATGCCACGAGAAGAATAATACTAACTAACAAAACAATTAATCTTTTGTTTAAGAAAAACTGTGGCACGTTCACACCCTCTTAATTTCATTGATTTTTATTTTGCAATATTATCGAGCAGCAGTTTTGAAAAGATCGATATTGTCTAATGCTTTACCCGTTCCAATTGCTACGCAATCTAATGGGTCTTCTGCAACAAGAACTGGCATATTTGTTTCTTCACTAATAACTTTATCTAAGTTACGTAGTAATGCTCCGCCACCTGTTAATACGATACCACGGTCCATAATGTCTGCCGCTAATTCAGGTGGAGTTTTCTCTAACGTATTTTTAACAGATTCTACAATTGCATCTACTGTATCTTTTAATGCATCTGCAATTTCTTCTGGCTGAATTAGTACTGTTTTTGGTAAACCACTTACTAAATCACGACCGCGAATTTCCATAGGCTCGATACCTTCTGGCTCGCCTGCAGAACCGATTTCTAATTTTAATGCTTCAGCTGTTCTTTCACCAATCATTAAGTTGTAGCTTTTCTTAATGTACTGAATGATTGAATCGTCCATATCATCACCAGCAACACGAACTGATTGACTTGTTACAATACCACCTAAAGAAATGATTGCAACTTCTGTTGTACCGCCACCGATATCAACAACCATGCTACCAGTTGGTTCCCAAACAGGTAAGTTCGCACCAATTGCTGCTGCAAATGGTTCTTCAATTGGATAAGCGTCACGAGCGCCCGCTTGACGAGTCGCATCGATTACTGCACGTCTTTCTACAGCTGTAATACCAGACGGTACACATACCATTACGTAAGGCTTACGTGAGAAGAATCCATTTGATTTTTGAGCTTGTTGAATGTAGTATTTCATCATTGTTGCTGTCGTTTCGTAATCAGCAATTACACCGTCTTTCATCGGGCGAAGTGCCACAACGTTTCCTGGTGTACGACCAATCATTTGTTTTGCATCGCTACCTACAGCAACGATTTGTTTCGTATCAGTTTGTAACGCTACTACTGAAGGTTCACGTAAAACTACACCTTTTCCTTTTACATATACAAGCGTGTTCGCAGTTCCTAAATCTATTCCAAGATCGCGAGTAAAGCCACCAAATCCAAACATATTATTTATCTTCCTTTCTTGTTTTCACGGACTCATTTTTTCTTACTTTATATTATAAAAACAGTACGTTTTTTATATCTTTATCCTTTTTGTAGATAAATTTCTACAAAAAACTCATAAATCACATTATAAAACAAAATAAGTAAAAAGCATAGTCTTAAATATGACCTTTTTCCTTTAAACTCACGAATTTATGGTCGCCTATTATAATATGGTCAAGCACTTCAATTCCGATAATCTTGCCGCATTCTACTAAGCGTTTCGTTACTTCAATATCCTCTCGGCTCGGCGTGGGGTCTCCTGAAGGGTGGTTATGAAGACATATGATAGAGGCTGCCGCTCGGCGGAACGCTTCTTTAAAAACTTCCCTTGGATGTACAATTGATGTGTTTAAACTTCCAATGAAAATCGTTTGCCTATGTATAACTTGATTCTTTGTGTTCAAATATAAACATACAAAATGCTCCTGTTGCAGGAAGCGCATTTCTTCCATCATATATCTCGCACAATCTTCTGGGTTTCGAATGCTGTATCTATTTTGATATTCTAAACGTACCATTCTTCTACCAAGTTCAAAAGCAGCTATAAGCTGGGCTGCCTTTGCCATCCCAACACCATGTATACTGACAAGCTCTTCTAACGTTGCATCTTTCAACATGCGTAAACCATCAAAGTGATGTAAAATTTTATCTGATAACTTTAAAACTGTTTCTTCTTTAGAACCCGTTCTAAGTAACACTGCAAGAAGCTCCCGATTCGATAAGCTTCCCGCTCCTTCTAACAATAAACGCTCCCGTGGCTGTTCTTCTTTGACAACATCACGAATACCGTTCATTTCTCCACCCCTTTTATTTGTTCTCTCAAAGAAAATCCCATGCAATTTTACGCATGGGTTACATCAATATTAAATTGTTTTAATTCCCGAACAAGGCGTGAAATTGGTAACCCGACTACACTATAGTAGTCCCCTTGAATATGTTGAACAAAAATAGATCCTTTACCTTGAATTCCATAACTTCCTGCTTTATCAAGAGGTTCTTTTGATGCAACATATACGTCAATTTCCTCTTCTGTTAATTCCCAAAACGTAACTTCTGTACGCTCGTAAAAGGTGACTGTTTTGTCTTTTTCCATAATTGCAACACCAGTATACACTTCATGTGTTTTCCCTGATAATAATTGCAACATTTCTTTCGCCTCAGCCTCATTAGAAGGCTTTCCAAGAATACGCGACTCATATGTAACAATTGTGTCTGCACCTAACACAATGTGGTCACTATTCGTTTCTGCTACCGCAGATGCTTTTTGCAGGGAAAGGGACATAACGATATCCGAAGGTGATGAGTACGCACCAATCGTTTCTTCTACTTCACTTACAATGATTTCAAATGGTATATCCGCTAACTCAAGCAATTCCTTCCTGCGAGGTGATCCTGAAGCTAAAATAATTTTTCTCATATTTTCTCCTTCCTTTCTCACATGAAGCAGAACAATTTATATCAATCGTATCAAAGGAATAGTTTGTCCACAAATGAAAGAAATATTATTTTCTTTAAGCAAAATAATATTTCTTTACTAAAATACGATTATAGTCCTACCATAGAGAAAGCACTTTGCTCTAAATTCAAAAGAAAAGAAAGAAGTACCTATACTTCTTCCTTCGTCATTTCATTATCCTATTATTTCACCTTTTGGGAAACAATTTTTTCATATGAAAGCATACCATCAATAATAACTTGATTTAATTTCGTCAAAGATTCCTTATCACCTTTTCCATCCTTCACCGTTTGTACAGCTACTGACGTATACATATACAATTTCTTTGCTTCTTCCTGCTTCATACTTTTTCCTTCTTTTTCAATTGCTTTCCACTCTTTTTCAATCGCACCTATATCTTTTGCATTACTTTTTCCACTAGCTTGTACGCTGGAAGCATATTTTGCTAAATGAGTATATAATGGCTGTACTTTTGTTAAAAACGCCCCAACTTCTTTATCATCTTTAAGTAACGCTTTATCTGTTATATCCCAGTTCTTTTTCAATGCGGAGACATTATCATTTTTATACTGTGTCATTAATTGATTTATGCCCTGTTCATCGCTAGCAATACCAACAACTAATGCATACTTATCACCGATCGGTTTTAAAGCTGCAACGCCTCCATTGCCTTTCCACTCTTCAAGAGCGGCCTGTCCCTTTTCTTCGGAAGAATAAATCCCTCCTTGCACAAAAAATAATTTCATTGGATCTAATGACGTTCCTGTCTGTGCTTTTTGTTTTTCCTCTTTTGGTGCCGGTGTTTGTTCTGCCGTTCCGCCCACCTTTGATTCTTCATTTCGTATCTGCTTCGAAGCTGTTACTTCGCTTCTCCCTGTCGCACCTTGTCCTTTAAGTAACTGCAGCATTCCCATCCCAAACGCCGTACCAATAACAATCGCAGTTGCAACGATTGCAATTAACGTATTGCTCCACTTCTTTCGTTTTTTTTCCTTAGACACCAATTTCGCTTTTTGAAACGGAACAACGTTTTTCGGTCTCTCACTTTCTACTACCATCCATTCAAATTCATCTTTCTTCTTCTCCTCATACTTCGCTTCTGTTCCATTCACTTTCACTGAGATCGTTCGTGATTGCTTGTCCATACACTCACACCTCACCTCTTATCGTTGTCCGCATCATATCATATTCATTTCACAAAAAAACGAGATATTTGTCAGAGGAATTCGCCAAATAACCCTAATATATTTATCTTATATGTATGCATTCGACTTCATTTGTAGAACAAAAAAACTAGATAGCAAAGACTATCTAGTTTTTCTCGCGAATATATTTTCGAACTTCCGAAATAAAGTAAAGAGAACCTGTTATGATAAAAACATCATTTTCTCCAATCATTTCAACCTTCGTATCAATTGCCTCTTTCCAATTTTCAAAAACTAATTTTGACTCTTTCTTTGCATACGATGCAAGCTTGTCAGCAGAAATAGCACGATCAAAGGCGAATGTTGTAAAAATAATTTCATCAGCAATGGTTTCTAATTGATCTACCATATTATGCAATTGTTTATCACCTAGGGCAGTAAATAAAACTATTACATTTTTATCTTTGTAATGTGATTCTACTGTTTTCACAAGACTTTCGATACCTTCTGGGTTATGGGCACCATCTATAATAATATCTGGATCGCTTTGCAGTTTTTCAAATCGACCAATCCAATACGCTTCCTGTAATCCAGTTCTTATTTCTTCTTCCTCAATTAAAAATGATAAGTATGTTTTGACATACATGACTGCCATAAGTGCAAGTGCTGCGTTTCCTACTTGGTGAATACCTTTCATTGAGATTCGCACATCTTCAAAAGTGGCAAAAGGACAAGTGAAATCGAACTGCTCTCCATCTTCGCTAGACTGTTTATGTAACGCTGTAAAATGCTTGCCCATCTCGTATAAGTTTGCATGATTTTCCTTTGCAACTTTTTGAATGACTTGCAATGCTTCCTCATCTCGTACACCAGTAATAACTGGAACACCGGACTTAATAATCCCCGCCTTTTCATATGCAATTTCTCCTAGTGTGTTCCCTAAAATATGCATATGATCGTGGCCGATATTTGTAATAATCGTAAGAACAGGATGAATAACATTCGTAGAATCAAAACGCCCTCCAAGCCCTGTTTCAAATAAAACAACATCACAGAAATTAACTTTACCAAAATAACAAATTGCCATAACAGTAATAATTTCAAACTCAGTCGCTTCCCCTAAATCCGTCTCATCTAGTTTTTCAACGACTGGCTTTACCATCTTTACAAGTTCAGTAATCTCTTCATCTGCAATTGGTGTCCCGTTCACACTAATACGTTCGTTAAATGTTTCAATATATGGAGAGGTAAATGTTCCTACCTTATATTTTGCATCTTCTAACATGTAGCGCATATATGTTAACGTTGAACCTTTTCCATTTGTACCAGCAAGATGAACACATTTTATGTGACGCTCTGGATTCCCGAGCTCTTCTAGCATCCATCTCATTCTTTCTAATCCTGGTTTAATACCAAACTTCAATCGGCTATGAATCCACCCTATCGCTTCTTCGTATGTATGTATCACGTATGCTTTCCCCTTTCAAAAGACAACCTTCATACTCCTATTATACGCAAAGAAAAGAGACTCACCAATATAGTGAGCCTCTAAAAAACATTTTACTTTTCAAGATCTGCTAGACGTTGGCGAACTGCTTCACGTTTTTCTAGGTAGTCTTGCTCTTTCGCACGCTCTCCGTCAATAACTGCTGCAGGAGCTTTCGCTACGAAACCTTGGTTTGAAAGTTTCTTCTGTACACGTTCTACTTCTTTGTCGAACTTCTCAAATTCTTTCTCAAGACGTGCTCTCTCTTCATCAAGATTGATAAGATCAGCTAACGGTAAGAATAACTCTGCACCTGATACGATTGCAGTCATTGCTTTTTCTGGTGCTTGTAAATCCGTTTGAATTATTAATTCGCTTGGGTTACAGAAACGCTCAATGTAAGAGCTGTTTTTTGTAAGTTGAGCAAGTACAGCCTCATCTTTTGCTTTAATTTGCATTTGAACTTTTTTGCTCATCGGCGTATTAACTTCTGCACGGATGTTACGAACAGAGCGAATGATATCAACTAGAAGGTGCATTTCTGCCGCAGCTTCTGTATCTTGTAAATCTTCGCGAACTGTTGGCCATGCTGCTACTGTAATAGATTCGCCTTCATGCGGTAAATGTTGCCAAATCTTCTCTGTTACGAATGGCATGAATGGGTGTAATAGACGCATTGTTTGGTCTAATACGTAAGCTAAAATAGAACGAGTTGTTTTCTTAGCTGCTTCATCTTCACCGTATAGTGGAAGTTTCGCCATTTCAATGTACCAGTCACAGAAATCGTCCCAAATGAAGTTGTATAATGAACGACCTGCTTCACCGAACTCATATTTATCCATGTTACGCGTTACGCTTTCGATTGTTTCGTTTAAGCGAGTTAAAATCCACTTATCCGCAACTGATTTTTCACCAGTTAAATCGATTTCTTCATACTTCATATCATCCATGTTCATTAATACGAAACGTGATGCGTTCCAAATTTTATTAATGAAGTTCCAAGTAGACTCTACTTTTTCCATACTGAAACGTAAATCTTGACCTGGTGCGCTTCCTGTTGATAAGAAATAGCGCATTGCATCTGCACCGTACTTCTCGATAACATCCATTGGATCAATACCGTTACCAAGAGATTTACTCATTTTACGTCCTTGCTCATCACGAACTAAACCGTGAATTAATACATCTTTAAATGGACGCTCACCAGTAAACTCTAAACCTTGGAAAATCATACGAGATACCCAGAAGAAGATGATGTCATAACCCGTTACTAATGCATCTGTTGAATAATAACGTTTAAAGTCTGCTGAATCTTCATCCGGCCAGCCAAGTGTTGAGAACGGCCATAACGCTGAACTGAACCATGTATCAAGTACGTCGTTATCTTGATTCCAGTTTTCAATATCTGCTGGTGCATCTGTACCTACGTATACTTCACCAGTTTCTTTATGATACCAAGCTGGAATACGGTGTCCCCACCATAATTGACGAGAAATACACCAGTCGTGAATGTTTTCCATCCAGCGTAAGTATGTGTTCTCAAAACGTTCTGGTACGAACGTTACTTTCTCTTCTTCTTTTTGTTGAAGCTCTACTGCCTTCTCAGCAAGTGGAGCCATTTTTACGAACCATTGTGTTGATAAGTAAGGCTCAACAACTGCACCACTACGCTCACTATGACCTACTGAATGCATATGAGGCTCAATTTCTACTAATACGCCCGCTTCTTGTAAGTCCTTCACTAACGCTTTACGGCATTCGAAACGATCCATACCGTTATACTTACCAGCTTTTTCGTTCATTGATCCATCTTCGTTCATTACTAAGATACGTGGTAAATCATGACGGTTACCTACTTCAAAGTCATTCGGGTCATGAGCTGGTGTAATTTTTACAACGCCTGTTCCGAAATCTTTTTCTACGTACTCATCAGCAATAATCGGAATCTCACGGCCTACGATTGGAAGTGTAACTGTTTTTCCGATTAAATGTTTGTAACGATCGTCTTCTGGATGAACTGCTACTGCTGTATCACCAAGCATCGTTTCTGGACGAGTAGTCGCAAGACGAATATGACCAGAACCATCTGTTAACGGATAGTTCATATGATAGAATGCACCTTGAACTTCTTTATGAATTACTTCAATATCAGAAAGAGCTGTGCGTGTTGCTGGGTCCCAGTTGATAATATATTCACCGCGGTAAATTAAGCCTTTTTCGTATAATTGAACGAATACTTTATTAACCGCATCAGATAAACCTTCGTCTAATGTGAAACGTTCACGAGAATAGTCTAGTCCTAAACCAACTTTCCCCCATTGTTGACGAATGTGAGACGCGTATTCCTCTTTCCATTCCCAAGCTTTTTCAAGGAATTTCTCACGGCCAAGATCGTAACGTGAAATACCTTCTTCACGAAGTTTTCCTTCTACTTTCGCTTGTGTTGCGATACCCGCATGGTCCATTCCTGGAAGCCATAATACATCGTAACCTTGCATACGCTTCGTACGAGTTAAAATATCTTGAAGAGTTGTATCCCAAGCATGACCTAAGTGTAACTTACCAGTTACGTTCGGAGGTGGAATTACAATTGTATACGGTTGTTTCTTCTCATCTCCTGTTGCTTCGAAATATTTGCCTTCAAGCCACCATTGATAAAGCCCTTCTTCAACGGACATATGATCATATTTAGTTGGTAAATTCTTTTCCGTGTTTGACATTATTTTCCCTCCTTAAAATAAAAAATGCCCCTCATCCAAAAAGGACGAGGGACATCGCGGTACCACCTTTATTTACAAACAAATTCAGGAATTTGCTTATACTCTTAATTTGATAACGGACAAATCCGTCTTTTCCTAATGAGAACTATTCCGTTCAGAAAAGATGCTCCAGGGCTACCTTCTAACATAACTATCTAGAGAATCTCCCAGCTAATGATTCTCCTCTCTGAAGACGTTTCTTGTTATACTCTTCCCCTTCAAGGCATTTATATGATTGTTAATTATTATATACAATAGTGTAAAAAACGAAACCCTATTCGTCAAGATAAATTTAATACTACGGCTTTTTGAGCAAAAAAAGAAGATAAGTAGCATCCTCTACTTATCTTCTTTATCCCGCTATTTGCGGGCAGTAAGATCCCCTACCAATTAAAGTTTCACTTTATCCGTTCCCTTGCTGGGCAGCTTGTAATTGCGAAAGGAAATATTCTATATTGCTAACGAGCCAATGCGATTGTTGCAAGCTCTTTACTCCGAGAAGTTCATTTTCCTCATTGCGACTCTCTCTTCTTTTCTTATAAGACTGGATTTGCCGAATAAATTGCGATGGATACGTCATATACGCAAACATGAGTAGTTGCTCTTCTTTCGTAAAAGGGAAATTTTTTTGGTACATTTGATACCATTCAAACCGATCACTTCTCGCAATTGGATACGTGTTTAAAGACCGAGAATAAAACCCTACTATATCTTGCACCGGTGTGGCAAACTTCGATTTTTCTAAACTAATAAAATAGCCATTCCGTTCATAATCAAATAAGAAATGATTAAGCGATACGTTACCATGCACAAAAGTAATACGTGTTTTTTCTTTTTCCTTCATCGCATCGTTCCACTCAGTCAATTGCTTCGTTGCAAACTCACGCGCCCTCATTACATGATGATAGTACGTACAATATTGCAACTCAAACGGAGACATATACCACTTCGCTTCAGATTCTACGAGAAACTCTTCTAACATCTCACCATCATTCTCCCAGCGATCGGATATATTTGTATAATGTTTTTCTAAATCTTCTTCTGTATACGTTTCTTCTTTCACCGTTTTTTGATGCAATGTCCCGAGGGTTTGAAACATTTTATGGTATTGATCGTTATCCTCGCCGTTCCCTTCCGCACGTTCTAACCAAGGCATTAAATAATAATTATACGTACCATCATTTAAAATATAATTTCCATCCGTCGCATGGTATATAGGTACATAATTTGAAAAACCTTTCTCCTTCAAATATTGAATATGATGCAGAAAGTTATTCCGCTCTAACTTTCTGCCTTCTATTTTCTTGAGCGCATACGGACCTTGATTCGTGTAAATTTTCGTTACACTTCCGTGCTCTTCCATATGCTGCGTATCCAATCTATATTGCCTTACAATGGGTTCATAGCGATTTCGTAATTCCATATCCATACGAATAACCCTTTCTATTCAAAACATAGCCTTTAGAAAAATAAGTGAGTGAAAACACTCACTTATTTCGTTTTTGTTCTTGAAACAGGAATATAAATAATTTGTCCTGCCGTTAAATATATATCTTCTGTTTGATTGACACGGTATAAGTTTTGTACAGACGTTTCATAACGATCTGCAACAGATTCGATTGTATCTCCTTCTTGCACGAAATACATTCTTAACTTTGTAAATTCTTCTTCCGGTTCTTTCGTAAATATTTTCGTTAAATAAAGCGCATTTTCATCTCGCTGTGAGTAGGCTTCTTCTTCTTGCTCTTCTTGCTTTTTCTTTTTCTCTTTCTCTTTCTTGAAATCTTTTCGTCCGAACAATTCAAATTGCGGCGTTGTTTCTTTCTCCTCTGCACGCTCTACAAATTCATGTTCTTCTATTTCCTCTTCCTCTACTTCCTGCTCTTTTCTTTCTTCTAGTTGGAACGGTTCAAATGCGTAATCTTCCCACTCATCTGATTCCTTATAAGCTGGTTCTTCTACGTGCGGCGTTGGTCTAGTTTCATACTCTTGCGCTGAATCATCTTCTAACTCAGCATACGCCGTTTCTTCCTCTTCATCCTCAATTCTTTCTTCATCACATAAACCTGTAATAGATATATCCGCTAATAGTTGTAAGCAACCATTTTCCTTTAATTCATAATCAAATTCCTCGATAGATACATATAGTTCTTCAATTACTTTCACACGGTTTCTCGGAATTGATATTTCAAGCGGAAAGGAATGAACAAGTTCATTAACCCCATCTTCTCTTGTTTCTACATAATCAATTGACTTCGCTGGTGATAGATCTCTTAATGAATAAGCCGAATCATCTTGCCTTGCAACATACTCTCCCGTTAAATCTAATTGCCCTCTCACGATAACTTCATGATCAAGCTCTTCTATCTCAACGTCTGGATCTAACGAAATTGACAAAAGTTCTTCGACTTCCTGTCCTTTTTGGAACCAAACAGATTCTTTTAATGAAAAACGTAATGAATGATCTGTTGCCACTTCTTTTCCCCCTCCCAAACTATATGTCATTACAGATTTATGTATGGAAAGCTGACTTTATGAATAAAAAAAATCGCTCCCCCTATGGAGAGCGATTTTCTTTCAACAATTAAGCTTTTAATTTTGACATTGCAATTTCAGCCGCTGCAATCGTCGCTTCAATATCTGCATCGCTATGTGCTGTCGATAAGAATAGACCTTCGAATTGAGATGGTGGCAAGAATACACCTTGTTCTACCATTTCACGATAGTAAGCCGCAAAGAATTCTAAGTTTGAAGATTTTGCCGCATCGTAATTAATAACTTGTTCATCTGTAAAGAAGATACCAATCATAGAACCCGCACGGTTAATATGATGCGGAATGCCATGTTTTTCAGCCGCTTTACGTAAGCCAGCTTCTAACATTTCAGCTTTGCGCTCAAATTCTACATATGATTCTGGCGTTAACTGTACTAACGTTTCATAACCTGCTGCCATTGCAAGTGGGTTACCTGATAAAGTACCTGCTTGGTAAATCGGTCCGCTCGGTGCAACTTGGCGCATAATTTCTGCTTTACCACCGTATGCTCCTACTGGTAAGCCACCACCGATTACTTTACCTAAACAAGTTAAATCAGGTGTTACACCGTAATAACCTTGTCCACAATTATAAGCAACTCGGAATCCTGTCATGACTTCATCAAAAATAAGCAATGCACCATTTTGCTCTGTTACTTCACGAAGACCTTCTAAAAATCCTGGTTGTGGAGGAACAACACCCATATTTCCTGCTACTGGTTCTACAATTATACAAGCAATATCATCACCGAATTGTTCGAAAGCGTATTTCACACTATCTAAATCGTTATACGCTACGGTAATCGTATTTTTTGCTACACCTTCTGGCACACCAGGGCTATCTGGTAAACCTAGCGTCGCCACACCAGAACCCGCTTTAATTAATAACGAATCACCATGACCGTGGTAACAACCGATGAATTTCAAAATTTTGTTACGGCCTGTATAACCACGAGCTAAACGTAGCGCACTCATTGTCGCTTCTGTTCCAGAGTTAACCATACGTACAATCTCAATTGATGGTACGCGCTCAATAACAAGTTTCGCTAATTTATTCTCAATTTCCGTTGGGGCACCGAAGCTTGTTCCTCTTTCAGCAACAGACTTTAAAGCTTCAACAACACGATCGTTCGCATGACCATGAATTAAAGGACCCCATGATAATACGTAATCGATGTATTCATTTCCATCGATATCATATACTTTAGAGCCTTTTCCGCGCTCCATAAACAACGGATTCATACCGACAGACTTAAAGGCACGAACAGGGCTATTTACGCCACCAGGCATTAAATCTTGTGCCTCTTCAAACGCCGCAATCGACTTATCAAACTTTTTCATTATTTAGCGCCTCCTTCTTGTAACCATCTTGCTGCATCTTTTGCATGATACGTAATAATTAAATCTGCTCCTGCACGTTTCATGCTAATTAATTTTTCAAGTACAACTTCTTTTTCATTAATCCAACCATTTTGCGCTGCCGCTTTAATCATCGAATATTCACCACTTACGTTATAAGCAACAACTGGTAAATTAAAGTTATTTTTCACATCACGAACAATATCTAAGTAAGAAAGAGCTGGCTTTACAATTAAGAAATCTGCCCCTTCCATTACATCTGATTCTGCTTCACGGAATGCTTCCATACGGTTCGCTGGATCCATTTGATATGTTTTACGATCACCAAATTGCGGGGCACCGTGCGCCGCATCACGGAATGGCCCGTAAAATGCTGATGAATATTTCACAGCGTACGACATTACTGGTACGTGTCCAAAACCATTTTCATCTAATGCATGGCGAATTGCTGTTACGAATCCGTCCATCATGTTTGATGGCGCAATAATGTCCGCTCCTGCTTTCGCTTGGCTTACAGCTGTTTTCGCAAGAACTGCAAGAGACTCGTCATTTAAAATAATACCATCTTCAATTACACCGCAATGACCATGGCTTGTGAATTGACATAAACATGTATCTGCAACTACTACTAGCTCAGGGAATTCACCTTTAATTTGCTTAATTGCACGTTGCACAATTCCATGATCACAATATGCTGATGATCCAACTTCATCTTTTTCAGCAGGTAAACCAAATACAATAACAGAACGAATACCTAAATCAACAACCTCTTGCATTTCAGCTTGCAATAAATCTAAAGACATTTGATATACGCCTGGCATAGAAGGCACTTCATTACGAACATTTTCTCCTTCTAATACAAAAATAGGGTAAATAAAATCTTCCGTATGTAAAAACGTTTCACGCACAAGCGCACGCATATTACCGCTTTGTCTTAAGCGACGATGACGATTAAATTGTAAAGAGTTCATAGATTTCTATCCCCATTCTTTTATTTTATAGATTCACAAATGCATTGTAGTAATGCTTCTACAGTGTACTCTTCCGGCATAATAACATGTGGAAAATAAAGTCTCGCCTCTTTTTCCGTAATAGGCCCTATACAAGCAATTGTACATTTTTTTGTCCATTCTCTCCAGTTTGTACCCTCAAGTAAATGAACAAAACTAGTAACAGTTGAAGGGCTCGTAAATGTAATAATGTCTACTTTCCCTACTTCTAACGCTACTATAAGCTCTTGCCTTTTCTCTACATTCTCTTTCGTACCATATACGATTAGCTCATCTAGAGAAACACCAATTTCGCGAAGTGCAACTGGAATTACATCTCTTGCTAAATTCCCTTTCGGAAATAAAATGCACTCGTTCCCGCTTAGTCTTTTTACAAATTCTTCTGCAAATACTTCTGCAACAAATGAAGTTGGAACGAAGTCCACTTGATAGCCCCGCTTTTCTAACTCTAACCTTGTTTTCACACCTACTGCAGCAATTTTAGTCTTTGCGGGTAACTTCTTTCTCAAACTATCTAGAAAAAAAGCTACCCCATTTTTACTCGTAAAAATAACCCAGTCATACGAATGCAGCTGCCCTGCTATATGTTGAATTTGCCTATGAGACATACCTTCCATACGCAAAAGCGGAATTTCCAATGGAATTCCGCTCTTTTCTTTCACCGCTACACTCATTTGTTTCGCTTGATGCTGGGCACGTGTAATTAATACCGTTTTGCCAGCGAAAGCGTTCATATTTATTGTTGCCCCTTATTTGCAGCAAGAATGAGTTCTTTGGCGCCTTGTTTAATTAAACGGTCCGCAGCCTCTAATCCTACTTCCTCTGGATTAGTTCCTACTACTGTCTCTTTCAATAAAACAGAACCGTCCATAGAACCGACAAGAGCTGTTAATTCGATTGCATCATTTTCTGTAAGAGTTGCATATCCAGCGATCGGAACTTGGCATCCACCTTCAAGTTTATGAAGAAATACTCGTTCTGCCGCCACTGTTCTTCCTGTTACTGCATCATTCATATGCGCTAACAACTGTAGTAAATCCTTATCATCCTCACGGCATTCAATCGCTAATGCACCTTGTCCTACAGCAGGTACACATAACGTCTCATCTAAATGTTCTGTAATAACTTCATTATCCCAGCCCATTCTTTGTAAGCCAGCTGTCGCTAAAATGATTGCATCGTAATCTTCTTCTTGTAATTTACGTAAACGTGTATCGATATTTCCCCGAATCCACTTCACTTGTAAATCTGGTCTCGCAGCTAATAATTGTGCACTGCGTCTTAAACTACTCGTACCTAAAATAGCGCCTTCTGCTAACTCTTTAAACGATGCTCCGCTTTTTGAGATAAAAGCATCACGAGGGTCAACACGCTTCGGTGTACAACCAATCATTAATCCTTCTGGAAGTACGGCCGGCATATCTTTCATACTATGTACAGCCATATCAATTTCTTTCGTAAGTAACGCATGTTCAATCTCTTTAACAAACAACCCTTTTCCGCCTACTTTTGAAAGAGTAACATCTAAAATAACATCACCTTTTGTGACGATTTCTTTCACTTCAAATTCATATGGTAAACCTAGTGCTTTTAACTGATCAATAAACCAGTTTGTTTGCGTTAATGCTAATTTACTCTTTCGTGACCCTACAATAATTTTGCGCATAATTCTCTCTCCTCATTATAAATACCAAAAGTGGAAGTTGGATAAACTGCTTAATAAAAAAATATTGATTAGCATTACGAGAAATGCTCCGATGTTCCACTGCACGATTTTCTTCCCTTGCAACACATCTGCCACTCGTAAATATAGGCCAGCACAATATACAAATAGAACGACAAAAGACCCGATCACTTTCGTATCATACCAATGGAAATTGTCCAATTTCGTATATCCCCATATGCATCCTAATAAAATAGCTAGTAAGAAAAATGGAACAGAAAATAAATTTAATCCGTAAGACATCGATTCTAGCTTCGGTAAATTCCCTAACCTTCTTAATCTCGCATTCCATTTTTTCTTTTTTAATAGGCGATATTGCAATAAATACATAATAGAAAAAATGAACGATACAGTGAAAGTTGCATAAGAAATAATAGCCATACCGACATGTACATATACAAGTTCTGAAACTAATTGCTCTGCCAGTACCGGCGACATCTTTCCGAGCGGTGTAAAAATTGAAAAAGCGCTTACGCCAAATGCGACAACATTTGTAAAAAAGACTAGAAAGTCAATTCTCATAAATCGATTAATGACTAACGACATCGTAATCAATAGCCAAACATAAAAATAAATCCCTGATAATAAAGTTAATATAGGGTTCGTTTCTGAATCTGTAGCCCTGAGTAACATAAAGATAGACTGCAGAACCCATACAATCGAAAGTAACCAAAAAGCAAATCGGTTCGCCTTTCGGTTACTTTGGAAATAATCTATAAAATATAAACTAATGCTACAAGCATATAAAATAATTGCAATATGATAAATAATACTGTTATTTAAAAAACTCATCCGATCATCCTTCCAAATTATAAAGATGGAACGGATGGTGTCCATGCTCTTTTATGTTCTACTTCTTCCGCACAACTCTCTACGTCTTCCATTTCTAAGTCGAAAATCTTTGCAAATAACGCTAATTTTTCGTCTGCGCCCTCTTCAGCAGCTATTTCTTTCGCTACTAAAATTGGGTCTTTTAATAATTGATTAATAATACTTTTCGTATGCTTACTAATTACTTTTCTCTCACGATCACTAAGATTCGGTATTTTTCGTTCCAAACTTTCCATCGTTTCACTTTGGATAGCAAGTGCCTTATCACGAAGAGCTGCTATTAACGGAACAACACCAAGTGTACTTAACCACGTTTTAAATAAAACAATTTCCTCTTCAATCATAAATTGAATTTTCTCCGCTTCTTTCAAACGCTCAGCACGATTTGCTTCCACTACTCCTTGCAAATCATCAATGTCATATAAGAAAGAACCTTCTAGCTCATCAATCGCTGGATCAATATCACGCGGCACTGCAATATCCACCATAAATATTGGACGACCAGAGCGCATTTTCTCTACCTTTGTCATCATCTCTTTCGTAATGACATACTCAGATGCACCAGTTGAACTAATTAAAATATCTGCTTCTAATAATGCACATTGTAATTCACTTAAAGGCTTTGCATGTCCCATATATTTCTCAGCCATTACTTCCGCTTTCGTAAACGTCCTATTCATGACTGTTACTTTTCGAGCACCGCTTCCATATAAGTTTTGCAGTGCCAGTTCACCCATCTTACCAGCACCAAGAATAAGCACATGACAATCTGTTAAATCACCAAATATTTTCTTTCCGAGCTCAACAGCAGCATAGCTAACAGACATCGCACTTTCACCAATCGTCGTTTCTGAGTGCGCACGTTTCGCTAACGTAACCACCTGCTTAAACAACTCATTAAAAATTGTGCCTGTCGCTTTTACTTGTTGCGCTTCTAAAAAGCTATCTTTTATTTGGCCTAAAATCTGTGTTTCTCCAACTACCATAGAATCTAAACCGCACGTCACGCGGAATAAATGATCTATTGCACCGTCTTGTTCAAAAATAGTTAAATATGGTGCGACTTCTTCTATTTCAAGCTGAAACCAATCAGCTAAAAACTTCTTAATATAATACCGTCCCGTGTGTAATTGATCGACAACAGCGTAAATCTCAGTGCGATTACAAGTTGATACAATGACATTCTCTAACACGCTCTTTTGATTTTGTAATGTAGTCATTGCTTGCTCTAGCTCTGCTGCCTGAAATGTGAGTTTCTCACGAAATTCTACAGGGGCTGTTCGATAATTTACACTAACAACAAGAATATGCACGCAGCATGTCCCCCTTCACCCGTTTTATCACTTTATCTACTATCATAATACAACTTTCCTCTTATGAATCTGACAATCGTGTGAACAACCGATTATTTTTTATTTATTCTCCGTATGTAATAAAGGAGATTCAGTAAAACTAATAAAGACTTTCTACTTTATAATGATTATAAATTAATAACTCTATTTGTACGTTACCAAAAAAAGCCCTCATAATCAAGTGATGGAAACTATTCCATATGAATTATAACATCATCTTTCCTATCTTCTTTCATCATGAAGGAAAATATGTATGATTGTTCCAAATTGTAGCACAAACTTTCTCAATACAATGTATTTGACATTGTATTTCTTTTTCGTTATATTGATTTTACAAAATTAAATTGTGCACAACTTAATTAGAGAGGAGTTATGTATGACAGAGAATTCTTTACATCTAGATAACCAACTTTGTTTTTCTATTTACGCCTGTTCTAAAGAAGTTACCCGCTTTTATCGACCATATTTAGAAGAGATGGGTATTACGTATCCCCAGTACATTACTTTACTCGTACTATGGGAGCAAGATGGACTAACAGTAAAAGAAATTGGAGAACGTCTATTTTTAGATTCCGGTACGTTAACACCTATGTTAAAACGAATGGAATCATTAAAACTTGTAAAACGCGTTCGTTCCAAAGAAGATGAGCGCAAAGTTTGTATTAAATTAACAGAACAAGGTAAAGATTTAAAAGAAAAGGCTTGTTCATTGCCGACAACAATGGCAACAAATTTAGGAATTACAGAACAAGAATATCGTTCTTTATTAATTCAATTAAATAAACTAATTGAAACAATGAAAACAATAAATGATAGAAAAGGGGAATAAACATGGATAAATTATATACTGCTTCAGTAACTGCTACAGGTGGAAGAAACGGAAAAGTAGTTTCAGATGATGGCATATTAAATCTTGATGTAAAAATGCCGAAAGCACTAGGTGGTGCAGGCGGAGAGGCAACAAATCCAGAACAACTATTTGCTGCTGGTTATGCCGCTTGTTTTGATAGTGCATTACAACTTGTCATTCGTACAAAACGTGTGAAAGTAGAAAGCACAGAAGTAACTGCTCACGTTTCTATCGGAAAAGATACAGATGGTGGTTTCGGCCTATCTGCTGTACTTGATGTACATGTTGCTGGCGTCTCTCATGCCGAAGCACAAGAACTTGTAAAAGCCGCTCACGGTGTATGTCCTTATTCAAAAGCAACAAGAGGTAATATTGAGGTTACATTAAACGTAAGATAAAAAATTTAGTAAATAAAAAAAACGCGCGACATTCGTCACGCGTTTTTCGTTTTTGTCATTCTATGAATTGCCTTCCACGCTTCTTCTTTTCCAAGTCCTGTTTCAGAAGAGAATAGAACGATTTCATCGCCAATTTCAACAGCAAGCGTTTCTTTTACAACTTTTAAATGCTTTTGCCATTTCCCTTTCGGAATTTTATCGGCTTTCGTCGCAATAATAATTGTTGGGATTTCATAATGCTTTAAGAAATCATACATCATCACGTCATCATTTGTTGGTTGGTGACGTAAATCAACTACTAATACAGCTGCGTCTAATTGCTCACGTGTTGTAAAGTAAGTCTCAATCATCTTGCCCCATGCTGCGCGCTCTGTTTTAGATACTTTCGCATATCCATAACCTGGAACGTCAACAAAATGCATCATCTCATTGATTAAGAAAAAGTTCAACGTTTGCGTTTTCCCTGGTTTAGAAGAAATACGTACTAACTTTTTACGATTTAAAATTTTATTAATAAAGGAAGACTTCCCGACATTTGAACGACCTGCTAATGCAATTTCTGGTAAATCACTGTCTGGATATTGTTCTGGTTTAACAGCACTAATTACAATATCTGCTTTTGTTACTTTCATTGTTTCACTCCTACTAATGCGTGCTCCAATACTTCATCTAAATGAGATGCAAGCACAAACGTAAGGTTTTCTTTTACGCTTTCTGGAATATCATCTAAATCTTTCTCGTTTTCTGCTGGCAAAATAATTTTTGTTAAGCCTGCGCGGTGAGCACTTAATGTTTTTTCTTTTAAACCACCAATTGGTAATACACGACCACGAAGTGTAATTTCACCTGTCATCCCCACTTCTTTACTTACAGGAATACCTGTTAGTGCAGAAATAAGTGCCGTTGCCATCGTAATACCTGCTGATGGTCCATCTTTTGGAACTGCTCCTTCTGGAACATGAATATGAATATCATTTTTCTCATGGAAATTCGGATCAATCTGAAGCTCTTCTGCACGAGAACGAATATAGCTAAACGCTGCTTGTGCGGATTCTTTCATAACATCCCCAAGTTTACCTGTTAAAATTAATTTCCCTTTACCTGGCGCTACAGACACTTCAATCGCAAGTGTATCACCGCCTGCTGCTGTATACGCTAACCCTGTTGCCATACCAACTTGGTCTGTTTTTTCGGCTTGCCCATAACGGAATATGTGCTTACCAAGTAAATCAACAATGTTTTTCTCTGTTACTACAATACGCTTGCGTTCTGCTGTAACGATAATTTTTGCTGCTTTACGACAAACTTTTGCGATTTGACGCTCTAGTGTTCGAACACCAGCCTCACGTGTATAATAACGAATAATTTCAAGAAGTGCTTCATCACGTACTTGTAAATTACCTTTTCGTAAGCCATGCTCTTTTAATTGTTTCGGCAATAAATGTTCACGGGCAATGTGAACTTTTTCAAGTTCTGTATAGCCAGCAATCGAAATAATTTCCATACGGTCAAGCAGCGGACCTGGAACACTTGAAAGTGTATTCGCAGTTGCTACAAACATAACTTTCGATAGATCATACGGTTCTTCAATGTAATGATCACTGAAGTTATGGTTTTGTTCTGGGTCTAACACTTCAAGTAATGCCGCTGATGGATCTCCACGGAAGTCGTTAGACATTTTATCAATCTCATCTAATAAAAAGACTGGATTAACTGTTTTCGCCTTTTTCATACCTTGAATAATGCGTCCTGGCATCGCTCCAACGTACGTACGACGGTGACCACGGATTTCCGATTCATCACGTACACCACCAAGGGATACACGGACAAAATTACGATTTAATGATGTTGCAATCGAACGCGCTAACGAAGTTTTCCCGACCCCAGGAGGTCCTACTAAGCAAAGGATAGGTCCTTTTAATGAATTCGTTAACTTCTGTACAGCTAAATATTCGAGTACACGCTCTTTCACTTTCTCAAGACCGTAATGATCTTTGTTCAAAATCTCTTCGGAATGAGCAAGATCAATCATATCTTCTGTCGCTTCAGTCCATGGAAGTGCTAATAACCAATCCATATAATTGCGAATAACACCGCTCTCCGCAGAACTTACTGGTAATTTTTCATAACGGTCTAATTCTTTCAGTGCAGCCTTCATTGTTTCTTCAGGCATTCCCGACTGTTCAATTTTCTCACGAAGTTCTTCAACTTCCCCGCCCTTACCTTCTTTATCACCAAGTTCAGTTTGAATCGCCTTCATTTGCTCACGTAAGAAATACTCTTTTTGCGTACGCTCCATTGAACGTTTTACTTTTTGTCCAATTTTCTTTTCTAAACTAAGTAACTCTTGTTCATCTTGAATAATTGAAATAAGTGTATGTAATCGTTCCTTCACAGATACAATCTCTAAAATTTCTTGTTTCTGCTTCGTTTTAATCGGCAAGTGAGAAGCAATTAAATCAGCTAATCTTCCTGGCTCTTCTACATCAGCTACCGTTGCAAATGTTTCATTTGAAACTTTTTTCGAAACTTTAATATATTGTTCGAAATGCTCCAGTAATGTACGCATAAGAGCTTTCTCTTCTAGATCATCTTCCACTTCTTCAGTTACCGTTTTGATAGAGACCTGCACTACATTCTCTTCTTCGATAAACTCTACTACTTCAGCTCTATGTAAACCCTCTACAAGGACACGAAGCGTACCGTTCGGCAATTTTAACATTTGCTTCACTTTCGCCACTGTACCTACACTATATATGTCATCTTTTTTCGGATCATCGATATTCATTTCTTTTTGCATCGCTAAAAAGATGATATTTTCATCCATTGCCGCCTGCTCTAGTGCTTGTATCGATTTATCACGTCCTACATCAAGATGAAGAACCATCGTTGGATATACGAGAACGCCTCTTAATGGTAGGAGGGGTACGATTCTTTCATTCGTATTCATACTAGACATAGCACCTCCATAATAAATTAAACTCCTGTTCAACTATTTTATATTACAATACATCTAGATGCAATTGCAGAGATTTTCCGCAATTGTAAATCCCTCGTTTTTTCTCCCTTTTAAAAAGGAAAAAAGACTCCGCTTAAGCATACAAACTTAAACGAAGTCTGGCAAATTTTATTATCGTTCGTTCTCACATTGATTGTGCATCTGTTTCGTCTACAGTAGTATGTATATCAAGGTCTCGATGCATATTTTCCTGCATAAATGTTATCTCAAATACTTCTTTTAACTTACGAACAGGAATGATTTCAATTCCTTTTATTGTATACAAAAACGGTTGCATGTTTTCAGCAGGAATGATGACTTTCTTAGCACCTGCTTTTTTCGCGGCTTTTATTTTTGCGTACACACCACCAATAGGTTTCACTTCCCCGTGTATACTTATCTCACCGGTCATCGCTACTTCATTACTCACATACGTACGATGCACTGCTGAATATACACCTGTTGCCATAGCAATACCTGCCGAAGGGCCATCAATTGGGATACCACCTGGAAAATTAATATGTATATCATACCCTTCTGGCAACACATCTAGAGAACGAAGTACTGTTAATACATTATCTACAGAACCTTTCGCCATACTTTTGCGGCGAATGGATTTCGTTTGACTACCAATACTTTCCTCTTCCACAATCCCGGTAACATTTACCGACCCTTTATCTTTCGCCTTGATTGCTGTTACTTCAATTTCTAATAACGCGCCTGTATTTGGTCCGTATACAGCAAGTCCATTTACAAGACCGATTCTCGGAATAGGATAAATACGTTTTTCATATTTCGGTGTAAGTTGACTAGAGTGAACAACCCACTCTATATCTTCATCTTTAATGAAAGAACGTTCTTCATTTATTGCCATACCAGCAGAAATTTGTACAAGGTTAATCGCTTCTCGTCCATTTCTTGCATACATCCCGATCATTTCAATACCATTTTTACCTATTTGCATTTCCACTTTATCAGCTGCATTCTTCGCTACTTTTTGAATCTCTTCTGTATCTAACTCACGGAAAAACACTTCTAAACAGCGTGACCGAATAGCAGGAGGAATCTCCTCTGGCGAACGTGTCGTCGCCCCAACTAAGCGAAAATCGGCTGGCAAACCTTTTTGAAAAATATCATGTATATACGTTGGAATCATCGAATTTTCTTCACTATAGTACGCACTTTCCAAAAATACTTTCCGATCTTCTAACACCTTTAACATTTTGTTCATTTGAATTGGATGTAATTCACCAATCTCATCAATGAACAAAATACCACCATGCGCATCTGTTACAGCCCCTTTTTTCGGCTGTGGGATACCCGCTTGCCCCATTGCACCTGCCCCTTGATAAATCGGATCATGGACTGAACCAATTAATGGGTCTGCAATACCACGTTCATCAAATCTTGCTGTCGTCGCATCAAGTTCGATAAATGTTGCATTCGTACGAAATGGAGATTTCGGATTGCGTTTCGCTTCTTCCAATACAAGACGTGCTGCCGCTGTCTTCCCGACACCTGGCGGACCATATATAATTACATGTTGCGGATTCGGACCACAAAGAGCCGCTTTTAACGACCTAATTCCGTCCTCTTGCCCTACAATATCTAAAAAGGATGTAGGGCGTACCTTTTCCGCAAGCGGCTCTGTTAAAGAAATCTCACGCATTTTACGAAGCTGTTCTAATTCTTTTTTCGATTCTCGATCAATTGAAACTTTTTGTGTTCGCTGATTTCGAAGTAAATGCCAAAAATACAATCCGACAATTACACCAAAAACAAGTTGAACAAGTAAAAATATATTTGTCCAGCTCATAATTTATTTCCTCCCGCAATGTTTTATCACTTAGTATTTCCGCGGAGGAACATAGCTAAACATAAAGAAAAACAGCAATTATAAAAATTGCTGTTTCTTCTTCGCACTATGCAGATGTTTTTGTATCAAGTACAGTACCGTCTTGTAACACCAATTTCGGCGGTTCATTATCAGCTACTGTTTCTTTCGTCAGAATACACTTCTCGATATCTTTGCGAGATGGAAGTTCGAACATTACATCAAGCATTAAGCCTTCAATAATAGAACGAAGTCCACGAGCACCTGTTTTACGTTCAATTGCTTTTTTCGCAATCTCAACTAGTGCACCTTCTTCAAACTCTAACTCAACATCGTCAAGCTCCAATAATTTTTGGAATTGCTTAACAAGTGCATTTTTCGGTTTCGTTAAAATATCTACAAGAGCATCTTCATCAAGCGGCTCTAGGTTCGCAATAACTGGAAGACGACCGATAAACTCCGGAATTAAACCGAATCTTAAAAGATCCTCTGGTAAAACGTGAGATAAAACATGCTTCTCATTTACATCAGCATTTTTCTTCTCAGCACCAAATCCAATTACTTTCTCACCAAGGCGACGTTTAATAATTGGCTCAATGCCATCAAACGCTCCACCACAAATGAATAGGATGTTCGTTGTATCAATTTGAATGAACTCTTGATGCGGATGCTTACGACCACCTTGAGGTGGAACGCTCGCTACAGTACCTTCTAAAATTTTCAGAAGTGCCTGCTGTACACCTTCACCAGATACATCACGTGTAATTGATGGATTTTCGGACTTACGTGCCACTTTATCAATCTCATCAATATAAATGATTCCTTTTTCCGCTTTCTCTACATCATAATCAGCTGCTTGGATTAATTTTAGTAAGATGTTTTCTACATCTTCCCCTACATATCCAGCTTCTGTTAAAGATGTTGCGTCCGCGATTGCAAATGGAACATTTAAAATACGCGCTAATGTTTGTGCCAATAATGTTTTACCACTACCAGTTGGCCCAATAAGTGAAATATTACTCTTCGCTAATTCTACATCATCAATTTTACTGTTAGAATTAATGCGTTTGTAATGGTTATATACCGCTACCGCTAGTGCTTTTTTCGCGTTATCTTGTCCGATGACATACTCATCTAAGATTTCACGAATTTCTACCGGTTTCGGTACATCTTTGAATTCTACTTCTTCGTCCTTCGCAAGCTCCTCTTGTACAATTTCAGTACAAAGTTCGATACACTCGTCACAAATGTAAACACCTGGACCTGCAACTAACTTTCGAACTTGCGTTTGTGTTTTACCACAGAAAGAACATTTTAATTGACCTTTTTCATCATTAAATTTAAACATATTTTCACACCCCTTACAAAGTGCTAACCTCTTGCCTTCGTATGTACACGATAAATGTATCGTATGTAAATACATATTATGTCACTACGTGGCGAGAAATACAAATAATATGACTAGTTATGTACAAATAAAAAAATTTTAAAACTTTTGAAATATGTATATTCGACTTGTAAAGGAAGTTTTCCTTCTTCATCGAAAAGTTTTATAAATATATTTCTATATTTATAAAACAAGGCACGATTAAAATCGCGCCTTGTTATTTTATTATGCAGCGTTGTCTACTAAGAAGTCTACAGCTTTACGCACTTTAAGGTCTTCAGATAAAGCGTCTACGCTTCCAAGAGCTTGCTTGATAGCGTCTACTGGCATACCGTACATTTCAGCCATTTTTTCAACTTCTGCAGTTACTTCTTCTTCAGTAACTTCGATGTTTTCAGCTTCAATGATAGCTTCAAGAACAAGGTTGATTCTTACGCGTTTTTGAGCGTCTTCTTTCATTTGCTCTTTTAACTTGTCAGCGTCAGTACCTGTGAATTGGTAGTAAAGCTCAAGGTTCATACCTTGTTGGCTTAAACGTTGCTCGAATTCACGAACCATACGATCTAACTCAGTGTCGATCATAGCTTCTGGAATCTCGATTTCAGCGTTAGCAGCAGCTAATTCTACTACTTCGTCACGTACTTTGTGCTCAGCTTCGTGCTTTTTGCCTTCTTCTAAGTTTGTACGAAGTTTTGTTTTTAATTCATCAAGAGTTGCAACTTCTTCGTCAGCTTCTTTAGCGAACTCGTCGTTTAACTCAGGAAGTTCTTTTGTTTTGATTTCGTGAATTGTTACTTTGAATGTAGCTGGTTTACCAGCTAATTCAGCAGCGTGGTACTCTTCTGGGAATGAAACTTCAACTTCTTTAGAATCACCAGATTTAAGACCAATTACTTGCTCTTCGAAACCAGGGATGAAAGTACCAGAACCGATTGCAAGAGAATAGTTTTCGCCTTTTCCGCCTTCAAATGCTTCGCCATCAACGAAACCTTCGAAGTCGATTACAGCTGTATCACCGTTTTCAACAGTTCCTTCTTCTTTAACAACTAGTTCAGCTTGACGCTCTTGTAAAGATTTTAATTCGTTCTCTACATCTTCGTCAGTTACAGTTGTTTCAACTTTTTCTACTGCTAAACCTTTGTACTCACCTAATTTAACTTCAGGTTTCACTGTAACTTTTGCAGTGAAGATAAGGTTAGCATTTTTTTCGAACTTCTCGATGTTGATTTCAGGATGATCAACTGGGAAGATACCAGCTTCATCAATCGCTTCACCGTATGCTTTTGGTAAGATGATATCTATAGCATCTTGATATAAAGATTCGATACCAAAGCGTTGTTCGAATAACGGACGAGGCATTTTTCCTTTACGGAAACCTGGTACGTTGATTGTTTGTACTACTTTTTTGAACGCAGCGTCGATAGAGTTGTTTACTTCTTTAGCATCAACTTCGATTGTTAAAACGCCTACGTTACCTTCTAATTTTTCCCATTTTGTAGCCATTTATTCTTTCCCTCCAACTATAATAATGTATGCACATACCTCTATAGATTAAAATCTTCATTATCTCTTTTTTGAAATAACAAAAGTACAAATAATCCTCTAGCAAAAGCTTTCAGATATAATGTTCCAATCTACTAATTGTCTAAAAGACAACTACGGTATATTTTGTTCGAGAATAATATGAAACATATTAAGTAAGAGAATTACACTTCTCTTCTCTTACAAACAGGCAGATTTCTGCCTTTTGCAACCCTTACATTATAACATAGAATATGCTCGTTTCAAGAACCGAACGATTCTTTTTCATAATTATACGGGCAAATATCCTTCTCTTTCAACACGTAATAACCATTGATAAGCAATATGAAACTCTTCTAATTCAATATTATACGCTGTCATAAGCTCTTCTTCATCAATAGTCAATCCGAAACGTTTTCTTCCAATTCTCTCTAAAACAGCAGCCCAAATCTCCACTTTATCCATTAATAGAGCGAATGGGAAAACGCTAATTCGCAATTCTTTCCAATATGTAACCATCGCATCAAATATATCGGGATAATTTTGCTCTAATCGGCTTGATAATGTATGTATAATGTTATCGGATTGCTCCTCATTATGACCTGTAAATGCTGGAATCACCTTGATCGTATTCCCAAACTTTTCTACCTCTACCTCTTCTTCTATTTGATTTTCTATCATTTTATATAAAATAGAAGTTTTCAAATAAGGGTGCTGTTTTTCGTCTATTAAAAATTTCTTTAAAATAGGTAATGCAAGATCCAAGTCTTTTAACGAAAGTTGCTGAATCGCTCTTAACTTTTGTCCAAAGTTTTCTCCAAACATTTCATTAGTAAACTCATCCAATTCAAAATTCGAATCGACTAGTGACGTATCTACTTCATTTAACATACCTTCTGCAAATAAAGCGAGCTGTGCTAATTTTTCCTTTTGTTCAGACATTACATCTTTCGTTTGCAAAACCTTTTCAACGATTTCAATGACACCTTCATAATCATTTGTTTGAACTAAAATCGTCACATATGTTTCAAGAATATCACCAAATAATACAGCTCCTGTTTCAAGTAACTGTTCACATTTGTCTTTCGCTTCTTCCATATGTTTTAATTCTAACAAACAAATAACAGAAGCGAGTTCCGTTTGTTCCGTTTCTGCATTATACTGACGTAATATTTCAAAGCAGCGCAATGCATCTTCGAATTTCCGCTCTTTCAGTGCTAAAAAACCTTCATCAATATATCGCTCTGATAGTTGCGGAAACAATACGACCGTATTTTCTTTTTTATCCATACGTCCGCCTCTTTTTCTAGATTTTAATTATCTTTAAAGTAAATATATCAAATGAGTAATAAGAACACAACATCCCAAAACCCTTTGTTTGAAATATGGAAATATTTAATTTTTATATTTCAATATAAACAAATCCTTACTAAAAATTAAAAATGCGC
This sequence comes from Bacillus sp. ES1-5, assembly GCF_022487605.1. Taxonomy (NCBI): domain Bacteria; kingdom Bacillati; phylum Bacillota; class Bacilli; order Caryophanales; family Bacillaceae; genus Bacillus; species Bacillus sp. ES1-5. Next base: position 36,773 of record NZ_JAKVPU010000006.1, on the reverse strand, counting down.
AAATAAAAATCCTCAGCAATTAAAGCAGAGGATTCATCATTAATGGAAAGCTTTTATAATAGTGGGGTATATAACAAGGGTAATAATTTGGAGAACAATAATTGCCATAACAATCATGCTACAATAGAAGATTGGTTTACTTCGCTTCATTAAAAACATAATAATAAGCATCGTACAAGCAAACAAACTTAAGAAGAACAAACTCGTTGTCGAACTAAGTATACCACTCGGGACAAAGAACAATAACACTACACTACAAGTACCTATAATTCCAAATAACCATTCCATTCATTCACTCATTCCCTTTCCCTCTCGTGGCAGTTTTTTTTACTAAGCGATTAAATGTTTTACAACATCAACTACATACGTTAATTTCTCATACGCTACAAATCCAAAAGCAACTGTTAAACCCGTTACGATTAACCCTTTCATCATTTCTTCCTCCTCGTTTTATCGTTGTTACCTTCATTATAGAGGATTAGCAATTTGTTACCATCGAACTTCCTTACAGTTACCTTACAGAATTGTAAGATTTCAAAATGGATAGAAAAAAACCTCATATTACTTGAGAGGTTTTCACGGAATTTCTCTATAATTACTTGCAAAATTAACTTTTTTCTCTTGATTATTTTTCGGAGGAGCCATTCTTAAATTAATAGATTTACTAAATATTCGTTACTTTCCCTAACTTACTTTCAAATGTTTTCAATTATAAGAAAACACTTTATTGAAATCGTGTTAATATATTTTTGTACAATCAAGAATTTAAAAGGGGGATTATGTATGTTTAAAAAAATGGCTGCAGATGTATTAGGACTAAGTGATGTAGGGTCTGTCATTACACCGAAAGATTACGATAAAGTTGACGCTGATGATTATGTGATGCATGAAGACGGGGAGAAAATTTATTTTCTAATTAAATCCAAATCAGATGAATATTGTTTCACAAACAAAGGATTACTCCACTTAGATGGTACAAGCGCAACAAGTAAAAAACGTACACTACGCCGCTTTAGCTATAGTAAATATCCAATTAAAAACGTAGCACTTGAAACTGCGGGAACAATTGATTTAGATGTAGAAATTAAGTTTCAAATGGGAGATGAGCATTATTCAATTGATGTTCATAAAAAACATATTGAAGAATTAAAAGATTTATATAAAGCTTTACTTAAAATAGAAGAAATCTCATACGACAACGATATTACATTGCAGTATGCACATAAAAGTTTAGATATGGCATCTAATGCTTTTAGCCGTATTTCAAACGCACAAGTAAACTTAGCAGAGCAATTTAAAGAGATGAACGAGATCGCCTTTAACTGGCTTGTTGATACGAAGAAACAATATAATGTGAAAGATTATGGTTTTGTATTTGAGAAGTTTATTAATAATTAATTTAAAACAAACAAAAAACCTTGTCATCAAAAGATAACAAGGTTTTCTTAGCGCCCTAGGAGAGATTCGAACTCCCGCCCCGCCCATTTCCGCACTATTTTATATATTTTGATCGCAGTCTTAATATATCTTCCTCTTCTCGAATGCCTGCCGATCCCTTCCTCACATTTTTTACGACAGTCCAATCTGGGTTAGTTTCATCACCGATGTTCTGTACTGTAAAGTTGCCATCACCATATTTCCGGTGACCTTCTGCCAACTTCTCCGTTAAATCATTCTCATTTGATCTCGCCATCTTTGCGCCATCTCCCTTTTTTATACAACCTTCTTAAACTGTCCAACCAATCACAAGTCCAGTCAATTGGAGATTCTCGTTTTCCGCTTCTATTAATTGTAACACACTGCCGGGGATAAGTTCCGACAACGAATGCTCAATCGTACTAGAATGGTAAAAGTTTTATAACATTCTAAGTAAAAAATTAGAATAATACGGATATAGATTTGAGTTCCACCATAAGCCTATTGATTCTTTAAATTAAATATGAGGAACGGGGCGCATAAACGGCACTCTTTTTATTTAAGAAAAAGAAGTACATATGCAACTGCTTAATATTGAAAGAAAGGTCGCAAATATTAAGAATAAACTACACTTATAACCCAAACATCAATTTGTAGACAAACAAAAAACCTTGTTATCAAAAGATAACAAGGTTTTATTAGCGTCCCAGGAGAGATTCGAACTCCCGACCGTACGCTTAGAAGGCGTATGCTCTATCCGGCTGAGCTACTGGGACATGGAGCGGGTGAAGAGAATCGAACTCTCGACCAGAGCTTGGAAGGCTCTTGTTTTACCACTAAACTACACCCGCATATGTTATTTTATTTTCCTTCGTTAGCGCCGTTGCCCTATCGACAATATTTATTATATGTATAACCATACATAAAGTCAACACCTTTTTTAAAAGAGGATAATTTTTCTTATCCTCTTTTAAAAACTGCTTGTTCAACTAGTTGCCCGTCTAATGTTTCAAAACGAACTTCCATTTGATTTTCATCCATTTCTAATAACGCAAATGTCTTTTCTACACGTTGACGTGGCAATAGAATACTACCTGGATTAATAAATAAAACGCCATCGATTAATTCCGCACCTAATACGTGAGAATGTCCGAAGCACGCAACTTGCGCCCCTACCTCTTCTGCGTGGTACGCTAATGTTTGTAATGTCATTTTCACGTTATGACGATGTCCATGCACAACAACGAAACGAATGCCATCTACATCAGTTACAACTTCATCTTGAAAGTTAGCATAATCACAATTTCCTTTTACAACATGGAAACCTTGCAGCTCTTCATGAGCAGGCGTTAGCTCTGAATCACCGCAATGAATCATAACATCTACTTTTCCTTCATATTCCTCTTTCAACTGCTGTAATTCCTTCACAGAGCTATGACTATCGCTTACGATTAAAGCTTTCATCAATCTCTCTCCCTTATTCTCCTAAAAACCATTCAGGGATTTTTTCTTCTAACTTACGAAGAGCACGTCCGCGGTGGCTAATGGCATTTTTCTCATCTGAACTTAGTTCCGCCATCGCTTTTTTATATTCTTCCACATAAAAAATCGGATCATATCCAAAGCCGTTTTCCCCGCGGCGCTGTTCTAAAATATACCCTTCGCACGTCCCGTTTACAATGACAGGCTTTTTATCACCTTCAGGGAAAGCCACTGCTAATGCACAGTAGAAACGAGCTTTACGCTTTTCAAACGCTATGTCATTTAATTCTTGTAACACTTTATCAATATTCGCTTGATCATCTTTCGGCTCTCCAGCAAAACGAGCTGAATACACGCCTGGTTTTCCATTTAAAGCATCTACAATAAGACCTGAATCATCCGCAATTACGATCGCATTCAGCTGTCTACTAAGACTATCCGCTTTTAAAATCGCATTTTCTTCAAATGTTTCACCAGTTTCTTCGACTTCTTCAATATGAGGAAAATCGTGTAATGATTTTACTTCTAAATCAAATCGCTCAAATAACTCAGCAAATTCACGTACTTTCCCCATATTTTTTGTCGCTACAACAACTTGTTTCATACTTTCCACCTCTACTCTATATGAGATACGATGTCACCTAACGCTTCTTTTTGCATGTCAATCAGTTGGAAGATGCCTTGTTCCGCAGCATCAAGTAATTCATTTAACTGCGCTCTGCTAAACGTCGCTTCTTCTCCAGTTCCTTGCACTTCAACAAACTGGCCTTTTCCAGTCATAATCACGTTCATATCAACGTCTGCTTTAGAATCTTCTACATAGTTTAAATCTAAAACAACACCTTGCTCTTCAACAATTCCCACTGACGTTGCTGCTAAATAATCTTTTACTGGAATTTTAGATACTTTTTCTGCTTGTAATAACTTCTCAAACGCTAATACCATTGCTACATATGCACCTGTAATAGAAGCAGTTCTCGTTCCACCATCCGCTTGAATAACATCACAATCAATCCAAACTGTTCTTTCACCAAGTGCTTCTAAGTCAACTACCGCACGTAAAGCTCGTCCAATTAAGCGCTGGATTTCCATTGTACGTCCTGTTACTTTCCCTTTACTTGATTCCCTTATTGTACGTTGTTCTGTTGCACGTGGAATCATCGCATATTCAGCTGTTACCCAGCCCTTTCCTTCTCCACGCATAAACGGTGGGACACGCTCTTCAATTGTCGCTGAGCAAATTACCTTTGTATCCCCAACTTCAATTAATACTGACCCTTCTGGATTTTTTAAATAATTCGTATGAATATGTATATGGCGTAATTCTGTTTTCTCTCTACCATCTACTCGCATAAAAATAACCTCCTCATAACTACTTGTTAGTATAGCCAAATTTAAATGTATGATATGTATACAATAAAAGAAGGGGAACTCAAAAAGCAATTCCCCTTTCTTACTTAAGTATATCAAATTATTGAAGATTAAAAACTACCTGTATTCACGTTTTCTGGACGATCGACAGGTTTTATTAACTTTCCGCCCTTTTCATCTATAAGATTCGCTTTACCATTTACTTCAATAGAAACACTTTTCACGCCTTTCTTTTCTGTTAAAGATAAAACTAACGACTTCAATACGTAATTTGAAACCATATTTTTATCTGGGTTTATAAATATATTTTCATTAAAGTTTAATGTAAGATTTCCATCTTGTAACTTCGGATTCGTAATCAACTTAACTCCTGGATTAAAATCATTCAGAAGCGATTGATGAATCGGTCCTTTTACAAGTTCATCTATAATTGCTGCATAATCACTTTCTTTCCCTTCTGCAACGCGGCGTGTTACTGGTACGTAGTATTGCTGTTTATTATTATTTTGTGCCATAAAATAAAGTGTAACTGGTTTTGTATTTGTTACATCCGCTACTTGTTCATCATCGAAGTTGATACCATTAGCACGGCTCACCCCTTCACCAAGCGGTGTACCACCAACAGGCATCTTCGCCAATTTCTCACCATTTATTTGGAACTGCACTTGTTTTATTTCTTTAAATTGCGTCAACGTCCACGCTATTGATTCAACCATTTGACGCTCTTCTTCTTTTGCATAGTTTTTCATTTCTTTAGAGAAGTCAATGACTGCCGTCCCATCTTTTTTCAAATTTAAGGTCATCGATGTATTCGCTGGAATGACTGCACGGAACCCATTCGGTAATAAATTCGTTACCGGTCCATCTTTCACAAGGTACTCTAACGTTTGCTGAATGACCTCATTCGCTTTCGGAGTAGGTATAGCTAACGTTTGCGGTACAACATAACCATTTTTATCAACAAGGTATAGTTCTCTATTTACCGTTTGTCCTTGCTTATCTTTCTTAGCTACTTCTTTCTTTCCACCCTCTGTATACGTAACTTGTTTTGGCGGATCAATTTGTTCCGTTGCTTTCTCCTGATTTATAAAGCCACACCCTGTTAGTAAAACAGCGCTCACAGTAGCACCAACAACCCATTTAAAAGTGGATTTAGGCATGCCATTCCCCCCTAAAATCTAAGTTTGTACTATTATGTATACGAGCTGTTTCATGTTTTAGAACTAGCTGTACTCCTTATAAAGTAAAACTTTAATCAGTGGGATAAACAAAAAACTCCTGATTTCTCAGGAGTTCACTTATATGGATTCTACTATTATTCTTTTTCTAAATGAATATGTTTCACATTTTCAATCGGTTGACCGAACCATTTTGATGCAATTTCTTTAAATAGGCCTATTTTTCCTGTCGTTAAGAAGAGATGATCACTTTGTTCCTCTCCCTCATTCAACATTTTACTATGGTATAAAATTGTACTTACTTCGCGCGCTGTTTCATCACCTGAACTAATTAGTTGTACTTTATCTCCCATTACTTTTTTAATAACAGGACCTAAAATTGGATAATGTGTACAACCTAAAATAAGTGTATCAATATCAGTATTTTTCAGCGGTTGCAACGTTTCTCGTACAACTTCATACGCCATTTCACTTTCAAAATTTCCACTCTCTACAAGCTCAACGAAAGGCGGACACGCTAAACTTTCTACCATAACACGGTTATTAATAGACTTTAACGCTTCTTCGTATGCACCACTTTTCACCGTTCCAATCGTTCCAATAATCCCAACATGATACGTGTTTGTCACTTTTAAAGCTGTACGTGATCCTGGGTGAATAACTCCTACCACTGGAATTGGTAATTGTTTCTGCATCTCTTCTAATACAACCGCAGTTGCTGTATTACACGCAATAACTAACATTTTGATATTTAAATCTAGTAAATGCTCCGTCATTTCCCACGTAAATTGACGCACTTCTTCTCGAGAACGTGGACCATAAGGGCAACGTGCCGTATCCCCTAAATATATAATACGTTCTTTCGGCAACTGACGAATTAATTCCTTCGCTACTGTTAAACCGCCAACTCCTGAATCGATAACACCGATTGCTCTATTCAACTTCATCACCCATTTTCTCATTCATCATCTTATTTTATCATTATATTTTACACACTTTAAGTTCGCTAACTTAAACTGCTTCTGTATGAAAATTTTCATTTGTACCTGTATAGACTAGGACCTTTTTTATTTTGCTCCTTTTTTTCATAATTTGCAAGATAGAAAAATAACCGACCTTCTATATGAAAGTCGGTTTCTTCTATATAAAATGCGTATTTATTGCTCCATCTTTTTTTGGAAAGAAGACATTCCTATTAATAAGAAGAAATGAGCAGAAATTAACATGACAATTAAAATAAAATTCAAACGATAACTATTTGTAGATTCCATAATTTTGCTCGCTACAGCTGGTCCAAATGCCATACCGAAAAAGTTAATTAAATTATATAAACCAAGACCGACTCCAACTTTAGCTGGATGTAATGTTTTCGGTATAAATGTGTTTACTGATACTTGAATGGCTGAATAACTCATAAATGTTAAAATAATCGCCACTAAAATAACAATTAAGCTCCCATTCGGAATAAGCCCTAAAATTAAAAAGCCAACGATCATAATGACAGACGCTACATAAATCATATTCACATTTCCAAACGAAGGGACAATTTTCCCAGTAATAAAACTAGATACAATCCCAAAGATTGATGCAACAAACAAAACAATTCCGATAACAAATGGAGACAATCCGTGTTCTCTGCCTAACAGCAATGGTAATAATAATAAACTAGCACATAGCGCCACATTCATTATAAATCCGACCGCTATTAAACGAAGAAATGGTTTATTTGTAAACAACTCAATATGAATAAATGGATGCTCCGCGTTCTTCATACGAACCGTGAATAAAAATAAGAAAGCTACCGATAACACAAATAGCCAAATATTAATATTTACACCTAATAAAACAGTCGTAATGAACGCAAATAATAACACCGCTCCAATGTAATCAAAATGAAACGCTTCATCCGTATGCTGCGCTTCTTCTGGCATAAATTTTATAAGCAAGAAAATCCCAACTACTGAAATAACCATAAATAAAAATAAATATGGCCACCCTAATGTATTTGTAATAGCCCCGCCAACTAAAGGACCAATACCTATCGCTAATGCAATAGAAGAACTAATCATCGCTAACGCACCAGGCTTCTTATCAGGAACAACTAATTTTGCCACTGCAATCATACTAAGCGCAATAAATGCCGCGCCCCCACTCGCCTGCACTAATCTTGCAAGAATGGTAATCGCATAAGATTGATTCATAAATCCAATAATAGAACCCGCTACAAATATGATAATTGAAATAATTAATAGTTTTTTTACACTATAACGATCCGCCAGCTTCCCATATATCATCGAACCAATACCGACAACTAAGGAATACCCTACTACAACCCAACTTACTTTCGATTGACTAATGGATAAATCATTAGCAATATCTTCTAACGCTACATTAAATAAAACCGCATTCATCGGTCCTAATAAAACGATAAAACATAATGTGAAAACAAACCATTTTGAATGGTTGCTTATATCTTTCCCCATGTGTAACACCTCTCCTGATTGTAGTAACTGTAAATGAAGAATAAAGTTGTTTAGCTCCGCTATCACAACTAAACAACTTCATCAAATGTATAAATTTATCGCGCGACAAACTGAATTCGAAACGAAGCATGTATATTATTCGATATTCATGGAACTATCATAGTTTCAGCATTACAGTTTGTCAACGAAAAATATACAAAGTAAACTAATTTAGTCTTTTCGGTTTACTTTGTTCAAAGATTGTTATACACTAATTTCGAATCCGATATAAGGAGGACTGACATGGTTATTCAAATTTGCAATTTCTAATTTCATAAAATTAAGTAAATAAAGAACTTTTATATAGAAGAAACATTATAGGAGGATTATGATGAAGAAAAAAATGTTAGTTGTATTAACGAGCGTAGAAAAATATCCAAATTTAAATAGAGCGACTGGGCTTTGGCTTGGTGAAGCTGTCCATTTCGTTAAAAAAGTTGAAGAAGCTGGTTACGAAGTAGATTATGTCAGTCCACAAGGTGGTTATACACCGATTGATCCGCATAGTTTAGCAATGGCGGAGAGCATCGATTGGGAATGGTATCAAAAGAAAGAATTTATGAATCGTCTCGGTTCTACAATGAAACCGAGTGAAGTGAATCCAGCAGACTACGCTGCGATTTATTACGCAGGCGGTCACGGTGTAATTTGGGACTTCCCAGAAAATAAAGAACTTCAAATGATTAGCCGCAACATTTATGAAAATGGCGGAATCGTCTCCTCTGTTTGTCACGGAGCTGCTGGTTTATTTCATATCACATTAAATAATGGGGAACGCTTAATTAGTGGTAAAAAAGTAACAGGATTCTCAAATGAAGAAGAAAAACTAGTTGAATTGGATCAATTCGTTCCATTTTTAACAGAAGATGAACTCATTAAAAATGGAGGTCTTTACGAAAAAGCTGTGCATCCTTGGGAAGCTTACGCTGTAGAAGATAATCGTGTTATCACTGGTCAAAACCCAGCTTCAGGTGGTTCAGTAGCTGAATTAGTATTACAACACGCAAAAAAATAACATGTAATAAAAAAGCAGATTTTCCATTACTATAGGAAAATCTGCTTTTTCACGAAATCATTTGCAAAATAGCAATAACTTCTTTTTCAATTTTAGAATCATCAATTGCTTCTATATACTCTGGTTTAAAAAGTTGATACTTCTTCAATTCATAAAAATCCAGTATCGCTTTCTTTAACGTAATATCGTACTGAATACAAAAAGAATGATCTATAATACGTCTTAACATCACATCATCTTGCACCATAAATAATTGTGCGTTCATTTTATTAAAGTAGCCTTGTTCCATACCAGCTTCAAAAAACATTTGCAAATTATGATTACGATTTTGTTGTGCAGCAACTAACCGATCAGATAAGTGCGGATATGCCTCTTTCAAATCTTGTAAAAAGACATCAGAAATATATGTCACACATTTTAAAGAATGGATAAACGTCTTTTGGAAACGCTCTGCAAAAGACATACTTTCATCTTGATTATCCGCATCTCCTTCAAGAAGGTAGTTCATAAAATCTTCTACCACAGCTTCAATAATCTCATCTTTTGAAGAAAAACGTTTATATAAAGTAGCTTTACTAATATCCATATACTTCGCAATTTCATCTATTTTCAATTGGCTAAAACTCGTTTTTCTAATAACGGGCTTTATTTTATTAATATAAGTATTTGCACACGCAACTTTTCTCATTAAAAGAGCCTCCCCTTTTGTCCATACAAAATAGTATAGCAAATTCAAGATTAATTATAAATGAAGTCATTATACTCAATACATCTTTTTAGTTTAAGAGGCATTTATACTATAGAAAAAATGCCCGCTACCTTTATGAGTAACGAGCTCTTTTTCTATAATTTACTTACAGCTCTTCTTATAGCTTTCCCTATTTCCATACTAGACTGCGGATTTTGCCCTGTAATTAAACGCCCATCTACTACGACATGTGGCGTGAATTTTGGAGCAACATAAAACAAAGCCCCTTCTTCTTTCAATTTACTTTCTAATAAAAACGGCACTCGCTTTTCTAAATGTACAGCTTTTTCCTCATCATTCGTATAACCTGTTACACGCTTACCGGCAACAAAAAACGAGCCATCTTTATTTTTCACACCGACTAAAGAGCTTACGCCGTGACAAACAGCTGCTACAATCCTGTTATTGTTGTACATATTCTCAATCAAATTTGCAACATATGGATTACCTGGAAAATCTACAATCGCTCCGTGCCCACCGCCAAATAAAACCGCATCATAATCCGAAAACTGAACCGTTGAGATCGGCTTCGTATTTTGCAATAAAGAAGCAACATGCTTAAATTCACGAGGTATCCCGTTCGGAATAGAAACTCTATCAATAGGTACTCTACCACCCTTTATCGACACAATATCAACATCGAACTTAGCCTTTTTAAATACATTATAAGGAGCTGCGAGCTCTTCCAGCCACAAACCAGTCGGGTGTCCATTCATATCATGAGCGCTTGTTGAAACTAACAATATCCTTTTCAACATATCCCCTCCTTACTACCTATTTATGTATGGAGTGTTCTTATCATTCATATAGCAAGCGAAAAAAAACGATAACAACAAGCTGACTTTTATACAAAAGGTCAGCTTGTTGCTATCGTTTGAATTCTTTCGTACGAAGATGTTCACAACCTATAGCTTTTATCTCCAACGCCACGCAATCGTTGTATCCTCCATATGAATAGCAGGTATATCAATCCCTAAATATCGCTGATCATCCTCATCAAAAATAGACCAATTTTCTTCATATAACAATTCAGGATCTATGCTTTCAAAATCAAATCCACTATCTTCGTCTACCATCTCACGAAAATATTTTTGGAACGGTTTACTATTTTCATATAGACGAATTGTTCCATACATCCATGGCATGTCTCCGAAAACACCTTTAATTTCACCTATCTCCATATCCTTAAAATACAACTTCATATTTGCACCTTCTTATTCATAAATGACAAAGATACCTAACCTGAATGCCTCATCATGTTCTAAAGTAGTTATTTTTAATGTTTCTTTCTTAAACATATCTTCCTTCTCAAAGTCTGAGATACCTTTTTAAGTTCAAAATATAAACAGAAAAATAGCCGACTCTTCATATAAAAGTCGGCTTTCTTTTTATAGTTCGAGCTCTCCCATGCGAAGAAGCTCAACAACTGCTTGTGAACGTCCTTTAACTCCTAGCTTTTGCATTGCGTTTGAGATGTGGTTGCGTACTGTTTTTTCACTGATAAAAAGTTCACCTGCAATTTCCTTCGTTGTTTTATCTTGAACCAGTAATTCAAATACTTCTCTCTCTCTCTTTGTGAGTAACGGTTTAGATTGATACGCTTTTTCCTTCAACTGGTATAACCCTCCTTGCTTAAGCCAGAGCCGTGTATGTGTAAGTTGGGTGTTTATTTAGTCAAGATATTGTATGAACGAAATGTGCGGGTGGTGAATGAAAATGGGCTTTATTTCACATGTTATTTTAGACTTTTATACAGTGCAGACACTCTTTGTATCCACTCACTTTTCAGTACGCCATATTTGTTCTAGTAATATACTGACAACTGTACCTACGAACAAACCATTTCCGAATATATATTGCATCACAGACGGCAGTGATTGGAGTGCTCCAGACGGTAAAAACATAACACCGCTTCCAAATAATACAGCAACTCCTAAAATCGTTACATTCCTTTCGCCCATCGGCACTTGTTTTATATTATGAAATCCAATTCCAATTAGCTGTACGAACGAAGCCATTAAAACCGCAGATGCGACAGCGGATGGCAACGATGCTAAGTAACGAATAATACTTGGAAACAGCGACATTACGACTAGTAACATACATGCTAGTAAGAACGATCGTATATATTTTTGTTTCGTTAAACGTATAAATCCTGCCGTTGCTGGTAACGGTACGACACCTACAGTTGAAAATACAGAAGAAATGATGTGCGAAATCCCTCCAACCCACGTACCATCCTTCAACTGTTTCTGTTCAATAGTCGCTTTTTGAATGGTAGCTTGATTGATCGCTATAATTGCTGCCACTGTATTAGAAACTAAAATACATACCATAACGAAACTTGATACAGCCATACCTGTATTCCATTTCGGAAGTCCCCAAGCAAATATTTGTGGAAGTTGCACAAAATGAGTTACTTGAGATGGAATCGTCACTTTTCCTGCAATGAGAAAAAGAACCCACCCACTAATTAATCCTATTAAAACTGCGTAACTTTTGACAAAACCTTTTCCAAAATTAGATAGTATAATAACGAACAAAAATATACTAAACGCGATTATCGCTGTAAATCCATCAATTTGAGAAACAGTAGCAGTAATTCCTAGCATCCCTTTCAGAAATACACCACTTAATTGTAAACATAACAAAAGTAAAAACGTTCCTGTCACAAGCGGCGTGAATAAAAATAAAATACGTCCGATAAAACCAGTTACTCCTAATCCTATTAAAACAACACCGGAAATTATCATTCCTAATTCTAAAATTTGCAACGTACTATGTAATTGATCTTGCCCGACAGTTGCATAAGCAAGTACGGTAAATACGCCAACCCAAGATCCAGCTGGCCCATCCGCAATTGGTAGTCTATGTCCAAGCCACCCTTGTAAAAAAGAAGATATACCAACTACAAAAAACGTACGCTGCATTAAATAAAATATTTCTTCCGTCGTAAGATGAAATAATCCGCCAACGACAATGGGTAGTGCGATTGAATTCGCTAATAAAAATATAAACCATTGCAAAGTTCCCATAATATGATTTTGATTATGTTGATTGTCCAAATTTTTCATCCCTTCCTAGCTAACCTATAAGAAATATATTGTAAACACAAAAAAGAAGAGTTCTACACTCACAATTAGAACCCTCCTCAAAACATTCAAACGATTCTTTTACACAAGATTATTTAATTCCACCTCATTTAAACTACCAACAACAATATTTCCTTTATGTACAACGAAGCACTTCTCTGTTTGACGCGCTACCGCTTCAGCAGTACATGTTGCATTCGTCAAAACAAAACTCGCTTCATCTCCTACATTCGGCCATACTCGCTTCCCTTCATTGTTTAACGTTTCTTTTCCTCCCGTAATAAAGCGAAGGGCTTTTCCTAAAGACCTTTCGTCACTCCACCCAAAACGTTCCGCCAATCGATTTGCCTTTTGCAGCATATCGCCCGTTCCAAACGGTGACCAATGATCAGTAATACTATCATTTCCTAATGAAACTTTCACACCTTTTTTATCTAATAACGGAATTGGGATTACTTGTTTCCCAATTGGCACCGTTGAAGTAATATCAATGTTTAAAGCAGCTAGTCTTTCCGCCACTTCTTCAACTTCTTTATCCGTAACACCACCAAGTCCAAGTGCATGACTAATTGTTACGCGACCTTGCCATCCCGCTTCTTCTGTTAAACTTGCCAATCGCCTCATCGTAAACGTCCCAAGATTATTCGCATCATGCAGATGAATATCAACATCTGCATTAAATTCTACTGCGATATCCATAATGGTATGTAATGATCTTTCAATATCATTATCCACTGTAGCTGGATCCACTCCACCGACTAGATGCGCACCCATACGCATCGCATCTTTCACAAGTTGCACAGAATTACTGCGCAATAATCCATGTTGCGGAAAAGCAACGATTCTACCAGAAACCTGATTTTTATATGTTTCTAACGCCTCTAACGTCGCCTCCAAATTACCAAGTCCAATTACCGGATCAACATTACAATGCGTTCTAATATTCGTTGCACCATTTTGAAGCAATAACGCTAGCATATTTTCCGCCCTATCTTGAGCAGTTGCTAATTGCTTCGGCAAAATTTTCTCTTCTTCATTAAAACGCGTAAAAATATTCTCTGCTGGCATACATGCTTTCCAAGGACCACTATAATACGTCTTATCAATATGAATATGCATCTCTTCGAAAGCTGGCAAAATTAATAAACGCTTAGCATCAAGAATTAATACTCCTTCCTCTTGAACAGCCCCTGCTATCATTTTTTTAATTCGTCCATCTTCAATGAGTAAACTACATAACTCTGTTTCTGTTTGGGAAATTCTCCCCTCTTCATATGTATACCCTGATTCAAGCATTACATTAGTCAACCAATATACTGTCATCTCTATTTCCCCCACCCTTTATTAAAAGTTACCTCTTACTATAAGTTTAATATCAACTGAAAATTAAGACAATTAATACGACTGTTCCCTAAAAAAAATGTCATACAACCTCATAGTCTTCTCATAAATTTCCATATAGAATAGAAGTATATAGCTTGCTATAAAAAGGAGTGGATTGGAAGATGTCAAAAAGATTATGTAAATCCGAAACTGATAAACTGCTATTTGGTATATGCGGTGGTTTAGGGGAATATTTTGATATTAGCTCTACTCTCATTCGCATACTTTGGGTCATTGCTATTTTATGTTTTGGGACGGGGTTTTTAGTTTATTTTATTTGTTTATTACTTATGCCACGCTCTTACTAATAACATTCTTTCATCTATTTGAGCATAGCGTATAAAAAATCCCCTATAGATTTTTCTATAGGGGATTTTTTCATGAAGAATATTTCATCGTTAAATGTAATACTGCTACTTCATCTTCTTCATTTCTATAACTATGTTTTTTATTCGCTTCAAATTGAATAGAGTCAAACTCATTTAATTCGTATACATCGCTTTCTACTCGAATCGATACTTTCCCTTTCATTACTGTTACAAGCTCAATAGCACCTTCATGATGAGCTTCTGGTTCATATATACTATTCGACCTTAAACAAGCACGATGCATTTCCATCCCCGTTTCTTTCGTATAGCGGAACATCGTTTCTAAATGCCATGCTTGTCCTACATCTACTGCAAATCCTTCTCCGCAGCGCGCCACAGCTACAGGTTCTCCAACAACCATCAATCGCGATAAAGGAATCGATAACCCTTTCGTTATTTTCCAAATGACAGCTAACGTCGGATTCGTTTCGCCTCTTTCAATCTTTCCTAATGTTAATTTACTAACCCCAGTTTTTTGGGCTAATTCTTCTAAACTTAATTTTTGTTCATTTCGAATTTGTCTTAACAGCTGACCTACTTGCTGAATGACTTCTTTCGTTTGCATATCTTCATGTTCTTTCATCTATAAAACCACCTTGAAGTATAAAATAGTTTACTTTTATTATTTTTAAGTATATTATACTATACGTAATCATCAAATTCCGAAAGGAGTGCTATGCTTCATGCGCGCAATTTTATTAGGCCTTTTATCATCAGCCTTTTTTTCCGCAACCTTTATTATTAATCGAGCGATGAATGTATCTGGAACGAGCTGGGCCTGGACAGCTTCCTTCCGTTTTTTATTTGCTCTCCCTATTTTATTCCTTATCGTTTTATTTCGCAAAAACTTAAGGGGTTTATGGGAAGAATTAAAGAAACATCCATTAGCGTGGATCGGATGGGGTTCCGTTGCTGGTATTGGTTTCTATTCTTTATTAAGTTTCGCAGCTGTCTTTTCTCCAGCTTGGCTCGTTGCCGGAACTTGGCAAGTTACTATATTAGCAGGTTTACTTTTATCACCATTATTCTTCGTTAAAATAGAAACGAAATCAGGCACAAAACTTGTACGCGGAAAAATTCCACTTCGTAGTTTATATGTCGCATTATTTATTTTACTTGGTGTAATTTGTATGCAAGCGACTGCAGCAGGTCATATTACAATGACTCAGTTCATTTCAGGTTTTTTACCTGTCGTAGTAGCAGCCTTCTTATATCCATTCGGCAACCGAAAAATGATGGAACTTGTTGGCGGACGTCTTGATACGTTCCAACGTGTATTAGGAATGGCAATAGGAAGTCTACCTATAACAATTTTACTTGGTATATACGGATTTTCTACTACTGGTATTCCAACATCCAGCCAAATGTTGCAAGGATTTTTATTAGCATTATGTTCTGGCGTAATTGCAACGATGACATTTTTCTTTGCTACCGACTTAGCCAAAGATAACCTCGCTCTACTTGGAGCTGTTGAAGCAACGCAAGCTGGAACGATGGTCTTTACAGTGCTTGGCGAAATTGTTTTCTTGAATGGTTCATTTCCTGGTGGTCTTTCCCTACTTGGAATGATTATTATTATGTTAGGAATGGTTGCTAATAGCGTGTTAAACCGTTCTGCTCCAGTCGTTAAGCAGAAAAAAACTGCATAAAAAAGAGTATAGTTCTCTAACAAAGAACTATACTCTTTTTTTATTGTCCCCCTATTTCGCCTTATCAGAATAGTATTTCATTAGCTGTTTATACTAAAACCTATGTTATAATACGTTTCATGCGCAATATTAGGAGGTAAATTATGTTAAAAAAAGCAATCGCTGAATTTATTGGTACATTTGTGCTTGTATTATTCGGAACTGGAGTAGCTGTCATTGGCGGCGGAATTGAAGGAATTGGAACATTAGGAATCGCTATGGCTTTCGGTCTATCTATTGTAGCTATGGCATATAGCATCGGAACAATTTCTGGATGTCACATTAACCCAGCAGTATCAGTAGCTATGTTCATCAACAAAAGAATGAACGCTATGGAACTTTGTTATTATGTATTAGCTCAAATTTTAGGTGGTTTATTAGGAACTGCAACGTTAGTAACAATTTTAAAATCTGCTAAAACACCTTTAGATAATTTAGGACAAAATGGTTTTGGAACGCTTGGTTTATCTGGAGCATTTCTAGTTGAATTTATTTTAACTTTCGTATTCGTATTAGTGATCGTTGCTGTAACAGGTAAAAAAGGAAGCTCTTCTTTAGCTGGATTAGTAATTGGTTTCACATTAGTATTAGTTCACTTATTAGGAATTCCGTTAACTGGAACTTCTGTTAACCCAGCTCGTAGTATCGCACCAGCTTTATTCGCTGGCGGAGAAGCACTTTCTCAACTATGGGTATTCATCGTAGCACCAATTCTTGGTGGTATCGTAGCAGCTATTGTTGGTAAATTTATTTTAAATACTGAAAAATAGAATTTTCAATATTTCTGAATAAAAAAAGGCGAGCCCTCATTATGAGGTTGCTCGCTTTTTTACTCTTTCATTTTAGACTTTAAGTTTGTAACTAATTGATCTACCGTTACATTTGCAAGTACGTTTTCCATCGCTTCTTGCGCTTGCATTAAAATAATTTCTAATACTGATTGAATATTAGCTCCTACTGGACATTCAATGTTGGGATTTTCATGGAAGGAAAATAGTTGTCCTTCTTCTACAACTTCCACTGCTTTATATACATCAAGTAATGTAATTTCTTCTAAATCACGAGCAAGTGTCGTACCACCTTTACCAGCTTGTACATCAACAAGTCCTGCTCTCTTCAACATTCCTGTAATGCGACGAATCACAACTGGATTTGTATTCACACTACCAGCAATCCATTCAGAGGTACAGCGAGAGTTTCGATCTATCGCAAGTAATGTCAGCATATGAACACCTACTGTAAACCGACTACTAATCCCCATCTGCACACCCTCCTTTGTATTCATTCTATTAAAAGACGACTCTTATTATTATATACTATTTTTAATTTATACATAAAGAAAAAGCATGATTTCAATAGGAAATCATGCTTTTTCTCATTATTGACGCTTTATAAATTTCGCTAAATCTTTAAATTTCACTTTATCTGAGTAATTCATTACGCCGTTTACGTAAATGCGGCTTGCAAGTATATTGACGATAGCAATAGTCACCAATAAAATGACTAAAGTCACAATAATCTCTACAGTTCCTGCTTCACCAGCTACAAGCCTTGAAAATGTAACCATAGGTGTAAAGAATGGAATATATGAACTAACTACAGCTAATGTACTATTAGGATCAAATAGTGATTTAATACTAATGAAAAATGCTGCTATACCTAACATTGTAATTGGGAACGAAAGAGATTGTACATCCTCAATTTTTGATACAACAGCACCAACCGCTGCATATAACATTGCATATAGTAAGTAGCCCGTAACAAAATATACAACGAACATACTAATTACTACAGCATCCAATTTAGAAAAGTCTAATGCAAGTCCCACTAAAGATGCATTTTCTAAGTCTACCCAACCTAATAAATATGGTACAAGAAAACCGAATGAAGCAGTAATAAGTAATAGTAAAGCACTAGAAACAATTGCTAAAATTTTAGCATGTAGCATTGTTAATGGTTTTACTTTCGGAAGCATTAACTCCATAACACGAGACGACTTTTCAGATGCTATCGTCATCCCAATTGCAGTTCCAAACACAATAATAAACATATATAAAGCAAACGAGAATACATAGCCAATGCCAAAGGAAGATGCATGATCTTTTACCGCCTCTTGCTTTAACGGAATTTCCATCTGTAACTGTTTTGCTACTTCGGCAGATACATTATTTTTTTCAATCATTACCGCTGTATACTGTTCCTTTAAATAACTCGCCATAAGTGTAGCCATTGATTGGCTCGGAAAACCACTATACATATACGTTACTTCTGGAATACCATTCTTTTCTGTAATATGGAATAAACCGTCTAAATCGCCATCTTCTACTTGCTTACGTAGCTCATTAAACTTATCCTTATTTTCTACAGTTACTTTAGCAGACGGAAGTAACTTTGTTACATCACTTTCTTGTACTTTATACGTATCACTTTCAGTTACTACAGCAATTTTATCTTTTCCTTTATCATTATCAGCAGTGAAATGATTAAATGCGAAAAGCCCAAACACAACTAAAAATAAAATCGCACTCGTAATTAATGATTTTTTAGATAAAAATGCTTCTCTAAAATAAAATGAAAATACGTGAGAAAATTTACGCATCGTTATTTCGCCCTCTCTACAAAGATTTCATTTAACGTCGGCTCTAACATTTTAAATTGTCGTAAGGTAACACCTTGTTCTTGCAATTGTTGTAAAATCTTTAGAGCTTCTGCATCATCTTGTACTTGCACATAAAGAAGGCCTTGTTGTTTTTCATACGATACATGAATAGCTTCTAATCCCTTCTCATTCTCTTCTGTATCTTCAATCGTTAAATTGCGGAAACCGTATTCTTTTTTAATATCACTTAACTCGCCTTTTACGACTGCTTCGCCTTTTTTCAAAATACATACATGTTGGCAAAAAGCCTCTACTTGTTCCATACGATGACTAGATAAAATAATTGTCTTTCCGCTCTGTACTTGTTCTTCAATAATGCTAGCTAACATCCCAGCATTAACTGGATCCAGTCCACTAAATGGTTCATCTAAAATGAGAAGTTCAGGATTATGAAGAAGAGCAGCAATTAATTGGATTTTTTGCTGGTTCCCTTTTGAAAGCTCTCCTGCCGTTTTAAATTTATATTCCGGTATCGCTAATCGATCTAACCAATGATCAATAGCAAAATCTACTTCTTTTTTCGTCATTCCTTCTAATCTACCGAAATATCGCAACTGGTCTATTACTCTACTTTTCGTATATAAACCTCTTTCTTCTGGTAAATATCCAATCGTTACCCCACTAGTTCCAAATGATTTTCCATCCCATGTAATAGAGCCTTCATTAGGCGTTAATAATCCGAGAAGCATTTTGATTGTCGTAGTTTTTCCTGCACCATTTCGTCCAAGTAATCCTAACACTTCACCTTTTGGTAAAGAAATTTGCAAGCCGTTCACTGCTTTTGATTCCCCAAATAGTTTCGTTAAGTTTTGAATTTGTAAACTCAAAGTATAAAGCCTCCCCTTTAGTTTCATTCATACTCTCTTTCAAAGACTATGTTTATTCCGGATAAAATATAGCACTACACTTCATCCTCTTAGTATGTAACATCGTCTTAATCCATCATTTGTTCTATTTAGTTAAAATTGTAAATAATATCATGGTATTTGTCAATTATAATTGTCATTCCGACAATAAAACTTGTCAAAATGATTCCCATCATTTTTCTCATCTTTCTAATATAGGACATACTACTATATATACAAAAGACAATATGCAAATGTTCATATAAAAATATTATATTTTAATATATAATATAAAATGATTTTCTAACATCAAGGAGGATACATATGAAGATGAAGAGGGGCATTACCACTTTATTATCTGTAGCGGTTCTATCTACATCACTTGTAGCATGTTCAGGAACACCAGAGAAAACAGTGGCAAAAGAAGAAAAAGCAAAATTAACAGACCAGCAATTAATGGCTGATTTATGGTATCAAACAGCTGGTGAAACGAAAGCACTTTACTACCAAGGATACAACATCGGTCAATTAAAACTTGATGCAGTTCTTGCAAAAGGGACAGAGAAAAAACCTGCTATCGTACTTGATTTAGATGAAACGGTTTTAGACAACAGTCCTCATCAAGCAATGAGCGTAAAGACAGGAAAAGGCTATCCGTATAAATGGGATGACTGGATTAATAAGGCTGAAGCGGAAGCCCTTCCAGGTGCAATTGATTTCTTAAAATATACAGAATCTAAAGGTGTAGATATTTACTACATCTCAAACCGTAAAGCGAACCAACTAGATGCAACAATTAAAAATCTTGAACGTGTAGGTGCTCCTCAAGCAACGAAAGAACATATATTACTACAAGATCCGAAAGAAAAAGAAAAAGGAAAAGAAAAGCGCCGCGAACTCGTTTCTCAAACGCATGATATCGTCTTATTCTTCGGTGATAATTTATCTGATTTCACTGGTTTTGATGGAAAGTCTGTAAAGGATCGAAATCAAGCAGTCTCAGATTCAAAAGCACAATTTGGTGAAAAATTCATCATTTTCCCGAATCCAATGTACGGCGATTGGGAAGGCGCTTTATATGATTATGATTTCAAAAAGTCAGATGCAGAAAAAGATAAAATCCGTCGCGACAACTTAAAATCATTTGATGCAAAATAAAGAGGATGGCATTCGCCATCCTCTTTATTTTACCTTCTCTGTTAAAGGCAAGATAAACACTTCCACACGCCTATTCTTTGCCTTTCCTTCTTGTGTATCGTTTGGAGCAATTGAACGGTATTCTCCGTAACCAATCGCACTAAATTTTTCTGGTTGTAATTCTTTATTTTGGAGTAATACTTGCATAAAATTAACTGCACGCTGCGTACTTAATTCCCAGTTCGATGCAAACTGCGCATTGGCAATAGGAACATTATCCGTATGACCAGATACTGTAATCTCACGAGGTGACGCTGAAACAAGTAAGCTAGACATCTCTTTTGCAATCCCTAGTGATTCTAACTTCACATCTGCTTTCCCCGAATCAAACAGTATATTCTCTAATATTGTTACCATTAATCCCTTTTCAGTTAATTTAGTTTGAAAAGAAGAGGATAATTGTTTTTCATTAATATATTGATCAATCTTTTTTTGTAATGCTTTCAATTCATCCATCTCTTTTTTTTCTTTCGCTCTAGCTTCTTCTTGTTTTTTTGCTTGTTCTGCCTCAAGGCTGCTTGCTGATAACTCTGTCTCTTCATTCGGCTTCTGATCACTCAAAAATTCTTTATTTCCTGTTCCACCTGCTAGTTCACTTCTAAACGCTACTGCCATCTGTTTGAACTTCGCAGCATCTATACTACTCATTGCGAATAAAACGATAAACAATGCAAATAACAACGTTAACATATCAGAATAAGGGATTAACCAAGTTTCATCGATATGTTCTTCGTGTTTTTTCTTTTTGCCTCTTCGATTTTTTTTACTCCGCATTTTTTTCTGCTCCTTTTTCTAGCTTTTTACGCTCAGTTGCAGAAAGTGCACCTAAAATGCGGTTCTTCATAATAAACGGATATGTACCCTCTTGTAGCATTAATAAACAATCAATAATTAAACGTTTTTTCTCTAATTCAGCTGCAGATTTTTGCTTTAATTTATTTGCAAATGGATGCCATAATACATAGCCTGAAAAAATACCAAAAATCGTGGCAATAAATGCACCCGAAATAGCATGACCTAACTTTTCAATATCAGTTAAATTGCCAAGTGCAGCTACAAGACCAATAACAGCACCTAAAACTCCTAATGTCGGTGCATACGTACCAGCTTGAGAAAAAATTGCTGCTCCTTTTGCATGCCTTTCTTCAATTGCTTCTAATTCAGCTTCTAAAATCTGCTCTAAATCTTCTGCGGATACGCCATCAATCACAAATTTCATACCACGCAAAAGAAATTCATCTTGAATTTTGTCTAATTGTTGCTCTAAAGACAAAATACCATATTTTCTACTCTCCGATGTCCAATGAACAAATAATTCTAGCAACTGTTCATAACTTAAATCCTTTTTATTTGACCCAAAAAGAACTTTAAATAATTTTGGAACCCTTTTTAGTTGATTCATCGGAAATGCTATACATACTGCAGCAAATGTACCGATAAAAATAATTAATGCTGCGGCAGGATTCAATAAGGAATTTACGTCAGCGCCCTTGACGACCATCCCTACTACTACCGCTACAAATCCTAAAATAAGTCCAATAATTGTTGCAAAATCCATTCCCATTCACTCCTAGTCTATACAAGAAGTTCTTTATTCTCGATAATCGCTACATCTTCTTATGTATATATATTACATAAAAAATTCATTTCATGAAAGATAAGAAATGAATTAAATGAAAAAATACTACAATTTCACACATTTTCTGACATTTTCTTTGCATTTCTATTACGTTACGACTCTTATATTTCTTTTTCAGTAAACTAGACTTATAATAAAAAACGATACATATTTTATTAAGAAAGGAATGTGATTACAAGGTATCATGAAAAAGATAATCATTATTTCTGCCACTACTATTGTAATCGGTATCACTTCTTTCGCTTACTTTAGTTCTAAATCACCACTACAAAATGAGGCGAAAGCTGTCGAAAGTCAACAGCATAGTAATCACCAAAAAGAAGAGATTCCTGCTTTTCCAAAAGCTGATCATACTGCAAAGAAGCTAGAGAATGATTTTTCCGTTGTAACAAATCCAGAGTCTAACCTTGTCTTAGTTAATAAACATCGAAAACTACCAGACGGATACATACCTGAAGACTTAACAAGACCAAACGTACCATTTACTAGTCCAAAAGATAAAGAAAAGACATTGCTGCGTAAAGATGCTGCAGATGCGCTTGAAAATATGTTTGAAGCAGCAAAAAAAGAAGGACTGGAACTTACAGCTGTATCTGGTTATCGTTCATACAAACGCCAGAAATCATTACATGATACATACGTTAGACGTCAAGGAAAAGCTGAAGCTGATTCAGTAAGTGCCATTCCTGGTACGAGTGAACATCAAACTGGTTTAGCAATGGATATTAGTTCAAAATCTGCTAAATTCCAATTAGAACCTATTTTTGGAGAGACAGCCGAAGGAAAATGGGTTGCAAAACATGCCCATGAATTTGGCTTTGTCATTCGTTATTTAGAAGATAAAACAGAAACAACAGAATATTCATATGAACCGTGGCATTTGCGCTACGTTGGTAATCCATACGCTACATACATATATAAACATCATTTAACATTAGAAGAAGCAATGAAAGACAAAAAATAAGAGAGCAAATTGCTCTCTTATTTTTATTTCAATCTATCATTATAGTAATTTTTTCTTCCACTCTTCAGGCCATGGTTCGCCTCTTCCCGTTTTTTTCGATGCTTGAACCATCATTCCACGACCGACTAAACAAACTTCTCCTTCTGCATTCTTCACCATGTAATGCAAATCTAAAGAAGAATTCCCAACCGATCCCGCTTTTACATATACCTTCAACTGTTCATCAAAATATATTTGCTTAATAAAATTGCATTGTAAATCTGCAACAACGATCATCGTTTCTGAAGATTCATGCGTCCATTCTTGCATAAATCCAAGTTCTTTAAACAATGCGATACGCGCTTCTTCAAAATAGGTAAAGGCAATGACATTATTTACATGCCCAAACATATCTACTTCACCAAAACGAACTTTTACAGGATTGTAAAATGAAAAACCACTTTCCCATTGCTCAAAATCTTCAATATAAGAAATCCTCTTCATTATTCTCTCTCCTTTTCGCCTTTAAAATAAACAGAATAAACAGAAAAATAATGTTATAAATATTGCCTCTTCAACATGAAGAGGCAATATTTATTAATAGTTATTGTCGCTACCAAAGAAATCTTTGAACGATTGAATTGTTGTATCACGGTTTAATGCCGCAATTGAAGTTGTTAATGGAATACCCTTTGGACATGATTGCACACAGTTTTGAGAGTTACCACAGTTTGCAAGTCCTCCATCTCCCATAATTGCACGTAAGCGATCTGCTTTATGCATTTCACCCGTCGGATGTGAGTTGAATAAACGAGCTTGTGATAACGGTGCTGGTCCAATAAAGTCAGATTTACTATTTACGTTTGGACATGATTCTAAGCAAACACCACATGTCATACATTTTGAAAGCTCATAAGCCCATTGACGTTTCTTCTCAGGCATTCTTGGTCCTGGTCCTAAGTCATACGTACCATCAATTGGAATCCAAGCCTTAACGCGTTTTAGAGCGTTAAACATGCGACTACGGTCAACTTGTAAGTCACGTACAACCGGGAATGTCTTCATCGGCTTTAAGCGAATTGGTTGTTCTAACTGATCAATAAGAGCTGTACATGATTGACGTGGTTTTCCGTTAATCACCATCGAACATGCGCCACATACTTCCTCTAAACAGTTCATATCCCATGCAATCGGAGTCGTCTGGTTTCCTTTTGAATCAACAGGATTACGACGAATTTCCATCAGTGCCGAAATAATGTTCATATTTGGACGATATGGAATTTCAAACTCTTGGTCAAACTCTTGTGCATCTGGTCCATCTTGTCTCGTAATGATGAGGCGGATTGTTTTCTCAGACATGTTGCTTATCCCCCTTCTCTTCACCCTTAGAAGCTACATCATGTTTTGAGGAATAGTCACGTTTACGTGGTTTAATTAATGAAACATCCACTTCTTCGTAATGGAATGCTGGTGCTTTTCCTTCTCCCTCAAATTTCGCCATCGTAGTTTTTAAGAAGTTTGCATCATCACGATTTGGAAATTCTGGTTTGTAATGTGCTCCGCGGCTTTCATTACGGTTATATGCGCCAATTGTAATAACACGTGCTAACTCAAACATATTTGCAAGTTGGCGTGTAAATGAAGCACCTTGGTTACTCCATCTCGCTGTATCGTTAATGTTAATGCGTTTGTAACGCGCCATTAACTCTTCAATTTTCGCATCAGTTTCTAGTAGCTTTTTATTTTCACGAACTACTGTAACGTTATCTGTCATCCATTCTCCAAGCTCTTTATGAAGAACATATGCATTTTCGTTACCATCAAGCGTTAAAATATTGTTAAATTTCTCTGTTTCGATTAATTCATTTTGCTCATATACAGTAGATGAAACAGCATCAGATGATTTAGAAAGACCTTTCATATACTCAATCGCATTCGGTCCTGCTACCATACCACCGTAAATTGCTGATAATAGTGAGTTCGCCCCAAGGCGGTTACCACCGTGCATAGAATAATCACACTCACCTGCTGCAAATAAACCTGGAATACTTGTCATCTGCTTATAATCAACCCATAGTCCGCCCATTGAATAGTGAACTGCTGGGAAGATTTTCATTGGTAGTTTACGAGGATCATCACCTGTAAACTTCTCATAGATTTCAATAATTCCACCAAGTTTAATATCTAGTTCTTTCGGATCTTTATGAGAAAGATCTAAGTACACCATGTTTTCACCGTTAATACCTAATTTTTGCTCTACGCAAACGTCAAAGATTTCACGCGTTGCAATATCACGAGGTACAAGGTTTCCGTAAGCCGGATATTTTTCTTCTAGGAAGTACCATGGTTTACCATCTTTATATGTCCAAACACGGCCACCTTCACCACGTGCAGATTCACTCATAAGACGTAATTTATCGTCTCCAGGAATTGCCGTTGGATGAATTTGAATGAACTCGCCGTTTGCATAATATGCACCTTGTTGATATACAGCAGAAGCTGCTGTACCTGTATTAATAATAGAGTTAGTTGATTTTCCAAAGATGATACCAGGGCCCCCTGTTGCCATAATCACGGCATCAGCTTGAAAACTTTTAATCTCCATTGTTTGTAAATCTTGTGCAACGATTCCTCGGCACACACCTTCGTCATCAACAACAGCTCGTAAGAAATCCCAACCTTCATATTTCGTTACAAGTCCTGCTACTTCGTGACGACGTACTTGCTCATCTAATGCGTATAGTAATTGCTGTCCAGTTGTTGCACCAGCAAATGCTGTACGGTGATGTTGCGTTCCACCAAAACGACGGAAATCAAGAAGTCCTTCTTCCGTACGGTTGAACATAACACCCATACGGTCCATTAAATGAATGATACCAGGTGCTGCTTCACACATTGCTTTAACTGGCGGTTGGTTCGCTAAGAAGTCCCCACCATAAATTGTATCGTCAAAGTGGATCCATGGAGAATCCCCTTCACCTTTCGTATTTACGGCACCGTTAATTCCACCTTGGGCACATACAGAATGTGAACGTTTTACTGGTACTAAAGAAAATAGTTCAACATTTACTCCTGCTTCTGCCGCTTTAATCGTTGCCATTAAGCCGGCCAAGCCACCGCCGACTACTATAAGTTTCCCTTTCATGCTCTCCCACTCCTTACTGGTTTGCTAGCTGTGGATCGATGAACGCTAATAATGCACTCACACCTACATAAGATAGACCTAAGAAAATAGCTAATGTTACATAAGTAGAGATTCTTTGTGAACGTGGAGATACTGTAATTCCCCAGCTTATGCAGAATGTCCATAGTCCATTTGCAAAGTGGAAAATTGTTGAAACAACACCAACTAAGTAGAATGCAAACATAGCTGGATTGTTTAAAATATCTGCCATCATATCATAGTTTACCTCTTTACCTAACAATGCTTGAATACGAGTTTCCCAGACGTGCCAAGAAATGAAAATCAGTGTAACGATACCTGAAATTCTTTGGAAGACGAACATCCAGTTACGGAAATAACCGTAAGATACCGCATTGTTCTTAGCTGTAAATGCAATATATAAGCCATATATAGCATGGTACAGTATAGGTAAAAAGATGATGAAAATTTCTAGCGCATACCGGAATGGAAGGAGCTCCATAAAGCCTGCAGCTTTGTTAAAAGCCTCTGCTCCTCTTGTTGCAAAGTTGTTTACAATTAGATGTTGCGTCAAAAAGACACCAACCGGGATGACCCCCATTAATGAGTGCCACTTACGAAACGTATACTCGCGGCCTTTCATGTCCCCATTACCCCCTTGAATGTTTGACTGCTGTTTTCAGATTAATTTACAACAATAATGTTTTTTCACTATTGGCATAAGAAAAACTGAAAAAATTATTCGAAATATTTCAGCATAATTTGATAACAAGTTCATTTTACCCCTATTTTTGTCGAAGCGTCAAGAAAACGTATACATAATTTGCATATAATTTGCCAATTCTTTTTCCCTTCTTATATATTCAGATTTTCCCAAAGAAAAATCTGTTTTTATAAATGAGAAATGTTATATAATAATCCCTATAGAAAGAGGGGAATATTGTGAGTAAAAATACAATCGATACAACATCTTTAGAAGATGTTTCATTGAACGCCTTCGCTTATGAATTGCTACGTGAAGAATTACTACCTGATTTAATCGGTAACGATTTAGATGGTATTTTATACTGGTCTGGTAGAAACCTTGCAAGAAAATATCCACTAGAAACAATTGAAGAAGTCATTCAGTTCTTTGAAAAAGCTGGCTGGGGCACTTTAAGCATTATTGAACATAAGCGTCGTGAAATGCAGTTCCAACTTAAAGGCACACTCATCGCTGAACGTCAAAAACAAAACAGACATTCTTCTTATCAATTAGAAGCTGGATTCATCGCTGAACAAATTCAAAAGCAACGAAACGTCGTTGCAGAGTCCTATGAAGAAAAGAAAAAACGTTCAGACTCTATTACATTTCTTGTGAAATGGGATATAAAAGATCTCATTGAAGTGTAGCATTACCTACAGTCAACTAGACATATAAGTTTAGTTGACTTTTTTGTATTTTCATTCAGTTGTATTTATTTTAAATCTTCAGAAATTATACCAAAAAACAGAAGACGTTGTAAACTACAACGTCTTCTTATCTGTTAAATACGTATAAATTGTTTCCGCGACATTTTTCGGCATACCCGCTTCGACAAATTCAGCTAAAGAAGCTTCTTTCATCTTCTTTAATGAACCAAAATGTTTTAACAATACCTTTTTCCGTTTATCACCGATTCCTGGAATATCATCCAGTGCTGATTGAATGACAGATTTCCCGTGTAATTGACGATGGAATGTAATCGCAAATCGATGCACTTCATCTTGAATGCGCTGCAATAAATAAAATTCTTGGCTATTTCGCTCAAGCATCACAGGTTCAGGTGGATCTCCAATAATTAAATGGGAGGTTTTATGTTTGTCATCTTTTACAAGCCCTGCCATCGGAATATATAAACCGAGTTCGTTTTCTAGAACATCACTTACAGCTGCCAGATGCCCTTTTCCACCATCAATAATGATTAAATCTGGTAAAGGCAAACTCTCTTTCAGTGCCCTTGTATAACGGCGTCTCACAACTTCTCTCATAGACTCATAATCATCTGGTCCTTGAACCGTTTTAATTTTATATTTCCTATATTCTTTCTTAGCTGGTTTCCCATCGATAAAAGCAATCATTGCAGAAACAGGATTTGTCCCTTGAATATTTGAGTTATCAAACGCCTCAATACGATAAGGTGTTTCAATCCCGAGCTGCTTCCCTAAATGATCTACCGCTTTAATCGTTCGCTCTTCATCACGTTCAATTAAATAGAATTTCTCTTCAAGAGCAATTTTCGCATTTTTACTTGCTAATTCTACAAGATCTTTTTTCTTACCACGTTTCGGCTGTGTCGCTTCGACTTCTAAAAAGCGCTCTACTAACTCTGAGTCTATACTTCCTGGAACGACAATTTCCTTCGGCTTAAAATGACTGCTGTTCTCATAAAATTGACCGATAAACGTTAAAAATCCCTCTTCTGGTTCATCGTAGATTGGAAACATAGAAACATCACGTTCAATTAGCTTTCCTTTTCGAACGAAGAAAACTTGAACACACATCCAACCTTTATCAACTGCATACCCAAACACATCACGATCCACTAAGTCACTCATAATCATCTTTTGTTTTTCCATAATCGCATCGATATGAGCAATTTGATCACGTAACTCTTTTGCACGTTCAAATTCTAGTTTCTCTGAAGCTTCATACATCTTTGTTTCTAATTCTGAACGAACTTCTTTATGCCCACCATTTAAAAACTTAATAATTTCATCTACAATTTCTTTGTTTTGTTCTTCCGTCACTTCTTTCACACAAGGTGCTAAACATTGACCCATATGATAATATAAACAAACTTTATCGGGCATATTTGAGCACTTACGAAGCGGATACATACGATCTAGCAGTTTTTTCGTTTCATGAGCTGATTGTGCATTCGGATAAGGGCCAAAATACTTTCCCTTATCCTTTTTTACATTTCGCGTAATAAGTAATCGCGGCTGTTTCTCAGCTGTAATTTTAATAAAAGGATATGTTTTATCATCTTTTAATTGAATATTATATTTTGGATCATGTTTTTTTATTAAGTTTAACTCTAAAATGAGAGCCTCTAAATTTGAGGAGGTTACAATATATTCAAAATCTACAATTTCTCCTACAAGCCGCAATGTTTTTCCATCATGCGAACCAGTAAAGTACGAGCGCACACGATTTTTAAGCACTTTTGCCTTTCCGACATATATAACCGTTCCTTGCTTATCTTTCATTAAATAACAACCAGGTTGATCTGGTAAAATAGCCAATTTTTCTTTTAAATGTTCGTGCACTCGTTACCCTCCATTTCTACATGCTTAGCATCTTTATTTTCACATGAAAACATACTATGCCAAAACACCCAACATACGTTCCTTTATTGTAACGGAAAGGTGTAAAAAAGGAAAATAAAAAAGGCTACCAAATGGTAGCCCTTTATTTTAGAAGTGTTTAGAAACTAATTCTACTAACGCTTCTTTCGGTTTGTAACCTAACGCTTGATCAACTACTTTACCGTCTTTTAATACGAAAAGAGCTGGAATGCTCATTACTTCGAATTGACGAGCAGTTTCTTGGTTTTCATCCACGTCTACTTTTACTACTTTTACTTTTTCGCCTAATTCTGCATCAATTTCCTCTAATACAGGAGCGATCATTTTACAAGGTCCACACCAAGGTGCCCAGAAATCTAATAATACAACACCTTCGCTAGTTTCAGCTGCGAAGCTTTGGTCATTTGCATTTACAATTGCCATTTTATTTCCTCCTTCAAGTATATTCTACCAAGAGTATATCATTAACTTATATACGTGGCGAATAATATGTATCGTTATGTATTGTAACAAAAAAGTGTTCCTTTATACTATATAAAAATACGGAGTAAATACTAAAAAGATGAGAGACAGGGGATCTCTCACCTTTTCTATATATAGGGGTACTTCACTTGGAACTCAAGGGTACTCAAATCATGAATGTACTTTTAACTTTTTAAACTCTTCTGTTAAAAGAGGTAAGACTTCAAATAGATCGCCAACAATACCATAGTCAGCTACTTTGAAGATACTTGCTTCTGGGTCTTTATTAATCGCAACGATTATTTTTGAGTTAGACATACCAGCTAAATGCTGAATCGCACCAGAAATACCGCATGCAATGTATAAGTCTGGCGTAACAACTTTACCAGTTTGACCAATTTGTAATGAGTAATCGCAATACTCAGCGTCACAAGCACCACGAGATGCTCCAACAGCGCCGCCTAATACGTCAGCTAACTCTTTTAATGGCTTGAATCCTTCTTCACTCTTCACACCGCGTCCACCAGCGATAATAACTTTCGCTTCAGAAAGGTCAACACCTTCTGCCGTCTTACGGACGACATCTTGAATAATTGTACGTAAATCTTTCACATCTACTGTAATAGAAGACACGTCACCACTGCGAGACTCATCTTTTTCAAGTGTCGCAATGTTATTTGGACGCACTGTCGCAAATAAGATACCGTCTGTTACAATCTTCTTCTCAAACGCTTTACCAGAGTAAATTGGACGAGTAAAGATAACATTTCCACCTTCAACTTCTAAAGCAGTTACGTCAGAAACTAGACCAGCTTCAAGCTTCGCTGCTAATTTTGGTGATAAATCTTTACCAAGTGCTGTATGTCCAAATACAATACCTTCTGGCTTTTCTTCAGCATATACAGCTGAAAATGCTTGTGCATAACCATCAGATGTATATGATTTTAATTTATCATTTTCAACTGTCACAACGCGATCTGCACCGTAATGAATCAATTCATTTGCAAAAGAGGCAACGCTGTCTCCAACTAGAAGACCTACTACTTCACCGCCTTCTGCAATTGTTTTTGCTGCTGCTACCGCTTCAAACGAAACGTTACGTAGCGATCCATCACGAACCTCACCCATTACTAATACTTTACGAGCCATAGATTTTCCCTCCTGCATATATAATTTCGTATTTTATTAGATTACTTTCGCTTCTGTATGGAGCAACGATACAAGTTCTTTTACTTGATCTTGCAGCTCGCCTTGTAACACTTTTCCTGCATCTTTCTTAGGAGGCAAATAGATTTCAATTGTTTTTGTCTTTGCTTCCACATCATCTTCTTCTAAATCTAAATCATCTAATTCTACTTCTTCTAGTGGCTTTTTCTTCGCTTTCATAATACCTGGAAGCGATGGATAACGAGGTTCATTTAAACCTTGTTGTGCTGTTACTAAAACTGGCAATGAAGTTTCAATCACTTCCGTATCACCTTCAACATCACGCTCAATCTTCACGCTTGTACCGTCAATTTCAATTTTTGTAATTGTCGTTACGTACGGAATATTTAACGCTTCTGCTACGCGTGGACCAACTTGTCCAGATGCACCATCAATTGCAACGTTCCCGCCTAAAATTAAATCTGCACCTTTATCTTTTAAATATTCAGCAAGTACTTTTGCTGTCGTGAACTGGTCACCATTTTCCACATCATCTTCAATATTAATTAATACAGCTTTATCGCAGCCCATCGCTAATGCCGTACGAAGTTCTTTCTCACTATCTTCGCCACCGACTGTTACAACAGTAACTTCGCCACCTTGTGCGTCTCTTACTTGAATTGCTTCTTCAATCGCATATTCGTCGTAAGGGTTGATGATGAATTCCGCTTCGCCATCGTAAATTGCACCGTTTTTAATTACGATTTTTTCTTCTGTATCAAATGTTCGTTTCATGAGTACGTAGATGTTCATTCCATTTACCCCCTTGTTTTTCAGAAAGATTCTATCAATTTTAATTTTCTGTTAATTTATATTAAAAAAATAATTGAACTACCTGCCACTAAATGAAGGCTTACGTTTTTCTAAAAACGCTGCTACACCTTCTCTTCCATCTTCACCCGTAAATACTTCACCAAAGATTTGAGCTTCGCGTTGTACACCTTCATAATAATGAGACGATTTCGTCGTTTGCAATAACTCTAGTACAGCACGAGTCGTCGCTGGGCTTTTTCCAGCAATCTGTTTTGCAACTTTAAGCGTATCATCTAAAAATGTTTCTTCAGCAAAAACTCCGTTAACAAGTCCCCATTTTAATGCTTCTGCACCAGTAATCGGTGTACTTGTTAACATCATTTCACAAGCTTTCGCTTTCCCAACATAACGTGGTAATCGCTGTGTACCTGCAAATCCAGGAATTAATCCAAGTGTTAATTCAGGTAACCCAAGTTTTGCACTTTCAGTTGCAAAGCGCATGTGGCAAGACATAGCAAACTCAAGGCCGCCGCCAAGTGCCGCTCCATGAATTGCCGCGATAACTGGTTTTGAACATTTTTCAACACGCTCAAACGTAACTTGTCCAAGCTGCGCTAATTCTGTCGCTTGCTTCGCTTCAGTAACAGATGTAAATTCTTTAATATCTGCTCCCGCCGAGAAAAAGCGCCCTTCACCGTGAATAACAACAACACGAATGTTATCATCCTTCTCCACTTGATCAATTAATTCAGTAACGTCATGCATAACTTGTGAAGACATCGCGTTTGCCGGCGCATGATTTAATGTCGCCACCGCGATATGATCTTCAACTCTTACAGATAGGAATTTCAACATGATCCCTCCCATTATTGACGATAACCACAAGCTGCAATAAGTAGCCCATGTACCGTTTTTGAAAGTGCGACCAGATCATACTTATGATCGCTCATTACCCAATTGGTCACAACTTCATCTACTGTTCCAAAGATCATTTGTCTTGCCACGCGAACATTTAAATCCGCTTGGAATTCACCTTGCTTTATACCTGTCTCTAAAATCTCATCCATAACTTGTAAGTAGCCTTTTAATACTTCATTTATTTTCAGGCGTAAGTCTTGATTGGACTGTCTTAGCTCTAATTGCGTAACGATAGCAAGAGGATCATTTTGTGATAACAGCAAGAAGTGCGTTTCTACCAACATGAATAACTTCGATACAGCGCTTTCAATTCCTGCTGTTTTTTGACGAATTGTTTCGACAAAATCTCCCATCTTCTCTTGAAATAAGGATATTAATATATCTTCTTTATTTTTAAAATATAAATAAATCGTGCCATCAGCTACCCCAGCTTGCTTTGCTATTTTAGAAACTTGCGCTTGGTGGTACCCATTCTCCGCAATCACAATGACTGCCGCATCAATAATTTGATTGTATTTCGGTCTATTTTTTTTCACTTTACTGTCCCCTTCAAGAAGATGACTGAATGAATAGTCATTCATATTCTTATAATACTGACTATTTAGAAAAGTGTCAATCCTATTTTTTCAAAAAGAAAGGGCCTTAGCCCGTTTGCTCATCCTCATTTTTTCTTTTCTCTTCATCTATTAGGACACGGCGTAAAATTTTTCCAACTGTCGTTTTCGGTAATTCATCTCTAAACTCATATACTTTCGGCACTTTATAAGCCGCTAAATATTTACGCGCAAACTGGTTTAATTCTTCCTCAGAACACTCCGCACCTTCTTTTAACACAACAAATGCTTTAACCGTCTCTCCCCGGTACGGATCGGGAATTCCAATCGTCACCACTTCTTGCACTTTTTCATGCTCATATAATACTTCTTCTACTTCACGAGGATACACATTAAATCCACTCGCAACAATCATATCTTTCTTACGATCTTTCACATAGAAAAATCCATCTTCATCCATGTAACCAACATCCCCTGTATGAAGCCATCCGTCTTGTAATACAGCTGCTGTTTCTTCTGGCTTATTCCAATACCCTTTCATAATTTGAGGACCCTTTACAACAATTTCACCAAGTTCACCCGGAGGTAAAGCCTCTCCAGTTTCAAGTGACATAATGTTTGCCTCTGTATCTGGCCACGGCACACCTATACTTCCTGGCACGCGTTTTTCCCACAAAAAATTCCCATGTGTAACTGGCGACGACTCCGTTAATCCATAACCTTCTACCAATTTTCCACCTGTAACTCTCTCAAACTCTTCCTGTACTTCTACAGGAAGCGGGGCAGATCCACTAATACAAGCTTGAATAGAAGAAATATCATATTCTTTTAAGAGGGGACTATTTAATAGAGCAATATAAATGGTCGGTGCCCCTGGAAATAGTGTCACTTTATGTTTTTTTATCGCTTCAAAAACCATTTTCATATCAAACTTCGGAATCAGCACCATTTTATATCCTTGCATAATACTTAAATTCATTACAGCTGTCATCCCATACACATGAAAGAACGGAAGGACGCCAAGAATTACTTCTTCTCCTTCTTTACAATTATATAGCCAATGAGCTCCCATTAACGTGTTCGAAACAAGGTTTTTATGCGTCAACATAACGCCTTTCGGAAACCCAGTTGTTCCTCCTGTGTACTGTAAAAGGGCTAGATCATTTTCAGGATCACAAGGAACTTCAACATTAACATTACTTTCTCGTTCTACTGATTTCCATAGATGAATCGTTTCGCTTTCCGACACATTCACAACAAGATTTGCCTGCTTTTTTTGTACAAATGGATAAAGTAAATTTTTAGGGAAGGGTAAAAAGTCCGCAATCCGAGTTACGATAATATGTTCAATTTTTGTAGCAGATTGAACATTCGTTACTCTCGGAAACACTAAATCGAGACAAAGAATTACTTTTGCTCCCGAGTCATGAAGCTGGTATTCTAATTCTCTTTCTGTATATAGTGGATTTGTTTGTACTACGATACCTCCCGCAAGTAATGTACCATAATAACCAATTACAGATTGCGGACAGTTCGGCAACATAATAGCAACTCGATCACCCTTTTCCACACCGAGCTTTTGAAGATAATTTGCAAACCTCTTCACCTTATCATGAAAGTCTGAAAATGTAATATCCTTCCCTAAAAAGTGAAGCGCTTTCTTTTCTGGGTAACAGGAAGCCACCCGTTCCACATATCCATGAAGCGGCTGAATATCATAAGAAATCGTACTTGGAATTTCTTCTGGATAACTTTTCAACCATGGTTTTTCCACCTTCATTCCCCCTTCAAATACATAAAAATAAATGAATGTTCATTCATGATGGTTGTTTTCATTATATTATAGTCGCCATAACGTTACAATCATAATATTCTGACTTTTATATAACTATGCTTCACTCCATTAACTTCTTATTATATGTATAAACTCTCCTAATCTTAAAAGAATAAGAGAGTTATTATTTAGCTTAACCTTATTATCGTTAACACAGCTCCTGGTGTAGTTGTTGATAACGTTGCAACAGCTAACAAACCAAATAGTTGCAAACTAATAGCATCTCCTGCTGCAAGAGTTGTAATGATTGTTGCGCTAAATGATGTGGTTGCTACAGCAGGAGAATTGATTGTTCCAGCAAGTGGTGCTCCATTAATTGTAATCCGTGAACTAACTAATAATGAAGCTGTTATATTAATCGAATATGAAATATAATAATTTCCAGCATTTGCAACCGTAAATACTGTATTCCCCCCGGAAACCGTAATACCTGGACCGATATTTTGATTATTCGGAAGCGGGACATTCGTTCCACCAAGAAGTACCGATATCGCTGTTCCTGACGTATTATTTGCAAATGCATACGTCGCCGTGATACTTGTACCTGTAGCCCCGGTTGCCCCCGTTGGACCCGTCGCTCCTGTTGGACCTGTTGCTCCTGTTATTCCCGTCGCTCCCGTTGGACCTGTTGCTCCTGTTGCTCCCGTTGCTCCTGTTGGACCCGTCGCTCCTGTTGGACCTGTTACTCCCGTTGGGCCTGTTGCTCCTGTTATTCCCGTCGCTCCCGTTGCTCCCGTTGCTCCCGTTGCTCCCGTTGCTCCCGTTGCTCCCGTTGCTCCTGTTATTCCCGTTGCTCCTGTTATTCCCGTTGCTCCTGTTGGACCCGTCGCTCCTGTTGGACCTGTTACTCCCGTTGGGCCTGTTGGGCCTGTTGGGCCTGTTACTCCCGTCGCTCCTGTTATTCCTGTTACTCCCGTCGCTCCTGTTGCTCCTGTTATTCCCGTTGCTCCTGTTGCTCCCGTTGCTCCCGTTGCTCCTGTTATTCCCGTTGCTCCTGTTATTCCCGTTGCTCCTGTTGGACCCGTCGC
>NZ_JAKVPU010000058.1:0-367 GCF_022487605.1 Bacillus sp. ES1-5 | reverse complement strand
CTTCCAAACCAACTTGGACTACTTCAAATACAATTGATTCTACTACAAACGAACTCCCTCTCAGATTAGTGTATATATAGCTTATTTTGCTATGCACATTATTAATCGACTTGAAGAAGCCTTTTTTGTATTGTTTTCAAGTTCGCAGGCTGGGTTATAAATCTTAACAAATTATAAGAAAGAGGAGATATGAGAATGAAAAAAGATAATATTTGGACAGTATTAAATGATGCAAAAGAGCAGGAAACAAGACAGTAATCCAAAGGGCCGGATGATAGATATGTTGGTATGAATGAGCTATCGGAAATTACAGATGAAAAACTGCCATTTTAATAACGTCGAGGTAGTTTATAGAGGAGAAAAGGAA
>NZ_JAKVPU010000057.1:0-374 GCF_022487605.1 Bacillus sp. ES1-5 | reverse complement strand
AATGAATATTAGACTATTACAAACAAGAGCGTCAGGCACTAGGTTATGATATTGAAGTAAATGAAAAATATCCATTAGTTGAAACAACTAATGAAATATTAGAAATGATAAGTTTAGATGGGATTGTTGTTCCCTATGCAGGTATTTTTGACGGTCGGGATATTGGAATTACATTTAATTGTACATGGGATACAGAAAATGGGCTAGGGATTCGTTTGCTAAATGAAAAAGTAACTGAAGTAGGTTATCAAGACGTTGCAATTTAAAATAGGCTGTTAAAAAGTACATACTTTATGATGGTACAACCATCATGAAGTATGCTCAAAATCAGCTGCAAATACAAGAGAGAAAAAATAATGATCATTTAACTTTTA
>NZ_JAKVPU010000056.1:0-394 GCF_022487605.1 Bacillus sp. ES1-5 | reverse complement strand
TTGCATCAGCTGGATTGCATCGTATTAATTGGGATATACCTCAATTTGAAATTGGGTATTGGATTGACCTTTTTCATTCCATTAAACGACCTTCCAATCACGCCGAACGGAAAAACTAATGAAAAAGAACTGCCAGCTCCTGAACTTATGTTAGATCAAGAGGAGGAATATATTGCACCTAGAACAACCGTAGAAAAAAAACTAGCAGAATTGTGGGAGCAGATTCTAGGGGTAACTCCTGTTAGTATTAGTACCCATTTCTTTGAAGTGGGAGGTCATTCACTCAAAGCGGTTTCTCTGATATCGGCCATTGAGAGAGAGTTATCGGTTAAATTGTCGATTAAAAAGATTTTTGAACATCCTTATTTAGAGGAAATGGCAATAATGATTGAAC
>NZ_JAKVPU010000055.1:0-425 GCF_022487605.1 Bacillus sp. ES1-5 | reverse complement strand
AGGGAGAGAGCACATACTAGCAGCTTGTCAACACATCTAAAAGCACTAGAAAAAAAGGAAGCAAATTCACCCAAGAGGAGTAGACGGCAGGAAATAACCATCTCAGGGGTGTAACCAACCAAGTGGAAACAAGAAGAACTATTCAAAGAATTAACCAAACGAGGAGTTGGTTCTTTGAGTAAATCAACAAGATAGATAAACCCTTAGCTAGACTCACTAGAGGGCACAGGGATAGCATCCTAATTAACAAAATCAGAAATGAAAAGGGAGACATAACAACAGATACTGAAGAAATCCAAAACACCATCAAATCCTTCTACAAAAGGCTATATTCAACAAAACTGGTTAACGTGGAGAAAATGGACAAATTTCTAGACAGATTATATTATCGTCTGAATGTCATTCCAATTTTAATTCCGCCACTC
>NZ_JAKVPU010000054.1:0-426 GCF_022487605.1 Bacillus sp. ES1-5 | reverse complement strand
TCCGTAGGGACGTTAAGTGGTGATGAAAAGAAAGGCAGCATTAAAAGTAACGCAAAACACATATTTATTTATGAAGCAGATTCTGACAACAAGAAAGCTGGAGGAAACGTGAAATAAATAAATATGTGTTTTGCGTTACTTTTAATGCTGCCTTTCTTTTCATTAAATTGTTTAGTATAACTAGCAGTCTCGGCTTCTCCTTCAACCGCAATCATTGCAGGTTGCTCTTGTACAGCATGTACAGAAAACTCTCGTTTTGATGCCGGATCCTTAAATGTTGCATTTTGTTTATAAGACTTTTCAAATTCTTTCTTTGCGATTGCTGGTTCAATAGCAATTTCTTCTTGTGTTCGTAAAACACCTACTTTTACGGCTTTATCCATTGCTGTACTTCCAGCACGTTCTAATGCAGACTTATTATCTGCG
>NZ_JAKVPU010000053.1:0-435 GCF_022487605.1 Bacillus sp. ES1-5 | reverse complement strand
TCATTCTTTATTACGAAAATGTCTTGGATTAAAAGATGCTATGAATTGTATAAAATAGAAAAGGCTTCAGAAAAGGATATAGAACGGCTGAAAGAAATGAAGAAATTAGAATAAAAGAGACTATCTGAAAGGTAAAAATGTACACTTGTTATTGTTAGATCTAAAAATGGTTTAGACTGATAACTGGGTTTTATTTTATGAAAAGAATTATTATTAAAATAAAGCATTAGGGGTTCAGTCCCCTGCCCATCAACTTAAGAAATTGGTAGTTCCCCAAAACGAAGAAAATTTTCGTTTTGAGGACACTTCAAAATATTAGCTTGAGGGCATGGGACTCAACCCCATTGTCATCAAGTTAAGAAATTCGTTATCCTAAAACCAAAAAAACTGAATTCTCATAAATTAGTGTAGAGAGATAAAAATTTTATTTTTGGG
>NZ_JAKVPU010000052.1:0-468 GCF_022487605.1 Bacillus sp. ES1-5 | reverse complement strand
AGTTGTTAGAAAAGCAATACCAGGATATGCAAGGTTTATCAATGGATTAGGCGGAATTTTTAAAGTAGGTGTA
The DNA here is from genome assembly GCF_022487605.1 of Bacillus sp. ES1-5. Lineage (NCBI taxonomy): Bacteria > Bacillati > Bacillota > Bacilli > Caryophanales > Bacillaceae > Bacillus > Bacillus sp. ES1-5. The sequence goes on along the minus strand of NZ_JAKVPU010000052.1, from coordinate 395 downwards.
AAATGAATTTTATTAATGAACTAGAAAAGAAATTTACAAAACGACAAGTTATATTATTTATATCAATAATAGGATATTATTCTCTTTTAATAACGGCTACCACATTTGGTCGTTCAGCTGGGAATATCTTTGTAAGAACAATTGATTTCGATGTATTAAGCCAGTATCAACAAGCATGGAATCAATTTTCATTTAATTCTTTTTTTCATATCATTGTTAATATAGGTATGCTGTTGCCGTTAGGGATTTTATTACCTTTATTTAGTAAGGTTTTTCAAAAAACAAAATGGATGTTAATCATCTCAATTATAGCAAGTTTATTGATTGAAATTCTTGAATTTACACTGCAACGAGGAAGTATGGAGCTAGCCGATTTACTTCATAATACTTTAGGC
>NZ_JAKVPU010000051.1:0-506 GCF_022487605.1 Bacillus sp. ES1-5 | reverse complement strand
CCTTTAGGCATGGAACCTTTTCCATCTTTCGCAATTTTAGCAATTTCTTCTGGCTTTAAAGTTAAATTTGTAAATCCGAAAGAGATTGAAAACATCGATAAACATACGAGGGAAACTGAAAATAATTCATCTTCTGATTTACTAGATTATTATATTGTAGAAGTGCCTAATAAAGTAACAGCTGAAACATTGATGGACAAGTTTAAGAAATCTCATCTTGTTGAACAAGTATATATGCAAGAAAAACCAACTCTTTTACCAGAAGTCCAATTACCTACTGTATCGCTTAACCCTTACGACGATCCAAGATTTTTAAACCAGGGATATCTTAAGGAAGCGCCATATGGGATTAATGCATCTTATGCATGGAGCATAAAAGGTGGAGATGGAAAAGGAACTACTTTTGTAGATATGGAGTATGGGTGGTTATTAGACCATGAAGATTTAGTAAATCAAAAAGTTGATCTATATTTCTACCAGATATAAGCTCAACTTCCTTCGTCACG
>NZ_JAKVPU010000050.1:0-508 GCF_022487605.1 Bacillus sp. ES1-5 | reverse complement strand
TTTTCATAACCCTTTGGTGCTTCTACTTCTACAAGTGTGTAGTGACCTACAGATAAGTCTGAGACTTTCGCTTTTCCTTCTTTATCTGTTGTTACTTTCGTTACTACTTTTCCTTTTTCATCATGAACTTCAAACACTGCCCCTGATAATACATTCTTACTTTCAGCAGCCATTTTTGTAATTTCTACTGAACCTTTATCTAACTGTTCATTCTCTACTTTTAGTAATAAAACTTCTGTCATACCCTTTTTGATTTCAAATGATACTGGCTCTGTTAGTTTTTTGTAGCCTGGTAAATTTTCTACTTCTACTAATTTGTAACTCCCTACAGATAGGTCTGAAACGTTTGCTTTTCCATCTTTATCTGTTGTTACTTTCGTTACCACTTTGCCTTTTTCATCTTGCACTTCGAAGACTACGCCTTCTAATGCTTTCTGACTGTCTTTATCTACTTTTGTAATTTCTACATTACCCTTGTCTAACATTTCATTTTCGACTGTTAAAGCAA
>NZ_JAKVPU010000049.1:0-529 GCF_022487605.1 Bacillus sp. ES1-5 | reverse complement strand
TATTCCAACATGGTTCGAAACTGTGACCAAGATACTTCACTAATTGCTTTTGCTAACTTACGATTTTTTAACATATTCGATACTTGCAAATCCTCTATACCGATAACATCGTGGTTTTTGATGATTTCAGTTGAGATTTTGTCCAAGTAATCTTTTCTAGCATTTGATATGTATTCATGAATTCTAGCTACTTTGACTCGTTGTTTATTCCAACGAGAAGATCCTTTCATTCTTCTAGAAAGGACACGCTGTGCTTTCGCCAACTTATCTTCTAATGATTAGAAAAAATTCAGATTTTCATAGGATGTTTCATCTGACAAAATGGCGAAATCTTTTAGCCCTACATCTACCCCAATGTAAGAATGTGTTTTCGGAAGTTCTTGTACTTCTGTTTCAACTAATAGTGACACAAAATATCTACCAGAAGGGTTCCGTCTAACTGTAGCATTTATAATACGTCCCGTTATTTCACGACTTTTGGCAAATCGAACAAGACCTAGTTTTGGCAATTTTATTTTGTTTCCTACAA
>NZ_JAKVPU010000005.1:456907-486303 GCF_022487605.1 Bacillus sp. ES1-5 | reverse complement strand
GGATCAAACTCTCCAATAAAGTTAGTTTGTCTAGCATCTAAAAATAAAAATTGACGTTTCACGTTGTTTGTTTCGTTCAGTTTTCAAAGAACTGCTTGGTCGCTCATTTGCGACTTCCTTATGTTAACATCTTCGTTTTTCGATGTCAACTAAGTTTTTTAATTTTTTTTGTCGTTTTCTGCGTTTCCGCATCAGCGACGGTTATTAATATATCATGGTGAAAAATGAAATGCAACACCTTTTATAAACTTTTTTTAAAACCGCCCACATTTCTTTTTTTATATCATATACTTAAACGAAATATCTCTTTCATGTATAAATAATTCCTACATATATTCTATATAAAGTAACTCTATCAAAAAGCGTTTCTTTCTATAATAAACGTATTATTCATATACCATATCATACAAGGAGGAATATATATGGACTATGCCGATTTATTAATCAAACTAGGTCTCTCGGCTATTTTAGGGTTCGCTATCGGTTTAGAGCGCGAATTAAAACGGAAACCACTTGGTTTAAAAACTTGTTTAGTTATTTCTATTATTAGTTGCCTCCTGACGATTGTTTCTATTAAAGCAGCTTACAATTTACCACATACCGATCATATGAATATGGATCCACTTCGACTTGCCGCTCAAATTGTATCAGGAATCGGTTTTTTAGGTGCCGGTGTTATTTTACGAAGAGGAAACGATAGCATTGCAGGACTAACGACTGCTGCTATGATTTGGGGTGCTTCTGGTATTGGTATTGCTGTTGGGGCTGGATTCTATATCGAAGCGATTTTCGGAATGTGTTTCCTTATGATTAGCGTCGAACTTATACCATTAACAATGAAATTTGTAGGACCGAGATCATTTCGTCAACGTGATATCGCAGTAAAACTTGTTGTACGAAATATGGACAATATCCCAATTGTAATTGAAGAAATAAAAGAAATGGATATAAAAGTTAAGAATATGAAGCTCAAAACATTGGAGAATGGCTCTCACTATTTACATTTGAAATTATCTATCGATCAAAAAAGGCATACTGCTGATGTTTATTACGCCCTCCAGCATCTTGAAAGTGTCCAACAAACTGAATTAGAAAGTATGTAATGTAAAACAAACTCTCTTTTAAATTAGAGAGTTTTTCTTTTTTCTATAATGGTAACAATGAATGTAGTCCTGCAAAGTAAGGAGGAATAAGAGATTGAAATCCCGTCCAAATTTAGTAGATACATTTCGTGATTCCATTATTTTTCGTTTAGTTTGCTTTATTGTTGTACTTACTGCTTTTTCCGGCTTCCTTATACATAGATTAGAGCCATCTCACTTCACCACATGGTTTGATGGAATTTGGTGGTCAATCGTTACCATTTTCACCGTTGGCTATGGTGACTTTGCCCCGCATACACTAATAGGCAAACTTATCGGTATGGGTATTATTTTATTTGGAACCGGTTTTTGTTCTTATTATATGGTTCTGTTCGCCACTGATATGATTAATAAACAATATATGAAAATTAAAGGAGAAGAAGCTGCAACTTCTAACGGGCATATGATTATTGTAGGTTGGAATGAGCGGGCAAAACATGTTGTAAAACAAATGCACATCTTACAACCGAACCTTGATATCGTTTTAATTGATGAAACACTTTCTTTACTTCCAAAACCATTTCATCATTTAGAATTTATAAAAGGTTGCCCCCACCACGATCAAACTTTATTAAAAGCTAATATTACAACGGCTCACACTATATTAATAACAGCTGATAAAGAAAAAAATGAAAGCTTAGCAGATACACAATCCATTTTAAATATTTTAACTGCAAAAGGTCTCAACTCAAACATTCACTGCATCGCTGAACTTCTTACTTCTGAACAAATACAAAATGCAACGAGAGCTGGTGTATCAGAAATTATAGAAGGAAATAAATTAACGAGCTATGTATTTACCGCTTCTCTTTTATTCCCTTCCATTTCAGGCGTACTATTCTCACTTTACGATGAAATCTCTGATAACAAATTACAACTGATGGAGCTTTATCCTTCCTGCACCGGACAAACTTTTGCAAATTGCAGCTATACTCTTTTAAAGCAAAACATTCTCTTACTCGGTATAAAACGCGACGAACAATATATGATTAATCCAGTCCATTCCTTTGTTCTCATTGAAAGCGACATACTCATTGTTATTCACCATTAAGAAAATGTTTTTCTAGTTCCTGCATGAGTACTTTCCCAATATTGATATATTTTCTTTTCACATCTCCATCTGGATCTTTCGGCTCAGCAAATTGATCCATTCCACTCGTTCCAGCTGTTAAAGTATTTACGTGATCATCTAGTTCGTCTTGATATACGTGCGAAAGAATATAAGGCGTTCCAAGACGGACTATTACACCAGGTACATCTAACTCTCCATCTACTGATGTAAACGGCACTCGTAAAAATTGATAGCCATCTTCTTCATCGATTTTGTAATCAAAGCATCCTTTATCGTAATCCCAATTACCACCAATGTTATACCCAAGTGGCTTCATTATCTCTTCTAACTTATATAACGCATATGTACGTCCTTCTAAATTGGATTGAATCGGAATCAAGCCCATCCCTCCTAGACTTTTTCTTTAGCATACCCACTCTAGTTTGAATATACCGATGGACTTTTCGATGAAATAATAAAAAGCGACCGGAATCCGGTCGCTTTTTATTATTTTAAACGCTCTTCTAATTCTGCTTTTAACTCTTCAAATCCTGGTTTACCAAGTAAAGCAAACATGTTTTTCTTGTATGCTTCTACTCCTGGTTGGTCAAATGGATTTACACCTAATAAGTAGCCGCTCATCGCACATGCCTTTTCGAAGAAGTATACAAGGTAACCGAATGTGTACTCATTTAATTCAGGGATATTTACGATTAAGTTTGGTACGCCACCATCGCTATGTGCAAGTAATGTACCTTCGTATGCTTTTGTGTTTACGAAGTCTACAGTTTCACCAGCAAGGTAGTTTAATCCATCTAAATCGTTTTCTTCTGATTCGATTGTTAGTTCATGTGTAGATTTACCTACTTTCAGAACTGTTTCGAATAAGTCACGACGACCTTCTTGAACGTATTGACCTAATGAGTGTAAGTCAGTTGAGAAGTTTGCTGAAGATGGGAAAATACCTTTTTGATCTTTTCCTTCACTTTCACCAAATAACTGTTTCCACCACTCAGAGAAGTATTGAAGTGCTGGCTCATAGTTAACAAGCATTTCAATTGTTTTTCCTTTATTGTATAAAGCATTACGAACTGCTGCATATTGGTAAGCTGGGTTTTCTTCTAGTTCTGATGTACCGAAGTCACCATGACCAGCAGCTGCACCTTTCATCATCTCTTCAATATTTAAGCCACTTACTGCGATTGGTAATAAACCAACTGGCGTTAATACAGAGAAACGTCCTCCAACATCATCTGGAATAACGAATGTTTCGTAACCTTCGTTATCAGCTAATGTTTTTAATGCACCACGTGCTTTATCTGTCGTTGCATAAATACGTTTGCGAGCTTCTTCTTTTCCATACTTTTCTTCTAATAACTTACGGAAAATACGGAATGCTAGTGCCGGCTCTGTTGTTGTACCTGATTTGGAAATAACGTTAATAGAGAAGTCTTTACCTTCTAATACGTCCATTAAATCTTTCATGTAAGTGGAGCTAATGTTTTGTCCAACAAATAGCACTTGTGGAGTTTTACGTTGTTCTTTAGATAGCGTGTTGTAGAAAGAATGGTTTAACATTTCGATTGCTGCACGTGCTCCTAGGTAAGAACCACCGATACCTACAACAAGTAAAATGTCAGAGTCATTTTTAATTTTTTCTGCGCATTTTTGAATGCGAGCAAATTCTTCTTTGTCATATTGAAGCGGAAGGTCTACCCACCCAAGGAAATCGTTCCCAGCTCCAGTTTTTTCGTGGATTGCATGATGTGTTACTTTCACTGCATCACGTAAATAAGTGATTTCATGTTCACCGATGAAGGATAACGCTTTAGAATAGTCGAACGTTACATGTGTACTCATCTTTTTCCCTCCAATAATGTATATGTATTTCTGTATTCACTTTAGCGAAACTGAAGTTGTAAATCAAGCGATTCAACAATTGTAAACGTAACCAAAATATATTTTTTAGAAAAAGTTCATTTTTTGCATAAAAATTCGCATTTTTCGGTATAGATGTATATACATCCTTTTTCTTATATTTTTTATGTATAAAAACAACATAACTACGCCATTCTATAAAGGAGTTAATTAACTCATCGCTTGCTCATGCTTCACAATTAAGGGGGGGCTTTTTCATGAGTACTCTGCAACGTATCGCATTAATCTTTACTGTAATTGGCGCTGTGAACTGGGGACTGATCGGGTTCTTTCAGTTTGACTTAGTGGCAGCCATTTTCGGTGGACAAAACTCAGCTCTCGCACGTATTATTTACGGTATCGTCGGTATTTCTGGGCTTATTAATCTTGGTTTACTCTTTAAACCATCAGAAAATCTTGGCACTCACCCAGAAACGAACGAAATTCGCTAGTCAGTATGTCTTTATTTCACCTCCGACATACGAATATGATTGCATGCAATCATATTTGCAAATATATATCATAAGACAAAGTAAAAGAGGAACGCTCATATGCGCTCCTCTTTTACTTTGTTAACTCGGACTCTTCAATCCATTCTGTTAGCTTTTTTCGCAGCGTATTAAATCCGTTCTCAGATGGATTCGGTATAAGAATCCGTCCTTGTTTTCTTTTCGCCGCTTTTAACGATAAACTCATTTTTCTGTGTTCTTCATCAATTGAAAGTACTTTTACTTCTACTGTATCACCGACTTTTAAAAAGTCATGAATATCCTTTACATATCCATTTGTAATTTCAGATATATGCACAAGCCCTTGTGTTTCTGCATCTAACGCTACAAATGCTCCGTAATCTTGAATCCCAGTCACTTTCCCTGTTACAACCACTCCAGTTGTATATTGTTCTGACATATGAAACACTCCCATACGTTTACCATTTTCTCTAAAATTGTAGATAGCAAAGCAGATGATTTATTGTTAAATATCCGATTAGTTAGTACGTAACCTAAGTAAAGCTACTCAGGATACGCATACCTTATATTAGTAAATTATACCACTATGACAGAACTCATTCAAAATTAACGAAAAATTTCCTAGAGTACGTATAATTTTCTAATATTGGGATAGAATACTAACACATGGCTTTCTAGTATTCCCCCCCTTTTATGGACAAAGCGTATTATGTTTTGTCCTTTTTTTATTTTCTATAAACCGTTCCATTCTCTTCATTGCTTCCATAAGTTGTTCAAGCGATGTTGCATACGAGCAACGAATAAATCCTTCACCACTTTCACCAAATACACTTCCAGGTACAACAGCCACCTTTTCTTCTAATAATAGCTGTTCTGCAAATTCTGCCGAAGATAGTCCAGTTGAAGAAATAGAAGGAAATACATAAAATGCTCCGCCTGGCACATGACACGTTAAACCCATTTCATTAAACGATGTCGTCATAAAATTACGGCGTTTCTTATAACTATCTCTCATCCGAATTACTTCATCATTCCCCGCGCGTAACGCTTCAAGTGCTGCGAACTGAGACATTGTCGGTGCACACATCATGGAATATTGATGAATTTTGAGCATTAATTCCGAAAATTGTACAGGAGCTGCAATCATACCGAGGCGCCATCCTGTCATCGCAAACCCTTTTGAAAATCCGGAAATTAAAATTGTATGCTCGCGCATATTTTTAATACTCGCGAAACTTGTATATACTTCGTCGTATACAAGCTCTGCATAAATTTCATCAGATAATACGATTAAATTGTACTTCTCAACAATCACTGCTATTTCTTCAAGCTCGGATTTATTTAACATTGCACCTGTTGGGTTATTTGGTGAACAAAGCAAAATTGCCTTTGTTTTCGCTGTAATAGCTGCTTCAATTTGTTCTGGTTGTACTTTAAACTCGTTTTCTAAAGTCGTTGCCACAGGAACCGGAACTCCTCCAGCTAATGTCACAAGCGGTGCATAAGAAACGAAACTTGGTTCAATAATGAGTACTTCATCATCAGGATTTATAATGGCGCGCATCGCTACATCTAACGCCTGACTCGCTCCAACTGTAACAATGATTTCATCGTTCGGATCATAGGATACTACAAATTGTTTTTTTAGATACTTTGCTATTTCTTGACGAAGTTCCAATAATCCTGCATTTGCTGTATATGACGTATATCCTTGTTCTAAAGAACGGATGCATGCTTGCCTTACATTCCAAGGTGTAACAAAGTCAGGCTCTCCTACTCCAAGAGAAATAACACCTTTCATATTTGCTGCTAAATCGAAAAACTTTCGAATACCAGATGGTTGTAAAGATTCTGCCGTTCTAGATAGTTCAAATTGCTTCATGGTGTCACCACAATGCGCTTATCATCATCGTTTTTTTCGTAAATAATTCCCTCATGTTTATACTTCTTCAAAATGAAATGCGTTGTTGTAGAAACGACAGATTCAATTGTTGCTAATTTCTCAGAAACAAACATCGCTACTTCTCCCATTGTCTTTCCTTCTAATGTAATAGAAAGATCGTATGTCCCTGACATTAAATACACAGATTTCACTTCTGAATAACGATAAATTTGTTCAGCGACCGCATCGAACCCAACGCCGCGCTTTGGCGTAACTTTCACATCGATCATCGCCGTTAAACCTGTATGTTCTTTCACCTTCGTCCAATCGATATGTGTTACATAATCCACAATAATCTTTTCCGCTTCTAATTTTTCAACCATCTTCTTTACTTCTTCTACTTCTATATTTAACAACTTCGCTAATGTATCTACAGATAATCGACTACTTTTTTCAAGACAAGCTAATAATTCTAATTCCTTTTCTGTCACCATATAAATCATCCTTCCTTTTCGTTTGTGTCTAAATTATACAAATACCCTTTCCAGTTTGAAAAGAAGATTTTTTTAGTGAATTATGTCAAAATAAAGTGAAACTTTAATCCGCACCAATCGGGATTTTACGGACAGTTGCTCTCCCAACTAACCTCTTTACTTGGGCTACTTTTTGAGGTGGGGGGCTTACTGTCCGTTAATAGCGGGGGAAGCGAAACTTTAATCAGTGAAAAAACGCAGGATAAAGTGAAAGGGGATGGAACCGTGAAACCAAAAGTTTATATTGCTGAACCAGTTCCAACATTTGTAGAAAACTATTTATTAGAACACTGTGATTATGAAAAATGGGAGCAAAACGAGAAGGTACCTCGTGATGTCCTATTGGAGAAAATACAAGATAAAGATGGATTATTAAATTTCGGATCTGCTATTAATGAAGAATTATTAGATGTAGCTCCTAACTTAAAAGTAGTAAGCAACATTTCTGTCGGTTACGATAATTTTGATTTACAAGCGATGGAAAAGCGAAATGTAATCGGAACGAATACACCATATGTATTAGATGATACAGTAGCGGACCTTGTTTTCGCTCTTATGTTATCTGCTGGTCGCCGCGTTTGCGAACTCGACTCCTACGTAAAAAATGGTGAATGGAACGCCGAAATTGGAAAAGAGCACTTCGGGCTGGATGTACACCATAGTACAATCGGTATTATCGGAATGGGGCGAATTGGCGAAGCCGTTGCAAAACGAGCGAAATTCGGATTTGATATGAATGTTCTTTATTATAACCGTCGCCGGAAAGAAGAAGCTGAACAAAAATTCGGTGCTACATATTGTGATTTACAGACGCTACTAAAACAGTCTGACTTTATTGTCCTTCTTACTCCATTAACAGATGAAACGTATCATCTCATCGGAGAAAAACAATTTTCATTAATGAAAGAAACAGCAATCTTTATTAATGCTTCTCGCGGGAAAACAGTAGATGAAGAAGCGTTAATCCATGCGTTAACCGAAAAGAAAATCTTTGCAGCAGGCATTGATACTTTTACACAAGAGCCGATTCAAAAAGATAATTCGCTCTTATTATTACAAAATGTTGTGACTTTACCACACATCGGATCTGCAACATTAAAAACTAGGCAGCAAATGGCTATGACAGCCGCTGAAAATTTAGTTGCAGGGTTACAAGGAAAAACACCGCCTAATATTGTTCGTAGGTAATAATAAATAAGCGAAAGGCAAGATGACATCGTCATCTTGCCTTTTTTTGTTAACATATTTTTTTCTTCCTTGGAAATGATATGAACAAAAATCAATGGAGTGACAAAAAATGAATCACGAATATACTTGTCCTTATTTCACTTTTTCCACTCGCGGCACTACTATTCATTACGAATTGTATGAACATGACAACAAAACAGAACGTCCTACTTTCGTGCTCATTCACGGCTTTTTATCTTCCTCATTCAGTTACCGCCGTCTCATTCCTTTACTATCGAAAGCAGGAACAGTAATTGCTCTTGATTTACCGCCGTTCGGAAAAAGTGATAAGTCTCAGCTCTTTAAGTATTCTTATCACAATTTAGCAACGGTTATTATCGATTTAATTGAACATTTATCTCTCTCAAATATTGTGTTAGTTGGGCATTCTATGGGTGGACAAATTTCTCTCTACGTAAACCGTATACGCCCTGAATTAATCTCAAAGACGATTTTACTATGCAGCTCTAGCTATTTAGCACGCGCAACCTTACCTTTACTGTACTCTTCTTATTTACCGTTCTTTCATTTATACGTAAAGAACTGGATTATACGGCGCGGGATTGTTCATAACTTAATGAATGTCGTTCATGATCACTCATTAATTGACGATGAAATGAAGGAAGGTTACTCCGCTCCTTTTTATGACAACCGTATATTCCCTGCTTTAACTCGTATGATAAGAGACCGTGAAGGTGACTTATCTTCAACTGAATTACAAAAAATCGAAACACCTACACTACTCATTTGGGGTGAAAAAGATCGCGTCGTCCCTGTACATGTAGGGCATCGGCTACACAAAGATTTACCAAACTCGAAATTTATTTCTTACGAAAACACAGGACATTTACTACCTGAAGAAAAGCCTGAACATGTTTATGAAGAAATCATTGCGTTTTCCGCGCAATAATATATAAAAAAGGCTGTCGGAATTTCCGACAGCCTATAATGAACAGCTTCCGCCTTCTTTTATTACAAGTAATTCCACAGCTAACTTCTCACATTTTCCAAGCGCAGGTACTTCCTCAAAAGACATAAAGTATATATGTTGAATCTTTTTTGCGATGTATTTTGGATCGTCGAACACACTTACGACATTCACAACATCGCTCGCTTCTGTTTCATAAAACTCCGGTCCCATTTGAAACGGATCCCAATTCTTCACAACCTCTATCATCTTTTCATATGCACCCATTCGCTTCCCGCCTTTTCACTTTTTAATACTTTTCTTTATCCTATCACATCAGCTATTCTATAAGAAGAGAGAGAACTTTCATAACTTAACGGTTTACAGAAGAAGGGGGCAAACTTATGCAACTATTTCATAAAACAGTCAATCGACGTGGTACTCATAGTACAAAATGGGATACGTATAAAAACGAAGAACTTATCCACGCTTGGATAGCTGATATGGACTTTGAAGTACCAAAACCAATTCAAACTGCTTTAAAGAAACGTATCGAGCACCCTATTTTCGGCTACACACTTCCTCCCGAAAATATTGGAGATATTATTTGTAACTGGACAAAAAAACAGTACAACTGGGATATTCAAAAAGAATGGATTGTCTTTAGCGCCGGAATCGTTCCAGCTCTTAGTACGAGCATACAGGCCTTCACAAAGGAAAATGAATCTGTTCTCGTACAACCACCTATTTATCCCCCATTTTTCGAAATGGTCACAACAAACAATAGACAATTATGCGTGAGTCCATTACAGAAACAAAATGATACATATGCGATAGACTTCGATCATTTAGAAAAGCAATTTCAACAAGGCGTCAAACTCATGCTTCTTTGTAGTCCTCACAATCCAATTGGGCGTGTTTGGTCAAAAGAGGAACTCACACAACTTGGCACGTTATGTACAAAATATAATGTAATCGTTGTCGCGGATGAAATTCATGCCGATATTATTTACGGGGATCGTACTCATACACCGTTCGCTTCTTTATCTGAAGAATTAGCAGCACGCACGATTACTTGTATGGCTCCGAGTAAAACATTTAATATCGCCGGATTACAAGCATCGATTATTATCATTCCAAACGAAAAACTCCGTCAAACCTTTACATCTATCCAATATAGACAAGGTTTCCACGGATTAAATACATTTGCCTATACAGCGATGCAAAGTGCCTATACAGAATGTAACGATTGGCTAAATGAAATTCGATTATATATAGAAGATAACGCTCAATTCGCTTGTGAATATATTAAAGATCACATACCTGCTCTTTCTGTAACGAAACCAGAAGGTAGCTTTTTATTATGGATTGATTGCTCTCGCCTACAGCTTTCTCAAGACGAACGCACCACATTGCTTGAGGAAAAAGGGAAAATCATCGTTGAACCTGGTGAGAAATATGGATTAGGCGGGGAAGAACATATTCGAATTAACATCGGCTGTCCAAGATCTGTTTTAGAAGAAATCTTAAATAGACTGCGCCATACGTTTTCAGAATAAGAAAGGAGGCAATTCGGGAAAACCTTCTTTATCAATATCTTTTCAAATACGTTTCACAAAAAAAGCTACCATGCACGGTAGCTTTTACTTTTCCTTCATATCCGATGCTTTTTTTACAATGACACCACAAGCAATTCGATCACCTGATTTACCTGTTGGTTGTGTCATACCATCATCAGCGTTTTCTGTAATAATAATAGACGCTCCATCTTTTCTATGAATCGTTGTTTTTCCTTCTTCAAGCGTTATGTGCGGTGCATCGATTTCTGCTTTAATTTTTCCAGAACCGTCTGCAATTACATTCGGTAAATCACCATTTTCTGCACCTTTCGGATTAAGAAGACCATGCTTTTTATTATCAGGATTAAAATGATTCCCAGATGATTCAAAACGTGGTGCTTTACACTCACCAATTTCGTGTACATGTATGCCGTGCGGGCCAGGTGCGAAACCTTCCCCTTTAACCGTAATTTTCACTCCGCTTGTTTGCTGCACTACTTTTGCAGTCCCCACTTCATCGCCTGAAGCATTATGTAATTTCACGTCAATTTCTTTCGGCTTTCCTTGGTCACAACCTGCCATCAGAAATAATAAACAACAACTGAAAAAAAGCCGTTTTTTCATTCTATTCCCTCCAAAATATATTCTGCCCTTAGATTGTCCGAGCATAGAGGGAAACATACAAAAATGAGTTACTGTTTCTTTTCCGCTAAAAGTTTTTCTTCAACTTTCTGTAACCGCTCCGCTTCTCGCTTTGATACACGAATGAACATACGCCACGTAGCAACGGCACCAATGATAAATAGAACGCAAACAATCCCTGGAATAATATATTCTGTTTTATCTTCCGGAAAATATAAAGGCATCATACGGAACACTCCTTATTATAGGATTCAAAAAACATCAGAATTTTCTGTTATATAATATAAAATTATAGTGGAACCTATCCATATTCTCAAGGGGGCATTCCGAAAGCGAATGATTTCTTTGACTCCTTCGCATACTTTCCTTACTATAAACTTGAGGTGAAAAATATGAGAGAAACATTTGAAATTGGTGAAATCGTTACTGGTATTTATAAAACTGGCAAATACATCGGCGAAGTTACAAATAGCCGTCCTGGCAGTTACGTCGTAAAAGTGTTAGCTGTTTTAAAACATCCGGTGCAAGGTGACTTACATAATGTAAAACAAGCTGACGTACCATTTTTCCATGAAAGACGCGCTTTAGCTTTCCGTGAACAAACGAACATTCCAGAGCAAATGGTGAAGAAATATGAAGGAGAAATTCCAGAGTATACAGAGTCACTCAAATTAGCATTAGAAACTCAAATGAATTCATTTTCTGAAGATGATTCACCTTTTGCGGTTCGTAGTCTAGAAACATTAGAGCAGTTAAAAAAAGACTACAAACTTTAAAAAAACAAAACGACCAAATTACATGCTGTGCAATTTGGTCGTTACTGTGTACTCACTTTCTTTAACACTTTTGAAAAATCAACGAGTTCTCCTAATGTTGGAGGTGCTGGTTTCACTAAATACTCTTTATCTTTTTCTACTAATTTAAAAATATTATACGTCGTCATCGCATCATCTAGCGCACAATGATGCTTACCCGTCCCTGCTTTTCCATACGCCTCAATTGCTTTCCACAATCCTGTTTGATTTCTCTCCCCAAAAAACTTCTTATACTCAAGTGATAAATCACGACACTGCCCTAAGAACGGAAAGTCTACTCTTGCCATTTCACAATTATGCTTCAACACTTTCATATCCATATTTCCCCACGTAACAATGGTTGGTTTACATCTCCTTTCATATTCTGCAAGTTTTTCAACGAGTTCTGGAAACGAAATTCCTTTATCTACGACTTCTTGTTTAATTCCTAAAAATTTCTTACATCGATCCGTTAAAGAAGGAAAAGTTTTCGGCCTAACATGAGCTGAATACGTGTCTTCTACCTTACAGCCAACAACCGAAACGAGTCCTACCTCAATGATTTCCGGGAAAAATCCTTTTGGTTTTTTTCTGTGCTGGGGCATCGTAAACTCAAAATCCAAAAATAAAAATCGTTGTTCATCCATACGATCCCTTCCTTATCATCTTTGTCATTCCTTTCTATTTGACACTCCTACACGAACAAGCTCGAATGCTAATTCCATTTTAAATATTCAGATTGGATGTATCTTATATATATGTCAAATGCCCACAAATATTTTTAAAAATAAGAAAAAATGACCGATGCAGAAAATATGACAAAATAAGCCCTTTCATTTACATCCTCCTTTTTTCTACTTTATAATGACGTTATGTGTGTTTCATCTAGTTAATTTTTTGACACACTAAGAAAAGTGAATGAAAGGAGATGAGAGTTTTGCACGAAACAACGCAAGAGCTCGCAAACTGGCAGTATTATTTTGCTATCGCAGTCTTTTTAATTACATATGCCATTATTATTTCAGAAAAAATTAATCGCGCTGTCATCGCACTTCTTGGTGCAGCACTCATGGTAATTATGGGGGTCGTTGATTTACACAACGCCTTTACGAAACATATTGAATGGGGGACGATTACGTTACTCATCGGTATGATGATTCTGGTGAACATTACGAGTAAATCGGGTGTCTTCCAATACGTTGCCATTAAAGCAGCAAAAGGAGCACAAGGAAATCCAATTAAAATTTTAATTTCACTTTCCTTGCTTACTGCACTTGGTTCCGCATTTTTAGATAACGTTACAACTGTACTTCTTGTTGTTCCAGTTACTTTATCTATTACGCGCATACTGCAAGTAAATCCTGTTCCTTATTTACTTTCTGAAATTATTTTTTCAAACATTGGAGGAACAGCAACATTAATTGGTGATCCGCCAAATATTATGATTGGTTCTGCAAATAAGCATTTAGATTTCAATGCTTTCTTATTCAACTTAGCACCTATCGTAATCATTATTATTGCTGTTACAGCGACAATACTTTACTTCATGTACCGTAAACAATTAATTGCTGATCCTGTACAAATTAAAAAATTAATGAGTTTAGATGAAAAGCAATACATTAAAGATCCAGTATTAATGAAAAAATCTTTAACAGTACTTGGACTTACAATCGTAGGTTTCATGACTCATTCGATCTTCCATGTTGATGCGGCTATCATCGCTTTAACTGGTGCTACTGTACTTATGCTAATCGGTGTGAAAGAACATGAAATTGAAGAGGTATTCGCAAGTGTAGAGTGGGTAACAATCTTCTTCTTCGCAGGACTATTCGTACTTGTTGGAGGACTTATTGATATCGGCCTTATCAAAATGTTAGCTCAAAAAGTAATTGGAATAACAGGCGGAGATGTTTCTTACGCATCTATCCTTATTTTATGGGTATCTGGTATCGCCTCTGCAACAATTGATAACATTCCATTCGTTGCAACAATGATCCCACTTATTAACGATATGGCAGTTGGGCTAGGTTTATCACCTTCTGACGCACAAATCGACGTATTATGGTGGGCATTAGCATTAGGTGCTTGTCTAGGTGGAAACGGAACATTAATTGGAGCTTCTGCTAACGTAATCGTTGCAGGTATCGCAAGTCGTGAGGGCCATAAGTTTAGCTACATGGAATTCCTTAAAGTCGGCTTCCCAATTATGATCGTTTCATTAATCATTTCTCATATTTATATTTATTTACGCTACCTTATGTAGCAGAAAAGGGCTGTCCCATGTGGCAGCCCTTTTTTCTTGGTCAAAGAAATATCGATTAACCAACAAAGAGCTGTTCCAAAATATCTTCGAAACAGCTCCCCGCATATATCTACTCGTTATACCTTACCGGCTCATTCCGAATAATGAACAAGTGAATCGGTAAGAAAACCGAAAATGTGATTGTATGAATAATCGTAAACAATATAGAATTCGTTCCGTATCTATCTAAAATTGCGTAGATAAGATAAATAGACAGCACAATCGATACAGCTGTTGCTAATAAATATAGAATTGGTACGAAGTTAAAAATGAAACACGCGACATATATGCCGAATACTTTCCATCCTGCTTCTTCTTTTAAGAAATCTGGTAATTTGTCTTTTGCTAAATCCCCCCATATTTTACTATTTAAAAAAGGAATAAACGCAAGAGCACCATCCGTTGCACCATCATTTTTCGCCATCGTATACAGTGCAAAAGCCGTTAATAAATACGCAATAATTGCCCAAATCAATACAACAAGAATAAACGCAAAACTAAGAGCAAAGAAACCTGCTAGTATGCCTTGATCTTCCATCTTATCCTCTCCTCTCTACTTTCAACATATTTCATTACTTTACAAGTTATGTTTTAAAATTTATCCAAACTCTCTGTATAATGGTATGAGAAAGGTAATAAGAAAGGAGAACGCACTTATGCATCCATTTGTACAAACATTACAAGAGCATTTCATAGCTCATAAAAACCTTGAAAAAGCGGAACCGATGGCACGTTATATGAAAAATCACTTCCCATTTCTCGGTATTCAAACACCTGAAAGAAGACAACTATTGAAAGACGTCATCCAAATACATACTCTCCCAGATCAAAAAGACTTTCAAATTATCATACGTGAGCTTTGGGATTTACCAGAACGTGAATTTCAAGCGGCCGCACTCGATATTATGCAAAAATATAAAAAGCATATAAACGAAACGCATATACCGTTTTTAGAAGAACTCATTGTAACAAAATCTT
Source organism: Bacillus sp. ES1-5 (assembly GCF_022487605.1). NCBI lineage: Bacteria > Bacillati > Bacillota > Bacilli > Caryophanales > Bacillaceae > Bacillus > Bacillus sp. ES1-5. The sequence continues at coordinate 470,899 of NZ_JAKVPU010000005.1, read as the reverse complement.
GGTGGGATTCTGTCGATAGCATCGTTCCTACATTTTTAGGTGGTATCTTTTTAAAACATCCGGAATTAATTTCTGCCTATATTCCAAAATGGATTGCATCAGATAACATATGGTTACAACGCGCCGCTATTTTATTCCAGCTAAAATATAAACAAAAGATGGATGAAGAACTTCTTTTCTGGATTATTGGACAACTACATTCTTCAAAAGAATTTTTCATTCAAAAAGCGATTGGCTGGGTCCTTCGCGAATATGCAAAAACAAAGCCCGATGTCGTTTGGGAATACGTACAAAATAACGAGCTTGCCTCGCTTAGTAAACGTGAAGCAATTAAGCATATTAAACAAAATTACGGAATAAATCACGAAAAAATAGGCGAGACTCTATCATAGATAGACGCGTTCCTCTATTGAGATTTAAAAAAGAACGTGTTAGAATATGTTCATTATTATTAATATAAGTAGCGATGACGGACTTATAAGTACTTGCACAAAAGCGATTCAGGGATAGTGAAAGCCTGAAGCCGCAAGGAAACGGCAGTCTCGAGCAATACGTGATAAAGTGGATGCACCTGTTGTGTATCAACTAGGGTGGAACCGCGGGCAAACGCTCGTCCCTAGGCAATTAAGCCTTGGGATGAGCGTTTTTTTATGTTTTCAAAGCATATACCGCTCGTTTCACTAGTATCTGAGCACGTCATCGCCAATACGTTAACTTTCAAAAGGAGGATTTTATTATGTATTCAATGGAACAAGTTGTAAACTTAGCAAAACATCGCGGTTTTGTTTTCCCTGGTTCTGAAATTTACGGTGGTCTTGCAAACACTTGGGATTACGGTCCACTTGGAATCGAATTAAAAAATAACGTTAAAAAAGCTTGGTGGAAAAAATTCATTCAAGAATCTCCACATAACGTTGGTTTAGACGCAGCTATTTTAATGAACCCAAAAACTTGGATCGCTTCTGGTCACGTTGGTAACTTCAACGATCCAATGATCGACTGTAAAAAATGTAAAGCGCGTCACCGTGCTGATAAATTAATTGAGGATGCATTAGATGCAAAAGGCATCGAAATGGTTGTTGATGGTCTTACTTTCGACCAAATGGCTGATTTAATGAAAGAACATGAAGTAAAATGCCCTGATTGTGGTAGCCAAGAATTCACTGAAATCCGTCAGTTCAACTTAATGTTCAAAACATTCCAAGGTGTTACAGAGTCTAGCACGAACGAAATCTTCCTTCGTCCTGAAACAGCACAAGGTATTTTCGTAAACTTCAAAAACGTACAACGCTCTATGCGTAAAAAGCTTCCATTTGGTATCGGCCAAATCGGTAAGAGCTTCCGTAACGAAATCACGCCTGGTAACTTCACATTCCGTACACGTGAATTCGAACAAATGGAACTTGAATTCTTCTGTAAGCCTGGTGAAGATTTAGAGTGGTTCGCATTCTGGCGTGAAACTTGTAAGAACTGGTTACTTTCACTTGGTATGACTGAAGAAAGCATGCGTCTTCGTGACCACGGTGAAGAGGAATTATCTCACTACAGTAACGCAACAACTGATATTGAATTCCGATTCCCATTCGGTTGGGGCGAACTATGGGGCGTAGCATCTCGTACAGACTTCGATTTAAAACGTCACATGGAACACTCTAATGAAGACTTTAACTATATCGATCCACAAACGAATGAGCGTTACGTACCGTACTGCATCGAGCCATCTTTAGGCGCTGATCGCGTAACATTAGCATTCTTATGTGATGCATATGAAGAAGAGCAATTAGAAAACGATTCTCGTACAGTTCTTCGTTTCCACCCTGCTTTAGCACCATACAAAGCAGCTATCTTACCATTATCTAAAAAGCTATCTGAAGGTGCTACTGAAGTATTCGCAGAACTAGCTAAAGACTTCATGGTAGACTTTGACGAAACTGGTTCTATCGGTAAACGTTACCGTCGTCAAGACGAAATCGGTACACCATTCTGTATCACTTACGACTTCGACTCAGTTGAAGACAAAGCTGTTACAGTACGTGACCGTGACACAATGGAACAAGTTCGTATGCCAATTAGCGAACTAAAAGGTTTCTTAGAGAAGAAAATCCAGTTTTAATTATAAAAAAGAGGCGCTCTATTGAGCCGCCTCTTTTTACTTTTCACGCTTTTCTTTAATTGCTACTGTACATCTTGATATACATAGTAAATCATCATTCTCATCAATAATACGTACATCCCAAACCATCGTTGAATGTCCTCTATGTATCGGTGTTCCAATCGCTGTTACAATTCCATCTTTCTTTGAGCGAATGTGATTTGCATTAATTTCTAGACCGAAACAGATGCATTTCTCTTGATCAATTAAATTGTATGAACCGACACTTGCTACTGTTTCTGCTAATGCAAGAGATGCACCACCGTGTAAAAAACCAAACGGCTGATGCGTACGCTCATCAACAGGCATCGTAGCAACCACCTTATCTTCTGTCATCTCTAACAACTCAATTCCAAGTGAATCCATTAAAGTTTTTCCCATATCGTTTCCTCCTTCTTTACTTTAATCGAATGTATAATTTTACCTATTTATTTTCAAACTACTTATAACACTTATATAAGGAGGTTTCACCTAAATGAAACAGAAATTTTGTATATTACTGCTTATGTTCTCCTTGCTGACTATTGTACCAAATTGTGCACTAGCAGCCAAAGCATCCAACCTGACAATCGATGTTCAGACTGTAACACAAAAAGGTAAGAAACCTTATATAGAATATCAAATTAACAGACCTTCGTTTCACAATTTTTCCGATTCTAAATTTCAAAATAAGCTCAATTTCTATTACAAAAAATCTACTGACAAATTTAAAACAAAATTAGAAAAAGACGCAAAAAAATATTATAAAGAAACAGAAGGATCTAGTACACCTTTTCATCCGTACGTGGCGAATGTTGATTATAAAGTCTCCTTAAATAAACCACCGTTGCTCAGCCTATATGTGAATTACTATCAATATACAGGCGGAGCGCACGGCCTTTATACGTGGAAGGCAAACACATTTGATTTAAAAGAAAAAAAGTTACTACACTTAGACGATCTATTTCAACAAGAAGATAAATATAAAGAAGTAATCCGCGCTGAGATTGTAAGACAAATTAAACAAAATGAAGGCATTTATTTTCCTGATGCAACTGAAAAAGTAATGAGTACGAAAAAGTTTCACTTCTTTTTAGAACCGGACAATCTCGTCATTTATTTCCCTTTATATGAGATCGCTCCTTATTCAAGCGGAATTCCTCAATTTCGTATTCCGTATACGTTGCTAAGAGAGTATTTGAAGCCTTCTTATCAAAATATTTTGATTGACAACAAGTAAATATTTTCGCTACGATAATGTTAACCTAAAAACAACAGGAGGTTAACATTATGAGAAGATTTCATGTTTTAGATTTAGCATTAGCTGCCATGTTCGTCGCTCTTATGGCCATTGGTGCAAATATTGTATCTTGGGCACCATTCCTGCAAGTAGCGGGCATCCCATTATCTATGCAACCATTTTTCGCAATTTTAGCAGGGCTTCTTCTTGGAAGTAGACTTGGTGCATTATCAATGACTGTGTATATGCTCGTTGGCTTAGCTGGTGCACCAATTTTCGCTAACTTCAAAGCTGGATTCGGGGCACTTTTAGATCCTACTGGTGGTTTTATTATTGCATTTATTATCGTTGCTTACGTATCAGGAAAACTAGTAGAACAAAAAGAACGACCAACATTCAGTACATTTGCAATTGCCTCCTTCACAGGAATCATTTTAACGTATATTATCGGTACTACTTATATGTACGGGGCAGTCAATTTCTTCATGGGTGGTAATATGAGTTATAAAGCTGCTTGGATGATTATGATGTGGTTCGCAGTAAAAGATATTGCATTTACAATTATTGGTGCTATTATCGCACCTCGTATATACTATGCTGTACGTCGTTCCGCTTATCAGCATTCTCATTCGACGATTTCATAATAAAAAGAGTTATTTCAGTACACTGAAATAACTCCTTTTTTATATTAAGACTGTTGCTTCGTGTGTTCTTCTAAAATTTTCTGCATCATTGGAACCATTTCATCACGTAATTCTGGGTGTTGCAGGGCCATTTCGATTGTCGTTTGAACGAATCCTAACTTTTCACCTACGTCGTAGCGCTTTCCTTCGAAATCGTAAGCAAATACACGTTGAATTTCGTTTAAGTTTTGGATTGCATCTGTTAACTGAATTTCACCACCAGCACCAACATGTTGCTGTTCTAAGAACATGAAGATTTCAGGTGTTAAAACGTAACGTCCCATAATTGCTAAGTTTGAAGGTGCTGTACCTGCTGCTGGTTTCTCAACGAAATTGCGAACTTGATAACGACGTCCTTCCTGCTCTAATGGGTCGATAATTCCATAACGGTGTGTTTCATCTTCTGGAACCGTTTGTACACCAATAACAGAAGAAAGCGTTTTATCATATTCTTCAATTAATTGACGTAAACATGGTTTTTCAGCTTGAACGATATCATCACCTAATAAAACAGCGAATGGCTCATCACCGATGAATTTACGCGCACACCAAACTGCATGCCCTAATCCTTTTGGTTCTTTTTGACGGATATAATGAATATCTACCATTTTTGAAGAAGCCTGTACTTTTTCAAGTAACTCATACTTTTTCTTTTCTAATAAGTTTTGCTCTAACTCAAATGCATTATCAAAATGATCTTCAATAGAGCGCTTCGTTTTACCAGTAACGATAATAATATCTTCAATTCCTGATTTTATTGCTTCTTCTACAATGTATTGAATAGTTGGTTTATCTACTATCGGTAACATTTCTTTTGGCATTGCTTTTGTAGCTGGTAAAAAACGTGTTCCTAATCCAGCTGCTGGGATTATCGCTTTTCTTACTCTTTTCATCACAAAATACCCTCTCTTCTGTCAGAATCAATAACGATCATTTCCTTACATAGAACAAAAGGGAGGTTTCACTCCCTTTTGTTCCTTACTACTTAAAATTACTTTATATTATAAACGATTCATAATATCTTCTTTAATAGTAAGTAACTTTTGTTCACTATTTTGTAAAGAATTATCTTGAACACCGAAGTAGAACTTAATCTTCGGTTCAGTTCCAGATGGGCGTAGGCAGAACCAAGAACCATCTTCTAATTGATATTTTAACACATTTGATTTCGGTAAGTGAATCTCTTCTTTATGTCCATCTTGTAAAGATGTAACGATGCTCGCTTTATAGTCTTCAACAGCTACAACTGTTAAGCCCGCTACTTCTTTCGGAGGATTTTCACGGAATGTTGCCATCATTTCTTGAATTTGTTCCGCTCCATCTTTTCCTTTTAACGTTAGCGATACAAGATCTTCACGGAAGAAACCGTACTTCTCAAATACTTCTAATAAACCATCGTATAACGTTTTACCTTGTGATTTGTAGTATGCAGCTACTTCACATGCAAATAGAACAGATTGTACTGCATCTTTATCACGACAGAATGGACGAATTAAATAACCATAGCTTTCCTCATAACCGAATTGGAATTCGTATTGTCCGCTTTCTTCATACTGTTTAATTTTCTCACCGATAAATTTAAATCCAGTTAACGTATCAACTGTATCTAAACCGTATGCTTTTGCGATTGTACGGCCAATTTCAGACGTTACGATTGTTTTTAATACAACACCGTTCTCTGGAAGCGTTCCGTTTTCTTTCTTTTGAGATAATAAGTAATCAAGCATTAATGCACCTGTTTGGTTACCAGTTAATACTTGGAACTCACCATCGTGATTACGAACTGCAACACCTAGGCGGTCTGCGTCAGGATCCGTTGCGATTAACACATCTGCGCCTACCTTCTCACCGTCACGAATTGCATACTCAAACGCTGCATGCTCTTCTGGGTTCGGTGATTTTACTGTAGAGAAGTTCGGATCTGGTAACTCTTGCTCTTTTACAACTGTTACATCTGTAAATCCAACTTCTTCTAAACCACGGCGCACAGAAATATTTGATGTTCCATGTAATGGTGTAAAGACGATTTTTAAGTCTTTTCCAACATTTTGTACCATTTCTTTATTAATGATGACATTGTTCAATTCTGTTGCATATGCATCATCTACTTCTTGTCCAACAATATGTAATAAACCGTCAGCTTTTAATTGCTCCACATTAGCAACCTCAACTGTTAACTCATCCTCTACTGCATTTACATAGCTAATTAACTCATCAGCTTCTTTTGGAGGCAACTGCCCACCATCTTCACCATATACTTTATAACCGTTATATTCCGGCGGATTATGGCTTGCCGTAAGAACAATTCCACTTACTGTATGTAAATGACGAACTGCGAAAGAAAGCACTGGCGTTGGACGTAAGCTTTCAAACACATATGTTGTGATACCGTGTGCACCAAGTGTAGCAGCTACTTCCATTGCAAATTCAGGTGATTTATGACGAGAATCGTACGCTACAACAACACCGCGTTTTTTCGCTTCTTCACCTAATTTTTCAATAAACTTCGCTAATCCTTGTGTTGCTTTACGAACTGTATATACGTTCAAACGGTTCGTACCAGCACCAAGTTCACCACGCATACCACCTGTGCCGAATTCTAGATTTTTATAAAAGCTGTCCTCAATTTTCTTCTCATCTTGCTTCATGTTTTCTAACTGTTCTTTTAGTTCTGCGTCTAACTCTGCATATGAAAGCCAGCGACTAAATTCTTGTTTCCAGTTCATATTTCTATCTCCTCTCGCTTGTCATACCTTTATTATATGAAAAAAACAACCTGTATCTCAATATTTTTTACAATCTAACAGGATTTTACTAGGAATATTTGTATACACTATGGTTAAATACTCCACTAAAGGGAATGAGGATTATGCAAGAATGGGGCTTGTCAGAAGAGCTCAAAATACAAACAAAGCAAATGATTGAAATTGCTGAGAAAGAATTATCAATTATGAGACAAGCAATTGATAAAGAAGATGAATGTATTTTGTGCAAAATGGAAGATATTCATCATATGTTAGCAAACGTACAAACATTGGCAGCTACATACTATATTCAAGCGTATTTATCACCTTATACTGAAAGCTCACATTCTATTACAGCAACTGTCCAACATTTAAGCGCCCGAAAACACGGTGCTCTTATTGTTGTGGAAAGAAACGAGCCGCTTGACTCTCTCATTCAAACTGGAACAACATTACATGCTCATTTAACCTCACCGTTACTTGAATCCATTTTCTATCCAGGTAACCCTCTTCATGACGGAGCCGTTCTCGTTAAAAATGATCATATTGTTTCAGCTGCCAATATTCTTCCGTTAACGAAAAGCACAGAAGTTGATCCTGAACTAGGAACACGTCACAGAGCTGCGATTGGCTTATCAGAAAAAAGCGATGCACTTATTTTAGTTGTCTCTGAAGAAACAGGTCGCACTTCATTCGCTTTAAATGGAACGTTATATACGATTTCTTTATAGCATCCATCTTTTCCTATAGAACAGTACAATAGGAAATGAAATTATATCGACTTAACGAAAAAAAATGACAATAATCCTACCAATAAAAAAGGCTGTTCCAAAGTATTGGAACAGCCTTCTCTTATAATTTTACTCTTCTCCGAAACGTTCAACAAGTGTTGCAAGTGTACGTACCATTGCACCTGTTGCTCCAGCTGGTCCTAAATCATGCGCTCCTGACGTTTCAGATGTTCCAGCGATGTCTAAGTGTACCCACGGTGTATCTTCAGCAAATTCACCTAAGAATGTACCTGCCATAACCGCATGTCCTTCGCGGCCTGGTGAGTTATTTAAATCGGCAAACTTACTGTTTCGAACGCGTTCTTTATCACGATCAAAAATCGGTAATTGCCAAATTGATTCATCTGTTTCCATAGACGCCTCTAGCACTTGCTCAAACAACGCTTCATTGTTTGTCATTGCGCCTGTCGTCTGATTTCCAAGTGCAACAATTACACCACCTGTTAATGTCGCAACATCAATAAGATAGTTTGCACCTAGTTTTTTCGCATACGTAATACCGTCAGCTAACGCTAGGCGACCTTCTGCATCTGTATTTAATACTTCAATTGTTTTTCCGCTCATAGATGTGATTACATCGTCTGGCTTAAATGCTGTACCACTTACAACGTTATCAGTTGATGGAATAACAGCGATCACATTTTGCTCTGGGCGAAGTTCACCGATAATTTCCATTGCACCTAATACAGCAGCAGCACCACCCATATCACCTTTCATACCGACCATGCCTTCACGTGGTTTTAACGAATAACCACCTGTATCGTATGTAATTCCTTTTCCAACGAATCCAATTACATCTGTCCACTCTTCTTTTCCTTTATAAATAAGAGCGATCATTTTTGGTGGCTCAGTAGATCCTTGGTTTACTGCAAGTAACGCACCCATACCAAGCTCTTCCATCTCTTCTTTCTCAAGAACTTTATAATCCATATCATACTTTTCCGCTAACTCAACAGCATACTCAGCAAGCGTTGTTGCCGTTAATACGTTTGGCGGCATATTTACAAGTGTACGAGCTGAATTTGTTGCACGTCCATGTACGTAGCCAACTGTTAATGCGGCTTCAATTTCTTGCGCATCTTCCGCTGTAATAGCCGTGAACTTCTCTAGCTCCACACGATCCTTTTTATCTGATTTATATGTTTGTAACTCATATGTACCAAGACCTTGTACTTCTGCTGCAATGTGAGCTACATCAATCGGATCTAATTTCTCTGTTACGAAAGAATCAAGTAAGATTGCTGCATCTTGTACTTTTGCTGCTTGTAACGTTTTAAACGCCTTACCAAGAGCAGCACGCAACGTTTCTGTCGTGTAAGACTCTTTCTTACCTAAACCAACGAAATAGTAACGTTTCACATTTGTTTTTCCTAAACTATGTACTTTTGAAATAGCTTTCTTCTTAGTAGAAAGTTCTTTCTCTTCTAATAAAACTTGTAGTTGTCCTTCAAACGCTTTGTCCAGTTCTTCTACAAAACTACTCGTTTTCTCTTCTTCAAATAAGGCAACAATTACCGCTTCATGGCTTGCTAATTCTTTTTGTACTTGAAACATGTTCAGACCCCCTAAATTTCTCTACTCTACCTTTATTATAACTTTATTTTCGATAAAATGCGACAATTCTAACTTCTGTTATATCCTACAGAATCCATATTTCTTCTATTTATAAAATAAAAAAGTCTAGCGTAATTCCCACTAGACTATCTTTGTTTTAAATATTGACCACGAAACACTTGCATCGTTTCGTCTTCATTTAACATCGTTAACTCTTCTTCTGTAAACTTACCATTTCCTATTTTCACTACGTATACATTTACCTTTTTCTTACCCCATTGGCTATAAACATCTTTCACCGTATCATAATATAGATCAAGACGGTTTCCTTTTATAGCACCGCCCTTATCAGCAACAACACCATACCCGTAATCTGGCACGAATAGAATCGTTCCGATCGGAAATACACGTAAGTCCGCAGCAATTGTGGAATATAAATCCCTTTTTGCCTTAACACCTGAATATGTAATACCATACTCCGGATGTCCCGGCCTCTTACCAGTTGACTCAATTCCCGACGTATAACCTGTTGCTGTCATTTCAATTGAACGATATTTAGACCAGTCGTTTGCCTGCTCTAAAGCATTTATCACTTCTTTACTCGGAGCAACATTTCTCTTAACTTCTGCTGCATGTACTTCTTTTGCACTCGTTCCCTCATATTTCTTTACACTCTCTAATAAAGAAACTCCTGTGAAAGCATTCCATGTTACGCATAATGCGGATACAAGTAAACAAGTCATCATAATGCGAATACAATATCGTTTTAACATTTTTATATTCCACACTCCTTCATCGTTAATCATTCCCTATACAATGAAGGAATATGCAAAAAAATAATCCCCAAATGAATTGGAGATTAAAACATTTGATATCCGCTTTTCCGAAGTTTCTTAATTATAATTCCGGCTAAGGCAGCACCTACTAATCCAGTAGATAGAATAAACACATCTGCCTGCCCTAAATGCGATACACTTGTCCCAAATGAAGAGAATGTTTCTTTCGGCTTTGAAAAATAATCCCACACACTCGCCTTATTAATAATAAGTATACAAACAATCGGATATACAATAACCATTACCCATGTCGCTCGCAATATCATGTTGAGTAAAAATCCAATTCCAAAAAACAAAATGAAAAATAACATCATTGAAATAAGTAGTACCGGTATACTCACTCTTTCTCCCTCTCCTTCGTCTGTGCCGTAAATACGTGATAGGCTGTATAACCAAATTGCTCTCCTGGATCTAATGTTTTGTTCATCTCAAGATGTAGTTCTGACCTTCCTTCAAACAAATATTTGATAAGTAAAGACGTATTTTGATCGTCTGCAATCGTATCTGGATGTAAAAATGCTACTTCAGACAATTCCTTCTCCTGTACAATAATGTTTTCTCCTTCAGGCTCCAAAAGGAAAATAATCATATTATCACTAATCTCATTGCGAATCACGCCCGATCGAACACCAATGATCCCCTTCACATGAGCGACGATACCTGTCTCTTCTAACACTTCACGTTTCACAGCTTCATCAACCGTCTCACCTTCATTTACAAAACCAGCCGGTAAAGACCATTTCCCCTTTAATCCACTGTATTTTTTCTTAACGAACAGCCACCTGCCATCTTTTGTAGCAACTAAACCACTAACAGCTAACCACACTTTCCCTCGCTTCTCCATGATGTAATACCCTCCTCTACTATAACGGACAGAATATTCTTTCTTTTTTATATATTATACTATATTTTTAAAATGAAAAAAGCAGAAACAGCTCTTACCCGTTTCTGCTTTTTCTACTATATATTAAAAGAACTTTAATTTACCTTTTTTAAGAACTAATAAAGGTCCACCTAATAAGAATAGGTAACGGTTATCGATAACTTTCTTCATGAAAGAAGCTTTCCAACCTGTTAACTTTTTGCCCATAACAACGCCCATTGCATCGTCATGACCTAAAGAACATACAGACCCTTTATTATCGAATGCGAATTTTTTCATTTCGCCCTTGCCACGAACTAACACAGTTAAGTTGTGTGCAATGTTGTAACCTTCTTGAATTGCGATTTGTGCTGTTGGTGGGTATGGACGGTTAATTTCTTCGTTAATGATTAACGCTGCGTCACCAACCATGAATACATCTTCGTATCCTGGAGCGTGCATGTACTCATCAACTTTTACACGTCCGCGCATTGCTTCAAAGCCAGACTCTTCTACAATACCGTTACCACGAACACCTGCAGCCCAAACTACTGTTTCAGACTTTAGTAATTCAGTATCATCACCGTTTGCAACGATAATACCTTCTTCAGTTGCTTCTTTAATTGCTGTACCGATGCGGAATTCTACGCCTTTTTTCTCAAGTTGTTTTACAGCGTATTCTACTAATGCTGGATCGAAACCTGGAAGTGCTGTTGGAGCAGCTTCTACACAGATAATACGTGCTTTTTCACGTGGTACATTGTACTGTTTGCAAAGTTCAGGAACACGGTTTGCAAGCTCACCTACGTACTCGATACCAGTAAATCCAGCACCACCAACAACGATTGTTACTAATTCATCGCGTTGTTCAGTTGCATATTTAGCGAAACTAGCTTCCATATGCTCACGAATTTGACGAGTTGCATTAATGTTAGCGATTGAGAATGCATGCTCTTTTAATCCTGTAATTCCAAACGTTTCTGATTCGAAACCAAGACCGATTACTAAGTAGTCATACTCTAACTCGCCGTCTTTTAAGATAATGCGTTTTTCAGCAGCTTTAATTTCTACTACTGTATCTTGTACAAAGTTCACTTTATTTGTATCAATAACGTCTTGAATATCTAGACAGATTTTTTCATCTTGTAATGTACCAGCTGCGCTCTCGTGTAACCAAGTCGCTTGGTAGTGATAGCTGTTGTTGTTTACTAACGTAATTTCAGCTTCATTTACAGATAATGCTTTTTGCAGACGAACAGTCGTAATCATCCCGCCATAACCTGCACCTAAAACTACGATTTTTGGAGTCTTCACCAAATCACAACCCTTTTCTTTATATAATAGTAATGAAAAATAATACCAAGTACTAAAAACTCTATTTGTCAAGAATGTGGAATTTATCACATTCTATATCATAACAAAACGCAGTCAAAAAATCGTACGAATTTTGTCATAGAAATTTAACATAATACTTCCCTATATTAGTCGGTTTTATTCCAGAATTCAAGCGTCTGGCGAATTATCAATATTTTAAAATAACATAGCGTTTTCAAGGGTTTTTCAACCTTTTTTTCATGTATTTTCCTTTCACCATATTTTATACAATTAAAAAAGCATCTATGCGAAAACTTACACACAATTCAGTCGTTTTCAGAAGTATTATGAACTCAAATATGCTATCATTTATTTGAAAGTGTCATCATTTGCAGGATTTTCGTGTACATATGAACAATATATGAAATCAATATCAAAATTCCATCTATAGGGGGAATGAAAGTGGCAGAAAATCAAAAAGTTTACGACATAACAATTATTGGTGGTGGTCCAACAGGACTGTTCACAGCATTTTATGGCGGCATGAGACAAGCAAGTGTAAAAATCATTGAAAGCTTACCTCAACTTGGAGGACAATTATCCGCACTCTACCCTGAAAAATACATTTATGATGTAGCTGGATTCCCGAAAGTGCGTGCACAAGAATTAGTTGATAACTTAAAAGAGCAAATGAAAAAATTCGACCCAACCGTTTGTTTAGAAGAAGCTGTTGATACACTTGAGAAACAAGCTGACGGTATATTTAAACTTGTTACAAATAAGCAAACTCACTATTCTAAATCAGTTATTATTACTGCTGGCAATGGTGCTTTCCAACCACGCCGCTTAGAATTAGAAGGTACAACAAAGTACGAAAAGAAAAACTTACATTATTTCGTTGACGATATGAATAAATTTGCTGGTAAGCGCGTCGTAGTATTTGGTGGCGGCGACTCAGCTGTTGATTGGACAATGATGTTAGAGCCAATTGCTGACAAAGTTACAATCGTTCATCGCCGTGATAAATTCCGTGCGCATGAACATAGCGTAGAAAGCTTAATGAATTCTCGTGCAGACGTAAGTACACCGTACGTTCCAGTAGAACTCATTGGTGATGACAAGATTGAACAAGTCGTTCTTCAACACGTAAAAACGGAAGAAAAAATTATCATCGATGTGGATGATGTAATTGTAAACTACGGCTTCGTTTCCTCTCTTGGTCCAATTAAAAATTGGGGCTTAGATATACAAAAAAACAGCATTCTCGTGAATTCGAAAATGGAAACGAATATTCCTGGCATTTACGCTGCTGGTGACATTTGTACATATGAAGGAAAAGTAAAACTCATTGCTTGCGGCTTTGGTGAAGCACCAACAGCAGTAAACAATGCAAAAGCTTACTTCGATCCAAATGCAAAACTTCAACCGATGCACAGCTCAAGTATGTTTTAATATACAAAAATAAAGCTCCTTCCACGTATGGAAGGAGCTTTTCTTTATATATCAAAAAACGAAAGTACAATGAATCCGATACATGATCGAACTCATTGTGCTTTTAGAATTACTGTTTTCTTCTTCTACCTAATATGAATAATACTCCGCCAACTAAGAATGAAATTCCCGCACCAACTGACATCATCCATGGAGATTCTGCCCCTGTTTTCGGTAATTCTCTTTCTATTTTTACGTGCGGCTCTTTAATTAATTTTTCCAGTCTTACTTCGGGTTCTTCCGGTTTCACTTCTGGTTTCTTCGGGTCTTCCGGTTTCACTTCTGGTTCTTTCGGATCCTCCGGTTTCACTTCTGGTTCTTTCGGATCCTCCGGTTTCACTTCTGG